>NZ_ALJP01000010.1:0-7730 GCF_000287615.1 Haemophilus sputorum HK 2154
CGAGGAAATTGCTATGATAATGCGGTGATTGAAAGTTTTTTTGCGATACTAAAATCAGAGTGTTTTTACTCTCAGACTTATCATTCAATTGCTGAATTACAGGCTGAAATTGAAGAATATTTAGTGTATTACAACCAAAAACGCATTAAACTTGCTTTCAAAGGATTGAGCCCAGTGCAATACCGAGCTCAATATTTAAGTTAACTAACCTGTCCAACTTTTGGGGGGCAGATCATATTTTTTATTTTATCGCTGCTATGAATAAACTTGCTTTTTCCTTTCTTCTTACTTTTTTTTCATCAAATGTTTGGGCTGATGATATCACCCAATCGCTCCAACAATCTAAACAGCAATTTGCTGATCTACAGAGCCAAAATCAACAACGTTGGTTAGAACAACATCAATTCCAATCTACTTCTCAAGTGGTTGAAAATGGCGATTTCTCGCAAATTTGTTTAGATTATCAAGGTGTAAAATTTAAAGGAATAACGCTTATTGATCCAATGCCTTTTGCGCCTAAATCGGGCGAATGTTTGAATGAAGCTCGTCTTAATCAGCTGAGTCAACAACTTACTCAAGCCTATGTGAGAAAAGGCTACATTCACAACCCTTTTCAGTTTGAAGACGATCAATCAGGCGTTTTAACCCTGCACGTATTTGAGGGCAAAATTGCTGCTATAGAAAGCGATAACAAGCGGTTTAATTTAAGCCAAATTTTACCAAATGCGATAGGTAAACCGCTGAAAGTGCAAGATCTTGACCAAGCACTTGACCAAGCGAATCGCATCACGGGAAACAGCGTTTCTGTTGATGTTTTGCCAGCTAAAAATGGCGAAGTTAAACTGAAATTTACGAACGAACCAATTTCTCGTTTCAATGGTTCAATTGGATTGGATAATTACGCGTCAAGAACCTACGATCGTTGGCAGGCACGTTCTTCAGTTAGCATTGGGAATCCTTTTGGCTTATCAGATACGCTTTATCTAAGCGGTTCGCATACACTAAAATCTCGTCATCAATTTAGCCGCTCGGCATTGCTCTATTATTCCTTACCTTATGGTTATTGGACATTCAGTGGCTTTGCTTCTATTTCCCAATTTAAAACGCCGCTCTCACTTCAGACATTAAGCCTGCAACAAAAAGGGCAAACTCTCCAAACGGGATTAACCGCAGATTATGTTTTCCATCGTGGTTCTAACCATATTTCAACATTTTCCACGCAGATCGAGAAAATTAACAGCAAAAACCGACTGGATGATGTGGTTTTAGATCTTCAAAGTCCTAAATTAACGAGCATTTCTATTGGGCTAAATCATTTGCAGCTGTTTGAAAATGCCACTTTTGTTACTGATTTCCACTATGAACAAGGGCGAAATAAAGGCGAAAACCAGCCAGAAGATCGTTTTAGCCGTTGGAATTTTGAGCTGAAATTTAATCGCTACCAATCAATTGGAGAGCAACTTTTTCGCCATTCTCACCAGCTTACAGCACAATATAGCCACGATTATTTGCCTTCGATTAAACAGGAAGATTTGACGGGGCATTATCGCGTACGTGGCTTGAATGATTTAAGTTTGTCGGCAGAGAAAAATATTGTTTTACACAACGATATTGCGTGGGTAAAAGCAACCGAACTCGGTACATTTTTGCCTTACGTTGGCATTGATTTTGGCGTACAAAAATCAACACAAGCGAATGCTCAGCGAGAACAAGCCTTTGCTTATGCCGTTGGGTTGAATTGGGAGCAGAAAACCTTTCAAGCTAACCTTGAATGGGCAATGGGGCGATTGTTTTCGAAAACTGATGGTGTCAAACAAGAGCGATTAGTGTTGGGAAGCATCAGCTATAAATTCTAAGCTTATTACACTAATGCACACTTGATTTTTTACTCAATAAATTATTTTTTTGTGAAGCAGATCACATTTTTACTCCATAAATGACTGGTCTAACCTGTTAATTTTTGTTTTAATACGAGCATTTCTTATTTAGTTATGTTCCATTTTACGAGGTACAAAATGTCTAAAACTTACTCTTTAAGCAAAATTTCGCTCGCCATTGCATTCAGCATTGCGGGGCAATCTGCTTTTGCAGAAATCAGTGCGGCAGATGCCAACACACAAATTAGCAAAAAACAAGGCATTGAAATTATCAATATCGCCAATCCAAGTGCCGCAGGGTTATCGCATAACCGATATGATAAGTTTAACGTAGATAAATCTGGTGCTGTGCTAAACAATGCTCGCCAAAATGGTAAATCTCAACTTGCAGGCGATCTAAACGCTAACCCAAATCTCAAAACCCAATCCGCAAAAGTGATTCTTAATGAAGTAGTGAGTCGCAACCCATCTAAAATTGCAGGTCAGCAAGAAATCTTTGGTGATAAAGCCGATTATGTATTAGCAAACCCGAACGGCATTAGCGTGGAAGGAGGCGGTTTTATTAATACGCCTCGTGCTTCGCTTGTGGTAGGTAAACCGCAAGTCGCAGAGGGTAAACTTAAAGGCTATGATGCAACAGGCGATAACGCGTTAAGCACCAGCGGCAAAATTACCAGTTCTGGCGAAATTGATTTAATCGCCCCGCAAGTGACCGTTGGCGGTCAAATTACCACCAGCGAAGGGGTGAATGTGATTACGGGCAAAAATAAAATTGCACGTGAAGACAATGGCACGCTTAAAATCACAACTACAGAGCGTAAAGGTCAAGTGCTAGATGGCAAAGTCGTGGGTAGTATTCAAGCAGGCAGAATTCGTATTCATTCAACCGATGAGCGAGCGACTATCACCGCTCAAGCGGCTGATTTACAAGCAAAAGAAGTGGATATTACCGCAGGCAATGCAAACTTAAACGGTAGAATTAGTCGCCATACAGATCGTGGTAAAGCAAAAATTACACATCAAAATGGCGTACAAGCTCGTGAACATCAAAGTGGCTCAAGTGAAAGCTACCAAGCAACCCGTGTGCAAACTGAGCAATTTAATGTGAATGTCAGCGGTAAATTGAACATTTCAGGAGCAGATATTCAAGCCAAAAATAGCAATATTCGCGGTGGCAATGTACATTTAGGTGCAGAAAAAACCGTGAATTTACATGAACATAGCAAAAACCAAAGCAAAGGTGCGTGGTATCGTAATGAACAAGAAAGCAGCCGTGTTGAAACCACACACCGTACTACGATTGCAGGAGATAGCGTAAACATTGAAGCAACCGAAGGCAAAGTGACCACTGAAGGTGCAAAAGTTTCCGCAAAAACGACCGCTATTTATGGCGAACAAGGCGTGAATTTACGTGGTGCAAAAGCCACTACCACTCAAACGGCTCGTGCTGAATTTAAAAATGAGACTGCACGTTTAAAAACAGGTTTAAGCAGCCAAGATAGTAGCGTACAACACTACACTGCAACAGAATTAACAACCGAACAAGATCTTATTTTAGGTGGTAAAGGCGATGTGCATTTAACAGGCGTAGTGGCAAATGTGGATGGTGTATTGCTCGCGAAAAACAGTGGTTCGCTCTCATTCGGTTCAGAGAAATCTAGTGAAAGTTATAACCTCAGCGATGATATGCGTTTCTGGGGCGGTTTAGCTGGCTCGAAAACCGTGGGCACGGGTAGAAGTGCGGAAACCGTGCATGGAGCAGATGTTACTGTGAAAGGCGATGCGACTTTAGATGCAAGCCGTGGTGTGCATATTTCAGGCAGCCGTGTCGTAACGGGTGGTAATGGCGTGGTAAAAGGCAATGCAGGTGCATTAGTTATTGATAGCACTCAAGCGAAAACTACTGCAGTTGATTACGCTCGTCAAGGTACAATTTTTGATATCACCAAGGCTCGCCAAAGTAGCTATACACATACCTCTACTGCAAAAGGTTCAACCTTAAAATCAGAATCAAATCTCCAACTTTCTACCAACAAAAACGTGAGCATTGTGGGCTCAACCGTGCAATCTGCAGGGTTGCTCGATATTGCAGCAAAAAGTGGTATTGAAGTGAAAGGTGCAGCTAACCACGTTCGTACGGAATCAAGTAAGGCTGGTTTTAGTTTCGCGGGCGGTTTCGACAGCCTCAAAACATCATTCCAACACGGGCATTTAACCGCAAATCTCAACCTTGATAATAACAAAGGTAAGCCAAGCGTGGATGCAGATGTTGAAATCAGCAAAGAGAAAAAAGCAGATGCTGTAAATGCAGAAGGTAAATTCCACTTGGGCTTGAACGTTTACAATAACAGCCAAAATAGTCACACAACAACGCATACAGGTTCAAGCGTAAAAGGTAACGATGTAGCATTGAATGCAAAAACTGTGACTGTTTCAGGTAGTGAAGTGGCGGCAACTCACGGCAATTTAGTCATTAACGCAGATAAAATCACGACACAAGCGGCTCAAAATCAAAGCATTAACAACAGCGTGAAAAACGAAGTAAATGTTGGTTTGAGCGGCACCGTAACCGAGAACAAATTAAGTGCCACTTTAGGTGTTGGCGTAGCTCATTCCTTAAATTCAAGCGTGGAAAACAAAGCCCAAGCAAGCAAACTTTCAGCGGCAAATGATGTAAAACTTAATGCAAATCGCATTGAGCATCAAGGCAGCCAAGTGCAAGCAGGCGGAAATATCCAAGAAAATGCGAAAGAGGTACTTCACACGACGGCAAAAAATAGCACAAATAGCTTTGGCAATAATGTGAATGTTGATCTCACCGTATCTGCGAGCATTGATAAATCCAAAGCTTTCAGCGTGGAAGCGGAACTTGCTGCAAAAGGTGGGCACGAAACCGCTTCAAACACAACGCATACCGCAACGCAGTTACAAGCAGGCAAAAATATCAGCGTGAATGCAAACCACATTCAAGATAATGCTACCCAATACAGCGCAGGAGAAACGGCACAATTTAATTCAAGCAGCCATCAACTTGTAGCAGTTGCAAATAGTGTTGAGAAAAACAGCCTTTCAGCTGGGGCGAGTGTAGGCGTTTCAGCAAATACCTCTGATTTCCAACGCTTTAACGTTGCAGCAAAAGTAGGAGCAAATTACAATCAATCTGTTAGCCAAGAAAGCAATGCCGTGCAAGGCTCAATTAATGCGAAAAACGTGAACATTCACACAGGCAAATTTAATAGCCAAGCAAATATTAACGCAAGTGAAAATGTGAATATTCAAGCTCAAAGTGCTCAATTCAGCCAAGCAACAAGCAGTAAAACCCAATCAGGTGGTGGTTTTGAAGCGAAAGTAGGTGTTGGTGCAATGGTTGTGCCATCAGCAGGTGCAGCAGTTCCATCTATTGATTTAAGCCTTTCTGCAAATGGTAAAAACGGCAACCAAAGCCAAGCGGTGATGAATACCATTGCGGGTAAAAACGTAAATGTGCAAACACAAGGCGTATTGAACTTGCAAGGCACAAACGTGCAAGCGGTTGAAAATGCTCAACTTTCTGGCAAACGTGTGAACATTACAGCCGGCAATAATCACGTTCAAAATGTGGCAGCCTCCGTGGCAACAGGCGTGAATATTGGAGCTAAAGTAGCAAATGCAGGCTTTAATGCAAATGTAGGCGTAAACACCGAAAACAGCCAAACGCACACAGGTGTGGCAGTAAATGGTAAAAATGTGAGCATTCAAGCTCAAAACGGAGTGAATTTAAAAGGCGTGATCTCAACCTCTGAACAGCTCAATCTTAATGCGGGCAAAGGCAATTTAGCCTTAACGGCAGCAACAGATAGCGTGAACAAAACTGATGTTTCAGTAGGCTTAAAACTAGGCGGTGGCGTGGCTGAGCAAAAATGGGCTCCGTCTTCAGGTAGCGGTCATCTTACTGTAAATGTGGTGCGTAATGAAACACATACCGAAACCACTCTCAACACCGATACAGCTAAGATCAATGCTGGTGGTGATGCGAAATTTATCGGTGGCTCTGTCAATGCTAACCACGCAAGCGGTACGATTTCAGGCGACTCTCACAGTGAGCAATTAGTCAATAAAGTCAATGAAGTAAGTGTAAGCCTTGCTGCGAATGGTAGTGGTAAACTTGCTGTACCAACTACAGATAAGTGGGCAGAAGCAGCAAAAAATGACTGGAATAACGGTTCCATTGCAGGTGTGAAAGCGGATGCAAAATTAGAGGTTAATGCTAAACATCAGCAAACAGCAACTAATGCTGGCGTGAATGCAACACAGGATACAGTTGTAGTCAAAGGTGTGAAATCTCGTACTGAGATGAAAAATCATCATAGTCGCCAAATACATTTTAAAGCGGAAGCTACTACAGCGATAAAAAAACAAGTTGAAGCAAAAATTCCTGAAAAAGTAAGACAGGTAGTAAAACCAATACGTGCAGTAAATTTACAACTTATTAAAAATAATAAGGTAAATTATAAAGTACGTGTAAGAAACTAAAACCCATCAAGCAGTCAATTTTTTGCAAATTTTTGCGAAGAATTGACCGCTTATTTCAATTATAAAAAAGAGGATTCTTTATGAACAAATTAACTAAACTCTCATTAGCAATCGTTATCGGTAGTTTAATGATGCCAGCATTTGCGTCTAAAACTGAGCCTTACACTCAATCAGGCACTAACGCCCGTGAAATGTTGGTTGAACAACCCATTCACTGGATTTCAGTTGATCAAATTAAAAAAGAATTAGAGGGCAAAGCACCGATTAATGTGAGCTTTGACATTGACGACACCGTGTTATTTAGTAGCCCTTGCTTCTACTACGGTCAGCAAAAATACTCACCAGGCAAACAAGATTACTTAAAAAATCAAGACTTCTGGAATGAAGTAAATGCAGGGTGCGATAATTACTCAATTCCAAAACAAATTGGTGCAGATTTAATCAAAATGCACCAAGAGCGTGGCGATCAGATTTACTTTATTACGGGTCGTACAGCAGGTAAAACCGATGGCGTAACCTCTGTATTACAAAAAGCATTTGATATTAAAAATATGCATCCAGTGGAATTTATGGGCGGTCGTGAACGTACAACAAAATATAATAAAACCCCAGGTATTATTGCTCATAAAGTCACTATCCACTATGGCGACAGCGATGATGATATTTTAGCTGCGAAAGAAGCGGGTATTCGTGGTATTCGTCTAATGCGTGCAGCAAACTCAACTTACCAGCCAATGCCAACTTTAGGTGGCTATGGCGAAGAGGTTTTAATTAACTCAAGCTATTAAAATAGTTTTGAATGATCTTAAAATAGGATAAAAATGTTTATGTGGGCGGATTTCTATCCGCCTACTTTTTCAAAATTTTTGTGGCGTTTTTATGATGAACAGACGTCATTTTATTCAAATTGGTGCGACCAGTCTTCTTGCATTAAGTGCAAACCGTTTTGCGATGGCAAAAGGAAAGAGCGATGTTGATCTACGCATTGTGGCAACAACAGATAACGGATGTAACGGAATTTCAGGTTGGGCAAGAAAAGCTTTATTTTTCACCGTTGATGGACTTGGCTAACCGAGAAATTATTGCCTATAACTTTGCGACACGCCCGAAGTTTTCATTGGTAAAAAGATGTTAGAACAAGGGCTTAGTCGGCTTAAACCGACAGAGTACCCGATTATTCATAGCGACCAAGGTGTATTGTATGGCTCGGCGGAATGGGTAAAGATGTTGGAGGGTAAAGCCGTGCAAAGTATGCGCCGCCGAGGAAATTGCTATGATAATGCGGTGATTGAAAGTTTTTTTGCGATACTAAAATCAGAGTGTTTTTACTCTCAGACTTAT
>NZ_ALJP01000011.1:0-68510 GCF_000287615.1 Haemophilus sputorum HK 2154
CATCTCTGGAAAGTTCTCTGGATGTCAAGAGTAGGTAAGGTTCTTCGCGTTGCATCGAATTAAACCACATGCTCCACCGCTTGTGCGGGCCCCCGTCAATTCATTTGAGTTTTAACCTTGCGGCCGTACTCCCCAGGCGGTCGATTTATCACGTTAGCTACGGGCGCCAAGCTTAAAGCCCAACCCCCAAATCGACATCGTTTACAGCGTGGACTACCAGGGTATCTAATCCTGTTTGCTCCCCACGCTTTCGCACATGAGCGTCAGTACATTCCCAAGGGGCTGCCTTCGCCTTCGGTATTCCTCCACATCTCTACGCATTTCACCGCTACACGTGGAATTCTACCCCTCCCTAAAGTACTCTAGCGACCCAGTATGAAATGCAATTCCCAGGTTAAGCCCGGGGCTTTCACATCTCACTTAAGTCACCGCCTGCGTGCCCTTTACGCCCAGTTATTCCGATTAACGCTCGCACCCCCCGTATTACCGCGGCTGCTGGCACGGAGTTAGCCGGTGCTTCTTCTGTAGTTAACGTCAATCATCTAGTCTATTAAACTAAATGCCTTCCTCGCTACCGAAAGAACTTTACAACCCGAAGGCCTTCTTCATTCACGCGGCATGGCTGCATCAGGGTTCCCCCCATTGTGCAATATTCCCCACTGCTGCCTCCCGTAGGAGTCTGGACCGTGTCTCAGTTCCAGTGTGGCTGGTCATCCTCTCAGACCAGCTAGAGATCGTCGGCTTGGTGAGCCTTTACCTCACCAACTACCTAATCCCACTTGGGCTCATCTCATGGCAGGTGGCCTTGCGGTCCCACCCTTTAATCTCTCGATATTACGCGGTATTAGCTACAGTTTCCCGTAGTTATCCCCCTCCATAAGCCAGATTCCCAAGCATTACTCACCCGTCCGCCACTCGTCAGCAAAGAAAGCAAGCTTTCTTCCTGTTACCGTTCGACTTGCATGTGTTAAGCCTGCCGCCAGCGTTCAATCTGAGCCATGATCAAACTCTTCAATTCAAGTTCAATCGCTCAATACTGCTGACATAAAATGTCACTACTTAAAAAGTATAATGAATTTCTAGTTAGCACCTATTAAGACTTCAAAATTAAAAATATTTTTAAATCAAGTCAATCAACAAGTGCCCACACAGATTGTCTGATATGTTGTTAAAGAACAAAAATAAAAGTGGTCGGCGAGATAGGATTTGAACCTACGACCCACTGGTCCCAAACCAGTTGCGCTACCAAGCTGCGCTACTCGCCGTCTGATTCTCTTTCGAGATTTTTAAATGGGGTGGCTAATGGGATTCGAACCCACGACAACTGGAATCACAATCCAGGGCTCTACCAACTGAGCTATAGCCACCAAAGAGTTGATATCGCATTGCTTCTGGCGCGCTCGACAAGATTTGAACTTGCGACCTTTGGCTCCGGAGGCCAACGCTCTATCCAACTGAGCTACGAACGCGTTGTTTAATCAGTGCGTCGCAACGAAGGCGTATATTATAGATTTCAATTATGCTTGTCTAGTTTTTTTTTCAAAAAATTTCACTTTTCTTGCTAAAAGTCTTTATTTTCATCAAAAAGGCGATTATTTACATAATTTGCTGTTTTTTACACCATGGAAGCGGTCATTTTTATTAGAGCTTTTACAAATTTATTGAAATATTTGCTTTTCTAACTTAACAGATTGCTGGTTAAGCTGCTCTATTTTCGCTTGTAGCATAACAACACGTTTTTTATCACTTGTTAAAGTCGCCTGATATAACTCTGGTGTGATTGTTAGCATTTCTTCATATAATTGTGCGATTTTTCTCACTTCACGATGTTCTAGCTTAAGTGCTCTAATTTGCTGTTTTTCTTTTTCTACGCTGCGCTTTACCGTTTCATTAACGATTTGCATGAAACTTTCATCAGTTTGTGGGTTACGTCGGTTCAATTCTATTTCAATATTGGCATCAATATTCGTTTGGGCTTCCCAACGTTTGAGTTTAGTTAATTCCGCTTTTCCTATTCGTGGATCGCTATTTCCACTACTGCATGCATTGAGCATAAAGAGTGCGAACAGAATGCTTTTTTTCATGTCTTATCCTTATAATATGGACTTTGATTGTAACAAATTTGTATGAAAAAAATCACAAATTTCTGGCCAAAAATGCTATGATATTTGCGATTTTTTTATTTAAAAATAACCCATAGAGGACTAACACACATGTCAAATGCAACCGCAATTGCAAACGTGGCGAAGCTAATTCGTGAAAATGATATTAAATTCGTCTTATTAAGATTTACTGACATTAAAGGCAAAGAACACGGAGTATCACTTCCTGTCAGCCTTGTTGCAGATGACCTTGAGGACCTTTTTGAAGAAGGTAAAATGTTTGACGGTTCATCCGTTGAAGGTTGGAAAGCCATCAATAAAGCAGATATGTTATTAATGCCAATCGCAGAAACCGCTGTTGTTGACCCTTTCGCACAAATTCCTACCCTTTCTCTACGCTGCAGTATCTACGATCCAAACACTATGCAAAGCTATGACCGCGATCCTCGTTCAATTGCGATCCGTGCAGAAAACTTCTTAAAATCAACTGGTATCGCAGATAGCGTATTGTTTGGCCCAGAACCAGAATTCTTCTTATTTGATGACGTTCGTTTTTCAACCGATCCACAAAATGTTTCTTATCATATTGATGATATTGAAGCGATGTGGAATACCAACCGTAAATACGAAAACGGGAATAATGCTTATCGTCCATTGAAAAAAGGCGGATACTGCGCAGTTGCACCAATTGATACCGCACACGACATTCGTTCTGAAATGTGCTTAATTATGGAGGAAATGGGCCTTGTTATTGAAGCACATCACCATGAAGTAGCAACAGCAGGACAAAACGAAATTGCAACCCGTTTTAACAGCCTAACGTTAAAAGCAGACGAAACTCAAATTTATAAATATGTAGTACAAAACGTTGCACTTGAACACGGGAAAACGGCTTGCTTTATGCCAAAACCATTTGCAGGTGATAACGGCTCAGGTATGCACTGTAATATGTCATTAAGTAAAGATGGTAAGAACGTCTTTATGGGTGATAAATATGCAGGCCTTTCTGAAACTGCGCTTTACTACATCGGTGGTATTATCAAACATGCGAAAGCATTGAACGCATTTACTAACCCATCAACTAACTCATATAAACGTTTAGTGCCTGGTTTTGAAGCACCGGTTTTATTAGCTTACTCAGCAAGTAACCGTTCAGCATCAATCCGTATTCCTGCGGTAACTAGCCCGAAAGCAACACGTGTAGAAGCTCGCTTCCCAGATCCACTTGCCAACCCATATTTATGCTTTGCTGCACTATTAATGGCAGGTCTTGATGGTGTCATTAATAAAATCCATCCAGGTGATGCTATGGATAAGAACTTATATGACTTACCACCAGAAGAATTAAAAGATATTCCAGCGGTAGCAAGTTCATTAAGTGAAGCGTTAGATGCATTAGCGGTAGACTTTGAGTTCTTAACACAAGGTGGCGTATTCACTAAAGAATTTATCGATGCATACATCGGTATTCGCCGTAAAGAAGTGGAACGTTTAAATATGACTCCACACCCAGTAGAATTTGAAATGTACTACTAATTTGCAAAAAGCAAACAAAAACCGACCGCTTGGTCGGTTTTTTATTTCAGGCATATAGGATATAAAAAAGCCCCTTAATATTCATTAAGGGACTTCGCATTGTTTATTCTATATTAGCAATATCCATAGCTCATTAAGCGTTCATAACGACGAGCAAGTAGCGCTTCTTGATCAAGCGTATCTAACTCAGCTAAATCGGCGAGAATTTGCGTTTTAAGGTTTTCCGCCATTGATACATAATCACGATGTGCACCACCTAACGGCTCTGCGATGATGCTATCAATAAGATTTAACTCTTTTAAGCGTTGTGCGGTTAATCCCATAACTTCTGCCGCTGTTGAAGCTTTTTCTGCGCTTTTCCATAAAATAGAAGCACAACCTTCAGGCGAAATAACTGAATAAGTAGAATATTGCAACATATTCACTTTATCGCCTACGCCGATCGCTAACGCGCCACCAGAGCCACCTTCACCAATCACGGTACAAATCACAGGAACCTTTAATTGTGACATTTCACGCAAATTACGCGCAATCGCTTCTGCCTGACCGCGCTCTTCAGCACCAATGCCAGGATAAGCCCCTGGCGTATCAATAAATGTAATAATTGGTAAGTTAAAGCGTTCTGCCATTTCCATTAAACGCAATGCTTTACGATAACCTTCAGGTGCTGGCATTCCAAAATTACGTTTTACTTTTTCTTTAGTTGTTCTACCTTTTTGATGACCAATTACCATCACAGGGCGATCATCTAAACGTGCAATACCACCAACAATCGCTTTGTCATCTGCAAAAGCGCGATCACCAGCAAGTTCATCAAACTCAGTAAAAATGTGTTCAATGTAATCTAATGTATAAGGGCGATTTGGATGGCGTGCCATTTTTGAGGTTTGCCATGCATCTAAACTTGCAAAGGTTTTTTTTGTTAGTTCTTCGCTTTTCTTTTGTAAGCGAGCAATTTCATCATCTAAATTGATTTTGTCATCTTGCTCTGCCACTGCACGTAACGATTCAATTTTTGCCTCTAATTCAGCAATCGGCAGTTCAAAATCTAAATATTCTTGGCTCATGATTAGTCCTTCTGTTTTCCAGAGAAAATTGTGAGGTATTTTACCTGATAGAGAACAAGTTGTGGGAAAAAGCGGTCATTTTTCCTGATTTTTTTGCAAATTTCTATACAGATCCGACCGCTTGTTGGAACATAATTATTCGCTTACCGTCATTTGTCCCATTGCGCCACGGTCACGCAGCATAAAATCAGCCACACCAAAACTGAATGGCAATTCTGCGCTAGCCGTATGTTCAAATTTAACTAAAATAGTCGTTTCTTGATTAGGTTCTAGCCACAGCGTGTCTTTCCAAGCATATTCTTTTACTGCTAATTTTTGGCGGTTACGCGTTTCTACCAAAAATTTAGCACCTTGTAAGGTAAATCCAATAGCTTCTGTACTAGTGAGATACCAACGTTCAACGGTGCCTTTTTTTGCCTCTACATCAATGCGTTTCGGATCAAATTGCTTTTGGTTAATAAGTCTATCTAATGGACGAAATTGAAAATGGCGCTCTTTGGCAATTTTCATTTCAAATTCGCTTAATTCGAATGGTGGCAATTGCGGTTTTTCATTAACAACAGCCGCCGCACCTTCTGGCCTAAGTTCTAAAATAACATTATCGTCGAGCTCTTTATCATCACTGAATAATCGGCGAGCACGATCTAACATGCCTCGAGTTTCGCCACTAATAAGTGAAACTGTTTCTCCCTGACTTAGGTCAACTAACACTTCTACTCGTTCACTTGGGGCAAGGCGAATCATTGGGCGAGCAATCGGCTCAGCAAACATCCCCATGCCTGTAGCGATTTGATGAAGCGGTTGGCCGTTATCTAAACGTAATTCATAAGGGCGAGAAAGAGAGGCGTTGAGAATACGTAAACGAATCCAACCTCGATTTGCGTTGAAATAAGTTGCTGGGCGACCATTTACTAATAAGGTTTTACCAAAAAATTGTGCTTGATTCATATCTAGCACTTGCACGCCTTGCTTATTAAATTGATGATCTTGCAAAATTAGCGGAATATCATTGACACCATATTGATTCGGCAATTTTGCTTCTTTGCTCGCTTTATCTTCAATAATCCACAGACCAGCGAGCCCACGATAAAGTGGCAAGCTACTATTAAACATGGTATCCGCGTGATACCAACAGGTGCAGGCAGGTTGATTGATGGTCACAATGGGCGACCAACTACTTTTAGGCTCCAAAGTTCGATGCATAGAACCAACCATTTCTGTTGGCGCTAATAAACCTTGAATATTCATTGAAATAGCTTGGGTCAAATTATTCACATAAGTGAGTTTAACGAAATCTTGAGTGCGAACCCGTACTGTTGGTGCTAAATACTGTCCATTGACACCCCACACTTCTACAAGTTTTCCTTGCTCAAATTGCGCTTGTGCTGTACGTAAATCTAATCGGACAGGGCGACCTCTCCCTACATCAATAAGCGGTGGAATATATAAGGATTTTCGTTCGGCAGCAAAAAGTGATTGCGGCAATGAAAGCATTGCGCCCGCCAATGTCGCACGCTGTAATAGTTCTCTTCGTGTAAATGAAGCATCCATTAGGCTTTGCTCTCCAACTCAGCAACTTCTTTATCTAACGCTTCTATTTTTGCTTGCATAATAGCATGACATTTTTCAATCAATTCTTTGATATTTTCACGGCTATAGCCACTGGTATCAATCGGCTCAAGCGTTTCACAAATCACTGTTCCATTATTTAAGCGATTTAAATCTATTTTATTATGCAATGTTGAGCAAACAATCGGTACGATTGGTACTCCCGCTGCAATCGCGGTATGAAAAGCTCCTGTCTTAAATGGTAGTAAACCACGCCCACGGCTACGTGTGCCCTCTGGAAACATCCAAATCGACACTTGACGCTCCTTGATAATTTCACCTACTTTAGTCATGGTTCCAATCGCACTGGTGCGTTTTTCTCGGTTAATAAGAATATTACCCGTTACCCAATAAACTAAACCGAAGAAAGGAATCCAAATGAGGCTACGCTTACCAATAGTCACTGTATTAGGTGGTACCATTGATGAAATGGTCACCATATCATAATTGTTTTGGTGATTAGCAATATAAATCGCAGGCGTGTCTAAAGGGGCTTTCGTTCGGCGAATCAAATTGATACCAAGTAGGTGGCGCATAGAACTAAACATTCTAGCGACATCTCCTACACAGTTTGGATTGCGTAAGCGAACAATCGCATAAACTACGCCAGCTAAACAAATAAAAATAGCACAAATAATTATCGCAATGATGCGAAGAAGTTTTAACATAATAGACCTAATGATAAGAGAAAATCTGGTGAAATTAGGTGAAGTATAGCGAATTTAGCAATATTTTCCAAAGTGTAAGCGGTCGTTTTTTGTAGAGAATTTACAAAATAAAAACGGAAGTGATATTCCACTTCCGTCTTCGCTAATATTTACGCATTTAAGCGTTATTTTTTCTTCGCATATTTTAAAGAGTCAATCGCTACCGCAAGGATAATGATGCTACCTTTAATGATGTATTGCCAGTAAGGATTTACCCCGATGTAACTTAAGCCATAGTTAATTACCGTAAAGATTAACACGCCTGTTACAACACCAATGATTGAGCCTACCCCACCTGCGAAAGATACACCGCCAACTACGCAAGCTGCGATAGCATCCATTTCATACATAAAGCCAAGGTTGTTCGTTGCACTACCGATACGACCTGCTTCTAACATACCCGCAAAAGCATAGAATGCACCAGAAAGCATGTAAACTAACGCTAAGTTTTTCGCTACGTTTACACCAGAAACTTTTGCTGCTTCTGGGTTACCACCGATAGCGAACACATTTTTACCAAAGCGAGTTTTAGTCCAAAGCACCCACATAAATAAGGTTGCAATAGCTGCATAAATGGTGATGTAAGAAAGTTTGAAACTACCAAAACGGAAGAAGCCTTGTGCAAAATCAGAGAACTCTTGGCTAAAGCCAGCAATTGGAGAACCACCAACGCTATCGTAATAAAGTGAGTTTGCACCGTAAACGATAATCATAGTCCCCATGGTCGCAATAAATGGTGTTACGTTAAGGTAAGCAACCACTAGGCCATTAAATAAACCAATTAAAGCACCAATAGCACAAACAGCTAGGATCACAACTGGAATTGGAACTTGCCCCATTTCAGGGAAAACACGGTTCACATTATCCACTGCTTGTAACATGGTTGCAGCAACCACCGCAGCTAAACCCACCTGACGACCGGCAGATAAGTCAGTACCTTGTGTTACGATTAAGCCTGCTACACCAAGAGCGATAATTAAGCGCACAGATGATTGAGTAAGAATGTTACTGAAGTTCATTAAGTTCAAGAAAGAAGGATCTTGCGCAATAATGACAAAAAGTAAGATTAACAACACAAAATAAATAGCATTTTGTTTTAGAAAATCGAAAGATTTATTTTTTTCGAAAGCACTCATAGTGAATCCCTTATTTCTATAAATATTTTGCGGCGAGCTGCAAAATTTCTTCTTGTGAGGTTTTGCTCGTTTCAACAATACCAGCCACTTTACCGTTACTCATTACTAAAATGCGGTCGGTAACCCCTAATAACTCTGGCATTTCAGATGAAATCATAATGATGCCTTTGTCTTTTTTCGCTAACTCTTGAATAAGTTGGTAAATTTCAAATTTTGCACCGATATCAATACCACGAGTTGGTTCATCAAGCATCAAAATTTCAGGTTGAGTAAGTAACCAACGTCCAATGATTACTTTTTGTTGGTTACCACCTGATAATGAACCAATTGAGGTTTTATGCGATGGCGTTTTTACATTCATCGAATCAATTACCCATTGAGTATCGCTACGCATTTTTTTATTGCTAAGCAATTTCCATGGTGTGAGATAAGATTTCATATTTGAAATCAACGAGTTAAATTCGATACTGAGATTCGCATAAATCCCTGTTGAACGGCGTTCTTCAGTCACTAAAGCAAAACCGTTATTGATAGCATCAAATGCAGAATGGTTACGAACTTCTTTATCATGTAAGAAGACTTTACCATTTTTTAGCTCACGTACACCGAAAATTGCTTCAACAATATCGGTTCGTTTTGCCCCTACTAAACCCGCAATACCAAGAATCTCACCTTTACGTAATTCGAAAGAAACATCATTAATTGAAGGCTGATTTGCCGCGGTTAAATGTTCTACTTTTAGGATAACTTCTTTTGGTACGTTAGTTTTTTCTGGGAAACGTTGAGTTAATTCACGACCTACCATCATAGAAACAATTTTTTCCATGGTGGTTTCTTTCACTGGAACGGTGTTAATCCACTTACCATCACGAAGAATAGTGATTTCATCACAAATTTTGAGAATCTCATCCATTTTGTGTGAAATATAGATAATGCCACAACCACGATCTTTTAATTTTTGAATAATTTTAAAGAGATGTTCTACTTCTTTTTCAGAAAGGGAAGAAGTCGGTTCATCCATAATCACGATTTTGGCATTGTAAGAGAAAGCTTTAGCAATCTCGATCATCTGCATTTCAGAAACCGAAAGTTTTGCTACTTTTTCTCTTGGATCAATATCAATATCCAACTCATCAAAAATCGCTTTAGTGTCGCGATACATTTTTGCATGATCAACGAATGGGCCTTTTAGTGGGTAACGGCCAAGCCAAAGGTTATCCATTACACTACGTTGGCGAACCAAGTTTAATTCTTGGTGCACCATGGAAATCCCATTTTCAAGCGCTTCTTTAGAGGTTTTAAAATTAACAGGTTTACCTAAAAAAAGAATTTCGCCTTCATCTTTAGCATAAATACCGAATAAGCATTTGAGCAAAGTCGATTTGCCTGCGCCATTTTCCCCCATCAACGCATGCACGGAGTGCGAGCGGACAGTAAGATTCGCGTGATCTAAGGCTTTTACCCCAGGAAAGGACTTACAGACATTCGTCATGGTCAGTAAGACTTCGCTCGGTTGACTAGAATTTTGTGCTGTCATATCCAACCTCGTCAAAAAAAGGGGAAATCGCTTTCCCCCTTTCAATACGATAAATATTATTTAATTATTTTAAGAATTCAGAAAGATTGTCTTTGTCAACGCCTACATAAGGGATGCGTACGACACGATCTTTTAATTCCCATTTGGTACCTTCCGTGGCAGGTTTTCCATGAGAGAGGTTGTTGGCTAAGTTAACTACAGCTTTACCTTGGTTAACGCCATCATTTAATACAGTACCTGCAATTTCACCTTTTTTGATTAACTGTAACACTTCAGGTAAAGCATCCACACCGAAAATCGGTAATTGTTTACCATGTGCGCGTGCTGCTTCTAATGCACCCATTGCCATACCATCGTTATTAGAGATAATCACTTCAATCTCATTAGCTTTAGAGCTAGATAACCATGCATCAACTTTGTCTTTTGCCATTGCAGCATCCCACATACCAGTATCAATAAAGAGTTGTTCGGTTTGAATGCCTTTTGCGTTTAATTGCTCTACAACATATTTAGTACGAGCTTCTGCATCAGGGTGACCCGGTTCGCCTTTTAATAATACATATTGTATTTTACCGTCTTTATTTAAGTCTAAAGCTGGGTTTGCTTTCCATTGTTTTGCGATTAAATCACCTTGGATAATGCCTGATTCTTTCGGGTCAGTACCTACGTAATAAGCATGTTCATAAGAACCAATGGCTTTTGCACCTGGGTCTTTATTAAAGAATATAACAGGAATGTTATCTGGTTTTGCTTTACCAATAATGGTTGGTGCCGCAGCTGGGTCAACTAAGTTAATTGCTAATGCTTTTACACCTTTAGAAAGCAATACATCTACTTGGTCGTTTTGAATAGATTGCGCATTTTGAGAGTCATTCATGAGCAACTCAACATCATTTAACGCTTTTGCTTCTTTATTGATTTCTTTACGCATTAAAGACATAAAGTTGTCATCATATTTGTAAATGGTTACACCGATACGGGTGTCTGCGGCTTGTGCTGCAGTTGCAAAACCAACTGCTAATGCAACTGCACTTAAAATAGCTGTTTTTTTCATAATAACGCTCCTGTTTGGAATACTGAGGTAAGTAAAAGAGGTTGTACCTTTTGCGCACTATGATACTGAACAACCTATTTTTAAAATGTGATCCACCTCACAAATATGAAAACGTTTACAAAAAAATACAAAGAAAAATCAAATTTTGTGAACTAGATCACATTTTACCTGTATGCTTCTACTGAAAAACGCCGAACTAAAGTGGGATTAAATTGAATAAATGGTGGTGGTTTAATCTCTTTATGCGCTAAACTCAGTGCTAGCTTAGCAGCATAATTTGCCATTAAATCAATAGGATACCGAATAGTAGTTAGTTTAGGAATCAAGTAACGAGCAATCGGCATATCATCAAAACCAATAATCGAACACTGACTTGGTACAGCAATATTATTTTCATGTAACACTGAAATGGCGCCTGCCGCCATTGAATCGTTATAAGCTACGATTGCAGTAAGATTCTTGTTATAACTTAATAAATCAATCATCGCTTTTTCACCGCCTTCAAAGTCTGGCGTATGATGCACCATCGATTGGTCTAACACAGGTAAATTATGTGCTTTTAAGGCTTGTAAATAACCGCTTTCTCGCTCAAATTCATCTAAAATTTTATGATTAGAACCAATATAAGCGATATTCTGATGTCCATGTTGAATCAGCATTTCTGTTGCAAGATATGTCCCTTGACGATTATCTAAACTCACACAACGGTGTTCAAAACCTTTAATTACCCGATTGATAATCACCATTCCTTCATGCTGACTTAAATATTGTCGCAATTCATCATCAGATAAAGCTTTGGAGTGAACCACCATACTCCCACACCGTTTACGTAATAACGTATCAATTGCTTTTCGCTCTTTATCTGCGTGGTGATACCCAATACCGATTAAAATCGTCTTATTATATTCTTCTGCAACATGATCCACCGCTTTAACTAAAATAGCAAAAAATGGGTCAGTCACATCGGTAACCACCACACCAATGGTATCAGTCGATTGCACTGCCAGTGCTTGGGCATTCGCGTTTGGCTGATAATTAAGTTGCGCCATCGCAGATTCAACAGCCACACGAGCTTTATTGCTAACGGCTGAATGGTGATTCAATACTCGCGAAACCGTAGCAACAGAAACTTGAGCTAATTCAGCTACATCTCTAATTGTCGTCATGATGATTTCTCCGCAGAAAATAATATCGTTTAATCATAGATCATTTTGCAAAAAAATCCCAAAAATTAACCGCTTACATTTCATTTTTGTGAGCTATATCACAGTTTTTTCTAATAATTTCCCGTATCTTGTTCGGCTAGAAATGTAACCGATTACAATGTGAGGAATAGAGTATGAATACCGCTGTTTTTGAACCCACAGATCATCCACATCGCCGCTATAACCCGTTAATTGACCAATGGGTGTTAGTTTCACCACACCGTGCAAAACGACCTTGGCAAGGACAACAAGAGAAAGTGAGTGAGGAACAAAAACCAAGTTATGATCCGCACTGCTATCTTTGTCCAGGGAATGCTCGCATTACCGGTGAGAAGAATCCGAATTATCAACAACCTTATGTATTCCAAAACGACTTCTCCGCTTTACTGACTGATACGCCAGCACCAGCTGAAAGTGATGATCCACTATTCAAAAGTGCGCAAGCTAGAGGAGAAAGTCGCGTAATTTGTTTCTCTCCAGATCACAGTAAAACCTTGCCACAATTAAGTGTGGCAGAAATTGAAGCAGTTATCCTCGTATGGCAAAGCCAATTAGAAGAACTCGGTCAGAAATATCCATGGGTACAAATTTTTGAGAATAAAGGTGCTGCAATGGGTTGTTCAAATCCACATCCACATGGACAAATTTGGGCAAATAGTTTTTTACCTAATGAAGTCGCTCGTGAAAATAAAGCTCAACGCCAATATTTTGAAAAACATGGATCTGTATTATTGGTTGATTACGCCAAACGTGAAATCGAATTAAAAGAACGCATTGTCGTAGAAACCGAACATTGGCTGGCAGTAGTGCCTTACTGGGCGGTATGGCCATTTGAAACCTTACTGCTACCGAAAGCACATGTAAAACGCTTAACTGAATTAAGCGCAGAACAATCGGCGGATTTAGCTGTAATTTTGAAAAAACTCACAACCAAATACGATAATTTATTTGAAACTTCTTTCCCTTATTCCATGGGCTTCCATGCCGCACCGTTTAATGGAGAAGATAACGAACATTGGCAACTTCATGCACATTTCTATCCGCCACTATTACGCTCTGCAACGGTGCGCAAATTTATGGTGGGTTATGAAATGTTAGGCGAAAGTCAACGCGACCTAACTGCAGAACAAGCAGCCGACCGCTTACGCGCATTAAGTGAAGTGCATTACAAAGAAAGATAATTTAAAAGGATAAGTAATATGACCCCAATTCAACAAGCGCAGCAAAAATACCAAGAACTGTACCATCAAGCTCCTACTTTAACAGTTTATGCACCAGGGCGCGTAAATATTATCGGTGAACACACTGATTATAATGATGGTTTCGTTATGCCTTGTGCGATTAACTTTGGTACTGCGGTTACCGGCACGCCGAGAGAAGATGCAACTTGGAAAGTCTATGCTGCCGACTTAAATGCAAAAGATGAGTTTTCTTTAGCTGAACCCATTACTCAAAGCACACATAAATGGGCAAACTATGTCCGTGGAGTGGTGAAATTTATTCAAGCACGTTGCCCAGATTTCAAACAAGGTGCGAATATTGTCATTTCTGGTAACGTGCCGCTTTCTTCAGGTTTAAGCTCTTCTGCAGCATTGGAAGTATCTGTAGGTAAATTCTGCCAACAACTTGGACAATTACCGCTCACACATACTGATATTGCACTCATTGGGCAACAAGCTGAAAACCAATTTGTTGGTGCAAACTGTGGTAATATGGATCAACTCATTTCCGCATTAGGTCAAAAAGATCATCTTTTGATGATTGACTGCCGTAGCCTAGAAACCCTGCCAACTCCAGTTCCACAAGATGTTTCTGTAATTATTGTGAACTCTAACGTCCCCCATGATTTAGTGACTGGCGAATACAATACTCGCCGCCAACAATGCGAACAAGCTGCACAATTTTTTGGTGTCAAAGCATTGCGTGATGTTTCAGTCAACGAATTTAAAGCCAAAGAAGCTGAATTAACTGCGTTAGATCCTGTTGTGGCTAAACGCGCTAGACATGTTGTTACCGAAAATCAACGTGTTCTTGATGCGGTTGAAGCACTGAAACATAACGATCTCAGCCGTTTAGGGGAATTGATGGGGCAATCACATGATTCTATGCGTGATGATTTTGAAATTACCGTGGCACAAATTGATTACCTGGTAGAATTGGCGCAATTAGTGATCGGGAAAAATGGCGGCGCACGGATGACTGGCGGCGGTTTCGGCGGTTGTATCGTTGCACTGGCTCCACACGATAAAGTAGAAGCCGTGCGTAAAATCATTGAAGATAACTACCAAAAACAAACAGGGTTAACCCCCTCTTTCTATGTTTGCACCGCTTCACAAGGTGTGAGCGTCGTTTCTTAAATTGCAAGCGGTCAAATTTTGGAAAAATTTGCAAACCGTTAATCACATAAAAAATTAGGCTAATCATTCGATTAGCCTAATTTATTTTCCAATTATTCAGTTGGGGCAATTTCTTCGTTTGGAATCGCTTGTTGATCTTCAGAAACATCGGCTGTGGTGTTTTCTGTTTTAGATTTTCCTAATGAGATGGCATTTAATACACTTGGTTTACTTTCTACGACGTTACCTGCACTGGTGCAATAACGTTGCCCTTGGTCTCGCCACATTGGAATTTGGCGATTTGGGTCACAGTTAATTGTGCCAAAGCCGTTAATCCCCACCCATTGCAGATTGGCTGATTTTGGCAAGCGGAATACCGTTGGTGATGCACGATGTAAATAAGCTTTATACACATATAATGCACCACTTGAACCTGTTAAGTAGGTGTCACTGTTGTTATCTTTACCTAGCCAAACGGTCGTCACATTTTCACCATCAACACCAACGAACCATGTATCACGTGCGTTATTGGTTGTCCCGGTTTTCCCAGCCAATTTCAAATGCGCAAACTCATTTTGAAGACTACGCGCCGTACCGCGTTCAACCACTTGTTGCATAGCATAAAGCGTTTGAATCGCAGCTTCTGGTGGTAAAACTTGTTCACTCACTTCTTCAATATCACGCTGATAAATCTGTGAACCATCAAAAGCAGTAATCGACTCAATCGTTGTCAACGGTGTTTTTAAGCCAGAATTTGCTAACACCTGATAAGATTTTGTTACATCATAAGGTGAAATTGAGTAAGCCCCAAGTAACATAGAAGGATATGTTGGAATATCTACATTATCCCAGCCCATCTCTTTTTGTTTGGCGATCACTTTTTTCAGTCCAACCTTCATCCCAATATTTACCGTTGGGATATTCAAAGAACGAACAAGCGCGTCCATTAACATTACCGAGCCACTAAAGCGTTTATCATAGTTTTTCGGTGTCCAAGGTGCCGAACCTTTCACTTGGATAGTAATGGGTTTATTGTTGATCGGTGTGTTTAGACGGAAATTTTTCGGGTCAGAAAGCGCAATGGCATAAATCGACGGTTTTACTAAAGAACCAATCTGACGGCGTGATTGCAACGCACGGTTAAAACCTGCAAACTGTGTTAAGCGGTCGCCCACTACTGCACGCACCTTACCTGTCTTGTATTCAGCAACTACAATCGCAGATTGTAGATCTTTAATCCGTTTATCCGTAGCTTCTAACTCTTCCAATCCGTTAATCACGGCTTGTTCTGCTGAACGCTGCTGTTTACGATCAAGCGTAGTAAAAATCTTCGTACCAGATAACTGCGCAACTTTATTTTCACCTAATTCATTTTTTAAATCTTGGCTTAACACCTGCATAAATGCGGGTTGTTGACGGTAAATCGAGCCTTTTTCTTTTACCCCTAATGGCTGTTTGACTAAGAATTGATATTCGTCTGATGTAATCGCGCCATTTTCTTCCAATAATTTTAATACCACATTACGACGATCCATCGCAGCTTGAGGACTACGCCATGGATTATACAATGAAGGGCCTTTTACCATTCCCACCAATAGTGCCATTTGTGAAGGCGTGATTTCCTGAATTGGACGCCCAAAATAGAACTGACTCGCTAGCGCAAAGCCATGCACTTGATAGCTACCATTTTGCCCTAAATAAATTTCATTGAGATACGTTTCTAGAATACGGTTTTTATCGTAGCGATAATCTAAAATCAGCGACATTAAGGCTTCATTGACCTTACGGCTTAACGATTTTTCACTACTTAAGAAGATATTTTTCACCAACTGTTGAGTTAGCGTACTTGCACCTTGTACGGTTCGACCTGCTTGATAGTTTGCCATTAACGCACGTGCGATTCCCATCGGGCTAATCCCATCGTGCTGATAAAAACGTTTATCTTCCGTTAATAACAAAGCTTGAATCAGGAAATAAGGATATTGTTGCAAACGAAGCGCTTGGCGCTCTTCATCGCTATCAGAATGCAACATTGCAATTAGTTTTGGGTCAAGACGGAAGCTTTCAACTAACTTACCTTGCACCAAATCTTCAATATGTGACAGCTTATCTTGAGTAAAACGCAAACGAAGTACCCGCTGTGCTTCAGGCGTTTCCGGGAACGCAAAAGCACGACGCAACATCACGAGAGTATCATCTTCAATTTTGAAATCCCCTGGTGTTGCAATTTGCGAAACTTGGCGATAGCCATTATCTAATAAAGCGGTTTTGACTTGTTCAAGCGTCAAATTATCATCAATACTAATGCTCTCAATACGAGCATAAACTTCCGCTGGCAATTCCCAAGTTTTACCATCCATTTTGGCACGGATTTTTCCATCCAAATAGATCGCATAAAACGTGATAAATGCCACCACAACGATCATTAGCTTCACTACCGTATTTAATAAATAAGCACGCTTAGTTTGCTTAACAGGCTGTTCAAGTTGTTCGTCTTGTTCGAGGCGTTCAGTATTAGGCATAGAGTACAATCTTATTTAAAAGTAAGCGGTCGAATTTTGCAAAAAATTCGCAAAATCCAACCGCTTGTCATTAAGGAAGTTTATTATGGATTGCGTTTGAATTTGCTGAAGTCTGGCGCACGTTTTTCATTAAATGCGTTACGACCTTCTTGCCCTTCTTCTGTCATATAGAACAACATGGTCGCATTACCCGCTAATTCTTGTAAACCAGATTGGCCATCACAGTCCGCATTTAATGCAGCTTTTAAGCAACGTAATGCAATCGGGCTGTTACGCAACATTTCACGGCACCAACGCACAGTTTCTTTTTCTAAATCCGCATAAGGCACAACAGTGTTAACTAAGCCCATTTCTAATGCTTCTTGTGCATTATATTGACGGCATAAGAACCAAATCTCACGCGCTTTTTTCTGACCAACGATGCGAGCCATATAACTTGCACCCCAACCGCCATCAAATGAACCAACTTTCGGGCCAGTTTGACCAAATACCGCATTTTCTGCCGCAATTGTTAAGTCTGCAATCATATGTAACACATGACCGCCACCGATTGCATAACCTGCAACCATCGCAACAACTGGTTTCGGACAAGTACGAATATCACGTTGGAAATCCAACACGTTTAAATGATGTACGCCGCTATCATCTTTATAACCGCCGTAGTCACCACGCACTTTTTGGTCACCGCCAGAACAGAACGCATGTTCGCCCTGACCAGTTAATACGATTACACCTACTTTTTCATCAAAACGTGCATCTGAAAAAGCTTGAATCATCTCTTTTACCGTTTGTGGACGGAATGCATTACGCACTTCCGGGCGGTTAATCGTAATTTTTGCAATACCGTCAACTGATTTATGGTAAAGAATATCAGTATAACCTTCGCTGTGATCAACCCATTGAACTGGAGCATAAAGTACATCATCTTTTGGATTTTGCATGAAAAAATTCCTTTCATCAGTGTAAAAAATTCGATCAATTATAGCTGAATTTGAGAAACGGTCGAAGAGAAAGCGGTCTAATTTGCAAATTTTTTTACAAATTAGACCGCTTGCAATTAAACACACCACTTAGACTTTAAGTAGGAAAAATCTTTTTCTCTAAAGCATAAAGTTTATATAACCACATAAAAAAACAAAGCCTTGGGTTTCCCCAAGGCTTTTGATTTTTTGCATTAAAGCAATCTTGATTATGCGCCAAGACGCTCTTTGATACGTGCAGATTTACCTGAACGCTCACGTAAGTAGTAAAGTTTAGCTTTACGTACTGCACCTTTACGTTTAACAGAGATGCTGTCGATTACCGGTGAGTGAGTTTGGAATACACGTTCAACGCCTACGCCGTTTGATACTTTACGTAGAGTGAATGCTGAGTGCAAGCCACGGTTACGAATTGCAATAACCACGCCTTCGAACGCTTGCAAACGTTTTTTACTACCTTCTACTACCCATACCTTAACTTCTAAAGTGTCACCTGGACGGAAGCTAGGTACGTTTTGTTTTAACTGTTCTGTTTCAAGTTGTTTGATGATGTTACTCATTTTATAAACCTTCTAAATCCTAGAATTAACTGATTTTGTGTTGCTGCTTAATTTTTCGCAACAACTTCTGTTGTTCGTCAGTCAGAGCTAGGCTATCCAATAGCTCAGGGCGTCTTAACCAAGTTCTTTCCAAAGATTGCGATAATCGCCATTTTCGGATTTCCTCATGGTGTCCAGACATCAGCACTTCAGGCACAGGTATGCCATCTAACACTTCAGGGCGAGTATAATGTGGGCAATCTAGTAAACCCTCAGCAAACGAATCTTCCAAAGCGGAAGCTTGTTTACCTAATACACCCGGTACGAATCTTGCAACAGCATCAATTAATGTCATTGCAGGTAATTCGCCCCCTGTTAAAACATAATCGCCAATTGACCACTCTTCATCAACTTCCGATTGAATCAATCGCTCATCAACACCTTCATATCTGCCACAGATTAAAATCAGTTTTTGATTTGAAGCTAGCGTTTGTACACCTTGTTGATCGAGTTTGCGACCTTGTGGCGAAAGGTAAATTACTTTAACCTCTGCGCCCTCTTCTGCTTGTGCTGCCTTTTTTGCTGCATGAATTGCATCACGAAGCGGCTGCACCATCATCAACATTCCCGGGCCTCCACCATAAGGGCGATCATCCACGGTTCTATGTTTATCTTTTGTAAAATCACGCGGATTCCAACATTGAATCTGCAGAAGATTTTGTTTAACTGCTCTACCTGTTACCCCAAAATCAGTGATTGCTTTAAACATTTCGGGAAACAGTGAAATAATACCAATCCACATTATTTGTCCCCCAACGTTCTTGCTCTTAAAAGCGAAAGCTCACACCGCATACCTGAGGTTAGAAACCAGCGTCCCAGTCCACCGTAATTGTTTTGGTGGTGAGATCTACTCTTTTAACTACTTGTTCGTATAAGAACGGAATTAATCGTTCTTGTTTGCCGAAAGCATCTTTGCTATTTGCTTTAACCACTAGCACATCATTTGAACCTGTTTCCATTAACTCAGTTACCACGCCCATAGTGTAGCCATCAAGGTTTACTACTGAACAGCCGATTAAATCGTGCCAGTAATAATCGCCTTCTTCCAGTTCTGGAAACACACTTAAATCTACGCCAATTTCAGCGTTAGTTAATAATTGTGCGGCTTCACGGTCATCTGTGCCTTTTAATTTCACAATCAAATCATTGCTGTGATAACGCCAGCTTTCTAGCTCAATAGGTTGCCATTGACCTTTAATTTTTAAGAACCATGGCTGATAATCGAAAATGCTTTCTGCTTCTTCGGTGGAAGAATAGAGACGTAACCAGCCACGGATACCATAGGTTGACCCTAATTTTCCGACAACTTCAATTTTTTGTTCGCTCATATTCGTCACCTTTTGCAAAATTTTTTAAAAATTTAACCGCTTATTAAGCTGCTTTGCGAGCTTCTTTTACTAAAGATTCTACACGATCTGAAAGTGAAGCACCTTTAGCAACCCAAGCATCAACTTTAGCCACGTCTAAACGTAAACGTTCAGCTTGACCTGCTGCTAATGGGTTGAAGAAACCGATACGCTCGATGAAACGACCGTCACGAGGTGAACGGCTGTCCGCTACCACGATTTGATAGAATGGGCGTTTTTTAGCTCCGCCACGAGTTAAACGAATGGTTACCATAACCTTCCTCTAAATTGTTGATAGTAAAAAAATAAACCCTCGTTCGAGGTGAGGGTACGAAACTTATCTCTATTTATATAGAAAATAAGCGGTAGAATTTTACCGCTTTTTTGCAAAAATGCAAGGAAAAAGGACGATATCGCGCAGATGCGCTAGATGCTTCTCCTGAAATAGCTTTTGTGTAATCGCTAAATCAATCTCTTAACAAACACCATTTTAAAAGGTGCGATAATAACCACACCTTGTTTTAGTCAAATGTCATTAGTGGGATAAAGCTCGTTTCACTGCTACATCCAATCCTGCTGTTGGACGGCCAAGCAATTTCTCAAGGGTTTTGTCTTCTGAGAATAATGCACCGTTTGACGCATCTACATCCCATTGTGCAATTAGGCCTGCAAAGCCTTTATCTAATCCTGCTTGTACAAGTGCTGCGGCATAATCTGCTGCAGGAATATCCGCATAAGGGATATCTTTACCTGTTTGTTTACTGATTTCTGCGGCAAGGTCGGCTAATGTCCAGCTGGTTGATCCAGCAAGCTCGTAAGTTTGGTTTTCATGACCTTCACTTAATGCAACGTTTACCGCTGCTTCAGCAAGTTCTGCACGGAGTACAGACGAAATTTTGCCGTTTTTTGCTGAGCCGTAGAAAGCATTGTTTGCTAATGCTGCCGGAATTGAAGCTGTGTAGTTTTCGGTGTACCAACCATTGCGTAAAATAGTGTAAGTAATGTCTGAGGTTTTTAGTGCAGCTTCAGTTTCAACGTGTTCACCGGCAAGAGATTTCACTGTGTTGTCGTTGGTTGCACCGAGTAAGCTAGTGTAGATAATATGTTTCACGCCGGCTTTTTTCGCTGATTCAATTACGTTGTTATGCTGTACAAAACGCTGACCGATTTCATTACTTGATACTAAAATTAATGTATCTACGCCTTGTAATGCTTCTACTTGTCCTTCTGTTTTTGAATAATCAAATTTGCGAGCTTCTACACCTAAAATTTTTTCTGGAGAGCGTACGAGCGCGATGACGTTTGCGTGTTTTGCTTTTAATAAGTCTAATGCGATTGCGCCAAATTGACCTGTTGCACCAGTAATTGCGATAGTTTTAGTTGTCATGATGTTTTCCTTCTCGTTAAGTTGAAATGATGTTTGAACATTTGATTGTTCGCTTGATGTGGCGTATTATATTTCAATACTTACTTTTAAGAAGTACTTACATAAACGTAAGTTTTGAGATTTTTTAAAAATAATTTTTAACTTGTTGATTTTTAAGGAATTAAAAATGGAAAAAAATTTAAATCGTGGGAATGTTCTGGCTTCGGCTTGCCCTTCTCGCCAAATTTTGCAACATTTAACCAGTCGTTGGGGTGCATTGGTATTAGTAAGTTTACATTCGGGCACCAAGCGTTTTAGTGAACTTCGCCGAGCCATTGATGGCGTGAGCGAACGTATGTTGACTAAAACCCTGCAGGAATTGGAGGCTGATGGCATGTTAATTCGTAAATCCTATAATACCGTGCCACCGCAAGTGGATTACACATTAACAGAATTTGGAGCAGAAGCATCTAATAAGATGTTTGACTTGGTCGATTGGTTGGAAACGAATTTAGGGAAAATTTTAGAAAGCAAGAGAGCTTAAATACAAAAACACCGCTTTTACAAGCGGTGTTTTTTCTTACTTATTTTGCAATTAGCAATCTTGTTTACCATATTGTTCTTGACGAAGAAGAATGCGTACGCTTTCATCGAATTGTGCTAATACTTCATCTGCATTTTTCGGATCAGTACCACGCGCATCTAAGTAGAACTTAATTTTCGGTTCTGTACCTGATGGACGAGCGATTAAACGGCTGCCATTTTCTAACACGAATACTAAAATATCGCTTTGACGGTCAGTTTTAGTATGATCTAAGAATGTAGCCACTTTGAAACCACCCACTTCTGCTGGCGGATTATTACGTAATGCGCTCATCAATTTACCAATTTCAGATAAATCGCTAACACGGATAGAAATTTGACCGCTTACATAAGCACCAAACTCTTTTGTAAAGTCTGCTGCATAGTCTGCAAGTGTTTTACCTTCTTTTTTGAGGCTACGTACTAAATCTAAGAATACGATTGCTGCTGAAATACCGTCTTTATCGCGTACTTTATCTGGGTCTACTAAGTAACCTAATGCTTCTTCGAAACCGAATAATAAACCGTTTACTTTACCGATATATTTAAAGCCAGTTAAAGTTTCTTCTGAGTCAAAACCATATTTCTTCGCAATTTCCGCTAATGCTGGCGAAGAAACTAATGAACATGCTAACACGCCTTTTTTGCCTTGTGCATGATATTGTTTTGCTAAATACCAACCTAAGTAACAACCAATCACGTTACCGTGAAGAGGTTTCCAGTTACCTTGCGCATCTGGAACAGCTACGGCTAAACGGTCTGCATCTGGGTCATTTGCAATAATGAATTCCGCATTATTTTCTTTAGCTACTTTAATTGCTAAGTCTAATGCGCCTTTCTCTTCCGGGTTAGGGAAGTTTACGGTTGGGAATGTACCATCTGGCCAAACTTGCTCTGCAACAACATGCGGTTGTGGTAAACCTGCTTTCGCAAGGGTTTTACTTAACACTTCATAACCTACACCATGCATTGCTGTATATACATAGTTAATGTCTGCTTTAGGCTCTTTTGCAAGGCTTGCTGTTTTAGCAATATATGCATCAACAATTTCATCATTTAAGATAGTAAAATCTTGGCTACGTGGTAAATCAGCAATATTACCCGCTGCAACCTTATCAATTAATGCTGCAATGTCTTTGTCTGCTGGTGAAACAATCTGACCACCACCATTTTCTTTACCTAAATAAACTTTATAACCGTTATCTTCTGGTGGGTTGTGGCTAGCAGTTACCATAACACCTGCTGTTGCATCAAAGTATTGAATTGCATAAGCTAAAACAGGTGTTGGTAATTTGCGTGGTAATAAATATGCTTTAATGCCCGCACCAGCCATGATTTCAGCCGTATCACGTGCAAATACATCTGAGTTTTTACGGCCGTCATATCCAATTACGATTGAAGGGGTTTTATCGTAGTCTTTTAAATACGCGGCTAAACCACCAGCTGCTTGAGCAACTAAGACACGGTTCATTCCCATAGAGCCTGCTTGTAAACGACCGCGTAAGCCTGCTGTACCAAATTGCAAACGTCCATCAAAACGATTTGTTAATTCTGCCTGTGCTTCAGCATTTCCTGATTTTGCTTGTGAAAGCAATTGTTCTAACTCTGCACGAGTTTCTTGATCGGGATCTTGGTTCAACCAATCTTGAGCTTTGCTAAAAAGTGCATTCATAATAATTCCCCTATGATTTAACGAATAGTTCACGATAGACTAACGGAAAAAGAGGAAGATTTGAATCATTAATTATAAAAAGTTTGACCTAAATGGAAAAATGGAGGGTGATAATAGAAAAGATAAAGCCCGAACAATGCCGGGCTTTATAAAGAATTATTCTGCTGCTTCTGCAACTTCAGGACGATCAACAAGCTCAATGTAAGCCATTGGCGCGTTATCACCTGCGCGGAAACCACATTTTAAAATACGAGTGTAACCACCCGCACGTTGTGCAAAACGTGGACCTAATTCATTGAATAATTTAGCAACGGTTTCTACGTTGCGAGTACGAGCAAAAGCTAAGCGGCGGTTTGCAACGCTATCTTCTTTTGCTAAAGTAATTAATGGTTCAACTACACGACGTAACTCTTTAGCTTTAGGCAAAGTTGTTTTAATGATTTCATGTTCAACTAAAGAACTTGCCATATTACGGAACATCGCTTGGCGATGGCTGCTGTTACGGTTTAATTGACGTCCACTCTTACGATGGCGCATACCTATATCCTTCTTAGAAAATCTATTACCTAAAATTAGTCTTCAGCAATGCTTGCTGGTGGCCAATTCTCAAGGCGCATACCGAGTGATAAACCACGAGAAGCCAATACATCCTTAATCTCAGTAAGTGATTTCTTACCGAGGTTAGGTGTTTTTAATAACTCAACTTCTGTACGTTGTACTAAATCACCGATATAGTGAATTGTCTCTGCTTTCAAACAGTTAGCAGAACGAACTGTTAATTCAAGATCATCTACAGGGCGAAGAAGAATCGGATCAAATTCCGGTTTTTCTTCTTTCACTTCCGGTTGACGAACATCACGTAAATCAACAAATGCGTCTAATTGCTCTGCTAAAATGGTTGCAGCACGACGAATGGCTTCTTCTGGATCGATTGTGCCATTTGTTTCCATCTCAATGATGAGCTTATCTAAGTCCGTACGCTGTTCAACACGTGCAGCTTCTACATTGTAAGCAATACGATCTACTGGGCTAAAACGAGCATCTACAAGTAGACGCCCAATTGGACGATCATCATCTTGAGTATGTACACGGGCTGATGCTGGAACATAACCACGACCACGTTGTACGCGAATACGCATACTAATTGTAGCATTTTTATCTGTTAAATGACAGATAACATGGTTAGGATTAACAATCTCAACACCACCATCATGTGTAATGTCGCCTGCAGTCACAGGGCCAATTCCAGATTTATTTAGTGTCAAGATAATATCATCTTTATCTTGCACTTTTACCGCTAGACCTTTTAGGTTTAGTAATACTTCAAGAATATCTTCTTGTACGCCTTCTTTGCTGCTGTATTCATGTAATACACCATCAATCTCAACCTCAGTAACGGCACAACCTGGCATTGACGAAAGTAAAATGCGTCGAAGTGCGTTACCTAACGTATGTCCAAAACCTCGTTCTAACGGCTCTAGAGTCACTTTTGCGTGAGTTGAACTAATTTGTTCAATATTCACTAAGTGCGGCTTTAAAAATTCTGTCACAGAACCCTGCATTTTATCCTCTCTTTGTTTTTAAGCTTATTACTACTAAATAAAAAATATAATTTTAACAATTAACTATTATTTAGAGTAAAGCTCAACGATCAGATGTTCATTGATGTCTGCTGATAAGTCAGAGCGTTCAGGAGTACGTTTAAATACACCTTCCATTTTAGTTGCATCAACTTCTAACCAAGTTGGTTTTTCACGTTGAGTTGCTAATTCTAACGATGCTTTAATACGTGCTTGTTTTTTAGATTTTTCACGAACAGCAACTACATCATCAACAGAAACTTGGAATGAAGGAATATTTACTACACGACCGTTTACAACGATAGATTTGTGGCTAACAAGCTGACGTGCTTCAGCACGAGTTGCAGCAAAACCCATACGGTAAACAACGTTATCTAAACGACCTTCTAATAATACTAATAAGTTCTCACCTGTATTACCTTTTAAGCGGTTAGCTTCTTTATAGTAATTACGGAATTGACGTTCTAAGATACCATAGATACGGCGAACTTTTTGTTTTTCACGTAACTGACTACCGTAGTCAGATAAACGTGGCTTGCGAGCACCATGTTGACCAGGGGCTACATCAAGACGATTTCTACATTTTGATTCAATCGCACGAACGCCTGATTTTAAAAATAAATCAGTACCTTCACGACGGCTTAGCTTGAGCTTAGGACCCAAATATCTTGCCATTTTCTTTCTCCAATTATTCTAACGTCAATTAAACGCGACGTTTTTTCGGTGGACGACAACCGTTATGAGGAATCGGAGTCACATCAGTAATGTTCGTGATACGGAAACCCGCTGCATTTAATGCACGAATTGTTGATTCACGACCCGGACCCGGACCTTTAACCATAACTTCCAAATTCTTTAAACCAAATTCTTTAACCATTTCTGCACAACGCTCTGCAGCAACTTGAGCAGCAAATGGAGTTGATTTACGAGAACCACGGAAACCTGAACCACCAGCAGTTGCCCAAGCTAGAGCGTTGCCTTGACGGTCAGTGATGGTAACGATTGTGTTATTGAAAGATGCGTGGATATGAGCTACGCCATCTGCAATCTGTTTTTTAACGCGCTTACGTGCGCGAACTGGTGTTTTAGCCATTATTTATCTACTCCGACTATTTTTTGATCGGTTTGCGTGGACCTTTACGGGTACGCGCATTAGTCTTAGTACGTTGACCACGTACTGGTAAACTACGACGATGACGTAAACCACGGTAGCAACCAAGGTCTAAAAGACGTTTGATGCTTAAAGTTACTTCACGACGTAAATCACCTTCGACAGTAAATTTACCAACTTCTTCACGCAGTTTTTCAATCTGCTCTTCAGACAATTCTCTGATCTTTACATCTTCAGCAATACCCGTTGCAGCACAGATAGCTTTTGCACGAGTTTTACCGATACCGTAAATTGCAGTTAATGCGATTACAGTGTGTTTTTGATCAGGAATGTTAATGCCTGCAATACGGGCCACTATGCACTCCTATTATTTAAGTTTATTGATATACTGATCTTGAAAAGCCCGTTTCAGGATACTCAAACAGTATATCAGGACGAATGAGCTGAGCAGTATACCTGCTCAGCGGGTTCTTTGCAAGAAATATACTATTAACCTTGACGTTGTTTATGTTTAGGGTCGTTACAAATTACACGAACAACACCTTCACGTTTAACAACCTTACAGTTACGGCACATTCTTTTTACTGAAGCACGAACTTTCATTGCTTATCCTTTCTGATCTAAGGGTCTATTGCCCTAAGCCTTTTAAATTGGCTTTCTTCAACACAGAATCATATTGTAATGACATCATATGACTTTGAACCTGTGCGATGAAATCCATAATAACTACCACTACGATTAACAGTGAAGTACCACCTAATTGGAATGGTACTTTCCATAATGATATAGCGATATAAGGAACCAAACAAACAAAAGCAATATATAGCGCACCAATTAAGGTTAAACGCGTCATTACTTTATCAATATAACGAGATGTTTGTTCGCCTGGTCGATAACCTGGTACAAACGCACCTGATTTCTTCAAATTATCCGCCGTTTCACGAGGATTATACTGCATACCAGTATAGAAGAAAGCAAAGAAAATCACTGCCATTGTAAATAATACAATGTAAAGTGGTTGTCCTGGTTGTAGTAACTGAGATAAATCAAATAACCACTCAAAGCCTTCACTACTTTGTCCAAACCACTGCGTAATACTTGCAGGGAACAAAATAACACTTGATGCAAAAATTGCTGGGATAACCCCTGCCATATTTACTTTTAATGGTAAATGAGATGATCTTGCAGGTGCCATCATTCTACCTTGTTGGCGACTTGCATAGTTTACTACGATTCTTCTTTGTCCACGTTCTACGAACACAACAAAATATGTTACTGCGAATGCAATTACAGCTATGAGTAATAACACGATAGGTGAAAGATCACCTGCTCTTGCCTGCTCAATTGTTTGCCCAATTGTTGAAGGTAAATCTGCAACGATACCGGCAAAAATAATGAGGGAAATGCCGTTACCAATACCACGTTCTGTAATTTGCTCACCAAGCCACATTAAGAACATTGTTCCAGTTACAAGGCTAATAACAGAAGTGATATAGAATAACATATTTGGGTTAACTACTAACCCAGATTGCATATTAGGAAGCGCTATGGAAACACCAATAGACTGAATAAACGCTAATAACAATGTGCCATAACGCGTATATTTGCTAATTTTACGACGCCCTGCTTCGCCTTCTTTTTTTAATTCAGCTAAAGGAGGGTGAATGGCAGTCAATAATTGAATAATAATTGATGCCGAAATATAAGGCATAATACCTAACGCAAAAATAGACGCTCGGCTTAATGCACCACCAGAGAACATATTAAACATGTCAATGATGGTGCCTTGTTGTTGCTTAATTAGCTCGGATAAAACAGAAGCATCAATGCCAGGAACAGGTATAAAAGAACCGATACGGAAAACGATTAACGCACCTAAAACAAATAACAATCTTGATTTAAGCTCGCCAGTCCCTTTTTGTGTACTACCTTGGTACCCTGGTTGCTTTGCCATCTATTATTCCTCGATAGAACCACCAGCAGCTTCGATAGCAGCTTTAGCACCTTTAGTTACACCTAAACCTTGAACTTTAACTGCTTTTTCTACTTTACCTGAAAGAATAACTTTTGCAGATAAAATATCTTTAGTAATAATGTTCGCTGCTTTTAATGCTTCTAATGTGACTACATCGCCATCTACTTTTGCTAAGTCGCTTAAACGAATTTCTGCAACACGGAATGATTTTAATGAAGTAAAACCAAATTTTGGTAAACGACGGTATAAAGGCATTTGACCACCCTCGAAACCACGACGAACACCGCCGCCTGTACGAGATTTTTGACCTTTATGACCACGACCACCAGTTTTACCTAAACCAGAACCGATACCACGACCTAAACGTTTAGCACTGTGCTTAGCACCTTCAGCCGGAGAAAGAGTATTTAAACGCATTCTATTACTCCTCCACTTTAACCATATAAGATACTTGATTGATCATACCGCGTACTGCTGGTGTATCTTCAAGTTCTACGGTGTGACGAATATGACGAAGACCTAAGCCTTTTAACGTTGCTTTATGTTTCGGTAAACGAGCAATAGAGCTACGAGTTTGAGTTACTTTAATTTTTGCCATATTCAATTACCCCAAAATTTCTTCAACTGTTTTGCCACGTTTTGCAGCAACCATTTCAGGTGATTTCATGTTCTCAAGTGCATCGATTGTTGCACGAACAACGTTAATTGGGTTGGTTGAACCATATGCTTTAGAAAGAACGTTACGAACGCCTGCAACTTCTAACACAGCACGCATTGCACCACCCGCGATGATACCTGTACCTTCGCTTGCTGGTTGCATAAATACGCGTGAACCTGTATGTGAACCTTTAACAGGGTGTTGTAATGTACCTTCGTTTAAAGCTACATTGATCATATTGCGACGAGCTTTTTCCATCGCTTTTTGGATCGCTGCCGGAACTTCACGTGCTTTACCGTAACCAAAACCTACACGACCATTACCATCGCCCACTACTGTTAAAGCAGTGAAACTCATGATACGACCACCTTTAACGGTTTTTGATACACGGTTAACCGCGATTAGCTTCTCTTGCAGTTCACCAGCTTGTTTTTCGATGTTTGACATCTCAAATTCCTCTATTAGAACTGTAGACCAGCTTCACGAGCAGCGTCTGCTAATGCTTGCACACGACCGTGGTATTTGAAACCTGAACGATCAAATGCAACCGCTTGTACACCTTTAGCTAAAGCACGTTCTGCAACTAATTTACCAACTACTGCAGCGGCGTCTTTATTACCGGTATATTTAACTTGCTCTTTAATTACTTTTTCAACAGTTGAAGCTGCTGCTAGTACTTCTGAGCCATTAGGTGCAATTACTTGCGCATAGATGTGACGCGGTGTGCGATGCACAACTAAACGTGTAGCACCTTGCTCTCTCATTAAATGACGTGCACGGGTTGCACGACGGATACGAGCTACTTTCTTATCCATAGTGTTACCTTACTTTACTTTTTCTTCGCTTCTTTAGTACGTACAACTTCATCAGAATAACGTACACCTTTGCCTTTATAAGGCTCTGGACGGCGATATGCACGAATATCAGCTGCAACTTGACCGATTAACTGTTTGTCTGCACTTTTGAGAATAATCTCAGTTTGTGATGGACATTCACCAGTTACACCAGCTGGCAACGTATGTTCTACCGGGTGTGAGAAACCTAAGCTTAAAGCAACTACGTTGCCTTTCATTTGTGCACGGTAACCAACACCAACTAATTGCAATTTCTTCGTAAAGCCTTCAGTAACACCGATAACCATTGCATTAACTAATGCACGCGCAGTACCTGCTTGAGCATCTGCGTTTACAACACCTTCACGAGGTGCAAAAGTTAATGTATCAGCTTCGTATTTTACTTCAACTGCATTATGAATTTCGCGAGATAACTCGCCGTTTTTACCTTTAACTGTTAATAGCTGACCGTTCAATGTAACTTGAACACCGGCAGGAACATTAACAGGTGCTTTTGCAACACGAGACATTTTTCCTACCTCTCTATTATGCTACGTAACAGATGATTTCACCGCCGAGACCTGCTTGACGTGCAGCACGGTCGGTCATAACACCTTTAGATGTAGAAACAACTGCGATACCTAAACCACCCATAACTTTTGGTAATTCGTCTTTACGTTTGTAAATACGAAGACCTGGACGGCTTACGCGTTGGATACTTTCTACTACTGGTTTATTTTGGAAATATTTTAAAGTGATTTCCAACTCAGGTTTTGAACCTTCAACAACTTTGAAGCTCTCAACATAACCTTCTTCAGCTAAAACGCTTGCAATAGCAACTTTTAACTTAGATGAAGGCATACTGATTGCAACTTTATTCGCAGCTTGACCGTTACGAATACGGGTCAGCATATCTGCGATTGGATCTTGCATGCTCATGTATTTACTCCCATGATTCCAAATTAAAAGAGGTTATTACCAGCTTGCTTTCTTAAGGCCTGGAATTTCGCCGCGCATTGCAGCTTCACGAACCTTAATACGGCTTAAACCAAACTTACGAAGTACACCGTGTGGACGACCAGTTTGGCGGCAACGATTACGCTGACGGATTGGGCTTGAATCACGTGGAAGTGTTTGTAACTTCAACACTGCTGCCCAACGCTCTTCATCTGAAGCAGATTCAGATGAGATAATTTTCTTTAATTCTTCACGTTTTGCGTAGAATTTATCAGCTAATTTCGCACGTTTTACATCACGTGCAATCATTGATTGTTTTGCCACGATAACCTACCTTATTTACGGAATGGGAAATTGAAAGCCGCTAATAAAGCTTGACCTTCTTCGTCATTTTTCGCTGTTGTGGTAATAGTAATATCTAAACCACGTACACGATCTACTTTATCGTAGTCGATTTCAGGGAAAATGATTTGTTCACGAACACCCATACTGTAATTACCACGACCATCGAATGACTTCGCACTTAAACCACGGAAGTCACGGATACGTGGAACAGCGATAGTAATCAATCTTTCAAAGAATTCCCACATACGTTCGCCACGCAGGGTCACTTTGCATCCGATTGGATATCCCTGACGGATTTTAAAGCCAGCAACTGATTTACGAGCTTTAGTAATTAAAGGTTTCTGACCGCTGATTGCTGTTAGATCCGCTACTGCGTTATCTAAAAGTTTTTTGTCGGTCAATGCTTCACCCACACCCATATTCAGGGTAATCTTTTCGATTCGTGGGACTTGCATGACAGATGAGTAGTTGAATTTAGCTTTTAATTCATTAACTACTGTATCTCTGTAGTAATCATGCAGTTTCGCCATCGCATTACTCCAGTTAATTAAATAATTTCATTATTAGATTTGAAGAAACGTACTTTTTTGCCGTCTTCGAATCTAAAACCTACACGGTCAGCTTTATTTGTTTTAGGGTTAAAAATTGCAACGTTTGACGCATCAATCGCAGCTTCTTTTTTCACTAAGCCACCAGCTTTGCCTAAAGCAGGAACCGGTTTTTCGTGTTTAGTGATAATTTTAACACCTTCAACGATAACTTTACCGTTTGGTAACACTTGAGTTACCTTACCACGTTTGCCCTTGTCTTTACCAGCAAGAACAATTACTTCATCATTTTGACGGATTTTAGCAGCCATTACATTCCCCTTACAGTACTTCTGGAGCTAATGAAATGATCTTCATGAATTTCTCAGAACGAAGTTCACGAGTCACAGGTCCAAAAATACGAGTACCGATTGGTTGCTCAGTGTTATTGTTTAAAATTACACAAGCATTGCCATCGAAACGAATAACTGAGCCATCTGGGCGACGAACACCCTTCTTGGTGCGCACAACAACTGCTTTTAACACATCACCTTTTTTTACTTTACCGCGTGGAATTGCTTCTTTTACGGTTACTTTGATAATGTCGCCAATTGCAGCGTAACGACGGTGCGATCCACCTAGAACCTTGATACACATTACGCTACGAGCCCCTGAGTTATCAGCAACATCCAGCATAGTCTGTTCTTGGATCATATTAGTGCTCCGTTAAATAAAAAAACACCCTTTCGGGACGAACCTGCCTACCCAATGCAGGCAGTCTTATAATTCTATCAGCGAGTTGCTTTAAAAGCAACGATTATTGCATTTTTCTGCAATAAAAAGACCGTATCGTCTAAACGTACGGTCTTTTCACTTTTATTTAGAAACTATAGTGATGCTTGATCAACCGCAACACCAGCACCCATAGTAGTAGAGATGCTTACTTTCTTAATGAAAATACCTTTTGCTGTTGTTGGTTTAGCTTTAGTTAAAGCTGCTAACAATGCTTGGAGGTTTTCTTTTAATTGCTCAGGTGAGAAATCCGCTTTACCGATAGTGGTATGGATAATACCGTTTTTATCATTGCGGTAACGAATCTGACCAGATTTTGCATTTTTAACTGCTTCAGCAACGTTTGGCGTTACAGTACCAACTTTCGGGTTTGGCATTAAGCCACGTGGACCTAATACTTGACCTAATTGACCAACAACGCGCATTGCATCTGGAGATGCGATAACAACGTCAAAGTTCATTTCGCCTTTTTTCACTGCTTCAGCTAAGTCTTCCATACCCACTAAGTCTGCGCCTGCTGCTTTCGCTGCTTCTGCGTTTGCACCTTGAGTGAATACTGCTACGCGAGCTGTACGACCTGTTCCGTGTGGTAATACTGTTGCACCACGAACGTTTTGGTCTGATTTACGAGGGTCAATCCCTAAGTTTACTGCAACATCAACGCTTTCAACGAATTTAGCTGTCGCGAATTGTTTTAATACTGCGATTGCTTCGTTGATTTCATATGCTTTAGTAGAATCTACGCCAGCTTTGATTGCTTTCATTTTTTTAGTCAATTTAGCCATCGTATTATTCCTCCACCACTAAGCCCATTGAGCGAGCAGTACCAGCAATTGATTTCATTTTAGTTTCGATAGTCGCACCAGTCATGTCTGCTGCTTTAGTTTCAGCGATTTGACGGATTTGATCTAAAGTTACTTTACCCACTTTATCTTTGTTCGGTTTGCCTGAACCAGATTTGATACCTGCAGCTTTTTTCAATAACACTGCTGCTGGTGGAGTTTTAGTGACGAAAGTAAATGAACGGTCTGCATATACAGTGATAACAACTGGAATTGGTAAACCTTTTTCTAAGCTCTCAGTACGAGCATTGAATGCTTTACAGAATTCCATGATGTTCACACCTTGTTGACCTAATGCAGGACCAACTGGTGGTGATGGGTTAGCCATACCAGCTGCAACTTGCAACTTAACGTATGCTTGGACTTTTTTTGCCATTTTTAAGTTTCCTCTAAGTGGGTGATAACGCAAGCTTGACTTGCTCCCCGATGATAAAAAGCACGATGTGCTACACAAAAATATGCACAAGTTTCCCTGTGCGTAATAATTTGCAAATTGTATAGAAAATTTGACCGCTTTTCAAGCAAAAATTTTCTATGCAATGACAAGAAAACCGACCAAGCGGTCGGTTTTCTTTTTTAATTTGCAAAATCCAATTATGCTAATTTTTTGATTTGCGCTGCTAATTTTGCTTTGTGGTTAGCAGCTTTGTTAGCGTGGATTAAACCTTTAGACGCCATGCGGTCTACAACTTTTTGCATTTCAACGAAAGCTGCTTCTGAAGCTGCTTTATTACCAGTTGCTACTGCTGCGTATACTTTTTTGATGTAAGTACGCATCATTGAGCGTTGGCTTGCGTTATGTTGGCGGCGTTTTTCAGATTGAACCGCACGTTTTTTTGCTGACTTGATATTAGCCAAGGTCAAACTCCTAAAATATCTGTGTTAAATAATTAAAACATAAACATTGGTTTATGTTGCTATCGATAGTTTTTAATTCATTTTCAACGAGACACGTGCTTGAAAATAACACCGTTTTTCTTTGCCAGAAAACGATAGGGCGAGATTTTATCAGTTTTTTTCTGATTTTCCTATAAAAAAACTGATAAAATTCGGATCTATTTTGTGATCGTGTAATATCCCTTTATCTCAATTAACTATTATTTCCTTTAATATAAAGAGGATACCCGAAGATTTAATGGCCACGAAAAACCAAGAAAAAGTGAAAACCCAAAGAAGCTTCTTTCTTATACAGAGAATTCTATGAGCAAAAAATTATTAAAATCAGGCGTGTTAGTTAGTGCATTAACATTAGTATCCCGTATTTTGGGTTTAGTCCGCGATATGATTGTCGCTGGAGTGCTCGGTGCTGGTGCGGTTTCCGATGTCTTTTTATTTGCCAACCGTATTCCTAACTTTCTACGACGCCTCTTTGCTGAAGGTGCGTTTTCTAAAGCTTTTGTTCCTGTGTTAGCTGAATACAATGCCGAAAATGACCTAGATAAAACGCGCGAATTTGTTGCTAAGGTTTCTGGTTCATTAGGAATGATTGTCACGCTTGTGACTTTGGTTGCGATGGTTGCCTCTCCCGTCGTTGCTGCGCTTTTTGGTACTGGTTGGTTTATTGATTGGCTAAATGATGGCGCAGATGCTGAAAAATTTACGCAAGCTTCCCTACTATTAAAAATCACCTTCCCCTACCTTTGGTTTATTACTTTCGTGGCGCTTTCTGGTGCGGTACTAAATACTATTGGTAAATTTGGGGTCATGGCATTCTCCCCAGTTTTACTTAATATCGCGATGATCGGGATGGCTCTATTTGGTGCTCACTATTTTGAACGCCCAGATGTGGCACTTGCTTGGGGGATTTTCTTAGGTGGTTTGCTACAATTTTTATTCCAAATTCCATTTATGAAAAAAGCCGGTTTACTGGTAAAACCTAAATGGGCATGGAATGATGAAGGCGTGAAAAAAGTTAGAACCTTAATGCTCCCCGCATTATTTGGTGTTTCTGTCACACAAATCAATCTATTACTGAATCAAGTCATTGCTAGTTTTCTTATTACAGGTTCAATTACGTGGCTTTATTATTCTGATCGCTTAATTGAATTCCCACTTGGAATTTTCGGTATTGCCATATCCACCGTCGTGTTACCAACACTCTCTAAAATCGCAAAACAAAAAGATTTAGCAGAAACACAACGCCGTGAAGATTTTCAAAATACGCTAGATTGGGGTATTCGCATGGTGCTATTACTTGGCATTCCAGCGATGATTGGCATTGCTGTTTTAGCACAACCCATGATTATGACCATTTTTATGCGAGGAAAATTTACCCTTGCTGATGTTGTTTCAACTTCACATGCATTATGGATTATGTGCTTAGGGCTTAATAGCTATATGTTAATTAGCATTTTAGCTAACGGATTTTATGCTAATCAGAATACCAAGACACCTGTAAAAATCGGACTCATTGCGACCGCCAGTAACATGTGTTTTGGCTTGTTAGCTATTCCTTTTGGTTATTTAGGATTAGCAATGGCCTCTGCATTATCAGCAGCCATTAATGCTTCATTATTATATCGTCAGTTACATAAACAAGGCATTTATCAGCTTTCAAGCAAAACAGGTTTCTTCACCTTAAAAGTGGCGATTGCTGCTAGCTTAATGGGTGCAGCAGTGTCTTATTTCTCTCCAGCACTAGAAGGCTGGCATAGTATGGCAACCTTCACAAAAGTTTATTGGTTAGCATGGTTGATTGTCTTAGCTGCCATTTGTTATTTTGGTGCCTTATTCGCATTGGGGATTCGTAAACGCGATTTCCGAGTGTAGTAATGAATAGAGAAAATGGAAGGTTTCCCCTTCCATTTTTCTTATTTAATTAACGCTTGGCGTAATTTACCGTTTGATTTATCTAACAGACTTTGCGCTTCTAACGCATCTAATCCGCTTAATTGCATCAAAATGGCTAATTTTACTTGTCCGTTTGCCTTAGCGAGTACATTAGCTGCAGTCTCGTTATCACATTCTGTCGCTTCCATCACAATTTTCAGCGCCCGCGCTTTAAGTTTTTCGTTACTTGCTTGAACATCCACCATTAAATTTTGGTAGCATTTGCCAATTAACACCATCGAAGCCGTAGTTAACATATTTAATACTAACTTTTGTGCCGTGCCCGATTTCATTCGGCTTGAGCCTGTTAATACTTCTGGCCCCACTACGGTTTCAATCGCAATATCAGCAACTTCTGCCATTTTACTATTTGGATTACTTGCAATGGAAACGGTGGTTGCACCTAATTGTTTCGCATAATTCAATGCCCCTAGCACATAAGGCGTACGACCACTAGCCGCGATTCCTACCAACACATCTCGAGCAGAAAAATCAATTTCCTCAAGATCAGCTTGTCCTTGCTGCACATTATCTTCTGCACCTTCAATTGGGTGGCGTAATGCATGATCGCCGCCCGCAATAAGACCAACGACCATTTCTGGTTTCACGCCATAAGTTGGAGGGCATTCAGAAGCATCTAGCACCCCTAATCGCCCACTTGTTCCTGCTCCCACATAAACCAATCGTCCACCACGTTCAAAAGCCGCAACAATCTTTTCAACCGCTGAGGCAATTTGTGGTAAACACTTTTCTACGGCTAAAGCAACCTGTTGATCTTCACGGTTAATTAAAGCTACTAATTCTTGTGCTGAAAGTGAATCTAATTGCATAGAGTTCGGATTACGCTGTTCAGTAATTAGTTGATTTAGTTGTTGTAATAATGCGTTCTTATTCATATTTTTCTCATTATTCATTTTTAGGATAAATAGCCCCCAGACTGACAGCTCGACTTGCACCAGTCACAGAAGGCAAATTACTCGGTAAATTATGCATTCGACGATAAGCTAACCATGCAAAAGCGGCTGCTTCGACATAGTCTGCATCGAGTCCGTATTCTGAAGTCGATGCAACCGTCCAATCAGGCAATATTTCTGACAATCTATTTAAAATCAATGGGTTATGAACCCCGCCACCACAAACAAGTAAAAGGTTAGACTTTTCACTATTAAGCAATTTTAGGTGGTGAGCAATACCTTGCACAGTAAATTCGACTAACGTTCTTTGAATATCTTGTGGCAAACAAGCGGTCAAATTTGGAAAAACTTTTGCGATTTTCTTCACTAACCACTTCAAATTAAACAGTTCACGCCCCGTGCTTTTCGGTGGAGTTTGTTGGAAAAAAGGCTCATCTAACAATGCTGCTAATAATGGTTCCAATACTTTACCACTACTCGCCCAAGCACCATTTTTATCATAACGTTTGCCTTGATGTTGCTCAATCCAAGCATCTAATAGCGCATTTCCGACGCCCACATCATAACCAATGGTTGGTTGATTTGGTGCTAATACTGAAATGTTTGAAATTCCACCAATGTTTAAAACTACTGTGAGCCTATTTTTATCGGCAAAAATACCCTCATGGAAAGCTGGAACTAACGGAGCGCCTTGTCCTCCCATTGCCATATCTTTTCGGCGAAAATCCCCTACGACTGTAATATCCGTTTTCGCTGCTAAATAATGCATATCTCCAATTTGCATGGTAAACGGATTTTCCCCTGTTGGAGCATGCCATACCGTTTGCCCATGGCAGCCAATCGCCTGAATTTGCTCGGGTTTCAAGCCATTTTTAGCGAGAAACTGATTGACACAATCGGCGTAAAGTTTACCTAACTGATGATCGATTTCCCCTAAGTTTTGTAACGATGTTTCCCCTTTTAATAACAGCGTTAACGCTTGTCTCAACGCTACTGGCATGGCGACCATTTCACAAGCGGTCAATTTTGGTGGGAATGTTGCAAAATCCATGAGGGCTAAATCCACACCATCAAGGCTTGTCCCTGACATCATGCCAAGATAAAAATCCGATTTCATACGATTCTCTCAAACTAAAAATTGCCCAATTATAACGAAAAGCGGTAAGATCAGTGCTTATTTTCGGAAATTTATCTTATTTATGCCACTGCAAAATTTATTACTCATACGCCGCTTTTTCTCAACATTGGCCTTTTTTTCAATGCAAACCGTCTTTTTTGTTTATTTAAAAGGCAAAGGTTTAAGCAATAGTGAAATTGCCTTTTCACTCTCATTGCTCTTTTTCTGTAACCAAGCTTTAGCCATTCTGGCTGGCATTTTAGGTGACCGCTATGGTTTAGCGAAAATGATGTTGTTAGGCTGTTTACTTGATGTGGTCGCTTACATTTTCTTCTTAAACGCAAACCACTACCTAATACTCCTGCTTGCAACCACTTGTTTTGGGCTAGGAAGTTGCCTATTTGGCACTAATGCCAAAGCCTGTTTACTTGCACTTGCTGGAGAAGAATATGCTCAGAAAACTCGCTTGCAAGGTAAATACTTAAAAGTTACCTCAATGTCTTCCATGTTTGCTCCATTGCTTGTGATTCCTTTTATTCGTACTGAACATATCGATTGGCTAATTTGGCTATGCTTTAGCATTGAGCTGATTCTTTTTTTACTGATGATTAAGCCGTTTTATCAAATCCAAACCGTTCAAACACTGGTTAAATTTCGCTTTGCACAAATTCGAGAAATCATTACCAAAGCATTTTTACAAGTACATTTAATGCTGTTCATTCCGCTTTCGATTGCAACTTCATTTTTCGTGCTTTTTCCATTTTTATTTGACCAGAAATTGGGTATGCCGGAACATTCCCCAATTGCATTATTCGTTAATGGCTTATTAACCGTATTATTGCAAAGCGAATTCTCTCGCCGAATCAACTTAACTCGATCACAAGTGGTTTGGGTCGCACCGCTATTAGCATTAGGCATGATTGTGCCATGGTTTCTTACCCTGCAATTCTTATCAGTTTATACCGCTTATGCTTATCTGGTAGTATTTACTATCATTGAGGTTTATGCGCTGACCGCGATTGCGAATCTGTTGGTAAAATTTGATAACGGCACCAACCGTGGTTTTATTTTTGGTGCTTCGCGTTTATTACTGGCCATTGCAACTATGGGTGTGATGAATTTAATTCCCATCTTATTTTTGGTGTAAAAATGAATATCTTGTTAATTTCATTAGGTGCCGTGATGGGCGCATTGCTACGTTGGGGAATCGGACTCGTACTCAATCCACTATTTTCTAGCGTGGCATTAGGCACACTCATTGCAAATTGGCTAGGTTGTTTCTTAATTGGAATAGCGATGGGATTATCATTGGGCGATAATCAAAAATTGTTGTTTATTACTGGTTTTCTTGGCAGTTTTACCACTTTTTCAAGTTTTTCTGCCGAATTAAGCGAAAAATTATTGATTGGGAAATATGGCGAAGCCGCGTTCACACTTGGTCTTCATCTTTTGGGTGGCGTGTTATTAACGATTTTAGGTATCTGGCTCACGCAAATGCTAACACAAAGCTAATTACGCTTTATTTTTGAAGCGCTTGGCAAAGCACTTCGACAAATGCTTTCGGGTTTTCTAAGTGCGCATTATGCCCCGCGTTAGGAATTAAATGCATCGGCAAGCTATGCTGTTCTGCCATCTGCCGAAATTTTTTATCATACTCGCCAATAATAAATTGTATGTTTGACTGTGGTAATTGAAGGGAAAAATCAGGCTGTTTAGCCAAACTCGTTGCCTCTAACATCTGTGCAATCGCCTTACCGCAATTATTTTGCCGTTTTTCAATCAAATCTGACCGCTTGTCTGCGCTTAAATGTGAAAACACAGGCTGTTGATACCACGCTTCCAATACCTCTGGCATGGGTTCATTGCAAAAACGTTGTGCCCAAGCAGCATCGTTTTGCTGACGCGCATTTCGTTCAGCGTCCGTTTTTAGCCCAATATTCGCGCCTTCTAAAAAACTCTGCTGTAAATAAGGATTTGGCTGATTAAGGTGATAATCCAACGCCAATCGTCCACCTAGCGAATACCCCACTAAGATAAACGGCTCTTGAATCAATTGAGAAAGGGTTTGGTGCAATAATGCCCGAGCTTGTTCGAAGCTATGACAATGTGTCTGCACACTCTTGCCATGTAAGGGAAGATCGATAGTAAGCGGTCGGATTTGCGGAAAGTTTTGCAAAATCGTGAGCACCGCTTGCCAATCTTGTTGAGAACCAAGCAACCCATGTAAAAATACCATAGGTTGCCCAGTTTCTGCATGCCATTGATAGGCAAGCATTAGGCAAGTTCCGCCTGTGAAATTTGTTTTAACAGCGATTTATACAAGTTGCTGCCGTCATTCTCATTCACTTTAATTTCAACGACAGTTACCCCTTTACGTCCGTAAGCCTGTTTCAGTTTGACTTTCAAATCTGCCCAAGTAAATGGACGGATATATTCAAGCCCAAACATTGCCGCAACTTGCGCAAATTCTAAATTATGCGATAAGCGATAATAAGGGTCTTTAACTGCTGGTGAAACTGGCAACATATCGAAAATTGCCCCACCACTGTTATTCACAATAAACAGAATGCTAGGATGTTGCACTTGGCTCAGTAGCGCTAACGAATTTAGATCATGTAAGGCAGAAATATCACCTACCACACCCACAGTCGGACGTTCACTCGCAACCGCCACGCCAGCCATGGTTGCAATTAGCCCATCAATGCCACTTGCGCCACGATTGGTATAAACTGGGTAGCCTTCTGGTAATTTACATAAAGCATCAACCAAACGCACAAATAAGCTATTACCTAAGAATAAGTTACCATTTACGGCTAACACATCTTGAATGTGATGCGCAAGTGAAGCTTCATTTAATGCGCCACCAATTTGACTTTCAATAAACTTACCGCAGAACTGAGATAACGCTAACGGTTCAAACAACCACGGTTTCTGACGAAGCGGTGGATGAACACGCAAGAAATGATGCGCTTTCGAAATAAAACGCGTTTGCTGATGCGAATATGGATTGAGATAGCTTGGATGCTCATCGACTTGCCAGAATTCGCCTTTAAATGCTTCTAAGAACTGGTTGACGCGTTTACTGACAATTTGCGTACCAAATTGGATAACGATGTCTGCTTGTTGTAATTTATCAAACACAATTTTGTTTGAAAGCCAAATGTCAGCATATGGCAAACTCGCATCTACCGAAGATTGCACATCGGTCAACATACACCAACCGAGAGTTTCCGCCCAGTTTTTAATACCAAGCCCTTGCTCAACTGGCAATTTACCGACAATGATTACACCTCGCTTAGTGCGCCAGTAGTCCCAGTTAGCATGCATAGAAACTTCGCTTTGAATTTTTTGACTATCAATCCATTTTGCTTCCGGATTGCTTAACCAACTAATAATCGGTCTTAACCACGGATTGGTTCCAATCGCTGATTCATCCGCCTCATAAAGTGGCTCTGCAAAAGGCGCGTTAATATGCACAACACCACCTTGTTGGTTTTGCGTGACACAAGCTTGTTCCACAGCTCCAACTAACCAATTTGGTGCATAATCTGGGCTTGCTTTCGGTAAGTTTAAAGTCGCAACAGGGTAATTTGCGAAAATCCCAGGTTGTTCAATCGCTTGATTTACACCACAACCAATTAACTCTTGTGGACGATCCGCAGAAATCACAATCAGTTTATGTTGGGTAAGACTTGCTTCAATGACTGCCGGATATAAATTCGCCACTGCCGTGCCAGAAGTTGTAATGACTACGACCGGTGCATTGCTCGCTTTTGCCATCCCTAATGCAAAAAAGCCAAGCCCACGCTCATCAAAATGCGTATGACAAGTCACTTGATGTTGCTGTTGAAGCAATACTGCTTCTAAAGTCAAAGGTGTTGAGCGAGAACCCGGTGCGATACAGATGTGTTTGACGCCATAGCGTAACAATGCGTTTAAAATGACACGCGCCCAAGTTCGGTTAAAAGTACTGATATTCGTCATAATTTCTGTCAATCTATTTAAAATCGGAAATGGGAAGAATTGTAACAAAAACTAAGCAATTTTTGGAGAAAACTTGAAGTAAACTGCCATATTCGACAACTTTTAAAAAATAAAATCTCCATTAAATTAAGATTCAATGGAGATTTTCGGTTCACATCACGATTTTATTTTGCAAAACTTCTACAAAATTCAACCGCTTGTCGTTATTTCAACTGTGCAAAAGCACGATCCGCCGCCGCTAAAGTCGCTTGAATGTCTGCATCCGTATGCGCAAGCGACATAAAGCCTGCTTCAAAAGCTGATGGTGCTAAATAAACACCTTGCTCTAACATTAAGTGGAAGAAACGGTTAAATTTTGCAGCATCGCATTTCATCACAGATTGGAAATCCGTAATTTCTTGTTGTTCCGTAAAGAACAAGCCGAACATTCCGCCAACATATTGCACAGTAAATGGTACACCATGTTTATCTGCTAAAGCTTTTAATCCTTCAGCTAAGGTTTTAGTTTGAGCAGCCAATTTTTCTTCATTGCCCGCTTTTGATAATTCCGTTAAACATGCCAAACCCGCTGCCATTGCAATAGGGTTACCTGAAAGTGTACCCGCTTGATAAACCGGCCCCGTTGGCGCGATAAATTCCATAATTTCTTTTTTACCGCCGAAAGCCCCTACTGGCATACCGCCGCCGATAATTTTGCCTAACGTAGTTAAATCTGGTTTCACGCCATAATAAGATTGTGCGCCACCTAATGCTACGCGAAAACCAGTCATCACTTCATCAATAATAAAAACAGCACCATATTGATCACATAACTCACGCACGCCTTGTAAGAACCCTGCTTTTGGTGGAATACAATTCATATTGCCCGCTACAGGTTCAATAATTAAACAAGCAATGTCATTTGGATATTGTTCAAATGCCTGTTTAACTGAGTCTAAATCGTTATAGGTACAAGTTAAAGTATGTTTTGCAAAATCTGCTGGCACACCCGGACCACTTGGTTGACCTAATGTTAAAGCACCAGAACCTGCTTTTACTAACAAAGAATCTGAATGCCCGTGGTAACAGCCTTCAAATTTAATGATTTTATCGCGCCCTGTATAACCACGAGCAAGACGAATAGCTGACATCGTCGCTTCAGTGCCTGAACTAACCATACGAACTAATTCAATAGATGGCACTAATTTGCAGACCAATTCTGCTAAGGTAATTTCACTTTCTGTTGGTGCCCCAAAGCTTAAGCCATTTGGCACAGCTTTTAAGACGGCATCAATAATTGCTGGATGGTTATGCCCTAACACCATTGGGCCCCATGAACCAACATAATCGATATACTTTTTACCATCGCTATCGGTAATATAAGCACCTTCTGCTTTTTCAATAAAAACAGGTGTGCCACCGACCCCTTTAAATGCACGTACTGGTGAATTTACTCCACCAGGAATGACCTTTTGTGCTTTTTCGAATAGTTGTGCTGATTTTGACATAATTTTCCCTTTGCAAAATAATCTTAAAATTTAACCGCTATTTTACGTAAAAGCCTATAATTTGCCTAAAAGAATTTTTTAAATTTTGCCCTTTATGCTATGCTGGACGCCCTATTTTCATAATAATCATTAATGAGAAAAACGGAATATGTGGCTCACTTTTTTAGCGGTAGTCGTCGTTTCTTTTGCGACTTTAATTTTTATGCGTCCCGTTGCCGAAAAAGTTGGATTGATTGACAAACCAAACTTTCGTAAACGCCACCAAGGTTTTATTCCCCTCATTGGGGGCATTGCGCTGTTTCTTGGCACTCTTACTTTTTATGCATTCCAAGCCGACACGCTTCCGCTGCCTGGACTTTACCTGCTTTCTATGACCATTTTGCTGATTATCGGTGTACTTGACGACCGTTTTGACATCAGCCCTGCACTACGTGCAGGTATCCAAGCCATACTTGCAGGCGCTATGATTTATAGTGGTCTGGAACTCGAAAGCCTTGGGCAGATTATCGCACCTTTTAGCATTAAACTTGGCTTTTTCAGCCTAATTTTTACGGTATTCATCACTATTGGCGTAATTAACGCCTTTAATATGGTCGATGGTATTGATGGTTTATTAGCCGGTCTATCTAGCGTGAGCTTTGCTGGCATTGGTGCACTGATGTGGATAAACCAAGAACATGCTATCGCTTACTGGTGTTTAGCAATTATCCTCACACTGATTCCTTATGCAATGTTTAACCTCAGCGTTTTCGGTGCAAAATGGAAAGTGTTTATGGGAGACTCGGGAAGTACTTTAATCGGCTTTACTATTATTTGGATGTTGCTATTAAGCACCCAAGGTCAAGGCCATGCGATTAGCCCAATCACTGGACTCTGGCTCATTGCTGTGCCTCTAATTGATATGGTTGCGGTGATTTTCCGCCGTCTTAAAAAAGGTAAAAGCCCATTCAGACCAGACCGCTTGCACTTGCATCACCTATTGATGCGCGCGGGATTGACTTCACGCCAAGCGCTTGCCGTGATTGTTTTCTGGGCCGCCATTTGTGCAACCATTGGTGTTATGGGTGAAATTTATTACTGGAGCCAATCGATGATGGTATTAGGCTTCATTTTACTGTTCTTCCTTTATGCTTACTCTATCGTTCGCGCTTGGAAAATTACTCGTTTTGTGCGCCGTATGAAACGCCGCGCAAGAAAAAAATACATTCAGGAGAATTAAATTATGTTTCGTCAATTTTTTGCCATTTTATTACTCACAGCAGTAGGTGCTGGTGTGGGATACAGTGCAAGCCTTATTTTACCTACACAATGGCAAGCCGTGACTAAATTTGAAGCCCCAAAAACTGCTGAACTTGGTAATTATCTTTCTTTATCATCGACTTATAGTTTAGTCAGCGGTGCAGAAAATGCCGCCGATTTAAGTAAAATTGAAGCTCAAACTGGCGCGCAAAGTTATGCTGAATTCCAAAAAATGGTAAATGACGCTCAACTTCGTCAGGAATTTTTAACGCAATATGAACCAATCAAACAACAAGCTGCATTAGAAAATAAATCGGTTGCTACATTAGTACAAGCGGTCAAAAAATCTATTTCTTTTACCAATGACACGCTTAGTGTTAGCTCACTTAGCGCACTACAAGCTGAAAGTTTAATTGGGGATTACATTCGTTTTATTAACACGAAAACCAAAGAGAAGCTCAACCAAGATTTAGTGGCGAAATGGAAAGCACTTTTCCAACAAGTCAAAGCGGCAGCTGAATCGAAAATTGATGCTTCATGGGAAAACAAATTGAAAATGATGCAATCTGTTTCTCCGCTTGATAATCAGTTAGTCGCATTTCGTTTTGTACAAATGCCTAAAATTGAGGCTGTCCCGTTTGATTATATTAAATGGATTGGCGGTGGTGCAGGTGCTGGTTTTATATTAAGCCTCATAATGATTTTATTATTCAGCGTAGGTCGAAAAAAAGCAGAATAATTCGAAATTCAAAAAAACGAAATGGCAAGTGTTTCCACTTGCCATTTTTTATCTATTTAATCCAATTTTAATCAAGCTTTTGAGACTTTTACTACACCGCTTAATTTTGCTAATTTTTGAATAACCACATATAAATGCGCGTTGTCAGTCACAGCAATACGGAGGCTTACTTTATAATTTCCATTTTCCATTGGGCGGCTAACCACCTCACCAATGTTGCTGTTTGAAGCCGCAATAGTGTTGGTAAGACTTGCCAATACTCCCGGCTGATCTTTAATTTCCAATACAATATTCGTTTCAATAAATTCTGGTTTTTCAACCGCTTGTTCGTCGTCCAACCATTCACCATTATGTTTAAGTGCTTGGCGGATTTTCGCTTTTGCTTTACTACTTACCACAAATTTCAACCAAGACGGATGTGGATGTTTCCCTGGCTCGGTTAAAATCTCTACGGTTTGTCCTGATTGTAACGGTTGAGAAATTGGATAAGGTGCATGATCAACAATCGCTCCCACACAACAATCGCCAATATCTGAATGCACTGCATAAGCAAAATCTAACGCTGTTGCACGTGCTGGCAATTCAACAATTCGACCTTTTGGTGTAAAGACATAAATATCGTTTGAGAATAAATCAGATTTCACACTCTCGATAAATTCTTCGGTATTACCCGCGCTTTGTTGTAATTCAACAATGCTTTGTAACCAGCGTTGCGCACGTTGCTGCACACTGGTTGAATGCGATTTATCTTCCGAATATTGCCAGAATGCCGCCACACCTAGCTCAGCCATTTGATCCATCTCTTCGGTGCGAATATGCACTTCAATCGGTACACCTTTATGCCCAATCATTGAAGTCTGCAAAGACTGATATCCGTTAGTTTTCGGCACTGCAATATAATCTTTTACTTGGTAAGGACGTGGTTTATACAATGCATGCATTTGTCCAAGCACGCGGTAGCAATTATCGACGGTATCCACCACAATACGGAAAGCGTAAATATCTAAAATCGAGTGGAAATGCTGTTCTTTACGTAGCATTTTTTGATAAAGCGCATAGAGGTGTTTTTCACGACCATACACTCGTGCAGGAATGCCCACTTCTGCAAGACGGTTCTCAATTTCATGGGTGATTTTCGCAATCAAATCTTGACGCGAACTACGTGCCATCTCAATCCCCGTTTTTAAGATGTTATAACGATGCGGATAAATTGCCTGCAAACAGAGGTTTTCCAACTCGTTTTTAATATGCTCAATACCTAAACGATGCGCTAATGGACTATAAATTTCCAGAGTTTCTTTAGCGATACGGCGGCGTTTATCTGGGCGTAATGAACCTAATGTGCGCATATTATGCGTGCGGTCTGCGAGCTTAATCAGCACCACACGAATATCTTTGGTCATCGCCAAAATCATCTTACGGAAGTTTTCTACCTGTGCTTCTTGGCGCGTTCGGAATTTTAGCTTATCTAATTTAGACACGCCTTGCACAATATCCGCCACGCTTGAACCAAATTCGTTCGCCAACTGTTCTTCGGTGTAAGGTGTATCTTCAATCACATCATGTAAAAGTGCCGCCATTACCGCCTCATGGTCAAGCTTCATTTCTGCAATAATGCATGCTACCGCCACTGGATGAGTAATATATGGCTCACCACTTGAACGAGTTTGCCCTTCGTGCGCATCACGCGCAATGACAAAAGCACGTCTGACTAACTCAATTTTTTCTTCTGGCAAATAGCCTTGAATAATGCGTTCTAAAGGTTCGAAAAGATACACGGGACACCTTCTTACTTCTTATAAGATAAAAAAATGGACAATCAATGTCGCAAATTTGACGGAAATTCCGACCGCTTGCAAGACTATTTATTGTCCATTATCAATACTTTTGATGAAATATAATTTACTCAGCGTTCGCTTGAACATCCGCTAGGAAAGAAATCGCTTCCTTTTCTGCAATATCTTGTTGAATCGCATCATTATTTTCGATTTGATCCATAATCTCACGGTTAATTAAGCGTTGTTCGATCTCACGTAACGCAATGACCGTTGGTTTATCATTTTCTTCATCAACCAACGGCTCACGAACGTGAAGTTGAAGTTGTCTTGCGCGACGCGCTGCAATTAAAATTAAGTCAAAACGGTTGCCGATTACTTCAGCGGCTTCTTGAACAGTCACACGAGCCATGTTCTTCTCCAGAAATTTGCGAATTCATTTACCAAAAGGATAGAGATTATACAGAAATTCAGACTTGCTTACAATGCAAGCGGTCTGATTTCGTTAATTTCTTGTAAAAGAATTAAAAAGCAATGTATTCCGCTTCTAAGCCCAATTCTGCTTTCACCAAAGCAAAAGTACTCTCTTTCGTGCTTAATTTTGACTGATTTTCTGCCAACACAACTCGCGAGATCGGCGCTGTTTCCCCTTGCAAGCGGTAGAAATTTAGCGCATTTTGCAAAGGTAACATACTTGGGTTAAACGCCGCATTTTCAGCATAACGTCCTGTAATAATACGCTCCCCTGATTGTAACGCAACTGCACTTTGTAAATGACTATAAGGCGCATAACTTGAACGAGCCGCCTCAATCGCTGCTTCCGTCAAATTAGCAGGTTGTGTTGTTGGAGTTGGCCCATCAAATAAACAATCGGTAATATTCAAATTACGAGGGCCAAATGCATCTGGCAAATAGCTATGTAGCGCATTATTTTGACTATGTGGCAAATGAATCCGCAATGTCGGCGCTGAATTTAGCTCATTCATAAACTGGCGGCAATGCCCGCATGGTGTGTAATTGACTACCACATCTGTAATACGTTTTTCGCCCATCTGCCAAGCATGCATCAGTGCAGATTGTTCAGCATGAACAGTTTGCCCAATAGAGACGCTTTCAAATTCTTGATTTGCGCCAAAATAAAAATTTCCAGACTCACCAATAGCAATCGCCCCTACATAAAATGCAGAAATTGGCGCTTTGGAATAACAGGCTGCAACGGGCAAACAAGCTAAGGCAAAGTCAATTTGAGAAAGTTGGAATTGTTCACAAAGTGTTTTGACCTGTTCAGCAGATAAATACGCGTGGTAGTGTTGCTCTGCAAGCTGGGTTAGAACTGCGGAGGTGATAGGCATATTTGGGAGACGGGAGAAATTGGTTGAGATGGACATAGAAGCCTCCTGTATTTTAAATTACAAGAATTATAATATTGACTATTTTTTATAAAATCGCGCTATATTGTATATACTGATAAAAATAAATATATACGGAGTATATGCTATGATGACAAAAGTTTTTCAAAGTGGCAACAGCCAAGCAGTGAGAATTCCTGTCGATTTTCGTTTCGATGTGGATACTGTAGAAATTCTACATGGGGAAAATGGCGATATTATTTTAAGACCGTTTAAACCTAAAGCAGATATGGAATTTTTGGCTTTATTTGAAGGATTTGATGAAGATTTTATTAAGGCGTTAGAAAATCGAGATCTTGCGCCACCACAGGAGCGTGGTTCACTATGATTTATATACTTGATACCAATATTTTGATTTATTTAATGAAAAATAGACTGCTTTCAGTTACACAAAAAGTGGCTCAACTAATTCCTCAGATCAACTAGTGATGAGTTTTGTGACTTATGCCGAGTTACTTAAAGGTGCGAATGGTAGTGCGAACCCTGAAAAAGCACTAGAGAAAATCAACAAAATCACGCAACGTATTCCTGTTGTTTATCCAAGATATCGAAATGTGCGAATATCTTAAAACAGCAAGGTACACTGATTGGCAGTAATGACTTATGGATTGCCTGTCATGCTTTGGCAATAAATGCTGTGTTGGTAAACCATAATATAAAAGAGGTTCAGAGGATTGGCAAAATAAGTTGGGATGACTAGACTAGATTATATTAAACACTGTCTAAATATTATTTAAATGATATAATAAATAAAAGTTTATATTATGGAGATATAGTATGTCTGATTATAAAATTACATCTATAAAAATTTTAGGATTCTGGGAAGAATATACTTGTAATAATAAATTCAATGATGATATTAATATTATTATAGGTAGAAACGGATCTGGAAAAACTACTTTTATGAACATTCTACATGCTGCTTTATCTATTGACATGCTTGAATTAAGTGAAAGTGAATTTCAAGAAATAAATATAACATTAGAAAACACCCATAGAACTGCATTTATACAAATTATAAAGAATGACTTAGATGAAGAAAGAATACCAACAATCACATATAAAATAGATAGTAGAGAATATACACTTCCAATCCTTAGTGAGGGAAGAAGTCTATTTATTCGAAAAAGGATGCAAGAGCGTTATATCGACTTACAAGAACATATGAATCAATATGTAAAATTATATTCTCTATCAGTCTATAGAAATAAAAACAATTATAAATACGAAAGAGACAAAAATGAATTATACAAAAAAGGAATTTCATCATCCGTAGATTACTATTTAGATGAATTACTATCTCAATTTAGTAAATATCAACTTGAACTTACTCAACAGTCTCAAACCATATCAGAGCAACTACAAAAAGACGTTCTATTATCTCTTCTAGACACCAATAAAAGGGCAATTAAACGTATTGCTAATAAGGAAAGTGAAAGACAAAAATTAAAAAGAACTTATAAGCGTTTTGGATTCAATGACAAGGATACAGAACATAAAATAGACAATTACATTAATACCGTTTTTGATGAAATTGAAACAATAGAATTGTTTAAGAAAAAAAGCGGGATTAATGATGATTTTGAAATTCCATCCCAAGCAATTATAACAAAACAAATATTTGATAAAATCATAGAATTATCTAGTGAAGCAGAGGCAAAAAATGAGAAAATATTTTCTAACAATAACTTATTTTTAGACACTCTATCTAAATTTACAGATAAACGTTTCAAGCTAAACAAAGGAGAATTAAACTTTGTTAAAAATGATAAAATGCCAATATCACTATTTAAGCTATCCTCTGGAGAAAAACAATTATTAATATTACTAATCGAAACATTATTACAAAGAAAAGAGCGTTGTATCTTTCTTGCTGATGAGCCAGAAATATCTTTACATATCGAATGGCAAAGAGAAATTATTTCTTCTGTTTTAGCTTTAAATCCCAATGCTCAGATAATTGTTGCAACACATTCACCTGAAATCGCAGGTAAACATAAAAGTAAAATTATTAAGATGAATGACATTCGTGAATTGACAGGCTTTATACATGAAAGATGATTTAGAATACTCTCTCGATGCAGAAAATAGCTTATCCGAATTTACTGAAACAGATTATATCGTTTATGTTGAGGATAAAAATGATGAATTCTTTTGGGGAAAAATATTCTCTATATTCTCTAAAAGAAAAACTTTCAGCTTTAGATATGAGGAAAATATCACGGGATGTAGTATTCTAGATGAAAAAATCGAGCAAATAAAATCAGGTAAGTTAAATAATTCTATTATAGTTGCTCGAGATTCTGATTATTTAGAATATCACAATAAAAAAACATCTCATAAGAATATCCTATATACCTATGGGCATTCTATTGAAAATTGTTTATTCTCTAAAATTGCTTTAGATTTAATAATTGAAAACTACTCTAGAGGGAAAATATCCAAGAAGGAAATTAACATCTGGTCACAAAACATACACGATCAATTACAGGAATTAATTAAGCTAGATATTATTCTTCAATTTGAGCAAAGAGGTATTCAGGTACTAGGTAATTCATGTGATAGATTTCTTAAGAGGAACTCTAATGAATTAGATAATCAAAAAATATCAATGTTTATAGAAAACACGATAAATAATGAACACTACATAAAAGAAAACATATCTAATATAGAGAAAGTTCCTTTTCACTTTATTAAAGGACATTTTTTAGTAAGTCTAATCAGCCAATTTATACGACATCGCTGTTTATTTAAAAGTCTACCATTAGATAATCTAATCTCAACTAGTTTTATACTACTAGATAAAACCCTAGAAATAGATAATGAACGTATAGACTATTATTCCGACTTATGCTCACTCTTATAAGGCATATAGGACAAAGCCCTCAGGACTTTAAGCTCTGAGGGCTTTTCTATCTCTTAACGGTGGGCTTTTAGTCCACCTTATAGATTACTCTTCCGATTCCATTTCTGCGTTTAATAACGCAGCAAGGCTTTGGGTTGCATCATCAGCCACGAATTCAAATTCGGCTTCGATGTCAGCATCAGTAGCAAAGCTGTTGGTTGGATTTGCAAAAGTTTCTGCAAAATCAACCGCTTGTCCTGCCGCCGCCGCGGCACGTTTTTCTGCACGTGCTTTGTGGTATGCAAAACCAGTACCTGCTGGGATTAAACGACCTACGATAACGTTCTCTTTCAAGCCACGTAATTCGTCTTGTTTACCTGCCACCGCTGCTTCAGTTAACACACGGGTAGTTTCTTGGAATGATGCTGCTGAGATGAATGACTCAGTTGCAAGTGATGCTTTGGTAATACCAAGCAATTCACGTTCAAATTCTACCAATGGTTTGCCTTCTTCTGCACGTTTGCGGTTTGCAATTTTCACGCGTGCTACTTCAACCTGTTCCCCTTCAAGGAATTCGCTGTCGTAAGCGTTGGTGATAACGGCTTTACGTAACATTTGGCGAACGATAACTTCAATATGTTTATCGTTAATTTTTACCCCTTGTAAGCGGTAAACTTCTTGAACTTCGTTAACGATGTAGTCGGTTACTGCGTGTACGCCACGTAAGCGTAAGATATCATGTGGTGTTTCTGCACCATCTGAGATCACATCACCACGTTGTACCATTTCACCTTCGAATACGTTGAGCTGACGCCATTTTGGAATCATTTCTTCGTATGCTTCGCCTTCTGCCGGGGTAATCACTAAGCGGCGTTTACCTTTGGTTTCTTTACCGAATGAAACGATACCTGAGATTTCCGCCAAGATTGCTGGCTCTTTCGGTTTACGTGCTTCGAATAAGTCTGCAACGCGTGGAAGACCACCGGTAATATCTTTGGTACCTACAGACTCTTGTGGAATACGCGCTAACGCTTCACCCACACCAATCTCAACACCATCATCTAAAGTCACAATCGCTTTACCTGGTAAGAAGTATTGCGCCGGTACATCGGTACCTGGAATTAAGATGTCATTACCGTTGCTATCCACTAAGCGTAATGCTGGACGTAAGTCTTTACCTGCAGTTGCACGTTCACCCACATCTTGAACAACGATTGATGATAAACCTGTTAATTCATCTGTTTGACGAGTAACGGTTAAACCATCTAAGATGTCGCTAAATTGGATGCGACCCGCCACCTCTGAGATAACCGGCATGGTATGCGGATCCCAGTTTGCAACGATTTCACCAACTGAGACTTCTTCGCCATCATTTTTCGATAACACTGCACCGTAAGGCACTTTATAGTTCTCTTTGGTACGACCAAAGGTGTCGATAACGGTTAATTCAGTGTTACGTGAAGTTAATACCAACTTACCGTCTTTGTTTGTAACGAATTTTGCATTGCTTAACTTAATCGTACCGTTGTTTTTCACTTGTACGCTAGATTCTTTCGCTGCTGCAGATGCTGCACCACCGATGTGGAACGTACGCATGGTTAACTGTGTACCCGGCTCACCAATTGATTGAGCTGCGATAACACCCACTGCTTCACCTTGGTTGATTAAGTGACCGCGAGCAAGGTCACGACCGTAACATTTCGCACACACACCAAAGTCAGTATCACAAGTTACAACTGAACGTACTTTGATACTATCTACAGAGTTTTCATCGATCACGTCACATAATTTTTCATCAATTAATGTGTTACGTGCGATTAACACTTCATTCGTACCTGGTTTTAATACATCTTCTGCCGCTACACGACCTAATACAAGTTCGCGTAATGGCACTTTCTCATCGCCACCTTCAATGTGAGGTGTCATTACAATACCTTCAGATGTACCACAGTCATCCGCGATGATGACTAAGTCTTGTGCTACGTCAACTAAACGACGGGTTAAGTAACCTGAGTTCGCTGTTTTTAATGCGGTATCAGCAAGACCTTTACGCGCACCGTGGGTTGAAATAAAGTACTGAAGAACGTTTAAGCCTTCACGGAAGTTCGCCGTGATTGGTGTTTCGATGATCGAACCATCTGGACGCGCCATCAAACCACGCATACCTGCTAACTGACGAATCTGTGCCGCAGAACCACGCGCACCTGAATCCGCCATCATAAAGATGCTGTTGAAAGAGGCTTGTTTTTCTAAGTTACCTTCACGGTTAACCACTTCTTCCGTAGAAAGGTTTTCCATCATCGCTTTTGCAACGCGTTCGTTTGCTGCAGCCCAAATATCGATCACTTTATTATAGCGCTCACCCGCAGTTACAAGACCTGAGTTAAATTGCTCTTGAATCTCTGCAACTTCTGCTTCTGCTGCGCGAATAATGTCTTCTTTTTGTGCTGGAATCACCATATCATTGATACCAACAGATGCACCAGAACGTGCTGCGTATGCAAAACCAGTGTACATAACATGGTCAGCTAATAATACAGACTCTTTTAATCCTAAACGACGGTAACATTCGTTGATCAATTTTGAGATCGCTTTTTTACCTAATGTTTGGTTAAAGAGTTTATATGGCATACCTTTTGGTGCGATCATCCATAAGATTGCACGACCTACCGTGGTATCCATTAATGAAGTTTTTGGCTCAAATTCGCCTGCTTCATTTTTCTCATATTCAGTCACACGAACTTTAACGCGTGCGTGTAATTCTGCTTGACCTGTACGATACGCTTTTTCAGCTTCACGTGGGTCTAAGAAGTACATGCCTTCGCCTTTCGCGTTCACTTTCTCACGCGTCATGTAGTACAAACCTAATACAACGTCTTGAGATGGAACGATGATCGGGTCACCACTCGCTGGAGAAAGTACGTTGTTGGTTGACATCATTAACGCACGTGCTTCTAACTGAGCTTCAAGTGTTAATGGTACGTGAACCGCCATTTGGTCACCATCGAAGTCCGCGTTGAACGCCGCACAAACAAGTGGGTGTAACTGGATTGCTTTACCTTCGATAAGAATTGGTTCAAATGCTTGAATACCTAAACGGTGAAGCGTTGGCGCACGGTTTAATAAAATTGGATGTTCGCGGATAACTTCTGCAAGGATATCCCATACGATTGGCTCTTCGCGCTCAACCATTTTCTTCGCAGCTTTAATTGTTGATGCAATGCCACGAGATTCTAATTTTGAATAAATAAATGGACGGAATAATTCCAATGCCATTTTTTTCGGTAAACCACATTGGTGAAGACGTAAGTATGGACCTACGGTAATTACCGAACGACCTGAATAGTCAACACGTTTACCTAATAAGTTTTGACGGAAACGACCTTGTTTACCTTTGATCATATCTGCCAAAGATTTTAATGGACGTTTGTTAGAACCGGTAATTGCACGACCGCGACGACCGTTATCTAATAATGCATCTACAGACTCTTGTAACATACGTTTTTCGTTACGTACGATGATATCCGGTGCGACTAAATCTAATAAGCGTTTTAAACGGTTATTACGGTTAATAACACGACGGTATAAATCGTTTAAGTCTGAAGTCGCGAAACGACCACCATCAAGTGGTACTAACGGACGTAAATCTGGTGGAAGTACTGGTAATACGGTCATTACCATCCATTCTGGTTTATTGCCAGATTGTTGGAACGCTTCTAATAATTTTAAACGTTTCGTGATTTTTTTACGTTTAGTTTCAGAGTTAGTTTCTTGTAACTCTTCGCGCATCACTTCGCATTGGTGTTCTAAATCCATGTCGCGTAATAATGCTTGGATACCTTCTGCACCCATTTTCGCTTCGAATTCATCACCCCAACGCTCTTCTGCGTCCATGAACTGTTCTTCAGTTAATAACTGACCTTTTTCAAGATCGGTCATACCTGGTTCAGTCACTACATAGCTTTCGAAATAAAGTACACGTTCAATATCACGCAATGGCATATCTAAAATCAAACCGATACGGGACGGTAATGATTTTAAGAACCAAATATGCGCAACTGGGCAAGCTAATTCGATATGACCCATACGATCACGACGAACTTTAGTTTGAGTAACTTCAACACCACATTTTTCACAAATTACGCCACGGTGTTTTAAGCGTTTATATTTACCACATAAACATTCGTAGTCTTTTACCGGCCCGAAAATACGCGCACAGAAAAGACCATCGCGCTCAGGTTTGAAGGTACGGTAGTTGATGGTTTCTGGTTTTTTTACTTCACCGAAAGACCAAGAACGGATCTTATCTGGTGAGGCTAAACCAATTTTAATTACATCAAAATCATCGTTTGATTTAGATTGTGCTTTTAAAAACTTAACTAAGTCTTTCACTTTTTGCCCCTAGTTTGAGGTTGTTTTGCTTGGCAGGCTTCGCCCACCTTATAAAATTTTTTCGATTGCAAGCGGTTCGATTTGTAAAATTTTTTGCAAATTTGACCGCTTGTTCCAGTCTCCCTCTTTAGTAAAGAGGGATTAGGGGAGATTTGGCAGAAGTAAAAACGGAGTACATTGGGAAATTTAACATTGCTATCAAATCTCCCCCAGCCCCTCTTTGCTAAAGAGGGGAGCTTTTCTTTCTCCGTTAATCTCTAATTACGCCTCATCCAACTCCATATCAATCGCTAATGCACGGATTTCTTTGGTAATTACGTTGAACGATTCTGGAATACCTGGTTCCATATAGTGCGTACCATCTACGATGTTTTTATACATCTTTGTACGACCGTTCACATCATCCGATTTCACGGTTAACATTTCTTGAAGTGTGTAAGCAGCACCATATGCTTCTAATGCCCAAACCTCCATTTCACCGAAACGCTGACCACCGAATTGTGCTTTACCACCAAGCGGTTGCTGAGTAACAAGACTATAAGAACCTGTTGAACGAGCATGCATTTTGTCATCAACTAAGTGGTTCAATTTGAGCATATACATGTAACCTACTGTTACTGGACGCTCGAATTTCTCACCGGTACGACCGTCAAATAAGGTAATTTGACCTGAAGTTGGTAAGCCACCTAACTCTAATAAGCCTTTGATTTCGCTTTCATGTGCACCATCAAATACTGGTGTTGCAAGCGGTAAACCTTTACGGAGGTTTTCTGCTAAGCGCATCACTTCTTCGTCAGTGAACGTGCTTAAATCAACACTTTGTGAACCGTGACCTAAATCGTACGCTTTTTGGATATATTCACGTAATTTCGCCACTGATTGTTGCTGTTTGATCATCGCATTGATTTGGTCACCGATACCTTTCGCTGCTAAGCCTAAGTGGGTTTCTAAAATCTGACCGATGTTCATACGAGATGGAACGCCCAGTGGGTTCAATACGATCTCAACTGGTTGACCGTTTTCGTCATACGGCATATCTTCAACTGGGTTAATTTTTGAGATAACCCCTTTGTTACCGTGACGACCCGCCATTTTATCCCCTGGTTGAATTTGACGTTTCACCGCAAGGTAAACTTTTACGACTTTCAACACGCCCGGCGCTAAATCGTCGCCTTGGATAATCTTGTTACGTTTGATTTCAAGTTTGCGCTCAAATTCTTTACGTAACTCTTCGTGTTGTTCTGCAAGTTGTTCAAGTTGGTTTTGTTTCGCTTCATCTTCGAGCGTTTGTTCTAACCATTTTTCACGGTTAACTTTATCTAATTCCGCTTCTGACACGCCACCTTCTACTAAGAGGCTACGTACACGGGTAAATAAACCAGCTTCTAAAATTTCTAACTCTTCAGTTAAATCTTTCTTCGCTTCACGAAGTTGCATTTCTTCGATTTCTAACGCACGTTTATCTTTTTGTACGCCATCACGAGTGAAGACTTGAACATCGATAACTGTACCTGATGTGCCATTTGGTACACGTAATGAAGAATCTTTTACATCAGATGCTTTTTCACCGAAGATTGCACGTAAAAGTTTCTCTTCTGGGGTTAATTGGGTTTCACCTTTAGGTGTTACTTTACCAACTAAGATGTCGCCACCTTTAACTTCTGCACCAACGTAAACGATACCTGATTCATCTAATTTGCTTAACGCAGATTCACCCACGTTTGGAATATCTGCGGTGATTTCTTCTGAACCTAATTTGGTATCACGCGCCACACAAGATAACTCTTGGATGTGGATAGTGGTAAAGCGGTCTTCTTGAACCACACGCTCAGACACTAACATTGAGTCTTCGAAGTTATAACCATTCCACGGCATGAACGCCACGCGAATGTTTTGACCTAATGCTAATTCACCTAAGTCTGTTGAAGGACCATCAGCTAAGATTTCACCACGCGCTACTGGCTCACCTAAATTCACACAAGGAATTTGGTTGATACAAGTATTTTGGTTTGAGCGGGTATATTTAATTAAGTTATAAATATCAATACCTGCTTCGCCCGGGATAGTTTCATCTTCGTTAACTTTCACTACGATACGTGAAGCATCAACGTATTGAACTGTACCACCACGTTTAGCAACAACCGCCACACCTGAGTCAAGTGCGATTGGTTTTTCCATACCGGTACCAACTAATGGTTTGTCCGCACGTAATGTTGGAACAGCTTGACGTTGCATGTTCGCACCCATTAACGCACGGTTCGCATCGTCGTGCTCTAAGAATGGGATAAGCGCTGCTGCCACAGAAACCACTTGTTGGGTTGAGATATCCATATAGTGAACTTCTTCTGGTTTGTATAAACCTGATTCACCTTGCTCACGACAAGTGACATAAGTATCGGTAAAGCGGAAGTTCTCATCTAAGTTTGAGTTCGCCTGTGCGATAACATAGTTACCTTCTTCGATTGCAGATAAGTATTCGATATCTTCTGTTACTTGACCATCTACTACTTTACGGAATGGCGTTTCTAAGAAACCATAATTATTGGTACGCGCATATACAGAAAGTGAGTTAATCAAACCGATGTTTGGACCCTCTGGGGTTTCAATCGGACATAAACGACCATAGTGAGTTGGGTGAACGTCTCGAACCTCAAAGCCTGCACGTTCACGCGTTAAACCACCTGGGCCTAATGCTGAAATACGACGTTTATGGGTAACCTCTGAAAGCGGGTTGTTTTGATCCATAAATTGCGAAAGTTGTGATGAGCCAAAGAACTCTTTCACTGCTGCTGAAATTGGTTTCGCATTGATTAAATCTTGTGGAGTTACGCCATCTAAGTCGCCTAAAGATAAACGCTCACGTACAGCACGTTCTACACGGACTAAACCAATACGGAATTGGTTTTCAGCCATTTCACCTACTGAACGAATACGACGGTTACCTAAGTGGTCGATATCATCAACTTCGCCACGACCGTTACGGATTTCAATGAGTTTTTTCATCACACGGATGATGTCTTCATTGCTTAATACACCAGTGCCTTCGCCTTCAGGAATGCTTAAAGAACGGTTAAATTTCATACGTCCTACTGCAGATAAATCATAACGATCTGCTGAGAAGAACATATTATCGAATAACGCTTCTGCCGCTTCTTTTGTTGGTGGTTCGCCCGGACGCATCATACGGTAGATTTCTACTAATGCTGATAAGCGGTCGTAAGTTGGATCAACGCGTAATGTTTCAGAAATATATGGACCGTGATCTAAATCATTAGTGAATAACACTTCGATTTCTTTGTAACCAGCTTGCGCAAGGTTTGCTAGCATCTCTAAAGAAATTTCCATATTTGCTGCGCAAACAATTTCGCCATCTTCTAAATTAACGTAATCTTTAGCAGACACTTTGCCAACGATGTATTCAACTGGCACGTCAATTTTGGTTACGCCCGCTTTTGCTAAATCACGAGTGTGTTTAGCCGTAATACGGCGACCTTTTTCTACATAAACTTTACCATCTGCTTCAATGTCGAATAACGCAGTTTCACCACGTAAACGCTCCGGCACCAGTTCCATTTGAAGTTTATTATCATCGGTAATTTCAAATTTCACTTTCTCGAAGAACATTGAAAGGATTTCTTCAGTAGTATAACCTAATGCACGAAGGATAATGGTTGAAGGTAACTTACGACGACGGTCGATACGCGCATATAAGTTGTCTTTCGGATCGAACTCGAAATCTAACCAAGAACCACGGTAAGGTATGATGCGTGCGTTATAAAGCACTTTACCTGAAGAGTGGGTTTTACCTTTGTCAGAATCGAAGAACACACCCGGACTACGGTGTAATTGTGAAACGATAACACGCTCAGTGCCGTTGATAACGAAAGTACCGTTGTCGGTCATCAATGGGATTTCGCCCATATACACGTTCTGTTCTTTAATGTCTTTTACCGTGCCCGCTGCAGCTTCACGGTCAAAAGTCACTAAACGTAATTTCACGCGTAATGGTGCAGCGTAGGTTGTACCACGAATTTGACATTCACGTACATCAAATACTGGCTCGCCAAGTTCGTAAGAAACGTATTGTAATTCTGTTGCACCGTTGTTACTTACAATCGGGAATACAGAACGGAATGCCGCTTCTAAACCTTGTAGTCCTTCTGGATCTTGCTGAATGAATTTTTCATAAGAATCAAGTTGGAGAGTTAATAGATAAGGTACGTTCAGAACCTGAGGGCGTTTGCCAAAGCTCTTACGGATACGCTTTTTCTCGGAATAGGAGTATGCCATTGTTAGATAGCCTCTGATTTTTTGTTATGGTTGAGATTCACAATCCAAATGAGAAGACTCAGCTGGAAGTGGCATTAAAAGGGTACGAAGTGTCATTTTCCGACTTCCTCTCTTGCAGTCAAAAATCACTACTGCAAGCGGTTAAATCGGATGAGGATTTTGCAAATATCAGCGATTAAAATGACAAAATCAGCCGATTTTTATAAAGCACAAAAGGCTGACGATTTTCGTCAGCCAACAATCTATTGCAAAAATGGTTGTGTATTATAGTAAATTCTCTATATTTTCGTCAAGGTTTTACGAAAATTTGAGCACCATGTTTTTATAATTTAATCTCACTTTTTCTGAATAATACAAGCGGTCTGATTTTTGCAAAATTTGACAAAAATCAGACCGCTTGTCACCGATAAATTAGAGTTTTAAAAAGCCATCGTAAACATGTTCCGCATCACCTGTCATATAAAGTGGGCTGCTTTCGCCTTGCCATTCAATCATAAGCGTACCGCCAGGCAAATCTACGCGTACCGGGCTATCTAATGCGCCTTGCATAATGCCGACCGCAGCCGCCGCACACGCACCACTACCGCAGGCTTGTGTTTCACCCGCACCACGTTCAAAAACGCGTAGTTTTATATGATGACGATTCACCACTTGCATAAAGCCAATATTCGCTCGCTCTGGAAAACGTTCATGATTTTCTAATAATGGGCCAAGCTCATTGACTGGGGCTGTTTGCACATTTTCAACTTGCAACACCGCATGCGGATTTCCCATCGATACGACGCCACAAATCGCGGTTTGCAATTCAGTACGCAACAAGTAGTTTTTCTCAAACTTGTTGGCAATAAATGGAACTTTTGCCGGTTCCCAAATCGGTTTGCCCATGTTCACGCGTACCTGTCCGTCTTCTTGCAAACTTAATACCATTTTGCCATTTGCGGTACTGACTTTAATATCTTGCTTATCAGTTAATCCTTTGAGGCTTACAAAGCGAGCAAAGCAACGTGCGCCATTGCCACATTGAGAAACTTCACTGCCATCAGCGTTAAAAATACGGTAGTGGAAATCTAAATCAGGGTCGTAAGGTGCTTCAACTAATAACAGCTGGTCGAAGCCTACTCCGCGATGGCGATCGGCTAATTTGCGAATCAGCTCATCGGTCAAAAATACGCTTTGGGTGACGCCGTCAATAACCATGAAATCATTGCCAAGCCCGTGCATTTTAGAAAATTGCATATTTTTCCTTATTTTTTGACTTTTATTAAATCTAATCCTGATGATTAGATTTATTTATTTTTTTAATGTTGATATGATCAATAAGTATGAGGTCTTTTCTTTTAATTTACAATGGAGTAATCAAATAATGTCAGGAATGTTTCTCTTGCAATTTGCGATCGTCCTGTTGTGTATCTTAGTCGGTGCACGTGCAGGTGGTATCGGTTTAGGGGTCTTTGGCGGTTTAGGCTTAGCTATTCTCTCCTTCGGGTTCGGACTTAAACCAGCAGGTTTACCGATTGATGTAATGTTTATGATTATGGCGGTAGTTTCTGCAGCTGCAGCGATGCAAGCTGCTGGCGGTTTAGATTATATGATCAAACTCGCAACCAACATTTTACGCCGTAATCCGAAATATATTACCTTTATTGCACCGCTTGTAACTTGGACTTTCACCGTATTAGCTGGTACAGGTCACGTAGCTTATTCTGTATTACCAGTAATCGCTGAAGTGAGCCGTCACAATGGTATTCGTCCAGAACGTCCACTTTCTATGGCAGTAATCGCATCACAATTTGCGATTGTAGCAAGTCCTATTGCAGCAGCGGTTGTAGCAGTTGTCGCTTTCCTTGAACCACAAGGTATTCACTTAGGTGATGTATTGATGGTAACTATCCCATCTACATTATTAGGGATTTTCCTTGCATGTATTTTTGTGAATAAAATGGGGAAAGAATTAAAAGATGACCCAGAATATTTACGTCGTTTAAGCGATCCAAAATACGCAGATATTTTTGCTTCTCAAACCAGCAATAAAGAAATCGAAATCAGCAAAACTGCAAAAGTTTCTGTTTCACTCTTCTTATTTGGTGCGTTATTAGTAGTAATCATGGGTGCAATGCCTTCTCTTCGCCCAGTATTTGATGGCAAACCAATGGGTATGGCTCATACTATTGAAATCATCATGTTATCAATCGGTGCATTGATTATTATGACTTGCAAACCAGATGGTACTGCTATCACTAAAGGTTCTGTATTCCATGCAGGGATGCGTGCAGTAATCGCTATCTTCGGTATCGCATGGTTAGGTGATACGTTAATGCAAGCACATATGACTGAAGTAAAAGGCTTAGTGGAAGGTTTAGTTCATACTGCACCATGGGCGTTTGCTTTTGCATTATTTGTGCTTTCTGTATTAGTTAACAGCCAAGGCGCGACTGTAGCAACCTTATTCCCACTTGGTATTTCATTAGGTATTCCAGCACCTGTTTTAATTGGGGTGTTTGTGGCAGTAAATGGTTACTTCTTCGTTCCAAACTATGGTCCGATTATTGCATCTATCGACTTTGATACCACCGGTACAACCAGAATCGGTAAATACATTTTCAACCACAGCTTTATGTTACCAGGCTTATTAAGCATGGCATTCTGTTTAGCCTTCGGTCTATTATTTGCAAATATTTTATTGTAATTGACCGCTTGTCAAACAATCAGGGGCGGATTTCCGCCCCTTTTCTGTATCTAAAATTGCCACTGTTAGCCTTTCAATGACTTAACGACTGCAGCAATATCGCTTGCTTGCGCAATAGCTGAAATGACAGCAACACCATCTGCGCCATCGCCTAATAAACACGGAGCAGACTCTGCATTCACTCCCCCAATTGCGACAATCGGTTTCGTTATCCCCGCTTGGCGTAAATAGGCGACAAAATCAAGCCCAACATCGGGATCTTGGTCTTTCTTCGATTGCGTTGGAAAAATTGGACCCACCCCGATATAGTCAATGTGAGGATTGGCTTGCGCCAGTTGCGCTTGTTCTAATGAATGCGTTGAAAGCCCTACGAACATTTTTCCTTGCGTGCGAGCAAGCACTGTTTCTATCGGCATATCACCTTGCCCCACATGAACACCATCTGCGGCTAACTCAAGTGCTAATGCTACATCGTCGTTTATCACAAACGGTACATTAAAAGTACGGCATAATGCCTGACATTGCTGCGCGAGCGCTTTTTGCGCAATAGGTTGATTAGCCAACGAATGTTCGCCTTTATCGCGAAATTGAAAACAAGTAATTCCTGCTTCCAAAGCCTGCTTCAGCACAGACAATAAATTCTGTGCAGGGTCGCCACTTAAATGACGTACATCTTGCGTGCCAGCGATAAAATAGACTGGCAAAATAGTTTTCATTTTATTCATCTTGATATGCCCAATGGTTAGTCGGCCCATGGCCGTGTCCAATATTTAACGGATGGCTAATGGCTGCCGTAATATAAGCTTTCGCCGTGCGAATTGCGGTATCTAATGAGTAGCCTTTCGCCAATTCTGCCGTGATACAAGCAGAAAAAGTACAGCCTGTGCCATGAGTATGCGGAGTATCAAAACGCGGGCTTTGTAAAGTGAAATCGCCAGACTCGCTAAATACATAATCAAAACAAATCTCACTATGCGAATCTTGTAGATGCCCTCCTTTAATTACCACATTTTTCACCCCTTGTGCTTGTAACAAGCGGGCAGATTTTTCCGCACTTTTGCAATCGACGATCTCCACGCCTGTGAGCGCATAAGCTTCTGGCAGGTTTGGAGTAATTACATCAGCTAATGGCAACAAATGCTGCTTAAGTGCAGCTACTGCGCTATTGGGTAACAAAGGTTGCCCACCTTTGGCAATCATCACAGGATCTAGCACTAACTGCCCAAATGGACGAGCTTGCAAGAATGCGGCTACACATTCTATTGTTTCAGCGGTGCCTAACATGCCAATTTTAAAGGCGCGAATATCAAAATCGCTTGCGACTCCCTTAAGCTGACTTTCAATCGTTGAAAGCGGAATTGCATGAATATCAAACACACCAGTACTGTTTTGTGCCGTCACAGCAGTAATGACGCTAGTGCCAAACACTTTTCGCATTTGGAAGGTTTTTAAATCCGCCTGAATCCCAGCACCGCCACCACTATCTGAACCTGCAATAGTTAAAGCTTGAGGATAATTACGCATAAATGACTCTCCCTTGTTGCTCAGCCAAAGTCATGTTGATTTCAGCTAACTGATCTAAAAATTTCACCGCAAAAGCCCCTGTTTGTGTGCGATTTAAAGTACGGGCAGCGAATTCTCCCGCAACAGCATATACCGTTGTTGCTTCCACCACGGCATCAAAATAAGCAGATGCTGGTGCAACACTTAAAAAGGCAGCACAGACTGCACCGAGCAAACAGCCAGAACCAGTAATTTTAGGAAATAGCGGTGTCCCATTTTGGACTTTCGCAACCCGTTGACCATCGCTGACAAAATCAGTTTCACCACTAATAGCCACAATACAGTGATATTGTTGTGCTACTTGTTTCGCTACTTCAGCTAAGTCAGCCTCGCCAGCACCTGCATCAACGCCTTTTGATCTCCACTGAATTTGCGCTAAAGGCGCAATTTCGCCAGCATTTCCACGTATCAACGCAAACTTAACTTCTGATAGCAATTTTTCTACCACTTGACGGCGATAGCTTGTTGCGCCACTTCCCACGGGGTCTAACACAACAGGAATCCCTGCTTTGTTTGCCGCTTTGCCTGCAAGAATCATCGCTTCAATGTTTTCTGGCCCATTTGGTGTGCCGATGTTAAGCAATAACCCTTTTGCAAATTGCTGAATCTCTGCAACTTCAGCCACATTGGCTGACATCAACGGAGATGCGCCGATCGCTAATAATCCATTAGCCGTAAAATTTGCAGCAACATAATTGGTAATACAATGAATGAGTGGATTGGTTTGACGGATTTGTTCTAAATAATGAAATGACATGCTTTTCCTCCAAAGAAATCATACTGAAAGGAAAGCAGGCACGGTTGAAAATAAGGTGTAAGTTTCCTACGTCAGTACTAACTGAATCAGGTTCACGGGTATTATCTCAGCCTTTCGGCACCCCGACTTATGGCATGGAACTATAAAAGGTTACATCACACTTCGCAAGCTACGAAACTGTAAAGTGTGATGAAGATCATATTTTTATCTAACAAAAATCCCGCACGGGGCGGGATTGATTTCGATTAAGCGTGGCAAGTTTGGCAAGCAGCTTGGAACATCCAAACTAATTTTTCTTGCTCTTTAATATAATCGCTCATTTGAGATGCAGTACCTTCATCTTCTGCCTCACCAGCAAAATTTAAAATTTCACGTTGTTGCTCAAGTAACACAGTTAAACCTTTTAAGGTGCCAGTTAAGCAATCTTGCGCAGTGCTGATAGCGATATCTTCTTGAATACGTGAAACTTTCAAGTATTGGCTATAAGCATTATTCGGTGTATAGCCTAAAGTTAAAATACGCTCTGCAATTTCATCCACTTTCTCAACCAAATCCGTATAAATTTCTTCAAATTTTGCATGTAATTCAAAGAAATTCACGCCTTTAATATTCCAGTGATAACCACGTACATTGGTATAAAAAACTTGGTAAGTAGCTAATAACTCATTTAATTTTGCTGCTAATTCTGATGATTGTGCTTTATCTAAGCCGATAATTGTTTTTGACATATTTTGTTTCCTCTATTGTTATGAATTGATGTTTTATCAGTCTCTCATCTTCTGATGGCATCATTATACGCCCTCACTTTTTATTGAAAAGCCGATAGATTCGATAGAATCAATAGCAAATACAAATTAAAATACAATTATCAATAACAAAAAGTTAACATTTGCAAATCTTTCATCAAAATAAACCGCTTGTTAAGGCTGAATATCACGCAAAATCGGATTCTGCATAGAAATCAAGGTTTCAGTCGATTGAATTTCATCAATGCTTTGAATCTTACCCGCTAATACTTGATGCAGCTCTTCAATGGTATGCGTCATGACTTTGATAAAAATCGAATAATTACCCGTGGTGTAATATGCCTCAACCACCTCAGGAAATGCATTCAGTTTAGCAATAACTTGTTCATAATCTTTGGCTGATTTCAAAATAATGCCAATAAAACAGCAAACGTCATAACCTAGCTTGCGCTCGTTAATCTTAATTTTTGTTCCTTCAATGACGCCAGATTGGCGCATTTTCTCCACACGCACATGAATAGTCCCAGCACTCACCCCATAATGTCGTGCGATTTCTGCATATGGTGTTTTAGCATCTTGAATTAGCGAACGTAAAATATGCTGATCTAACGCATCGAGCACAGGCTTATTAAGTTGAGAAGCGGTCAAATTTTCCTCCACTTTTGTAAAAACTTAAATAAAATATAAAAAATATAAATTATTTTTAGATATTATATAACACAAAAAGAGTTTTATTGAATTTCTATTGAGTTTTTTAAGAAATCCGTTAAATTACGTGCATACCATTTTAATGGACAATGAATTATCAAAAGGAAAGCAACAATGAAAAAATCATTTATCTTACAACAAAACGAAATTAGCTTTGTTAAAAACACTTTTACCCAATATTTAATTGATAAACTCGGCATTATTGAAGTTCAAGGCCCAATTCTGAGCGAAGTCGGCAACGGCATGCAAGATAACCTTTCAGGAATTGAAAAAGCAGTACAAGTCCACGTGAAATGTATTCCGGACGCGACTTATGAAGTGGTTCATTCTTTAGCAAAATGGAAACGCCATACCCTTGCGCGCTTTGGTTTCCAAGAAGGCGAAGGTTTATTCGTACACATGAAAGCATTACGCCCAGATGAAGATTCTCTTGATGCAACCCACTCAGTTTATGTTGACCAATGGGACTGGGAAAAAGTGATTCCGACTGGTCGTCGTAACTTTGAATATTTAAAAGAAACCGTGAATGAAATCTATAAAGCGATTCGTTTAACTGAATTAGCAGTAGAAGCGCGTTTTGATATTCCATCCATCTTACCAAAACAAATTACCTTTGTTCACAGTGAAGATTTAGTCAAACGCTATCCAGATTTAAGCAGCAAAGCGCGCGAAAATGCAATCTGTAAAGAATTTGGTGCCGTATTTCTGATTGGTATCGGTGGCAAATTATCTGATGGTAAACCACATGATGGTCGTGCTCCAGATTATGATGACTGGACAACTGAATCTGAAAGCGGCTACAAAGGCTTAAATGGCGATATCTTAGTTTGGAACGAACAGTTAGGCACTGCATTTGAGCTCTCTTCAATGGGGATTCGTGTGGATGAAAAAGCATTACGCTTACAAGTTTCATTAACTGGCGATGAATCTCGTTTAGAAATGGATTGGCATAAAGATTTACTTGCCGGTAAATTACCTCTATCTATTGGTGGTGGTATCGGCCAATCTCGTCTAGCGATGTTCTTACTTCGTAAACAACACATCGGTGAAGTACAATCTAGCGTTTGGCCAAAAGCTACATTAGAACAGTTCAAAAATATCCTGTAATCAGGAAATATCAAATACGTTAAGGCATACACTTTATGTGTATGCCTTTTTAGTTAGCTTACCTAAACATCATAAGTTCCCATAATGCTAGCTTGAGCTAAAATGTGACCTTGCATCGCAAAATGGAGATCATTAAAACGGAAGCCAGACGATAAATTAAGCTCTGTATCTAGCGCATAAACAATCAGTTCATAACGATGTAAACAATTTGGCGGCGCCATTCCTCCATAAAATGAGGCTTCTTGAATATCAAATTGCCCTAATTTACTCGCCCAAGAATTTGCTCCTTGCGCATAATCGGTTGCAGTTTGGCTTTCATTTTCTTCAATCTTTGTTCGTTTAAGATCAGCAATTAACCAATGAATCCAAACAAAACCACTGGCTGTGATTGCATCTTTATCTTCTAGTACTACAACAAAAGATTGTGTGTTTTCTGGTGCTTGATGAATCTCAAATGGAATAGAATAGGTTGGCATACCATTTGGGCTAAATTGATTCCCTCTTTTTCCATACTTATCTTCAAATACACCATTTTTAATGGCTGAGCTTGTGATAAACATAAGCCTCTCCTTAATGATTAAATAAACGACGTTGAAGATCTCTATAATAACGCGTTCAGGTTAAAAGAGCATAAAAAAACCCGCATTACTGCGGGTTTTTCTTATTTAGCTAAGTCCGTTAAGAACTAACTATTACATAGTTACTTCTTTAGTACCTTGTACTTGAACTTCAACACGACGGTCTGGTGCTAAACATGCGATTAACGCTTTACGACCTTTAACTGCATCACAAGTGTTGCCAGTTACTGGGTTCGCTTCACCGTAACCTACTGCAGTTACGTTTGCAGCTGGTGCGCCTTTAGAAACGATGTAGTTCGCTACTGTTTCTGCACGACGTTGTGAAAGTTTTAAGTTTGCTGCTTCTTTACCAATACGGTCAGTGTAACCA
>NZ_ALJP01000012.1:0-66255 GCF_000287615.1 Haemophilus sputorum HK 2154
ATATAATTAACACACGCAAAAGATCATAAGGAAAGTCCATAACAACAAACCTTAAATCTTTAGTACAATAATATCTACTAAAATCAAATATAGCAGAATACCTTTCAATTTTTACGCTTATTAATCTAATAATCTCCATTAGCCAGACCTCTAAAAATTAATATCAAACTTTAACTCTTTTGAGTTAATAAGTTCTCTTTTACCTTCATCATTTAATTTATCAATGCTAAAAAAATCTGTTCTAAAAACATTCTTTAAAATAGTTCCCTCTCTAGCTTTAAAGTAAAGCTCAGTAATTAAATAAAATTTATCATCTAGGTTTAACTTTATTATAAATTCTCCTCCAATATACTCAGCACTGTTATCTTTTTGATATGACGCTATCTTTTCATCAATTCCATAAGAATATAATCTACATAAATCTTCCAATGAAAATTTATATAATTCATTAACAGAATCTAATTCATTTAAAATAAATTGAAGTTTTTTATCCACCCCTTCTTTATCTAAACAGAAAAGCTCTTTTAATCCCATTACTTCAACTCCAAACGCAGTGCTTCTTTCATTTCAGAAGTAATGTCTACTTCTTCACCCACATAAGCACATTCCATTTTTTTTCTGATATTTTCAGGTAATTCTTCAGCAGAAATTTCTCGCTCATATACAGTTTCTTTCCAGTTTCCATCAGGCTCCTTTTCAAGGAATTTTTGAACCGCAATATATATACCACTTACTACACTACCTTTTTCGAGATAAGTAATTAATCCAGCATATGCTGAAGGAATGGCTTTTTCCATAAAGAGTTTAAAAGCTTTTTCCAAAAATGCTTTAATTTCTTTCCAAAAAAAAGCTATAAATAAAACAATGCCAAAAATCAATGTTGCGCCAACAATAAATGTAATCATATTTTTACTCCATAATTATCTTTAATGTATTGTTCTGAAATAATTTTAGAACCTACATTCATAATTCCAAGATTAGCAAGTTTACTCTTTTTAATTGATTCAATTTTTGAAAGTATATCTTGATTGGTTACCATTTTTTTTCCATCTGCTTTAGCCGAAAAAGCAGATAATAAAATAGCATTAGAAATATCTGAACCGCTTAAATTCTCCGAATTTTGAGCAACCAGATTAATATCAATATCATTTGGTAGTTGAGAAGGAATATAGTGCATAAATAACTTTTTACGTACTTCTTCATCAGGTAAAGAAAATTCAATATGAATTAAAATTCTTCGCATAAATGCAGGGTCATAATTTGTAATGAAGTTAGTGGCAAATAACACAATATCATTATAATCATTAAGCAAATTTAACATTACTGAACGCGTTTGGTTTACGCTTGTATCTGTCGCACTAGTCATATTGGTGACACGGCGACTCAAAATAGCATCAGCTTCATCAAAGAAAAGAATGGCATCATTTTCTTTAGCAAAATTGAAAGCGGCTTGGATATTTTTCGGTGTCTCTCCAACATATTTTGATTCAATATCACCATAATTAACCAGAATTAACTTTTTACCTAATGATGTAGCAATAGCGTGAGCCGCCATAGTTTTGCCTGTACCAGGTGCGCCATAAAGATTAATGATCATTTTGCTATCAAATTTATGCGTATGCGAAAAGCCCCAATCATTAAACACTTCGTGTTGAAATTGTCGCAACCCAATTGCTTTATTGAGTTCACTATACGTTTTCTCAGACAAAATAAGATCATCCAATGTATAGCGAGGCTCAGTGAGCTCAAACTGGATTTGAGGCTTGTTAGATGTGGTATTTACAGATTTGTTTTTAGAATTAAGATCGATGGGCATAGTTACCTTTTAGGCCTAACATTAAAACCAAAATAGTTTAAAATAAAAACTAAATTAGTTCAATTGTGGCTTTAAAAATTTTCGATAATTTTTATCTATGAAGATAAAAAACGAAAAAGATAAATTTAGCGAAAGGCTGGCAACCGCAATTAAGGCTGAATACCCTAAAGGCCTTACAACAAGCCAAATTGCTATTAAATTTGGGTTATTACACCCAACAGATGCCGTCACACCTCAGGCAGTTTATAAATGGTTAAATGGTTTAGCGATTCCCTCATTTGACAAGATAGAGACACTCTCGAAATGGTTAAATGTAGAACCAAATTGGTTAAGATACGGCGGTGAAGAGGAGCAGAATTACTCCGCATTAGATGAAGTTTTAATCCGTTTAATAAAAGATCTTAACGATCAGCAAAAGAGCATTCTTGTGAGCTTGATTACCTCTTTTAAGTAATTTGACTGGCAAGCGGTCAGATTCCGCAAAACTTTTGCAAATTCAGACCGCTTGTAGCCTATATTTTCGCCCTATTTTCCAGTAGAATAGGGCGATTTTTTTGATGAGGAATAATCAATGTCAACGCAATTTGTATATACGATGCATCGAGTCGGCAAAGTCGTGCCGCCGAAGCGTCATATTTTGAAAGATATTTCTTTAAGCTTCTTCCCTGGGGCTAAAATCGGGGTGCTCGGCTTAAATGGTGCGGGTAAATCTACCCTTTTACGCATTATGGCTGGCGTGGATAAAGAGTTCGAAGGGGAAGCGCGTCCACAACCGGGTATTAAGATCGGTTATCTTCCACAGGAACCAAAACTTGATCCGCAACAAACTGTGCGTGAAGCGGTAGAAGAAGCCGTTTCTGAAGTGAAAAATGCACTGACTCGTTTAGATGAAGTTTATGCACTTTATGCGGATCCTGATGCGGATTTCGATAAACTAGCCGCAGAGCAAGCAAATCTTGAAGCTATTATTCAAGCACACGATGGTCACAATTTAGATAACCAATTAGAACGTGCTGCAGATGCATTACGTTTACCGGATTGGGGTGCAAAAATCGAACATTTATCTGGTGGTGAACGTCGTCGTGTGGCGCTTTGTCGTTTATTGCTCGAAAAACCAGACATGCTCTTATTAGACGAGCCAACCAACCATTTAGATGCGGAATCTGTAGCATGGTTAGAGCGTTTCTTACATGACTACGAAGGTACTGTTGTGGCGATTACCCACGACCGTTACTTCTTAGATAACGTTGCAGGTTGGATCTTGGAACTTGACCGTGGTGAAGGTATTCCTTGGGAAGGCAACTACTCTTCTTGGTTAGAGCAAAAAGAGAAACGTTTAGAGCAAGAACAAGCAGCTGAAAATGCGCGCCAAAAATCCATTGCGAAAGAGTTAGAGTGGGTTCGTCAAAATCCAAAAGGTCGTCAAGCGAAAAGTAAAGCACGTATGGCACGCTTCGATGAATTGAACTCTGGTGAATACCAAAAACGTAACGAGACCAACGAACTCTTTATTCCACCTGGTCCACGTTTAGGTGATAAAGTGATTGAGGTAGAACATCTCACTAAATCTTACGGTGATCGCACTTTAATTGATGATTTATCATTTAGCATTCCAAAAGGGGCTATCGTAGGTATTATCGGGGCTAATGGTGCGGGTAAATCTACCCTATTCCGGATGCTTTCAGGTCAAGAACAACCAGATAGCGGCTCAATTACGATGGGTGAAACCGTTGTGCTTGCTTCTGTGGATCAATTCCGTGACTCAATGGATGATAAGAAAACTGTATGGGAAGAAGTGTCTAACGGACAAGATGTTCTCACTATTGGTAACTTTGAAATTCCAAGCCGTGCGTATGTTGGACGCTTCAACTTCAAAGGCGTAGATCAACAAAAACGTGTGGGCGAATTATCAGGTGGTGAACGTGGTCGTTTACACTTAGCTAAACTTCTACAACGTGGTGGTAACGTACTGTTATTGGACGAACCGACCAATGATTTAGACGTTGAAACCTTACGTGCGTTAGAAAATGCGATCTTAGAATTCCCTGGTTGTGCAATGGTAATTTCCCATGACCGTTGGTTCTTAGACCGTATTGCGACTCATATTTTAGATTACGGTGATGAAGGTAAAGTGACATTCTACGAAGGTAACTTCTCAGACTACGAAGAGTGGAAAAAGAAAACCTTAGGTGAAGCCGCAACACAGCCACATCGTATTAAATATAAACGTATTGCCAAATAATCCCCAATGCAGCACAAACTAAAGTTTGTGCTGCATTTTTTATACGTAAAAATAAGGAGCTTTATGAAACTTTCAAAATTCATGCCAATGGCATTTAGCCTGATTTTGACCTTCTTTATTGCAGCTTGTTCTCAAGAAAAATCAGATACCGTCCGTTGGTTTAACGCTACCCATGCTATTTTAACTGCAACGAATCAGGGTGATGTTGAAATTTACGGTGGTGAAAAACCATCAGCAGGGGCTAAACAAACCTATCGTAATATGCTCAAAGAGTGGTGGGATATCACCAATAAAGAACAACTTGTTGAAACCATTATTACGCTTGCTGAAACAAATAGCCCGAAAGACGTGGCTGCATGGGATTACAGCCGTGCATTTAATTTACTTTCTTCAGGCTATCTTGCTGAATACCTTACTCGCGAACAAGCATTGAATATGTCGCTAGAACTCGCTAAAAAAGTACAACCACTTTACCACTCTTGGGACGAATTCTTTGAAGGCTATTTCAAAGGGTATGAACAATGGTCAGAAAAAAGTAGCGAACTACGACGCAAAACGTATCAACTTATCAAAAATTATGATAACAGCCCTTACAACCTACCTTGGAATCTTGAATTGAAAAAAGATTGGTAGGTCACGCTCTTTTACAAGCGGTGGAATTTCGTAAAAATTTTGCAAAATTCCACCGCTTGTGCCTTTTTAAATCATAAGAAAAACTAATCTATAGATAATTTTTATTAAGAAAAAAGTTTTTCTTAATAAAAAATTACGTTATTATCAAACTGCTTCGACTCTAGGAGTCATTCAATTTTCTTGTTTATTCTACGATTTAAGAGGTCTGACAATGCTGACAATTGATGCCAACACACCGCCATCTCCTCCCAAAAAACAGAAGTTTTATCAAAGCCTTTATGTACAAGTTATTTTAGCTATTATCATTGGTATTTTACTTGGCTATTTTTTTCCTGATTTTGGTGCAAGCCTAAAACCACTAGGTGAAGCCTTCATTAAATTAGTGAAGATGATTATTGCCCCAGTTATTTTCTTAACCGTAGTGACAGGGATTGCCGGCATGAATGACATGAAATCAGTCGGTCGTGTAGCTGGTAAAGCGATGCTTTATTTCATTACCTTCTCCACACTTGCGCTTATTATTGGCTTAGTGGTGGCGAATATTATCGAACCCGGTGCAGGCTTAAATATTGACCCTGCTACGCTAAAATCTGAAAAAGTGAGTGAATATGTTTCAAAAGCTAAAGATAGCTCGTTAATTGGCTTCTTTATGAACATTATTCCAACGACTATATTAAGCCCATTAACTGAAGGTAATATTCTCCAAGTATTATTTGTTTCGGTCTTATTCGGGGTTGCTCTTGCTTCTGTGGGCGAACGTGGCAAGCCTATTACCGATTTATTGCAAGTTGCTGCCGCGCCAATGTTTAAAGTTGTCTCTATTCTGATGAAAGTAGCTCCGCTTGGCGCATTAGGTGCAATGGCATTTACCATTGGTAAATATGGATTAAGCTCTATTAGCAACTTAATGATGTTGATTTTAACCTTCTACATCACTTCATTATTATTTATCTTAATCATTTTAGGCGCCGTAGCACGCTACAATGGCTTCTCTATTGTGAAGATGATTCGCTATATTAAAGATGAACTATGGTTAGTCTTAGGCACTTCCTCTTCAGAAGCCGCCCTACCAAACTTAATGCAAAAAATGCAAGCAGCCGGCTGTGAAAAATCTGTCGTAGGCTTAGTTGTTCCAACCGGTTATTCATTTAACTTAGATGGCACCAACATCTACATGACCATGGCAGCCCTTTTCATCGCTCAGGCAACCAACACAGATTTAACGATCGGTCAGCAAATTACCCTATTATTAGTAGCCATGTTAAGTTCAAAAGGTGCAGCTGGCGTAACGGGGGCAGGCTTTATTACACTTGCTGCAACGTTATCTGTTGTACCTAGTTTGCCTGTTGAAGGGATGGCGCTTATTTTAGGTATCGACCGTTTTATGTCTGAATGTCGTGCATTAACTAATATCATCGGTAACGCTTGTGCGACGATTGTTGTCGCTCGTTGGGAAAACGCTTTAGATAAAGAGAAACTTGATCTTGCCATGAGCGGCAAACTAGTGGTTAAAACGGAAGAAAGCCATTAAGCCAAAAAAAGAGATTGAAAAAATGCATCGTTACGATAAAAATCGTGATGCATTTTTTTGATAAAAATCAAATTTATAGCAACTCGGAGCTATCAAAATTTTTTATTTGTAATAGACTCGAACCAATCCAACTTTTAAGGAATCTTATTATGAAATTTTATCGTGCGTATCATCACCATTTAACCTGATATCTTTCGGGCATTTGGTGTGGACGGAAGATATTAAAATCTTCCGAGCACGCATAAATAAACAACAATAGCAGTTTACATAAAATGCACCCCTCGGAAGGCAACTTTCGAGGGGTTTTCTTTTTAGAAAAATAATAAGGAATAACTAATATGCAAACACAAAACCGACTCAAAATCGCCTTACAGAAAAAAGGCCGTTTAAGCCAAGATTGCGCAGCCCTACTCAAACAATGCGGGGTAAAAATCAATTGGAATGAACAACGACTTATCGCCTATTCGGAAAACCTACCGATTGAAATCCTGCGTGTGCGTGATGATGATATCCCTGGGTTGATTTTTGACGGTGTCGTAGACTTAGGTATCATCGGCGAAAATGTCTTGGAAGAGGAAGAGCTTGGTCGCTTGGCAGCTGGCGAAACCATCGCCTACAAAAAACTACGCCAATTAGACTTTGGTGGCTGTCGCCTTTCTCTCGCCATTGACCGTGACCAAACTTACAACGGCGTGCAAACCCTTGCTAATCAACGCATCGCCACTTCCTATCCACATCTTTTACGCCGCTATATGCAACAACAAGGCGTTCCTTTTAAAAATTGTTTACTCAATGGCTCGGTAGAAGTTGCCCCAAGTGCCGGACTAGCCGCTGCAATTTGCGATTTAGTTTCTTCCGGCGCGACCCTAGAAGCTAACGGTTTAAAAGAAGTTGAAGTGATTTACCGTTCTAAAGCCTGCTTAATTCAACGTGCCGAACCGCTTGATGCAGAAAAACAAGCACTGGTTGACCGCTTACTAACCCGCATTCAAGGTGTGCAACAAGCCTCTGAATCCAAATACATTATGCTGCATGCGCCAAAGGATAAACTGACACAAATTACAGCGCTACTCCCTGGGGTTGAAAATCCAACCATTTTGCCATTAGCCAGTGATAGCACGAAAGTCGCGATGCACGTTGTCAGCCAAGAAAATCTGTTCTGGGAAACCATGGAGCAATTAAAAGCCATCGGAGCCAGCTCGATTTTGGTATTACCAATAGAGAAGATGATGGAATAACCCAACCTTGCTTCCATTTACGGGAAAAGAAAATTAAATAAGAGGAAATAGGCAATGCAAACTTTAATCTGGAATAACTTAACTCAAGAAGAAAAACGCCAAGCGCTTGCCCGTCCGGCACAAAAAGTTGGTGAAAGCATTAAACAGGCGGTGGATGCCATTCGTGAAAACGTTATGCAAAACGGTGATAACGCATTATTTGAATTGTGCGAAAAATTCGACAAAGTAAAACTGACAAGCCTTGTTGTCTCTCCTGAGGAAATCGCCGCAGCTAGCGCTCGAGTTTCCCCAGCGCTCGCGCAAGCGATTCAACAGGCAAAAGCCAATATTGAAGCCTTCCACAAGGCACAACAAAATCAAGAAATCGACATCGAAACCCAAGCCGGTGTGCGCTGCCAAGTTGTTACCCGTCCGATTTCCCGCGTGGGACTATACATTCCGGGCGGTTCAGCACCATTATTCTCGACTGTTTTGATGTTAGCAATTCCGGCAAAAATTGCCGGCTGTAAAAAAATTGTGCTGTGTTCCCCACCACCAATTGCCGATGAAATTCTTTACACTGCACAACTATGTGGCGTGGAAACCATTTATGCGGTGGGCGGTGCACAAGCCATTTTTGCTATGGCACAAGGCACCGAGACAGTGGCTAAGGTCGATAAAATTTTTGGCCCGGGTAATGCCTTTGTGACTGAGGCCAAACGCCAAGTGGTGCAAAGCGGTACTGCCATCGATATGCCGGCTGGGCCATCGGAAGTATTGGTTATTGCGGATGAAACGGCAGATCCAGAATTTGTCGCCAGCGATCTGCTTTCCCAAGCAGAACATGGCGCTGACAGCCAAGTGATTTTAGTCACCACCAATGGGCAATTAGCCGCACAAACCGAACAGGCTATTGCCCGCCAACTAGCGCGTTTACCACGTGCTGAAACCGCCAGCAAAGCCCTTAGCCACAGCCGTATTTTTATTGCCGAAAGCTTGGCGCAAGCCGTAGCAATCAGCAACGAATACGCACCGGAACACTTAATCGTACAAACCCAAAATGCCCGCGCACTCTTGCCCGAATTGGACAATGCCGGTTCGATTTTCTTAGGGGCGTACAGCCCGGAAAGCATGGGCGATTACGCCAGCGGTACCAACCACGTGTTGCCGACCTATGGCTATACCAAAACTTACTCCAGTCTTGGTTTAGCGGATTTCAGCAAACGGATGACCGTCCAAGAACTCAGCCCTGAAGGTTTTAAAAATCTGGCAAAAACTGTAGAAGCGATGGCGGAAGCTGAGCAATTAGATGCCCACAAACAAGCTGTCAGCATTCGTTTGGCAAAACTAAATGCGCAGTAAGTTAAATTAAACGCCCCCTCGGATTTTCGAGTTTTTGCAAAAACAACACCTAACCCATTGATTTTATTAGAGTTGAAGAAAAAATCTAAAAAAGGACAACATATGAACACAACACAGCTTTCCCGCCCCAACGTCCAAGCATTGACTCCTTACCAATCCGCCCGAAAACTGGGCGGCAACGGTACGATTTGGCTCAATGCAAACGAATCACCGCTTTCACCGAATTTTCAACTTTCCGGTAAAGACTTAAACCGCTATCCAGAGCCTCAGCCACAGGCAGTGGTTGAAGGCTATGCCGCCTATGCCGGAGTCAACGCCGAGAACGTTTTAGTCACCCGTGGTGGCGATGAAGGCATTGAACTGATTATTCGCGCCTTTTGTGAACCTGCACAGGACGCCATTTTATTCTGCCCACCCACCTACGGCATGTATGCAGTCAGCGCTGAAACCGCCAATGTTACCTGCAAAACTGTGCCGCTCGATGCCGATTTTCAGCTCAATTTGGAAGCCATCGAAGCGCAATTGGACGGCGTGAAAGCGGTATTTGTTTGTAGCCCAAACAATCCGACCGGCAATCTGCTCAAGCGGTCTGATTTAATCAAATTATTGCAAATGACCGCCGGCAAGGCGATTGTGGTGGTTGATGAGGCCTATATTGAATTTTGTCCTGAAGCGAGCTTTGCCAACGAACTGCAAAACTACCCGAATTTAGCCATCATCCGCACTCTTTCTAAGGCCTTTGCCTTAGCCGGATTACGTTGTGGTTTTGTTTTGGCTAATGCAGAATTGATTCAAATTCTGAGCAAGGTGATTGCGCCTTATCCGATCCCGATTCCAAGCGCAGATATTGCCGCCCAAGCGGTTGCCGATGCGAATCTAACCGTGGTTAAGGAACGCGTGCAAACCACTCTGGATAATCGTCAATGGCTTGCCGACAAACTAGCTACATTACCGCAAGTAGAACAAGTCTTTCCAAGTGAAGCGAATTATTTGCTATTTAAATGCCAAGATGGCGAAAAAGTATTTAAAGCCTTGTGGGATTTGGGAATTATTCTGCGCGACCAAAATAAAGCGTTAAATTTACAAGACTGCATTCGTATCACCGTTGGCACAAAAGAAGAATGTGAACGTGTGGTTGAAGCCATCAAACAAATAAACTAATACACAGGAGAACAGCCCATGCAACCTATTCTTTTCATTGACCGCGATGGTACCTTGATTGATGAGCCGAAAACTGATTTTCAAATTGATAGCCTTGAAAAACTTAAATTCGAGCCGAACGTCATTCCAGCGATGCTGAAATTGAAAGAAAAATACCGTTTTGTGATGGTATCAAACCAAGATGGCTTGGGAACGGACTCTTTCCCACAAGCGGATTTTGATAAACCGCATAATGCAATGATGGCGTTATTCAAATCACAGGGGATTGAATTTGATGATGTTTTGATTTGTCCGCACAAACCGGAAGATCATTGCCAATGCCGCAAACCACAAACCAAGTTACTTAAAAAATATATTGAAAAGAAATTATTCGATCCTGCGCATTCTTTTGTGATTGGTGATCGAGCAACCGATGTGCAATTAGCGGAAAATTTAGGTATTCGCGCTATTCAATACCACCCGCAACAAATGCCTTGGGAATTGATTGCCGAAAAATTATTGGGTGAAGCGGTAAGCAACATCGGCAACCGCCCACCACGTTTTGCTGAAGTGGTGCGTAAAACCAAAGAAACCGATATTAAAGTGCAAGTATGGCTGGATGAAACTGGGGTTAACGATATCAAAACCGGCGTTGGTTTCTTCGACCATATGCTTGACCAAATCGCCACTCACGGTGGATTCCGCATGAATGTACAATGCAATGGTGATTTGTGGATCGATGAACATCACAGCGTGGAAGATACTGCCCTCGCCCTCGGTCAAGCATTGAAACAAGCCCTTGGCGACAAACGCGGCATCGCCCGCTTCGGCTTTGTGCTCCCGATGGATGAATGCCGCGCCGAATGTGCCTTAGATTTATCCGGCAGACCTTGGATCAAATTCGCTGCCCGCTTCAAACGCGATAAAGTCGGCGATTTCAGCACCGAACTCACCGAGCATTTTTTCCAATCCCTAGCATTCTCGCTGCTCGCCACGCTCCACCTCAAGGCCACCGGCGATAACGACCACCACAAAATTGAAAGCCTGTTTAAGGTATTCGGCAGAACCTTAAGACAAGCAATTCGAATTGAGGGGGAGGAGTTGCCGAGTAGTAAGGGTGTATTATAATAGCAGTTGCCGTGAACGGTTGCTGAGTTAGTTCATGGTAAATACCTATGTAAACGCTATAACTTAAGGATTTATATGTTTAATAAATTATTAACTGGATTTGCAATTTTTCTTACTATTCTTGCTTTTGGGGCATATTGGTATTTTGCTGGTCGATTAGGAATTTCGAATAATGGAAGTGATTGGGCTGATTTTGGTAGCTATGCTGGAGGAATATTTGCTGCATTAGCATTTTTAGTTGTTATTTATCAAAATTACCAAAGAGATAAAGAGCAACAAAAACAAGATTTTGAAAAAACTTTTTCTATGATGTTAGAACATCATAATGCTAAATTAGAAAATTTGGAGTCGTTAATGCTAGATAAATCTGGAGAAAGGTTAATTGATAATTATTATAATCAGATATTATCAAAGGAATCTTTTTCTAAATTAAGAGAGTTTTCATCTAATAATGATAAATTTTTTTCAGAGATAGATTCTTACTTACTAACTCTATATAGACTTTTAAAATTCATATATAAAAATATGGACTTAAATAAAGATAAAGAATACTCAGGTTTTTTAAGAAGTTTTTTATCAAGAAAGATGTTGGTTATTTTAGCCTTTAACATCTGTAACAGAGAGAAGCAATATGAAAGATATATAGAATGTATAAATAAATTATCTTTCTTTGAGCATTTGAATTTAGATGAATTAGAATACAGGTTCATCTCTTTTGCTTCTGGATTAGATTATAAAGATGCATTATCTTTAATTAAAAAACATAAGGATAATATCGAAGAAATGTATTCTGAGCAAGAATATAAAAATGAAGATGGAACAATAGAATATATGCCTCCTCCATATTCTGATTTTAGGGATAGTATTTTGTCTGAAGATGGTTGTAACACAGACGAGAATAGAATTAGAAAATGGATATCTATTAATACTATACTTAACATACTTTTTAAAAAAAAGAGAAACAGCCCATTAAAAGATTCAGATTTCGAATTTGATAAAGAATTTAGATCGATTGGCGAGTTTGAGGATGAATACGGATATATAGTTTACCGTAAATTTCATAGAGTGGAAAATATGGAGGATAATAAGGATACATTATTTATTCATATTCTGACTACATTTTCATCTGAAGCCTTTTCTGAGAATCAAAAAGAAAAATTTGATAACTTAAAGAAATTATATAGCATTTTTATTAAAAGAAATTAATGTAATGAAAAATATTTTAATCATCAACACAAACTGCGCCAACCTCTCCTCCGTCAAATTTGCTTTTGAGCGATTAGGATATAGTGCGGAGATCACCAATGATCTCAATAAAATTAAATCTGCCGATAAATTAATTTTACCCGGTGTAGGAACTGCCAAGGCAGCAATGCTGAATTTGCAACGCTTAGGGTTGATTGAAGTAATCCAAAATCTCACACAGCCTGTGCTAGGCATTTGCTTAGGCATGCAACTAATGACGGAATTCTCTACCGAAGGCAATGTCTCCACCCTTGGTTTAATGAGTGGGCAAACCGAACTGATTCCGGATACCGGTTTGCCCTTGCCTCATATGGGCTGGAATCGCGTGCATTTTGATGAAAATTGCCCGCTATTTGATGGCATTGCGCAGGACAGCCATTTCTATTTTGTGCATAGCTATGCGATATTGCCTAATGAAAATACCATTGCGACCAGCCATTACGGCGTGGATTTCTCCGCCGCAATAGCCAAAAACAACTTCTACGGAGTGCAATTCCATCCTGAACGCTCAGGCGAAAATGGTGCGTTACTGTTGAAAAATTTTGTAGAGAAAGTGAAATAGACTACAGAGCTAAAATAACGCACGCCCCCCTCTTTAGAAAAGAGGGGCAGGGGGAGATTTGATTACGATGTCTAATCTCTCACAAGGTTGAAAAAGACTTCTGCCAAATCTCCCCTAACCCCTCTTTGCTAAAGAGGGGAACTAATTACATTACACAGGAAAAACTATGCAAACATCACAAATTATTCCCGCCCTTGACTTAATTGATGGCCAAGTTGTGCGGCTACACCAAGGCGACTACGCCAAACAAACTACTTATTGCGACGATCCTATCGCGCAATTTGCTGACTACGTTCGTCAAGGCGCACAGCAATTACACCTGGTGGATTTAACTGGGGCGAAAAATCCACACGCCCGCCAAACCGCGTTAATTCGCCAAATCATTGCTGCAACGCCCTGCCCTGTGCAAGTCGGTGGTGGGATTCGTCGCGAACAAGATGTTGCCGATTTATTGGCGGCAGGCGCAAACCGCGTGGTGATCGGTTCAACAGCGATTAAAGAACGCGCCACCGTAAAACAATGGTTTGCTCAATATGGCGCGGAGAAATTCGTGTTGGCATTGGACATCAACATCAATGCAAGCGGTCAAAAAATTGTGGCAATCAGCGGCTGGCAAGAAGCTAGTGGCGTATTATTAGAAGAAGTAATCGAAGACTATCAAAGTGTCGGCTTACGCCATGTGTTATGCACCGACATTTCGCGTGATGGCACCTTGGCAGGTTCAAACGTCGATTTATATCGTGAAATCTGCGCGCAATATCCCGATATTCAATTCCAATCATCGGGCGGTATTGGTAGCCTAGCGGATATTGAGGCGCTTAAAAATACTGGTGTGACAGGTGTTATTGTCGGGCGCGCCTTGTTAGAAGGCAAATTTAATGTAGCGGAGGCAATCGAATGTTGGCAAAACGGATAATTCCTTGTTTAGACGTACGTGATGGGCAAGTCGTTAAGGGCGTGCAATTCCGTAATCACGAAATTATTGGCAATATAGTCCCATTGGCACAACGCTATGCTGCCGAAGGTGCCGATGAACTGGTATTTTATGATATTACCGCTTCATCGGATGGCCGCACCGTGGATAAAAGCTGGGTGCAACGCGTAGCGCAGGTAATTGACATCCCTTTCTGCGTAGCCGGCGGAATTAAAACTGTCACCGATGCCGAGCAGTTATTTGCTTTTGGCGCGGATAAAATCTCGATCAACTCTCCTGCGCTAGCTAATCCCGATTTGATTAACCAACTTTCCGAACGCTTTGGCGTGCAGGCGATCGTTGTTGGCATCGATAGCTGGTTTGAGCAATCAACTGGAAAATATTGGGTCAACCAATATACCGGTGATGAAAGCCGTACCCGCCAAACCCATTGGCAGTTACTTGATTGGGTGCAAGAAGTACAAAGCCGTGGTGCGGGTGAAATCGTACTCAATATGATGAACCAAGATGGCGTACGCCAAGGCTATGATCTCACACAGCTAAAAATGGTGCGCCAAGTATGCCACGTGCCGCTTATTGCCTCAGGCGGTGCAGGAGAAATGGTGCATTTTCGCGATGCCTTTATCGAAGCCAATGTCGACGGCGCATTAGCCGCAAGCGTGTTCCATAAGCAGATTATTCAGATTGGAGAACTCAAACGCTATTTACGTCAACACAATATTGAAATCAGAGAGTAAGGAAAATGATGCTTAATACTAGCCTTATCAACTGGCAAAAAGTCGATGGGTTACTGCCTGTCATTGTCCAACACGCACAAACCGGTCAGGTGTTGATGTTGGGATATATGAATGACGAAGCCTTAGCCAAAACCATTAATGAAGGCAAAGTGAGCTTCTATTCCCGTACCAAGCAACGCCTCTGGACCAAGGGGGAAACCTCAGGGCATTTTTTGAATGTGGTGGATATGAGCTTGGACTGTGACAATGACACCTTGTTAATTTTAGCCAACCCTATCGGCGCGACCTGCCATACCGGAGAAGACAGCTGCTTTCATCAATTTACCCAACAAGCTACTAGCCATTGGACATGGTTTGCCCTACTGGAGCAGCATTTAGCAGAAAAGAAAAACGCCGATACGGCCAGCTCTTACACAGCAACACTACACAGCAAAGGCATTAAGAAAATCGCCCAAAAAGTGGGAGAAGAAGCGGTAGAAACTGCGCTAGCTGCCGTTTCACAAGATAAACCAGAAACCCTCAGCGAAGCGGCGGATTTGGTTTATCACTTAACTGTGTTGTTGCACCATCAAGAACTGGCATGGGAGGATGTAATTGCAAAATTGCAAGAACGCCATCAGGGAATTGGTCTGCACCCAGAGGGTTCAAATAAATAGTCGGCATAAATAAAATTTGCGCCCTAGCAAAAGCCAGGGCGCAAGCGGTCTAATTTTCTCATTTTTTTTACAAAATTATTCTTCAGTTTTAGCAGCTAACGCTTGGCGCTGCACTTCGAATAACTGTTCGCAACCGCGGTGCGCTAAATCAATAAGTTGTAATAATTCCATATGAGAGAATGGTTCGCCTTCTGCTGTACCTTGTACTTCGACTAATCGACCATCATCAACCATCACCACATTCATATCTGTTTCTGCATTAGAATCTTCAACATATTCTAAATCACACACAGCTTCACCATCGACGATACCAACAGAAATGGCGGCAACTAATCCTTTCATTGGATTGGTTTTTAATGTGCCATCTGCCACTAATTTGCTTAGCGCATCATGTAATGCAATGCAAGCGCCAGTAATAGATGCGGTACGTGTGCCACCGTCGGCTTGAATAACATCACAATCAACGGTAACAGTCCGCTCACCTAATGCTTTTAAATCTACTACTGCACGTAAAGAACGCGCGATCAAACGTTGAATTTCCATTGTACGCCCGCCTTGTTTACCTTTTGCAGCTTCGCGCGCCATTCGGCTATGCGTTGAGCGTGGTAACATACCGTATTCAGCCGTTACCCAGCCTTGCTGCTGCCCTTTTAAGAAACGCGGTACAGTTTCTTCAACAGTGGCATTACACAACACTTTTGTTTCACCAAACTCAACTAATACTGAACCTTCCGCATAGCGGGTGTAATGGCGAGTGATTGTCACTGGGCGAACTTGTTGAGCTTCACGATTATTTGGGCGCATTCTTCTATTCCTTCTAAATAAAATTTTGCCCATTCTAACAAATAAACAGTACAATGGTGCGAATTTTATTAGCGGCTTTTGCCTAATGTAAGGAATTATCATGATTTATAGTATGACTGCCTTTGCGCATCTTGAACTGAAAAAAAATTGGGGCAATGCGGTTTGGGAAATTCGTTCCGTTAACCAACGTTTTTTAGAAACCTATTTCCGTTTACCTGAAGCGTTTCGCCATTTAGAAATGGGATTACGCGAGCGCTTAAGAGCAACGCTTACACGCGGAAAAGTGGAATGTAGCTTGCGTATTGAACTGACTAATAATGAAAGCAACGAATTGGCACTTAATCATGCTTATGCAGAAAAAGTTGTCAGTGCGCTAAAAAGTTTACAAACCATTGCTGGAGCAGGCGAAATCAATTTAGTTGATGTATTAAGATATCCTGGTGTGGTTGATAGCCAGAACCAAGATCTCGACCAAATCGCAGAAGATTTATTAGCCGGTTTCGAGCAAATTTTAGCTGAATTTATCGCAATGCGTGGGCGTGAAGGGGCAAATCTTCAAACCTTGATTCAGCAACGTTTAGATACCATCAGCGAAATCGCCACCCGAGTACAAGCCCAAATGCCAAGCATTTTGCAATGGCAAAAAGAACGCCTCCAACAACGGTTTGATGAATTAAATTTACAGCTTGACCCACAACGCCTTGAACAAGAAATGGTGTTGACTGCTCAACGCCTTGATGTTGCTGAAGAACTTGATCGCTTACAACTGCATGTAAAAGAAACCACATCAATCTTGAAAAAAGGTGGCGCAATTGGCCGTAAATTAGATTTCATGATGCAAGAACTCAACCGTGAATCCAACACGCTTGCCTCAAAATCTATCAATGCAGATGTAACTAACTCTGCCGTAGAATTAAAAGTATTGATTGAGCAAATGCGTGAACAAATTCAAAACCTTGAATAATTTCGCCACTTAAAAAGAAAGCTCAAACGCTGTTTGGGCTTTTTGCATTTTCTTCGTAAAATACGACCGCTTGTTTACCCAATTTAGAGGAATAATGACCCAACAACCTTTAGCCCTGTTCTTAATGGGCCCAACTGCTTCGGGAAAAACCGATTTAGCGATTGCTTTGCGCCAACAACTGCCAGTTGAAGTAATTAGCGTGGATTCTGCTTTGATCTATAAAGGCATGGATATCGGCACCGCAAAGCCAACTCCGGCAGAATTAGCCTTAGCGCCGCATCGTTTAATTGATATTCTTGATCCGAAAGAAAGTTATTCAGCGATGAATTTCCGTGAAGATGCTTTAAAAGAAATGGCGGAAATCAGTGCTAGCGGTCGTATTCCTTTATTGGTTGGCGGTACAATGCTTTATTACAAAGCATTACTTGAAGGGCTTTCGCCACTTCCTTCTGCCGACCCGATTATTCGCGCAGAAATTGAAGAAAAAGCCGCTAAAATAGGATGGGCGGGTATGCATCAAGAACTGTTATCAATCGATCCTGTGGCTGGAGCCAGAATCAACCCTAACGACAGCCAGCGAATTAACCGCGCGTTGGAAGTGTTTTATATTACTGGTAAAACCATGACCGAGCTGACCACGGAAAAAGGGGAAACTTTGCCTTACCGCCTGCTGCAATTTGCCATCGCCCCACAAGATCGTGCCATCTTGCATGAGCGGATTGCGCTACGCTTTCAAAAAATGATGGATTTGGGTTTTGAAGAAGAGGTCAAGCGGTTATTTTTGCGGGAAGATTTACATATTGACTTACCTTCTATCCGCTGTGTTGGCTACCGCCAGATGTGGGAATATTTACAAGGCGACATTTCTTTAGATGAAGCCATTTATAAAGGCATCTGCGCCACTCGTCAATTAGCAAAACGCCAAATTACTTGGCTGCGTGGTTGGAAAGATGAAATCACCTGGCTTGATAGCTTAAACCCAGAACAAGCAAAATTGACAATAATTGACAAAATAGAGAAAAGTTTACGTTAACTTTCCACTGATCCGACTTGTTACTATCTAAAGTATGATAAGATTTCTATGCCTAACTGTTAGTTAGGTTGTCTACAATTATAAAAAAGGAAAATCTAATGGCAAAAGGTCAATCTTTACAAGACCCATATTTAAATGCACTTCGCCGTGAGCGCATTCCTGTTTCTATTTACTTAGTAAATGGCATTAAATTACAAGGTCAAATTGAATCATTCGACCAATTCGTAATTTTATTAAAAAATACGGTAAGCCAAATGGTTTATAAACACGCAATCTCAACTGTCGTTCCGGCACGTGCGGTTTCTCACAATAATAACGGTCACACACAAACCCAGTATCAACACGTTGATTTAGCGCAAGAAAAACCTGTTACGGAATAATTTGATTATTTCTTCAATCTCAACTCAAACAACGTTACCAAGCGAGGACGAAAATTCATCGCTTGGTTTTCTGTTTCCTGAAAACAGTGAAAAAACACACCCAACACAACTTGAAGAAAAAGATCGCGCCATTTTAGTGCACCTTTTTCTCTCGCCTGAAAAAGATATCGAAAACCTAACTGAGTTTCAAACTCTTGCGCATTCCGCTGGCGTTGAAGTCTTGGCCACGCTTACGACAAGCCGCAGTACACCGCATGCCAAGTATTTTGTTGGCACAGGGAAAGCCGAAGAAATTCAACAAGCGGTTGAAGCGTTATCTGCCAATTTAGTCTTAGTAAATCATGAACTCAGCCCTTCACAAACCCGTAACTTATCTGCATTATGCGGCTGTCGCGTGGTTGATCGCACAGGGCTTATTTTGGATATTTTTGCACAACGGGCAAGAAGCTATGAAGGGAAATTACAAGTTGAATTGGCGCAGTTAAAGCACCTCTCAACCCGATTAGTCCGCCGTTTAGGTAAGCAAGACCAACAAAAAGGAGGAGCGGTAGGTTTACGCGGGCCTGGGGAAACACAATTAGAAACTGACCGTCGTTTAATCAAAGTTCGCATTCAGCAACTGCAACGCCGTTTAGAAAAGGTTAACCAGCAGCGTCATCAAAACCGTAAAACTCGCCAAAAAGCAGATATTCCAACTGTTTCATTGGTGGGCTATACAAATGCGGGAAAATCCACCTTATTTAACACGCTTACACAAGCAGATGTTTATGCTGCCGATCAACTGTTTGCAACACTCGATCCGACTTTACGCCGTTTACAACTGCCTGAAGTTGGTACCACGATTTTTGCAGATACGGTTGGCTTTATTCGTAACCTGCCACATGATTTAGTTTCGGCCTTTAAATCCACGTTACAAGAAACGTGTGAAGCTACGCTACTCCTTCACGTTATTGATGCCGCAGATGCCCGTAAGCTAGAAAATATCAGTGCAGTGAATCAAGTACTTGATGAAATTCGCGCGAATGAAGTCCCCATTTTGCAAGTCTATAACAAAATTGATGCACTCCCTGCGGTTTCACCCTTTATTGAGCGCGATGAAAATGGAAAACCAATTGCAGTTTATCTCAGTGCGCAATCAGGGCTTGGCGTAGATTTACTTCACCAAGCAATTTGCGAACGTCTTCGTAATACGTTAGTCACTAAACAGCTCTTATTGCCGCCAACAAGCGGTCAAATTTACGCGCAGTTTTACCAACATCATTGTATTAAGCAAGAACGTTTTAATGAATTTGGAGACAGACTTCTGACAATCGAAGTCGATGAAATCCAATGGCAAAAGTGGCTTAAACAATACCCCGAATTAACAGAATATCTAGAATTTGCACAATGGGCTTAGCACTTCTCGCTAAGTTTACCCAATCATCCCTCCCCTCTCAGCCAAAGAGGGGATTCTTTTTTTCATACCAAAAGACAAAGCAAAAAAGCTATTTCTCGCCTAAATTTTCCAGCCCATATTGATAAAGCGCATTTTTCTTGTAACCAAAAGTTTCTGCAACAATACCGGCTGCTTTTTTCAATGGCAGCTCTTTGCAAAGTAAGGCCAATAATTTGACCGCTTGTGAAGAAAATTCTGCGCTCTCAGTTTCCGGCTTTCCTTCCACCACTAATACAATTTCTCCTTTGATGCGGTTACTATCCTCTTTTAGCCATGAGATTAACTTTCCTAAGCTATCGCCATGAATCGTTTCCCAAGTTTTGGTCAGCTCTCGTGCCATCACAATATAGCGTTCCTCTCCAAAGATTGTTTGCATATCTGCAAGCGTCTCTAAAATTCGGTGGGTAGATTCATAAAAAATTAAGGTGCGAGGCTCTTCGGCTAAAGCTTCAAGCTTATCACAACGAGATTTTGATTTTGCCGGTAAGAACCCTTCAAAGCAGAAACGGTCTGATGCAATACCAGAAGCGCATAACGCAGTAATTGCTGCGCAAGCGCCAGGAATCGGCACAACCTGAATACCCGCTTGACGGCAATGACGAACTAAATGAAAACCAGGGTCACTAATTAGTGGCGTACCTGCATCTGAAATCAGAGCAATATTTATACCTTGTTGGAGCTTTTCAACCAAAACAGTGGCTTTTTGCTGCTCATTATGATCGTGTAAAGCGAAGAAAGGCTTTTTAATGCCGTAATGACTTAATAATAGCCCGCTATGACGAGTGTCTTCAGCCGCAATTAAATCGACTATTTCGAAAGTTTCTAATGCGCGCTGAGTAATATCGCCTAAGTTTCCAATGGGCGTGGCAACAATATACAATATGCCTTTTTGTTCGTTTTTCATTTGATTTTACATCGTTTGATAAGTAAGATTTGACATTATCTGAGCACATTGCTCAATGACACTAATCTTGGAGTTATATATGGCAACTATTTTAAAACAGAAAATGAAAACTGTCTTTATGCCAACTGCACTTGCCCTACTTATTTCTGCTTGCGCTTCAGAAAATCTAGTTACGCAATCGATTAAAAATGAAGCGTATGCAAGTTCTGAATTTTATATTAACAAAGCTGATAGCGTAAAAGATGAAGAAGATAAAATCACTTATCATCTTTTAGCTGTGCGTAAATTGATTGAAGAAAATAAAGCAGAAGAAGCGCAAAACACTTTTGATGAATTAACAAATGCGCCTAAATTGATGGAAGCACTACAAAAAAATGAAGTGCAAAAAACAGAATATGCTTTAGTTTCTGCGCAATTATATGCTGCGCGTGGCAACAATGAGCAGGCACAAACTTTATTAAGAAATCTACCGCTTGCACAATTAAGCCAAGTTCAAATGCTACGTTTTTATCAAACACAAGCTAACATTGCTGAAAACCAACGTGACCCAGTGGAAATTGTCCGCGCACGTTCAATGATGAATAACTATTTAACTGATAATAAAGCGCGTCAGGAAAACAACGATACAATCTGGTCAACATTAAGAAAAGGTAACCGTGCAACAATTGAACAGGCGAGCATTAAAGCTGGAGAAATTGAATTTGCGGGTTGGATTGCACTCATTACGGCTTATAACCAAAACGTTAACAATCCTGCACAAATGCAGCAAGCCATGAATAACTGGCGTGCTCAATATCCAACACACAGTGCGACGAATTTACTGCCTTCTGAGTTACAAAGCGTGAATAGCTATCAACAAACTCAGCTTAATGATATTGCACTGTTATTGCCATTAAGCGGAGAGGCTCAAGCCTTAGGTCAAATCATTAAAAGTGGTTTTGATGAAGCCAAAGGCGATAACCCAATTCGCATTCAAGTGTTAGATACCGATTCAGCCGATCCAGCCACCTTAGTTGAGCAAGCAAAACAAAACGGTGCAAATTTAATTGTCGGTCCATTATTAAAAGACCGAATCGATAGCCTATTAGCAAGCCCTGCAATCAATGGGGTAAATGTATTAGCGTTAAATGCAACACCAAATGCTAAAGCACTGTCGCAAGTTTGTTACTATAGTCTATCGCCTGAAGCTGAAGCAAAAGCAGCCGCAGAGAAAATGTTCCAAGACGGACAACGTAATGCATATGTTTCTGCGCCACAAGATGATTTCGGTCAACGAGCTGCAGATGCCTTTACCACTCGCTGGCGCCAATTAACCGGTAGCGATGCTGATGTGCGTTACTACAACAGCAGCGAAGATGCGACTGCAGGTATCCAAAGCACAAATGCAAGCCAAGGTGGTCTGTATTTACTCGGTACCGCAGAACAAGTGTATGAAATTAAACAAGGTGTAGATTCTACGCCACTGAAAGGCGTTTTCGCAATTTACACTTCATCACGCAGTAATGCCCCAACTAATGGCGCAGACTATTACACAGCAATGGAAGGTGTAAAATTCAGCGAAATTCCATTATTAGCAGATCCAAGTTCAGATGAATATCAAAAAGCTGCCACACTCACAGCGAGCGATTTCCAAAGAATGCGCTTATATGCTATGGGAGCAGATGCTTGGTTACTTGCAAATAAATTTAATGAAGTGAGCAAAATTCCAGGCTATCAAGTTTCTGGTTTAACAGGGAACTTAAGTGCAGGCAGAAACTGCCAAATTGAACGCTCACTGTCATGGATGCAATATCATAATGGCGCTGTGGAACAAGCTCGTTAATCAAACTAATCGACGGGCACAAGGCTCAATCTATGAGCAACAAGCCCGTCAATATTTAGAATCGCAAGGGCTAAAATTTATTGAAGCCAATGCAACCTTTAAATGTGGCGAATTAGATTTAATCATGCAAGCGCAAGAAACGTTCGTCTTTGTCGAAGTTCGCCAACGTAAAAGTGCTAAATTCGGTTCTGCCGTAGAAAGCATTGACTACCGTAAACAACAGAAATGGCAACAAGCTGCAAATTTATGGCTAATGAAACACCATCAACAAAGCCTAGAAACCGCTAACTGCCGTTTTGATGTTGTTGCATTTGAAGGCAACCAACCACCGCTTTGGATTCCTAATTTCCTTGGCTAATTATTTATTTGTTGAGCAGGCTGATATGTTAGAAAAAATTCAAGCGCAGTTTAACGAAAGTATCCAAACTCAAATTCAAATGGCAAATGAAATGCCACCAATTTTGAATGAGTGCGCGCAACGCATTGTGCAATGCCTACTTAGTGATAACAAAATTATTGTTTGCGGACATGGGCGTTCTTATATCAATGCACAACTATTAGTAAGCTATCTTCTGCATCGTTATCAACTGGCTCGACCAAGCTTTGCCGCGCAATTATTACATTTTGACGGCGTGCTTGCTGGCGTCATGGTTGAAGAAAATGAACTTGCACATCTTTATAGCAAACAGCTGCAAGCTATTGGTAAAGAAGGCGATCTTTTCATTACTTTCTCGCCTTCAGGCAATGAACAAGCGGTCTTAAATGCTAGCCATGCTGCAAAAAATATTGGCATGAATATTTTGGCATTTAGCAGTAGCCGAAACGATCATACTAAAGGATTACTTGATGATCACGATTTAGAGATCATCATTCCTTCACACAATGAGGCAAGAATTTTAGAAAGCCACCAATTTTGCGTCAATTTACTCGGTGAGCTGATTGATAGCCTACTTTTTTCCTAAAAATAAACAGGAGTATTTATGTCTATGTTAAAACGACTCTCAACCCTTATTTTAACTGGTGTATCCCTTCTTAGCTTACAAGGCTGTTTGGCTACAGCCGTTGTCACCAGTGCAGCTGTTGCAACCAAAGTCGCAACGGATCCTCGTTCAGCTGGTACACAAATTGATGATGAAATTTTAGAAGAACGTGTAGCTCATAACCTTAACAATGACGCACAACTCAAAGAAGAAGCGCGTATTAACGTCGTGGCTTATAACGGTAAAATCTTGTTAATTGGTCAAGCACCGAATCAATCAGCTATCGAAAGCGCTAAAAACCTTGCAGCTGGTGTGAATGGCGTGAATGATGTTTATAACGAAATCCGTGTTGGTGAAAAAATCAATGTTAGCCAAATTTCTGTTGATAGTTATATCACTAGCGTAATTAAATCAAAATTATTAGTTAATTCAGAAGTGAAAACCACTGAAGTAAAAGTCATTACTGAAAATGGCGAAGTGTTCTTAATGGGTAAACTTGATGCCCAACAAGCAAATGCCGCAGCAGAAGTTGCCCGCAATGTTAGTGGTGTGACAAAAGTGATTAAAGTCATTACTTATGCCCAATAGGAGAGCAATATGGCTGCGCATTTTTATGAATATTTAGAATTTAATAGCGAAGAAGATCGTGAAAATCAGTTAGATGTGTATGTTGGCGTACAACTTAGTGCTGAAACGGAAGCCGCGATTAAAGCAATTTCATCACCCAGCCACTATCTTGTGATGGCAGAACCCTTCTGCCCAGATTGTGTAGAAGTGGTAGCCTATTTCCAACGCATGGCAAAGCTTAATCCTAATATTCATGTCAGTTATGTCTCGCGTAAAGAGAAGAAAGAACGCAAACATTACGATAGCGAAGCGCAGCAACAAGTTGTCATGGCAGAGGAAAAAATCCCAAGTATTTTCCGCCTAAATGGAGAGGAAACCACCTTGGTACTGAGTGAATTTCCTGCTAGCATTCAAGCTAAAATGGCTAAGGAACCCGAGCAGCGAGAAGCTATCCGAGCGAATTTCCGCATGGGGAAATTAGGGCATCTAATTGAAGCAGATTTGCGAGCGATATTCACACAAAATCAAGCAGCATAAAAACAAATCGGCGTAAAACTTTCAACAGTTTTACGCCAATTTTGCAAGCGGTCAAATTTTAAGACTGATTTACCAAACCAATTCGCCCTTTTGTTTTAAAAGCCAAAGTTGGTAAAGATTCACGCAAACTAAGAAGGCATTAAGCAATGCCACAGGATAAGCTGAGATAATCAATGAATAAATCACAAACAATGTTGCACCTAGCGCATTGATAGCGCGTAAACGGGTCATTGATTTACATAAAAATGATACTGCCACTAAAAAAGTCGCAATATAACCTAACAATTCAATACTAAATGGAACACTATTCATATTCTCTCCTTCAAAAGTAATGCCTCTTAGAAAGACATCATAAAGGATTTTTCTTTAGAGAAAAAGGGCGAAAATTTAAGCAACCGATTGCCACTAAAAATAATTTAATTCCCCTCAAAAAAGAAAAAATATAGAAAGAGAGTATGTTTAATTCCCTTCCTGCATTTTGGCAAAACAGTCATTAAGATGGTCATCCACCAAGCCCATTGATTGCATAAAAGCATAACAAGTCGTTTCACCAACAAAGACAAATCCCCGCTTTTTCAATGCCTTAGAAAGTGCTTTAGAAGTTTCTGTTTTAGCAGGTACGCATGAAAGGTTCGGTACATTGTTGATCTGTGGCTTGCCACCGACAAATGACCAAATAAATTGGCTAAAATCTTCTCCGTTCTCTCGCATAGCTAAATAAGCCCTCGCATTTTTAACAATGGCCTCAAGCTTTTTTCGATGACGAATCAGCCCAGCGTTTTCCATCAACAAATCGATATCAGTCTCTGTCATTTGAGCAATTTTTTCTGGGTTAAATTGAAAAAATGCAGCACGATAGGCTTCGCGTTTTTTCAATACGGTAATCCAAGAAAGTCCCGCTTGCTGGCCTTCTAAACATATTTTTTCAAATAATTTAAGCGAATCAAACTGAGGTTTGCCCCATTCTTCATCATGATAGCGGATATAAACATCACTCTCGCCCACCCAACCACAACGGGTTAAATGTGTTGCCATTTGCAAATTCCTTTCAAAAAATAACCGCTTGTCAGTTAACAAGCGGTTAGTGATTTTAACGTTTTGGTAAGTAGCGAGCTGGGTCAACTGACTTCCCTTTGTAACGAATCTCAAAGTGAAGTTTGTTGGTGTTAGTTCCTGTGCTACCCATTTTACCGATGGTTTGTCCAGCTTTTACGGTATCTTGCTCATCTACACTAATACTATCGTTGTGAGCATAAGCACTTAAGAAGTCATCGCTATGTTTAATGATAATTAAGTTACCGTAGCCTTCTAATGCATTACCAGCGTAAACAACTTTACCATTTGCAGCAGCTTTAACCTCTTGGCCTTTATTACCGGCAATATCAATACCTTTATTACCGCCTTCTGATGCAGAGAAGCCTTGTACTACACGACCTGCAGTCGGCCATTGCCATGCAAAAGAGGAAGCTGGCGCATTCGGTGCTGGCTTACTATATGTGCTGCCTGATGTAGCAGTACCTGCTGTTGCCACAATACCTGTATTCGTTGCCGCACTAGAGGTACTTGTGGTTTGAATTTGTGCAGGATTCCCCACAGAAGCACGAATACCGCCATTTGCAACCGGCACTGTATCCGCTGAACCTGCGCTTGCTTTCACAGGACCTGTAATGTCGCCTTCTGAAGAATAAATGGTGCCATTTGCGCCTTGTTGATAAGTCACTTGTGGTTTAACTGGTACTGTGACAGTTTCTTCAACCGTGATAGTTTCAGTACCTGATTTACCTGTTTTTAATTTTTGTCCAACGCTTAATTGATAAGGTTCGCTCATGCCATTAAGTGCAGCTAATTCTTTTACATCCTTACCAATAATATAAGCGATTAAGAACATGGTATCGCCTTTACGAACAGTATAAGTTGAGCCGTCATAGAAGCCTTTTTTGATTTGGCTATATACTGGTGCATTATTCGAATCACGCGGGATAGCAAAATTTTGATCAACTTTTTTCTGTACAGTTTTCGTACGCTTTACCGTTTTAGTTGTTGTGGTCGGTTGCGCGGGTTGTTCTGTAATCACAGGGTTCACCACATTAGGTTGTGTTGCTGTTGTCGGGGTAATAGGTGTTACTGGAGCACTACTCGGTTGAATATCCGACTGCCAACCATAAGTGGTACCACTCGTTCCCTCTACAGGGGTTGGTAAACTTGGGCTTAAGACATTACTATCTTTAGCATTTTCAACCGGTGCTGGTGAGTTTGCTGAACATGCCGTTAAAATACTGGCAACAAGCGGTAATAAAATAAATCTTTTTTGCATGCGAAACCCTACTATTTCATTGATGAAGGCATTGATGCTGGCTGAATCCCTGCATCCCAACCATAACTACCTGCTTGTGCACCAGAACCATCAACTGGTTGCATTAAGCCTGGGCTTAATTCATTTGGATCAGCTTGTTTTGGCGCTTCTGCCTGGCAAGCACTTAATGCAATTGCTACAACAGCTAAGCTTAATGATGTTTTTTTCATTTAGCCCCCATTAACGCACACGTAAAGATTGACCAACTTTGAGTTTAGTCGAAGTGCTAATCCCATTTAATTGCGCAATTTGATTAGCTGAAGAACCAGATAAGAAAGAAATTAAATATAGCGTATCTTGTGCGCCGACGGTGTAAGTACTATCTGTATAGCAACCTTTCGTCATTTGTGCATAGACAGGCGTGCCATCTGCATTACGAACCACTTGGCAATTACCTACAGTTTCAGTATTAGCACCATAGCTGGTTAGGGCTGCGACTGGTGCAGTACTTGGCGCACGCGTTGTTGCAACTGGCGCGCTTGCACCATAAGTTGGTGTACTGACTGGTTGATTCATTGAAGAAGGCATTGCTGTTGGCGTAATATCGCCAGATTGCCATCCACCATTATTCATATTGGTTGAACCTACCGCATTCTCAACCACTGCACCAGTGTCAGATTCAGAGGTGTTATTGTTAGTACAGCCTACCAATGCAAAAGCCGCAACTAACGGCAGTAAAAAAGATGATTTTTTCATAAGGTATCCTTTTATTTTAATAATTGATAGATAATGTAAGCGACCACGGCAACGGCAACCGTTCCCCAGCCAATCAATTCAATTGAGCGACGAATTTTGTCTGCATATTTTTCTCCGCCCCAAGCAGACAATTTTGCCACAAGAAAGAAGCGAGCGAAACGAGAAATTGCAGCGGTAATCACAAATGGGAAAAATGCCATTTGCATCACACCTGCACAAATCGTAAATACTTTATATGGAATTGGGGAGAAACCTGCTAAAAAAACAATCCATACGCCCCAAGTTTTAAACCATTCCATCGCCTGTTCAAAATACGCTTGCATGCCCCAGCTACTAATGAGATCTTTTACCCAATCAAATGCAAAATAACCAATGCCATAGCCGATTACGCCACCAACAACTGAAGCAACTGCCGCATAAATGGCATATTTGGTTGCATGATGTGGTTTGCTCATCGCCATTGGAATTAACATCACATCAGGCGGAATAGGAAAGAAAATTGCCTCAATAAAGCTGACAAAACTTAACCAATACGCAGCGTATTTATGCTTTGACCACGCAATGATTTTATCGTAAATCGTCCCAAATAAATTCATTCTTTTACTACTTACATGATAATATTCGAAAGGTAAGATTATACTGGATCCGATTAGTTCTGTATAATCTGATCTTTATTTTCTTTTTACCTACAAGCGGTCAAATTTATTAGGTGTTTTACAAAGTAGATAGATAACAAAAAACCACCAGAAACAGCCTGTATTTTCAACGTTTTTAGAGAAAAATTATTTTTTTGACATTTTTTTAAAAAAATTTAAAATTTTTTTGAACTTTCGAAAAAACGCTCTGTCAGACATTACGATGGTAGGAAACTGTCATCGGAAAATTTTATTCATTATGTAGATCCAAAAGAGCTAGGGTAACACCTAGCTCTTTTTTTATCTACCGAAAATGAATGAAAATCGACTAGTAACCTTTAGCCTCAAGATTTGGTAAAAAAGTTTGCGTTTTTAACCGCTTGACGATCGTTTCTATCTGTCCATCAGCCTTTAATACTAACTCCCGCCAACCAGGCGCCAGTAAATCTAAGGTAAATTCATCACAGTTTGGTTTAAATTGAATACAGGTCGAAGGTGTGGCTAACACCCGAATACCATGCCAAGCACTATCTACGGTTTGATGGATATGCCCATGTAAAATAGCTTTAATTTGTTTGAAAGGAGCCAACACTTCAGCAAAATATTCCGTATTCTGTAAGCAATGTTGATCTAACCATGCACAATGCGTCGGAAGAAGATTATGATGCAATGCAATTAAACAAAATCGTTCTGGGTGTTCTGCCAGTTTAGCTTCTAGCCAAATCAACTGTTCTTTGGAAAGATACCCTCTTGGGCAACCACTTACTTGACTATTTAATAATAAAATTTGCCAATGTTTACCCGCTAAAATTTGTTTTTCAGCATAAATATAAGGGTATGATGCCAATTTTGTGCGCATTTGGGGCTGTTCATCATGATTACCTTCTAGCCAAAAAACGGGTGATGCTAAAGGCTGTACCATTTGGGCAAAATAATCATAGCCTTCAACTTGAGAATCCTGAATCAAATCTCCCGTAGCTAATACCGCATCAAAATGTGGCTGAGGTTCAGCTATTACCTCATCTAACACTGCTTGAAAACTAGCTTGCGTGTTAATCCCTAACAATTCCGCTTGAGGATCGGAAAATAAATGCATGTCGGTTAATTGTAACAACCGAATTTCCGTTGCCTCTTTTTTCAATTCATAAACCTGTTGCATTCCATCCCCCAAAAAAACGCACCTACTTTACGCGTTTTAACAGGCAAAATCAGTAAGCAATGTTTGAAAATGCGAACTATGCCACATTTTTCTTGGAAAAGATGGAAAATTAAAGGATTTTATACCTATTTATTATTACGATATTTTTGGTAGTTCAATTCAAGCCATTGCAAACCAATTACCGCAATCACGTTATCAATTTTGCCTTCGACGACCCATTGATAAGCCTGTGCACGACTCACAACATGAACCAAAATATCTTCATTTTCCTCTTCTAATAAACCGTAAATACCGCCTACTTGGCTGCTATCAACTAAACCTAAGAAAAGGTGCAAGCGTTCTAATTGACCACCTGGACTATCCCAAACACTCAAAGCATGTTCAACATTTGAAACAGTCAGCCCGGCTTCTTCTTGCGCTTCCCGAATCGCAACCTCTGCTGGAGACTCTGCACCTTTATCAATCATGCCTGCTACTAATTCAAGCAACCATGGAGAACGATCTGAATCTGGAACATATGCGCCAATGCGTACTTGCTCTATCAATACAACATTATCTAATACAGGATCATATGCAATCAGGGCTGCTGCTGCGCCTTTTACTAACAACTCACGAACGACTTCTCCACTTACTCCGCCATTAAATAACTTGTGTTTAAAGTGAATTTTTTTCAGTTCAAAATGCCCTTTATAAACAGTTTCTTCTTTTAAAATCGTTAAATCTTGATGTGAAAATTGTAGAATTTGACTCATTTGATTTGCTCCTAAAACGGATTAACTTGATAAACAAGCGGTTGAATTTGATCGATTTTTTGCCAATCGCCTGTCCACTGCCATAAATTAGGTTTCGTTTTCGCTAATGGAAAAGTTTGCCAAAAATAAGCTAAAAAGAACGGCAATTGATGATAAAAATGTAAACATCCTTTTGGGCAATGACTAGAAAACAGTTGCTGACTTTCAGGCAAATGGCGCACTTCATTAAGAGCCACAATGCCAACACCTTGGGTTTTCAAAACCGCCTCGCGCAAGCACCAACTTAAATAAAAACGCGAAGCTAAATCTGGTAATGGATGCTTTACAGGCTCTAATAATGCCAAGCATTCTACCTCATCGGCATAGTGGCGTAATAGCGCCTCAAATCGGCGGACTCTTTGCGGATGTTCAATATCAATCCCAACTATCGTCTTTGGTTGTGATTTAGATAGCATCACCGCCACCCACTCGCCCGAATGGCTAATATTAAAATCAACCCCATCAAGCATGATATATGGACGACCGTTAGCTTCTCGCTGAATTTGCATGAAATTAACCGCCTCAATACCTTGTTGCTTGCCTAGCTCTGTTAATAAGAAATGTGCCATTCGGCGACTCTTCCAACGTTGCCACAAACGAGGTAACGCATCTTTAGAAGGAAGTGGTAAGTTAAAGTGAAAATCTTTCGGTAAAGGCGCATCGCAATGTGCAAAACAGACTTCAATCATCGCTTAAACGCCAATGTCAGTACGCCAGCAGCAACTAAACCAATACCAACCCAATCTTGCCCACTCGGTCTTTCGCCTAAAAAAATCACGGCAAAAATCGTCACTAAAACCAGGCTAAATTTATCAATTGGAGCAACCTGTGAAGCATTTCCCATCTGTAACGCTTTAAAATAGGCCAACCAAGATAACCCTGTCGCTAAACCAGATAAAATTAAAAATAGCCAATTTTTACCATTTAGCGAACCAAGTGGCTGCCATTTGTGGGTATAGGTTAAAAATAAAGCCAATGCTGCAATAATAACTAAAGTACGAATAAAGGTAGCGAAATCTGAATCTATTCCATTTAAGCCAACCTTAGCAAAAATTGCAGTTAAGGCTGCAAAAAATGCGGATGCTATTGCCCAATAAAGCCACTCATTTGCCATTTTTCTTCTCTCTTTTTGCCATTTGACTTACACTAGTTTACCAAAATTGAATCGCAAAATACTTTTTATTTTAGGGCAGAAATGTTATAGCATAGGGATTAGAAATAAGGAGTAAAAAAATGCAACAAACAATGAATAAATTACAAAGGCAAATTAAACATTTTGTGCAACTAGAATCTGCTGGGGGAATCCTATTATTAGCCGCTGCCATTCTTGCAATGTTAGTAGCAAACTCACCGCTTGCAGAGAACCATTTTAATTTTTTACAAACCCACTTCACGATTAAATTTGGCGATTTTGGGATTGATAAGCCTATTTTAATGTGGATTAACGATGGCTTAATGGCGGTGTTTTTCATTTTAGTTGGGCTTGAAGTAAAACGAGAAATGTTCGAAGGCTCACTTTCTAGCATACAAAAATCCATTTTCCCAGCGTTAGCGGCTATCGGCGGGATGATTGTGCCAGCCCTAGTTTATCTATTTATTAACCATCAGCATCCAGAATTTAAAGATGGTTGGGCAATTCCAATGGCAACTGACATTGCATTTGCTGTAGGTATTGTTGCACTATTAAGTAAACAAGTGCCACCTGCATTAAAAATGTTCTTACTTGCCTTAGCAATTATTGATGACCTAGGCGCTATCGTAGTGATTGCGATTTTCTTCTCGCATGAAATGAGTGTTTCAGCCCTTACCATCGCAAGTCTAGCGATCATTGCGCTGTTTGTGATGAACCGCTTTAAAGTGATTGGCTTACTTAACTATGCCATCGTCGGTTCAATTCTTTGGGTGTCAGTGTTAAAATCAGGCGTGCACGCAACATTAGCCGGGGTCATTATCGGTTTTGCGATCCCATTAAAAGGGAAAAACGGTGAAACTCCGCTTTATCACCTTGAACATATTCTTGCTCCATGGTGTACCTTCTTAATTCTGCCATTATTCGCATTCTCGAATGCCGGCGTTTCATTAGAAGGCATGAGTTTCAGTGACCTTACCTCACCATTACCATTAGGCGTTGCGTTAGGTTTATTACTGGGTAAACCAATTGGCGTATTCCTATTTAGTTATGTTTCGGTGTTATTCCGCATTGCGAAATTACCGGAAGGCGTTAACTTTAAACATATTTTTGCTATCTCCATCCTATGCGGTATCGGTTTTACTATGTCGATGTTTATCGCAGGTCTCGCCTTCGGTGGAGAAAATGCAAACCATGCCTTACTACCAATGTCTCGCTTAGGGATTTTACTTGGTACGTTAGGTTCGGCTGTAATTGGTTATGTCTTGCTAAAAGCGGTAACAAAACCTACTGCGCAAGCGGTCTAATTTAATGCAGAATTTGCAAATACAAATATAAAAAAAGCGTTGTCGTGTTAAACGGCAACGCTTTTTTTATATTTGTCTCCCAACAAATTATTGATTTTATTTTTTTAAGTAAGTATAGATGCTCGCTAAATCTTGCTGACTTAACGCTGTTTGGTTCGCTTCACTAAACGTTTTCGCAGCTTTTTCAATCAGTGGCGAACGTTTGTTAGCTTTTTCTAATTCATCCACAGCCAAGTTTAAGTCCTTAGTAATGTGTTTTAGCATAAAGACTGGCGGGAATTCTCCACTTTCATACATCGCAATTTTGCTTTGGAACATTGGTGAATTCATGGCGCCATTGGCAATGGTGTCAATAATATCAGCTTGATTGATACCAAATTGCTCAGCAAAAACCAGCGCTTCTGCATAGGCTTCATTAAAGATACCCAATAATGCATTTACGGCTAATTTCACACCGCCCGCTTTGCCCACTTCTCCGTAATGATAAACTTTGCTACTAAATGCGTTAAAAAGGGGCACAAGTTGGTCAAAAATGGCTTTATCACCTGCACCGAGTACTAATAATTTACCAGCTTCTGCAACTTTACTTGAGCCAGAAACTGGCGCTTCAATAAAATGTACTTGGTGTGATTTTAGCTGTGTTTCAATCAATTGATTCTGCGTTGGCGAAACGGTAGACATATTCACAACCACTTTGCCTTTTAATGCCGCAAGTACTGCCAGTGTTAATAAGCTTTCAATCGCTGGATAATCAGAGACCATCAGAAAAAGAACATCGTTATTTTGCGCAACTGTTTCTACGTTCGGTGCTAATAGCGCACCTTTTTCTACTACCGCTTGTGCCTTTTCAGGGCTGCGGTTATAAACTTCCACCTCAAAACCAGCGTGGAGCAAATGACCTACCATTGGTGAGCCCATTTGTCCTAAACCGACCCAACCTACTTTTTTTGTATTAAATGTTTGCATATTCACGCCTCAATGTCGTTTAAAAATGCCACTAGTTTAGCGATTTTCTTTCAGAAATGCCGTGAAGCAGATCACAAAAGCAATTAAATTTCACATTTATTTAACAAATTATAAGCGTGAAGCTAAATAACCTTCATAATCTGGAATTTCTACCTCAATTGGCTGATCAAAAAGCGATGAAGCCAATAGGCAATCTGCTGTACTTGGCGTAATTGCAACGGGAATATTCCAGACTGTTGCAATTCTCATTAACGCTTTTACATCTGGATCGTGCGGTGCCGCATTCATCGGATCCCAAAAGAAAATGAGCACATCAATTTTCTTTTCCGCAATTAACCCACCAAGCTGTTGGTCTCCGCCCATTGGGCCGCTTAATAATGGCGTAATTGCTAAACCCGTTTCGCGTGCAAGCAAATGCCCTGTTGTACCCGTTGCATAAAGCTGATGTTGAGAAAGCGCATCTTGGTGTTTTTTCACCCAATCCAATAAAGTTTGTTTACAGTGGTCGTGAGCCACAAGCGCGATTTGTTTTTGATTTGGAATGACCCGAATTGTCGTTTGCATATAGCCTCCTTTTGCAAAATTTTAAGCAAATCATACCGCTTATTTGCAGATGTTGCATTGACTAATTAAAGGGAATAGCTACAATCAAGCAGATTTTACTCTAAGATAAAGGATTCCATTTTCATGAACTTATACAACATCAAACATCCTGAAGAGCAAGTAAACTTTGCCCAAGCCGTGCGTCAAGGTTTAGGGAAAGATCAAGGCTTATTCTTTCCTGAAGTTTTACCTAAATTAGATAACATTGATGAACTACTTGCGCTGCCATTAGTTGAACGCAGCCAAAAAATTCTTTCTGCAATTATCGGTGAAGAAATTCCAGAAGCCACTTTAAATAGCATGGTAAAAAATGCGTTCACTTTCCCAGCACCACTTGCGCAAGTCTCTGATAGTATTTATGCATTAGAATTATTCCACGGCCCAACATTAGCATTTAAAGATTTCGGTGGCCGTTTTATGGCACAAGCGTTAAGTGCTGTGCGTGGCGATGGTAAAATTACCATTTTAACTGCTACCTCTGGCGATACCGGCGCAGCAGTTGCGCATGCCTTCTATGGTTTAGAAAATATCAACGTCGTGATTTTGTATCCGAAAGGTAAAATCAGCCCGCTTCAAGAAAAATTATTCTGCACATTAGGTGGCAACATTCGCACTGTGGCAATCAATGGTGATTTTGATGCATGCCAAGCTTTAGTGAAACAAGCTTTCGATGATGCACAATTACGCCAAGCAATTGGTTTGAACTCAGCTAACTCCATCAACATCAGCCGTTTATTAGCGCAAATCTGTTACTACTTCGAAGCTTTTGCACAGTTACCAAAAGAAAAACGTTCAGAGGTTGTTGTGTCAGTTCCAAGTGGTAACTTCGGTAACTTAACTGCGGGGTTAATTGCGAAAACATTAGGTTTACCAATTAAACGTTTTATCGCTTCAACCAACGCAAATGACACCGTACCACGTTATTTAAAATCAGGCGAATGGTCACCAAATGCGACTGTTGCGACGCTTTCAAATGCGATGGATGTAAGCCGTCCAAACAACTGGCCACGTGTAGAAGAATTATTTAAACATAACGGTTGGGCATTAAGTGAGTTAGGTTCAGATGCGCTCAGCGATGCAGAAACTGAAGCAACCTTAAAAGCAATGTATGCTGAAAACTATTTATGCGAACCGCATGGTGCGATCGCTTATCAAGTGTTAAAAGACCAACTTCAAGCAGGTGAAACAGGTATTTTCCTTTGCACAGCACATCCGGCAAAATTCAAAGAGTCGGTTGAACGCATTTTAGCGTTAGATTTACCACTGCCTGAAGCATTAGATAAACACAATAAATTGCCATTGTTATCTGATGAAATGGATAACGACTTCGCGCAATTACGTGCTTATCTTTTAAAATAATCTAAAATAAAAATAGCCCCAACATTGGGGCTATTTTCATACCGACAAGCGGTCAAATTTAATCAATCTTTTGCAACTACTTTAAGTTTGTCAGACAAGCCTGTTTCACTTGATTCAACAACGCTTCATAGTCTGTCGTTTTTAAGCCAACTGCGCCTAAAAAATGCATATCGGCTTCCATACCACAAAAATTAAATAATCCATTACCTAACGTGTGATCAAGCGATTGTAAAAAACCTTTTTCGGCATATTTTTGATTGCTATTGCCCATAGTCACAAATTGTTGAATTCTCTTTCCTTTAAGCAGACCTATTGTTTCATTTTCTCCATTTTCATAGGCAAATCCATACGTTAAAACACGGTCTAAATAGCCTTTTAAAATCGCTGGAAAACCCATCCACCAAAGGGGATAAATCAACGTAATGAGATCAGCTTGTTTCCAAAAACTTTGTTCAATAGCCACATCTGCTGCTAACTTTCCACTGAAAGTCTCCAATGCTTCTTGCCAATCTAAAATTGGGTTAAAATTGAGTTCAAATAAGTTACGCACATGAACTTCATGCCCTTTACTTGCTGCGATAATGCTTTCTAAAATCGCGTGGTTAAAACTCTGCGCATTAGGATGTGCATAAATAATTAAATGGTTCATGTTATTGCCTTATTATAATAATGTTAAATGTTTGTTACGATCATATTAAAAAAGAGTAAGAGTCTATCACCATTTTGCCACAATACCTTGATACCTATCAATTAAAGTGCAAATATTGTCACAAATACCCCGTTTGAGTGATTAAGTAAACAACAAAAACAGAGATAATTCCATACCATTTTTACTTGCTGTTGAAAGAGGCGAAACTTGTCTGAAAACACTGGTCCGTCGCTTTCTCGTCGCGGTTTTTTACGTGGACAATTTCTTAACACGCTAAAAAGCGAACAAGTAACTTTACAAGGTCACCAAGCTATTCGTCCACCTTGGGCAAATTTAGCAAATTTTCTTGAAAAATGTACCGCTTGTGGACGTTGTGTTGAAGTTTGTGAGACCAAGATTATCAAGCAAGGTATTGGGGGCTACCCTGAAATCGATTTTACTCGCGGAGAGTGTACCTTTTGTACCGAATGCGTTAAGGCTTGTCCTGAAGACGTTTTTCTCTCACTCGATGAACCAGCTTGGTTACATAAAATTGAAATCTTAGATCAATGCTTACTGAAACAGCGGATTGAATGTCGTTCTTGTGGAGATTACTGCCCTGAACGGGCTATTCGTTTTCGACCGACATTAGGCGGGATTGCAACCCTACAACTGGATTTAACCGCTTGTAATGGTTGCGGGGCATGTTTAAACATCTGCCCAACTAAAGCGATTAGAATTATTAATTTTGAAGTCAATAACAATGAGTCAATTTAACGAAAAAGAAAACTGGTATGTTTGTAGCATTATCGTGCAAGCCAGACCAGAAAAACTCAGCCAAGTCAAAGCAGCTATTTTAGCCATTCCATCGGCTGAAATTCATGGCGAAAAGTCTGATGAAGGCAAATTGGTGGTTACCCTTGAAAGTAATCGTCAGTTAGCTTTAGCTGATTTGATGGATGAGATTAAAGATATCCCAGGCGTAATTGTCGTGTCTTTAATTTCAAATTATTTAGATGAAAAATAAATCGTAGTGTGAGTGAATTTTAAACACTTAGGCACTATAATAAGATTGATTGCAAAATTGACCGCTTGTGTCTTTTGGATGAAATTAACAAGCACTATTAAAATTTAACAACTGTGTGGGAAAAACTATGGAACTTAATCGTAGAGATTTTATGAAAGCCAATGCTGCGCTTGCAGCAGCTGCGGCGGCTGGCATGACTATCCCTGTTAAAGAGGTTCATGCAGCAGAAGATATGGGCATTAAATGGGATAAAGCCCCATGCCGTTTCTGTGGTACAGGATGTAGCGTATTGGTAGGTACCAAAGACGGTCGTGTTGTTGCCACCCAAGGTGACCCGGATGCAGAGGTAAACCGCGGTTTAAACTGTATCAAAGGTTACTTCCTTTCTAAAATTATGTACGGTGCAGACCGTGTACAAACTCCGTTATTACGTATGAAAGATGGTAAATTCCATAAAGAGGGTGACTTTACACCGGTTTCTTGGGATCAAGCTTTCACTATCATGGCGGAAAAAATCAAAGATATCCTAAAGAAAAAAGAACCAAATGCTGTAGGGATGTTCTCTTCCGGTCAAACCACTATCTATGAAGGCTATGCAAAAGTAAAACTTTGGAAAGCTGGTTTCCGTTCCAATACTATCGACCCAAATGCTCGTCACTGTATGGCATCTGCAGCGGTGGCGTTTATGCGTACATTCGGTATGGATGAACCAATGGGTTGCTATAACGATATCGAGAAAACCGATGCGTTTGTGCTTTGGGGTTCAAACATGGCGGAGATGCACCCAATTTTATGGTCTCGTATTTCTGACCGTCGTCTTTCTTCTGATAATGTGAAAGTGGTAGTTATGTCAACATTCGAACACCGTTCGTTTGAATTAGCTGATGTGCCTATTGTGTTTAATCCACATTCAGACCTTGCAATTCTTAACTACATTGCAAACTATATTATCCAAAACGATAAAGTAAACTGGGACTTCGTTAATAAACACACTAAATTCAAACGTGGTGAAACCGATATTGGTTATGGTTTACGCCCAGAACACCCACTTGAAGTTGCAGCGAAAAACCGTAAAACCGCAGGTAAAATGCACGATTCTGACTTCGAAGAATTCAAGAAAATCGTTGCACCTTATACATTAGATGAAGCACACCGTATTTCTGGTGTACCAAAAGATCAGCTTGAAACCCTCGCTAAAATGTATGCAGATCCAGAACAGAACTTAGTGTCTTACTGGACAATGGGCTTTAACCAACACACTCGTGGTGTATGGGTTAACCACATGATCTATAACGTACACTTATTAACCGGTAAAATTTCTAAACCAGGTTGTGGTCCGTTCTCATTAACTGGTCAACCTTCAGCTTGTGGTACAGCGCGTGAAGTAGGTACTTTCGTTCACCGTTTACCAGCGGACATGGTGGTAACCAATCCTAAACACGTTGAAATTACAGAGAAAAAATGGAAATTACCAAAAGGTACGATTCCAACTGTACCTGGCTATCCAGCGGTACAACAAAGCCGTGCCTTAAAAGACGGTAAATTAAACTTCTTATGGCAACTTTGTACGAACAATATGCAAGGTGGTCCGAATATTAACGAAGAAATTTTCCCTGGCTGGCGTAACCCTGAAAACTTCATCGTTGTTTCAGACCCTTACCCATCTGTTTCTGCAGTAGCTGCTGACTTAATTCTTCCAACTTGTATGTGGGTAGAAAAAGAAGGAGGCTATGGTAACGCAGAACGTCGTACCCAATTATGGCGTCAACAAGTGAAAGGCCCAGGTGAGTCTCGTTCGGACTTATGGCAAATTGTTGAATTCTCTAAATACTTCAAAACTGATGAAGTATGGGGTGAAGAATTATTAGCTCAAATGCCTGAATATCGTGGCAAAACTTTATATGAAGTGCTTTACGAAAATGGTGAAGTAAACAAATATAAAGTACCAACCGATGTTCCGGGATACATCAATGATGAAGCTGATCACTTTGGTTACTACTTACAAAAAGGTTTATTCGAAGAATACGCTGACTTCGGACGTGGTCATGGCCATGACTTAGCACCATTCGATACTTACCACCAAGTACGTGGCTTACGCTGGCCGGTTGTTGACGGTAAAGAAACCTTATGGCGTTACCGTGAAGGCTTTGACCCGTATGTTAAAGCAGGCGAAGATGTTGCGTTCTACGGCTATCCAGATAAAAAAGCGATTATTCTAGGTGTACCTTATGAAGCACCAGCAGAATCACCAGATGAGGAATATCCATTATGGTTATGTACTGGTCGTGTTCTTGAACACTGGCATACCGGTACCATGACGCGTCGTGTACCTGAGTTACACCGTGCGTTCCCGAACAACTTAGTTTGGATGCACCCAGCTGATGCGAAAAAATATGGCTTACGTCATGGGGATAAAGTGAAATTAATCACTCGTCGTGGTGAAATGATCACTTACTTAGATACCCGTGGTCGTAACAAATGCCCTCAAGGCTTAATTTACACCACCTTCTTTGATGCAGGTCAGCTTGCTAACAAATTAACATTGGATGCAACCGACCCAATCTCTGGCGAAACCGACTTCAAAAAATGTGCGGTTAAAGTGGTGAAAGCGTAAATTTTCCCTTTCGTTTCTAGTCACTCCTCTCTTTAAACAAAGAGAGGAATTTAAAACAAAAGCGGTCAAATTTTGCAAAGTTTTGACAAAACTAGACCGCTTATAGAAGGAAACGCAGATGAAACTTGATCCTAACCGTCGTCAGTTTTTAAAAAATGTGACAAGAACAGCCGTCGGAGTATGTGGAGCTGGTGTAATTCTTGGCCTACAGCAACAACAAGCTAAAGCCAAAGAGGGGATTGCTTTACGTCCACCTGGTGCTTTACCAGAAAAGGATTTCTTGGCAGCTTGTACCCGCTGCGGACAGTGTGTCCAAGCGTGTCCATATGATATGTTGTATCTAGCCTCGCTAATTTCTCCAATGGAAGCAGGTACACCTTATTTTATCGCACGGGATAAACCTTGCGAAATGTGTCCTGATATTCCTTGTATGAATGCTTGTCCAAGTGGCGCATTAAGTGAAGAACTTAAAGATATCAATGATGCAAGAATGGGATTAGCCGTATTGCTAGACCATGAAACTTGCCTTAACTGGCAGGGGTTGCGTTGTGATGTGTGTTACCGCGTTTGTCCATTAGTAGATAAAGCGATTACACTTGAACGTATTCATAATGATCGTACAGGTATTCATGCGAAGCTTATTCCAACTGTTCACTCCGATGCTTGCACCGGATGCGGTAAATGCGAACAAGCTTGCGTATTAGAAGAAGCGGCAATTAAAGTCTTACCGATGGATATCGCCAAAGGCTTACTCGGTCGTCACTACCGCTTAGGTTGGAAAGAAAAACAAAATGCCGGAAAATCCTTAATTGAGGAACAACATCCGGATGGCTTACGTCCAGCAATGGATGCCCGTATGCCGGAAGGCTTACATGAGCCGGTTTATCAACCAATGCAGGTTCAACCGAACCAAAAAGTGGCAACACCGAATCGTGCAACAATGGATTATGTACCAAATCCAACAACAGTTCCGGAAGCAGAGCAATTCCCAAATCTGGACTTAAATATTAAGGGGGTTAAATAATGGCTGAAAAATATACCCCGAATAAGCCAAAAGATGCAGGCTTAGAAGCTCGCCAAAAACTCGGTTGGTGGCATGCTTATCGCTTTTTAATTCTACGTCGAATCAGTCAATTAAGTATTATTTTAATGTTCTTAAGTGGCCCGATTTGGCAAGTTTGGATTCTAAAAGGCAATTACAGCGCCAGTATGCTTTTGGATGTCGTGCCATTAACGGATCCATTGATTACCGCAGAAAGTTTAGCGACAGGTTACTTACCAGAAATCTCAACGATTATTGGTGCCTTAATTATTGCGATATTCTACGCAGTCGTTGCAAGTAAAGCCTTCTGTAGTTGGGTTTGTCCAATGAATATGGTAACGGATGCTGCAGCTTGGTTACGTAGAAAATTAGGTATTAGACAATCATTAAAAATTTCACGCCAACTTCGCTATGTGATTTTAGCGGTGATTTTAGTCGGTAGTGCAATGACTGGCACTCTCTTATGGGAGTGGATAAACCCTGTTGCAGCACTTGGACGTGTTTTTGTCTATGGCCTAGGCGCAACACTCTGGTTGGTTGCTGTTATCTTCTTATTTGACTTGCTTGTTGCCGAACACGGCTGGTGTGGTCATCTTTGCCCAATTGGTGCAATGTATGGCGTTATTGGTGCTAAAAGCCTAGTTAAAATTAATGTTGTCGATCGTAACCGATGTGACCGCTGTATGGACTGCTATAACGTTTGCCCTGAACCGCAAGTGTTGCGTATTCCATTGCATGGTGGTCCGGAAGATAGCCAAATTGTACTAGCGAAAGATTGCATTACCTGTGGGCGTTGTATTGACGTCTGCGCTGAAAATGTATTTACCTTTGGTTCTCGTTTTGAGAAACAGATTAAAATTAAAAATATTTAATTATTTAATGGAGTGGATTTCATGAAAAAATCATTTATTTTCATGCTAGCTTTATGCAGTGGATTGGCATTTGCCGATGCACCGCAAGTTGCGAACAGTATTGATAAAACAGCGGAAAGTGTTGCACCAGCATTTACGAATCCTTATAAAGATGTCGGTAATATTCCTGTGACTTTCCCTAACCAACCCCCACTAGTTCCACACAGTATTCGTGGTTTACAAGTGACTAAAAATGTGAACCAATGTTTAGGTTGCCACTCTCCGGATGTTGCACCAACAACGGGTGCACCACGTGTTCCAGAGAGCCATTTCTTAACTCGTGATGGACAAAAAACTGATGGTACCTCACCTCGTCGTTATTTCTGCTTACAATGCCACGTTCAACAAGCAGATGTGAACCCAATTATTCAAAATAAATTCGATACAATTCGTCAAACGCAAGGTAAATAAGGAGCAAAACCATGATTAAATCAAGCATTCAAAAAGTTTGCCGTTGGTTACGCTCTCCGAGCAAAATGGCAATTGGTGGGGTTATTTTATTAACTATCATTGGGACTATCGTTGGAACCAACCTATTTAATGTAGGAATGGCCACAACTAATACTGAGCAATTCTGTTCAGACTGTCATACTAACGATGTTGTACCTGAGTACCAAGCCTCAATCCACTTTAGCAACCGTTCAGGTGTAAAAGCAATTTGTTCAGACTGCCACGTTCCACACGAATTCGTACCAAAAATGATTCGTAAAATGCAGGCATCGACTGAAGTTTATGCTCACTTTACAGGTAAAGTAGATACTAAAGAGAAATTTGAAAAACATCGTTTAGAAATGGCAGAACGCGAATGGGCGCGTATGAAAGCGAATAACTCACAAGAGTGCCGTAACTGCCATAACTTCAATGATATGGACTTTACCCAACAAAAAACTGTGGCACAACAAATGCACGCACTTGCACAGGAACAAAACAAAACCTGTATCGATTGTCACAAAGGTATTGCGCATAACCTTCCACACATGGAAAAAGTACAACAAAGCTTTATTCCAGCGGATATGTTAAAAGCAAATGAAAAACCTGCTGAAAACAAAGATGCAAAATAATCTCTAAACAAACGGTTCAAACTACTTAGTTTGAACCGTTTTTATTTAAGCCTAAAAATATTTGTTATTAGTATTTTAAAGATGAAAAAAGATCGCTTGTCAAAAAATACAAGCGGTCTTTTTCATGCAATTTTTTACAATTTTCTTATTTAATTGTAATCACTTCACAGGCTTTTTGATAATGATTCACGCAAGCCTTAAGAATCCATTCTTTAGCTAAATTTTTATCCTGAGGAACACCATATCCATTTGCATACATCACACCCAAATTATACTGGGCGCTTGCATATCCTTGCTCTGCTGCTTTTCGGTACCATTTTGCTGCCTCAAAATAATCCTGTTTTACACCCTCTCCCTTTGAATACATCACACCCAAATTAAATTGGGCATCTCTATGTCCTTGCTCTGCTGCTTTTCGGTACCATTTTGCCGTCTCAAGATAATCCTGTTTTACACCTCGTCCATCATAATATATCACGCCCAAATTAAACAGAGCATTTATATGCCCTTGATCAGCTGCTTTTCGATACCATTTTGCCGCCTCAAGATAATCCTGTTTTACACCTCGTCCATCATAATACATCACACCCAAATTATACTGGGCATTCTTATGCCCCTGCTCTGCTGCTTTTCGGTACCATTTTACCGCCTCAATATCATCCTGTTTTACCCCCTCTCCCTTTGAATACATCACACCCAAATTAAACTGGGCGTCTATATGCCCTTGCTCTGCTGCTTTTCGATACCATTTTATCTCCTCAAGATAGTCCTGTTTTACGCCCTCTCCTCTTGAATACATCACACCTAAATAAAACTGAGCATCTCTATGTCCTTGCTCTGCTGCTTTTCGGTACCATTTTGCCGCCTCAATATAATCCTGTTCTACACCTTGCTCATGATCATAGATTACGCCCAAATTAAACTGGGCGCTGGCATATCCTTGCTCTGCTAAAGGTTTCCAAAATTGGAAAGCGGTTTGATGATTTCCTTTTTCAGCAGCAGCCAAACCTTGTTGAAATTGCTCCTCTACCGTATTTGCCCATGTAGCCGAAGGAAAAGCAAAAATAGAAGCCCCTAAAAAGGTAGTAAATAGTGTTTTTGTCAATTTCATATAATGATCCAGAGTGATTATATTATATATAAAAGACCGCTTGTCTCTTACAACAAGCGGTCTCATTCTTTTTACGATTTGCAATTATCGAGTATAAACAAACTCAACGCCTTCTTCGTCTTCTTCCGACCAATCATCATCGAAATCGTCCCAATCATCTTCTTCAATTGGATTTTGCATTGCTTCTTGATGATAATCATCCCATTTGAATTTAACTTCATCAGATTCTTTATTTTCTTCTTCCACTTCACGTGGGTTAGCTTCGATAAAGTCCATAATATCTCGGGTGAGCTGTTGTACATTTTGCCCAGTGGCCGCAGAAATCAGATAGTAATCGTCTTCCCAACCAATTTGCTCTGCAATCTCTTTTGCACGAGCTTGAGCCTCTTCTTCGCCGATGGTATCAATTTTATTGAAAACTAACCAAGTCGGCTTTTCAGAAAGTTTTTCGCTATATTGATAAAGCTCAGACTCAATCACGCTAATGTTATGCGCTGGGTCACTTTCATCAATTGGCATAATATCAACCAAGTGAATTAACACACGGCAACGCTCTAAGTGTTTAAGGAAACGAATCCCCAAACCTGCACCTTCTGCTGCCCCTTCAATTAACCCCGGAATATCCGCCACCACAAAGCTGCGATCAGCGCCTACACGTGCCACACCTAAACTTGGCACCAATGTAGTAAATGGATAATCTGCCACTTTTGGTTTAGCTGCAGAAACGCTACGAATAAAAGTAGATTTCCCTGCATTCGGTAAACCTAGCATCCCAACATCCGCCAAAAGCATTAACTCAAGTAATAAATCACGTTTTTCGCCTGGTGTGCCATTTGTTTTTTGGCGAGGAGCACGGTTTACAGAAGATTTAAAACGGGTATTCCCCAAACCATGGTATCCCCCTTTCGCCACCAACATTTTCATACCATGCTTGGTTAAATCGCCAATGACCTCTTGGGTGTCGTTATCAATCGCACGAGTTCCTACTGGCACGCGTAAAGTAATATCATTACCACGATGCCCCGTACAACCTGCACTACGCCCATTCTCACCACGCCCTGCTGCATAGCGCTTTTCGAAACGGTAGTCGATAAGGGTATTTAGGTTCTCATCTGCGATCAAATAAACATCGCCACCATCACCACCATCACCACCATCTGGGCCCCCTTTCGGGATATATTTTTCACGGCGGAAGCTTACACAGCCATTACCGCCATCACCTGCTTCAACACGAATCAGGGCTTCATCAATAAATTTCATTTTTGTTCCTTATTTTAGCTCCCCTCTTTAGAAAAGAGGGGCTGGGGGAGATTTGATAAGCGGTCTTTTTTGACCTATTTTTTGCAAATTGAGATCGCTGAAATCTCCCCTACCCCCTCTTTAGAAAAGAGGGGAACTTTTTGTTACATTTTTTCTACGGTTTTAATTCCCAGTAGATCTAAACCTTGTTTGAGCGTTCTTGCTGTTAAATCACTTAAACGTAAACGGCTGTTTTTCACTTTTTCTTCTGCATTAAGCATTGGGCAAGCTTCATAGAAACTTGAGAATGCACCCGCTAACTCATATAAATATTGGCAAAGTATATGTGGCATACCTTCTTTTGCGACGCTATTTAATGCTTCTTCAAATTGTAATAATTTGATGGCTAATGCGCGTTCTTTATCTTCTGTTAAGATAATCTCACCACTTAAAGTACTTGGATCAATCCCCGCTTTTGCAAATACAGAACGAATACGCGTGTAAGCATATTGCATATATGGCGCGGTATTGCCCTCAAAGCTCAACATATTATCCCAGTCAAACACATAGTCTGTGGTACGGTTTTTCGACAAATCTGCATATTTCACTGACCCGATTGCAACCGCTTCAACTACTGCCGCTTTCTCTTCTTCCGTTAAGTTAGTGCTGCGTTGTGAAATTAACGCATCTGCACGCTCAATCGCTTCGTCTAGCAAATCTTTTAGTTTTACGGTATCACCTGAACGTGTTTTAAATGGTTTACCATCTTTGCCTAACATCATGCCAAAAAATGGATGTTCAAGACTGAATGAATCGGGCACATAACCAGCTTTGCGGGTAATTAACCAAGCTTGTTGCATGTGTTGTGCTTGACGGCTATCTGAAAATACTAAAGCACGATCTGCTTTTAAAGTTTCATAACGATATTTTGCTGCAGCCACATCAGTAGTCGTATATAAGAAACCGCCATCTTTTTTCTGCACAATAACGCCCATTGGATCGCCATCTTTATTTTTGAACTCAGAAAGGAAAACGACTAAAGCGCCATCATCTTCTACTGCCAATCCTTTTGCTTTTAAATCCGCCACAATTTCTGGCAACATTGGATTGTAAAGGCTTTCGCCCATCACATCTTTTTCAGTTAAGGTTACATTTAAACGGTCGTAGTTTTCTTGGTTGTGGTGCATCGTGATATCCACCAACTTTTTCCACATGGTACGACAATATTCATCACCACTTTGGAGTTTCACCACATAACCACGCGCCTTTTCAGCAAAAGCCGCATCTTCATCGTAATGCGCTTTGGCTGCACGGTAGAATGCTTCTAAATCGCTTAATTCAAGCTGTGAGGCATTTTCATTTTCCATTTTTTCAAGGTAAGCAATTAGCATACCAAACTGCGTACCCCAGTCACCAACGTGGTTAGCACGAATCACGTTATTGCCTAAGAATTCTAAAGTACGCACGACCGCATCACCAATAATGGTTGAACGCAAGTGGCCAACGTGCATCTCTTTTGCCACATTTGGAGAAGAATAATCCACCACGATAGTTTGCGGATTTTCAGTTTTAATTCCAAAATTGACCGCTTGTAATGCGCTATTGGCACCATTAGCTAACCAATCTTTCGATAAGAAAATGTTGATAAAGCCTGGGCCTGCAATTTCTAATTTTTCTGCAATCCCATCTAAATTTAAGTTATCTAAGATTTTCTGCGCAAACTCACGTGGGTTGATGCCTAATTTTTTTGCTGCGCCCATTGCACCATTTGCTTGATAATCGCCAAATTCAGGCTTACCGGATTGACGAACTAAAGCTTCTGCATTTTCATCGGCACCTGCTGCAATCATTGCTTGCTTGATTTTATCTGATAAAATTTGTTGTATATTCACTTTTTAACCTATTCAATTTTACATTCAAAAAATGGACAAAATTATACCTCAAAATGTAAATTTTTTCGAGAAAATGACCGCTTGTTTTGGCGATTTATCTCAATTCGAACAGAAAATCTTGCAAATAACCCAAACCATAGGATTAGATTTATCACAATTTCAAATTGATCATCTCGCCGTGAGAATGAACACCGTTGAAACGGCGCTAGAGTGGCGAGATTTGTTATTAGAAAATGCCACGCTTTTAAAAGAGAGCGAAGTAAATGGTCGCCCAATAGGGCTATTTGAGCTACAACAAGCGGTTAAATTTGGCGGACAATTTGTAAAAATTGTCGAGTTACCTTTTCCTAAAAGTAAAACTTATCCTGTTGAAGGTTGGGAACATATTGAAGTTGTGGTGCCATTTTTAGAAAAAGAACCCGTTGAGGCTTGGATAGCAAGGATGATGACCACCTATCAACTAGACAATCATCCGTCATTGAATGTAAAGATTAGTCAACCCGAAGTTACAGGCGAAATCTTGCCAAATCCTACGGTTGCGATTAGTATGAAAGCAGAAACTTTATGCTATAATGTCTGTCTGAAGCTCCACCCTTATGATATAAAAAGTGTGATTTCTTCAGAGACACATTTCTAGCATAATCTTTTATTTGGAGTACATTATGAAAAAATTAGGATTAGCAACAGCGCTTTTATCAAGCTTAGTCATGGCAGGTTGTGCACAAACTGACATTTATAGCGGTAGTGTTTATTCAGGCCAACAGGCAAAAGAAGCTCGTTCTATTAGCTACGGCACCATCGTTTCTGTACGTGATGTAAAAATCCAAGCAGAAAGCCCAGGCGTCATTGGAAGCGTTGGCGGTGGTGTGTTAGGTGGTATCGCTGGTTCTACAGTTGGTGGTGGTACCGGTCGTGCGATTGCAAGCGCAGTGGGCGCAATTGCGGGCGCAATGGCTGGTAGCACAATCGAAGAAAAAGCGAATCAAGTATCATCTTTAGAGATGGTGATTCGCAAAGATGACGGTAAAGAAATCGTAGTCGTTCAGAAGAAAGAAGACGGTTTTGTTGCTGGTAAACGAGTAAGAATTGTCGGTTCAAACGCGGATCTTAACGTTTCTCTACTTTAATCGCTTTGCAGATTAAAATTCATTTTAAATTATGTTATGTGTAAGGATGCATGATGAAAAAACTCTCTTTAGCAGCTGTATTCTCAGCAATCGTTTTAAGTGCTTGTACTGCGGATTTCTATGCAGATAAAGGCAACGCAACTATCTTAGACAGCAAAGACTTAGGCGACAACAAAGTTGAATTGACTGTGCAAAAAGATAATGGCGAAAAAATGAAACTAACTCGCGAATACGATGCTCACGCAACAGTAGGTGCGCGTGTTGTTGTAGCTGATGAAAATCACCAACAAGATGAAGATTTAAAAACAATTCGTCGTTACGAATTCAAATAATTGAATCTTGATAAAAAAGCCCGATACGTAGTATCGGGTTTTTTATTCGTTTATTTCGCTTGTAAAATCTCTGCGAGTTCCACTTTTCGGTTTTCATAACGAGAGCGGGTACAAGCATCTGCTGTAGCAATGGCAGCGCGTGCCGCTTCACCTGTTAAGAGTGGGGCAAATTCAGCATCTGGTTTCATACCATGTAAAATATCATTTAGATATTTCATTTCTTTCTTCATAATCGAATTCAGCCACATTGGCGTGCGATTTCCTGGTTTACCATATTGGATTGCGCCATCCATCATTTTACTGTGATAAATACGCGTGCGATCGTCATCTTCTTCTTGATTTTCATGCACAAAAAAATAACTTTCTTTGCCATCTACGCGCAATGTTCCTTTGGTGTTGTACATATCCAATTTAATAGCACCTTTCTCCCCCTGAATTAACACATAATGCTCGCCCCAACGGAATGCAGATCCCCATTCTAATAGCGCAAATCGGTTATCCTCATATTCCATCGTAACAAAGAGCATATCGTCTTCATCACCGAATTCTTTACTTTGGTGAGCAACATTCGCCGCCGTCATCGTGACCGTTTTTGGCATCCCCCCCATTAAGAACTGCACGCAATCTAACTCATGAATATGATGGTATAAATGCCCGCCAGATTTTTCTCTAATTTTTTTCCATGAAATGCTCGGTTGAACCTCTTCCCATCCTGTTCGAGCTGCATGACAATAAAGCACTCGCCCAATCACGCCATCGTTAATCAGCGCTTTAGCATGGCGCACACCATTAAAGAAATTCATCACATGTCCTGCCATAAAAATCACGCCATTTTCATCACAAGCGCGAACCATTTCATCGCAGTCTTGGTAGCTCAGTGCAATAGGTTTTTCACAGAAAACATGTTTCTTATTTTTTGCAGCCAAAAGCACTGGTTCTTTATGCAAATAATTAGGTGTTGCAACAATGACACAATCCACTTTCGGCGAGCTAACTAATTCTTCCAAAGATTGCGCACAATCACATTGTAATTCTTCAGCAATGGCTTGGCCATTTTCCGGATCAAAGACCATAGAAACATGCGCATCTGGCTCTTCATTCATAAAGCGGGCAAGCTCAGCGCCAAAATAGCCCACGCCAACAATACCGTAATTCACCATAATAAACTCCTCTTATTTTATTTAAAGAGATCATAAGCCCCAGGTTTAATCATGCAATTAGGAATCTATGATTTTGTGATCTACTTCAAAAAATAGCAGGATAAGCGGGCGGATATAGAAAAGAATTTGCAAATCTTAAGAAAAATCCGACCGCTTGAAAAAAATTAGCCCCTTAATGACATCATTAAGGGGCTAAACATAAATTACGATTTCAATTATTTATTAGTTAAGAAGGTCACGGCATCAACATAACGCTGAATAAATGCACCGGTAGAAGTTGAATCGCTAAATCCTTCTAGATTAATTTCATATTTATCATTGATAAAGAATGCAGGTACACCACGCACTTTAAAACGCTCTGCATATTGTGTTTGTTTGCTAACTAAGCCATTAACAGCAAAGCTATTGATACCACTGTCAAAATCCGCTTCGCTCACACCATTTGCTAAGAAGACTGCTTTGATGTCATCCATAGATTTAAATGCATCTTTTTGTGCGCCTTCAAATAATGCTGTTTTTACGTTATCTTCCACACCTTTTGCCATCGCAAACGCCCATGCACGGGTTAAGTTTTCAGATTGGCGACCTAAAAAATCCACATGGTATTGAGTAAATTTCACATCTGCCGGTAATTTCTCTTTAATTTGGCTTGGAATTTTATATTGCAACTCAAAAGCATAGCAGTGTGGGCAATAGAAAGAGAAAAGCTCAACCACTTCTTTTTGGCTACTTGGCGCTTGGCTAACCACTTTATACTCTTTACCTTCAACAGGTTCAGCTGCAAGACTATTAGCACTGAATGCAAATAAAGCAGAAAGTGCGACAAAAGTGGTTTTTAACATCATTTTTTTCATTGTTGATCCTTAAAAATAAAGGGGGCTGTACTAGATAACTAGACCAAACTCCCCTTAACTAATTGTTTTAAAATGGAAATTTGAGATTTTATTTCACTGTTGTTAAAACACCATTCACATTCCTTTAAATATAGCTCAAAATGCTCTTTTGGAATGCCATTAAACTTGCGTAAATAGCGTTTTGCCTTGATTCCAAAAATTCTCAATTCCGTTTATGTGGTTATGATTTTCAGCAAAATGCGTGCTGTGATTGATGCGAAAATGGCTAAATTCACTGACATCAAGCACATCATAACTACGAAAGGTATCCGTGTACACTGTGCTATCAGGCTTAACTTTCTCTCGGATAATTGACAATAATGTTGCTGATTGCGCATTAGGGACAACGACAGTATAAACCTTGCCATTTCGTTTGAGAAGCCCGAATACCGCGACTTTTCCCACGACACCGCGACCACGTTTGCCTTTTCGAGTACTGTCGAAATAGCTTTCATCGGCTTCAATCTCGCCCTCAAACATTTCCAAATGTGGGCTTGTTTGATAGATGAGTAAGCGTAATTGATGAAAGTAATAAGCGGCTGTATTTTATTTACATTAACCAATTCACTGACTGTTCTTGCTGTGACACCTGCAACAAACAGTTCAATGAGTTTATTTTATTTATGCTGACTTAAGCGACTTTTTCTCATTGGTTTATTCTAACCTAAATGGGATTTTTAGTCGTTATCTAGTACCGCCCCTTATTTTTTATTGTGCACTTTAAGCCACTTTTGCATTTGTTCAATTTCCGCTTGTTGTGCGTTAATAATATTCTCAGCAAGCTTACGCATCTCAGGATCTTTTCCGTATTTTAATTCAACTTCCGCCATTTTTACTGCGCCAATATGATGTGGCAACATACCTGCTGCAAAAGCAACATCAGGATCTTTATATTGCATGGCTGCCATCATGTCTTGATGCATTTGATTCATACCTTGCATTAATTCTTGTTGCATTGCAGAATCTGCTGACATTGGCATATTCATGTGTGCTTGATGCGGTTGTTCATTAGCTTGGGCACAAATTGAAACTGCAGCAGCACTAAGTGTGATAAAAGTCATAAGTTTTTTCATGTTTTGCTCCTATGTTATAACTGAATGAGCGTAAATCATAAACCTTGACCTAAGGTTAAGGTCAATATTATTTCGAAAATTTTTAGTGAAGGCTAAAATAAGAAAATCTTTGATATGAGGGACAGAATCATGAAGCAAAAAATTGTACTTGCCACGAGCAATAAAGGCAAAGTAAAACGGAGTGTTTTCACGGAAAATCGTTTACTAGCATTGATGAACTTGAAAAGGCTATCAATGATTATGTACGGTACTATAATGAAGAACGAATCCAATTAAAATTAAAAGGACTGAGTCCGATACAATATCGAAAGCAGTCCTTTAAATAACAGTCTAACTTTTTGGGGTCAGATCAGTTTTATTTTTATAGGCGTTCTTCAGACTAGCATCAAAATAAAATAGACTTCCATTAGAGTCTGTTAATCTTTTAAAATTCCCCGCGCACGTAAAATTGCACTTTTAAAATCGTCTTCGTAATCTTTTTTAATGCCCGGAATCGGCTCGTGTTTATCTGAATTGCGCATTTTTAATTGATAAATTAACACTTCATCGCGCAACGCCGGATAATTATTCGGTTCACCGACTTCTTCTGAAAGCTGTTGCAAAATATCAATTAAATGTAAATCAGGCTGTTTACGCCAATGTTCACCTAATAATTCCAGCAACTCTTCTAAACGTTTGCATTTCATGAAAAATCCTTAAAAATTCTTGTTGAAAATCAGGGCGGATCATATACTTTTAGCTCTATTTTTGCAAAACAATCGCTTATGTTTTTAAGCAGAGGAGACAATGATGCATCACATCAGCGCGGTGATTTTAGCTGGCGGCAAAGCTCGTCGCATGCACGGAGTCGAAAAAGGGTTACAACTTTTGCATGGCAAACCGCTTATTTCGCATATTCTTTCTCGCCTATCGCCACAAATTAACGATATTTGGCTTAATATCAACCGCTCAGAAAGCGAATATCAGCGCCTTTTCCCAACCTATCCTCGCTTTCAAGATGAATTGCCCGATTTCCAAGGTTCATTAAGCGGAATGTTAAGCGCTTTTACAAAAATTTCAGCAGACTATCTATTATTTGTGCCGTGCGATAGCCCTTATTTACCAGAGAATTTACTGCATAAACTTTCCACCGCATTACGTATTAACAGTGCACAGATCGCCTATGCGCATGATGGCGAACGCCCGCACCCGACTTTTGCGTTATTGCATCGTGATGTTGCGCCAGCACTACAAGCCTACTTAAATTCGGGGGAACGGCGCTTATTTTATTTTTTCCAAACACAGCGCAGTGTTGCAGTAGATTTTTCTGAGCAGCCTGAAGCCTTTCAAAATTTTAATACGCTAGACGATCTTGCCTTTGCAGCTCAACCAAAATCAGCGCCCAAAATTTTAGGCATTACGGGGTATAGCGGCACAGGAAAAACCACGCTATTGGAAAAATTATTACCAAAATTGACCGCTTGTGGGCTAAAAGTAGGGCTCATTAAACACTCTCATCACAATATTGAAACCGATAAACCAGGAAAAGACAGCTACCGCTTACGCCAAGCGGGCGCTAATCCAACTATGGTTGTTTGCGATCAACGTTGGGCACTGATGTGTGAAACGCCTGCCGAGCAAGCGGTCAATTTTCAACAATTTATTGCAAAATTTGAGCATGTTGATTTAGTGTTGGTGGAAGGCTTTAAACATGAAGCAATGGCAAAATTGCAACTCCACCGCCAAGCGATTGAAAAACCTTTACCAGAACTTGATGAATGGACAATCGCCACTGCAACTGATTATCCACTTGAGCGGGAAAACCTGCTTGATATTAACAACATTGAGCAAATTGCGGAATTTGTGAAAAATTATGTGAAACAATAAAAAAACGGGAGTTCAACTCCCGTTTTTCTAATCTGGTGAATAATAAAGTTTACCAATTTCAATACGTTGACGACCTGTTTCTAGGCGCCATTTATTGGAATCACGCAACGAATATATACAGCCACAATATTCTTGTTGATAGAAACGTTCACGCTTACTAATTTCAATCATTCGCTGTGAACCGCCACCTTTTCGCCAGTTGTAATCCCAATAAACCACATCATCATATGGGGCTGCTGCGCGGTGGCCACAATCATTGATTTGATTCATATCCTTCCAACGAGAAATCCCTAAACAGCTGGTAAATACGGGGAAACCATGTTCATGCGCATATTGTGCAGCTTTTTCAAAGCGCATATCAAAGCACATGGTGCAACGAATGCCACGCTCTGGTTCCCATTCCATACCTTCTGCTTTTTTAAACCACGTTTTACGATCGTTTTCGTAATCATCATCCACATCAATAAACGGAATGCCATGTTTTTCTGCAAAACGAATATTCTCTTCTTTTCGAATCATGTACTCTTTTAGCGGATGAATATTCGGATTATAGAAGTAAATCGTAAATTCAATGCCGGAAGCCAAAATCGCTTCCATGACTTCGCCAGAGCAAGGCGCACAGCAAGAATGCAGCAATAATTTATTGTGCCCACCCGGCAGACTTAATTTTTCACGCACAAAAGGCGCATTGGGATCTTTGCCTTTACGCGTTAACTTTTTCTGTTTGAGTTTCTCTTGATGTTCAAGAGGTTGGTGTTGATTAGTCATTATTCTGTTCTTGATAAATTTAATAAGCGCGATCTACCGACAAATACGCTAAAGAAATCAATGCTTGTTTATATTCACTTTCAGGTAATACAGAAAGTGCATCTACCGCTTTTTGCGCTTCAGCTTTTGCTTTTGCCATAACAAAATCAAGCGACTTATGCTCTGCCATAATCGCAAGCACATCATCAATCTTGGCAATATCACCACCGTTTTCAATCGCATGGCGAATCATCTCTGCTTGTTCTGCTGTGCCATGTTGCATGGCATGTAACAATGGTAAGGTTGGTTTGCCTTCCACAAAATCATCGCCGACATTTTTACCCATCGTTTGTGCATTCGCGGAATAATCTAAAATATCATCGACTAATTGGAACGCTGTGCCTAAATAACAACCGTAAGCTTTTAATGCAGCTTCAACTTCTTCACTCTGCTCTGCCACAATCGCCACACATTGGGTTGCTGCTTCAAACAGACGCGCTGTTTTGTTGTAGATAACCTTCATGTAATTTTCTTCGGTTGTGTTCGGATCGTTCACATTCATCAACTGCTGCACTTCGCCTTCTGCTAATGCATTAGTTGCTGCCGACATCACTTTAAGCACTTTCAATGAATCTACTGAAGTCATCATCTGGAATGAACGCGTATAAATATAATCGCCCACTAATACGCTTGCTGCATTACCAAAAGCCGCATTAGCAGTTTCGCGCCCACGACGCATATCAGACTCATCGACAACATCATCATGCAATAACGTTGCAGTATGAACAAACTCAATAAAGGCTGCTGTTGTAACGTGTTTTTTTCCTGTATAACCCAGCGCTTTTGCAGCTAATACTGCAATTAACGGGCGAATACGTTTGCCACCCCCACTGATAATATAAAAACCCAGTTGGTTAATCAGCGGCACATCAGAATTTAGCTGCGCCAAAATTTCTGCATTAACCGCCTGCATTTCTTCTGCTGCAAGCGTTTGAATTTGTTCTAAAGATAATGTTGCACTCATCGTTTTTCCAAAAATACGCGATAAAAATTAGCGTGATTCTACCTTAAATAGCGCTTGCCTCAAAAAGAATTCTTGCAAGCGGTCATTTTTCCACTTTTTTCTTCCATTTTTAGCGTGTATGATTTTAAAAATTTTTTCACAATAAAGAGTGTTTTATGAAATGTGAATGCCAACAAATTACTAAACTCCAACCCGATTTTTGCGTTCTACTGAACCAATATCGTCTTATTGAAATCGCAGGCGCAGATGCTGAAAAATATCTACAAGGACAGCTCACCGCAGATGTGACAAAGCTTGCCATTTGCGAACACACGTTAACCAGCCATTGCGATCCGAAAGGCAAAATGAGTGCGCTGTTTCGTTTATATCGCGCACAAGCCGAGCAGTTTTTTGCCATTATTCGTTGCGAATTACTGCCCGAAGCATTAGTGCAGTTAAAAAAATATGCCGTGTTCTCTAAAGTCACATTTACCGAATTAGACACTCCATTATTTGGCGTAGCAAATGCAACGACTTTAGCCAATCTGAGTGAAAATGCGACCGCTTTAGTGCTCTCTTGCGCACAGAAACGTGCGATTGTCTGGGGAGAAACACTTACCACACATGGCGAAAGTGCACTTTGGGATTTAGCAGATATTCAGGATGGTTTGCCAATTCTCGCTAAAGCCAACCAATTTGAGCTCATTCCACAAGCTGCCAACTTACAAGCGGTCGAAAATGCGATCTCTTTTACCAAAGGTTGCTACATTGGGCAAGAAACCGTTGCGCGAGCGAAATATCGTGGGGCGAACAAGCGTGCCATGTTTATTTTAGTTGGCAACAGCGAACAAACGGAATGCCCAGAAGCCGGTCAAGCACTAGAAATGCAATTAGGGGAAAACTGGCGTGCGAGCGGTACCGTATTAGCCGCAGTACATTATCAGCAACAACTTTGGGTGCAAATTGTACTGAATAAAGAGATTGAAGCTGATACATTATTCCGCTTTAACGATACGTTATTGAAAATTTGTGAATTACCTTATACGTTAGAAGAAGCTTAATTCAACACAAAATAAAAACCGAAATTCATTATTTACATAAAAAGCGGTCAGCTTCTTAAGCAAATTTGCAAATTGCTTTTAAAATCTGGCCGCTTTTAGTTTTCAACTTTCAGTTAATCTTTTGTCATTTAAACCGCATTTTTTGTTAATTGGTGAGAAATAAACCTCATTATGCCGACATGAATTAAATAAACAAGCAAACTTATTGGATAGACATAATAAAGCCCATTCTCAATATTTTCCAAACCATACCATGCAATAATAAAACTTAAAAACCCTAATTCAAGTAATCCACTAACTGTTTTAACTTTAAAAACATGCTCTCCTGCTAAACTTGGCAAGAAAACAAACCATAACACCAGTGCTAAAATAACCATAAAAGGGTAAAGCAATAATTCAGTATCGCTCGGCAGTTTTACAAACGGATAAATTAAAATAGATTTAATATAAATATAAATCCGTGGTTTAAAGATTGTCATATATACATTTAAATTTATCCAATAAATGATAATGAGGACAAGATAACCTTCTGGTATTGGGAAAAACGCCATTGCTAAAGTAGATAAAACCAATCCCCAAAAATAACGGGAGTCTTTATATTCAATATAAGCAGGAATCAAACTTAAACAAATCAGCAATACGCCAAGCAATAACGAACCTAGTATAAAATAATTATTTGTTTGTTCACTAACCTGTGAAGCAAATAACCAACCGACTACTGGGAAAGCAATCATTCTAAAGAATTCATTATGTTCATTACCGGTATATAAAAACTTTCTCAAAACCTCAAATTTAGATAAACCTAAAATAAATCCAGAAACAAAATAAAATATTGCAAAGCAAAATAGAACAATGACAAATGGTACGCCAATGTTTTCATTAAATCTATGGCTAAAAATAATGGAAGCTATGCCAAAAAATAAAAGCCCTCGCCAAAAATATCTTAATATTTTCGCAGCAGAAAAAATGCGATTCACTTTGGGTGTCGTTGCTTCAATTTTCCAATGCGGAATTAACGATCTCTCATAGGCAATATAAATCCATGCGAAAAAAGCATAAATCACGCTTAAAATCACACTACATTTATTGGCTGCTCTTGCCAAAATGCCGTAATAAAATGACTCCGCAGCTTTTTCTGGTGCTGTTTTAATTAAATTAGTAGGAATTGATTTTAAATAATCCGGTATCGGTGCCCAACCAACTTCTTGTTCAGCACGTTCTACTTTTGCTTGTAATAAATGAATGCCTTCTGGAGTTAATTGTTCTGCTATGACATAATCTTTATGCCATTGGAAATAATTTGTCCAAAGCTGAATTAAATAATTATTTTCGACCGGATAAGCAAAAAAACGTTGTAATAACGCACGCGAAAAAATAGGACTTTCATCAAAAGGCAGAGATTCAATACGAGGCTGCCAATTTGCCCAATTTTTTAAAATGCCAATTTCACCTTCCGTTTCAAAAACCTCATCAATTTCCATCAATAACATATCGACTAAATCAAGCGCTGGCGCTTCTAATGGTTCTTCAGCCTCTACTTCATCATGCAATGTGCTATCTTGGTAAACGTATGAAATTTCTTCAGGCGCAGAGTTGGATGTCGGTTCTGCATGCGCGCTATCCGCTAAGTTAAATTCAATCGGGCAAGGCTCATAAGCGGTCGAATTTTCTGGCTCATTTGCAAAAAGTGGCTCAAATTCACCCGCTTGTAATAGGCTTTCATCAGCAGATTCACTGCTTAATTCAGCTTCCTCTTCCCATAGAGAATCAGCACGATTTGCGGCTGCCCGTTCTTCATATTCTCGCTGATAAGCTGCCTGAACTAACGCCTCATCAAAAGCGGCTCGTAGTGCTTGATAGCCCGCAGGATCTTCATCCGGTCGGGTGACTTTGAGTTTTTTTGCATAAGCATGGCGAATCGCTTTTTCATCGCTCGTTGATTTAATCTCTAAAATTTGCCAACAACTTGCCATGTTTACCTCTTAGATTAACCAGCCTTCATCATAGCGCGCTAAACATTCTTGCATTTTCTTTCTCGCACGGTGGATTCTGCCTTCATCTTGCGATTCTAGTTCCGCTTCAAAATAAGCTAAAAATTCACTAATTACCGCTCGCTCTTCACCTAAATAGTTTTCATATAAGCGTTTGGCTTTTTCAAGCAAATAACGGTTTTCTTGTTGTTCGCGCGGGTGAATTTTCAGTTTAGCTAATTTCTCGCGTGAAGCCTGCACTTCTGCCGCACTCAAGTTGTGGCTGTTATGTTGGAAAACTTGGTTAATCTGAATATCTAACTCATCATTGGTTAAATCCACCTCAAGCAATCCGTTGATGTCATAACTAAAACGAACCGTGACGCCGACTTCGCCTCTTGGGCGAGGTGGCACAGTGACAAACATTTCGCCAAGCAAAATATTCTCACTGCTAATGGCTGATTCTCCCTGACGAATATCAAACTGAAGTTCAGTTTGATTATCTTTTGCCGTAACATAATGCTGCTCGCGTGAAATCGGCACTGGCATATTGCGTTCAATAATCGGGCTGAAACGGTCATTGATGCGTTGACCATTTGGCATATCCACACCAATAGTCGTACCTAATGAAAATGGCATCACATCCGTTAGTACAACTTCTTCTAAATTTTGATTGCGTGCAATAAGTGCCGCTTGTACCGCTGCCCCGCGCGCAATCGCTTCATCAGGGTTGATTGCAGAAAGCGGTAAGCGTTGAAACCATTGGGCGATCGCTTTTCGGATAATCGGCATACGGGTTGCCCCGCCCACCAAAATAATGCCATCAATACTAGACGGGTTAAGTTTGGCATCACGCAGTGCTCGCTCAATGGGCTGGCGTAAACGCGTAATTAACGGCTGTGCTGCTTGACGGAAATCCTCTTCAGAAATAATCGCTTCATGAACTTGCTCATCTAAGGTTAAAGCAATCTTCACACTTTTTTCTTTACTTAACTGACGTTTCGCATGTTCAAACACCTGCCAAGATTCGCTTGATGTTTGAATCCGTTTTCTTTGTGCCTCATTTAAACTCGTGCACTTGGTTAAGAAACAGCGTTGTAAGGCTTGCACAAAATCTTCACCGCCAAGTTGATTATCGCCGGCACTCGCGGAGACTTGCACCACGCCATCAAAATAATCCAAGATTGAAATATCAAAGGTTCCGCCGCCTAAATCGAAAATTAAGAAATTGGTATCGTCTGGCTTATCTTGCAAGTTGTAAGCAAGCCCTGCAGCAGTGGGTTCATTCAACAAGCGACTGACTTTTAACCCCGCCATTTCTGCCGCATTTTTCGTCGCTTGGCGCTGAATTGCATTAAAATACGCCGGCACAGTAATGACTACTTCTTCAACTGGCTCACCTAAGAAATGTTCAGCATCTTCTTTTAAACTTTTGAGCACTAATGCAGAAAGCTCTTCGGCGCGGAATTGTTGTTTGCCAAGTCGAAAAATTTTATCGCTGCCCATAAAGCGCTTAAATGCAGAGGCCGTCATCTGCGGGGCAGTCGCTAATCTTTCACGAGCGGCAAGCCCGACTAAAATCGAGCCATCTTCTGTTACGCTAACCACAGAAGGGGTTAATTCATGTCCGAGTTTATTAGGAATAAGACGAGTTTCGCCATCAATAAATTGGGCAATTAAACTATTCGTTGTGCCTAAATCAATACCAATTTGTACGCTCATTGTTTACTTCCATTCTATCTATATGAATTTGCAAATTATGCCACAAAACTGACCGCTTGCTGCGCCATTTTATAATTGGTGCAAATTTGCTAAAATATCGCCAATTTTGACCTATTTTCTTGATTATGAGCGAATCACATTTAATTCAAATTCTCCCTCCACAACTGGCTAACCAAATCGCTGCTGGCGAGGTGGTTGAACGCCCCGCTTCAGTCGTAAAAGAGTTGGTGGAAAACAGTCTGGATGCTGGCGCTAACCAAATTCAAATTGATATTGAAAAAGGTGGCGCTCAGCTGATTCGTATTCGAGACAATGGCTGTGGAATTGCCAAACAAGATTTAGCGCTTGCACTCGCCCGTCATGCCACCAGTAAAATTGCGAGCTTAGAAGATTTAGAGATGATTTTAAGTCTTGGTTTTCGTGGCGAAGCGCTGGCGAGTATCAGTTCAGTTTCTCGCTTAACACTGACTTCTCGTCCTGAAGGGCAAGCAGAAGCTTGGCTGGCTTATGCCGAAGGGCGTGAAATGGCAGTTGAAATCCGACCAGCCTCACACCCTGTTGGTACTACAACAGAAGTGGCAAATCTCTTTTTCAATACCCCCGCACGCCGTAAATTTTTGCGAACCGATAAAACTGAATTTGGGCATATTGATGAAGTCGTGCGCCGTATTGCGCTGGCAAAACCGAATGTGAGTTTTACTCTGACTCATAATGGCAAAGTAGTACGTCAATATCGCAAAGTGCAAGATAATTCTGTCGAACAACAGCAACGCCGTGTGGCAGCAATTTGTGGAGATGAGTTTATTGCGCATGCCAATCATATTGACTGGCAGCATGGGGATTTGCATTTGCATGGTTGGATTGGTTCACCGCAATTTACGAGCGCACAAAACGATCTTTGTTATAGCTACGTCAATGGACGCATGATGCGCGATAAAACCATCAATCACGCTATCCGCCAAGCTTATGGGGAATGTTTGTCAGCCGGGGAATATCCAGCTTTTGTGCTGTTTTTAGATATTAACCCACAGCAAGTTGATGTGAATGTACACCCAGCTAAACATGAAGTCCGTTTTCATCAGGCACGGCTTGTACACGACTTTATTTTGCAAGGCGTGCTACAAGGGCTAGAAACTCAACAAGATTTACCGCTAACCAATGAGGTTAACGAACCATTACCAAGCTATGCAGCGGACACCAACCGATTAAGTGCAGGGGCGAATGTTTTTGCGGGCTTCTCACAAAATGAACCAACATCAGCACCTTCACAAGCGGTGAAATTTGCGCCACGTTTTGCAAAATCTGGCGGTTCAAGCCAATCTGCCCAACGTTGGTATGAAGCATTAGTGAATACCGGCGAAACCGAAAAAAGCGAACACTCAGCTCCTATTGTTGCACCACCATTAGAAACCGTGCATCAAGCACCAACGATTATCGCCCAAGCTGAACCTACGTCTTCTGTGGAAGAGGAAGCGCCTGCAACAAATGTTTATTCTGCACACCACGCACAAACACAAGTGCTTGCCGTTGTAGGAAATCAAGCTTTATTACTCAAAGAAAATGAGGCTTTTTATTTAATACCGCTTGCAGATCTCGTTCTGGCAAAATGGCAAGCTCAACTGGCAAAAAATGAGAGCCAACCCTTGCTTATTCCACTTTCTATTCGGTTAAATGAAACACAAGCATTGCAATGGAAACAACACCAACAAGCACTGTCAGCAATCGGCTTTCAGATTCAAGAAAAACAACTACATTCAGAGACCTGCTTAGCTATCTCAGCAGTACCAAGCTGCTTACGCCAACAAAATTTCCAACAGCTTTTATTGGGTTTATTTAGCCAACAAGCGGTCGATTTTGATGCCTTTTTTGCACATTACGCACCAATGCCAACACAATGGAGCCTATCAGAAGGCATTGCGTTATTAGCGGAAGTAGAACGCGTACAAAAAACAGATAATCTGAAAATTGCCGTTGATCTGCTTTCTCTGCTGCAGCCACGTGAAAACGGTTAATTTTGCAACGACCAAAGGCGCAGTTATAGACTTCAGAGCGGAATTTCTCTATAATTCCGCCACCTTTCCCCCCTTAGCTCAGTGGTTAGAGCAGGCGACTCATAATCGCTTGGTCGCTGGTTCAAGTCCGGCAGGGGGGACCAACTTCAAATCCCTTTCTTTTCTATCATTCTATTTTTACGTTTTACACCAATTTCTTATATACAAAAAATTTCTCTCAATATTTATCAATATAAATAAACACATTAAAAATCAGATTATAAAAATTGAAAAACCCCAGTTTCTTTAACTGGGGTTTCCTTTTTCTATCCCTTTCTGACAGGGCAATGTCTTACGACAAATCCGTATGTAGTACAGTTTTATTGCCAAGAGTCTCAATCCCTTTGAAACAGGGCAATGTCTTACGACCGATATTGAACGCCAAGAACGTGAGCGCCAAGAACGTCTCAATCCCTTTGGAACAGGGCAATGTCTTACGACCTCTAATGTGCCAGCTAATGTACAAAACACCATCATGTCTCAATCCCTTTGGAACAGGGCAATGCCTTACGACACATTAAAAGAGGCTTTGAACCTTAACTATTCTACATCTCAATCCCTTTGGAACAGGGCAATGTCTTACGACTAATTTTCAATATGATAACGAAAACTCAAAGCACGTCTCAATCCCTTTGGAACAGGGCAATGTCTTACGACCCTTTAAGTAACGAAATTTGCGTAACTACACCTATGTCTCAATCCCTTTGGAACAGGGCAATGTCTTACGACGTAAAGAAGGTTGGGTTGGTAACGACTACGTTTGTCTCAATCCCTTTGGAACAGGGCAATGTCTTACGACATGATGGTTGATGATAAACTAAAAGCCGGATTAGTGGTCTCAATCCCTTTGGAACAGGGCAATGTCTTACGACAGCGCGTCGTGCAGAAGGATTCGGGGGTGCAGTCTCAATCCCTTTGGAACAGGGCAATGTCTTACGACTTCTACAAACTTAAAAACCATCATGAATTCGGTGGTCTCAATCCCTTTGGAACAGGGCAATGTCTTACGACCCTTATAGAGATTGACACCATCTTGGATATAGTGTCTCAATCCCTTTGGAACAGGGCAATGTCTTACGACATATGCAACAAGCTAAGAAAATGTCGATCTTCTGTCTCAATCCCTTTGGAACAGGGCAATGTCTTACGACACTACTTTCACCATTTAGCTTACTGATTTGTTTGGTCTCAATCCCTTTGGAACAGGGCAATGTCTTACGACTACAAGCTTTAGCCGTTAATGCAGCTTTACGTTTGTCTCAATCCCTTTGGAACAGGGCAATGTCTTACGACTCCACAAGGTAGTGCACTAAAACCACGATAAGGTGTCTCAATCCCTTTGGAACAGGGCAATGTCTTACGACATCTACGCCTTACTAATTATAAAGGCAAAAAATGTCTCAATCCCTTTGGAACAGGGCAATGTCTTACGACGATGACTTTATTATTACTATACCATGTAAAGTGATGTCTCAATCCCTTTGGAACAGGGCAATGTCTTACGACTGTAGCTACTGTGGCATCTTTAGGTGTAGTCTTACGTCTCAATCCCTTTGGAACAGGGCAATGTCTTACGACCGATGGAGTCGCTCATCTTGACCCAGTCACGGAGTCTCAATCCCTTTGGAACAGGGCAATGTCTTACGACACAAAACTGCTGTTTATATGGATAGATTTGAGGGTCTCAATCCCTTTGGAACAGGGCAATGTCTTACGACAATAAAAAGTTTATGATTGAACGCGCGCTAAAGTCTCAATCCCTTTGGAACAGGGCAATGTCTTACGACAAGGCTTTAAAAACTACATTACAGGAGATGTTCGAGTCTCAATCCCTTTGGAACAGGGCAATGTCTTACGACATTAAAAGCAATCTTTGCCGATACTGGTTTTGGTCTCAATCCCTTTGGAACAGGGCAATGTCTTACGACCGTAGTGGGGTCTTAAAGCCTTGCAGCACAAGGCTTGCCAGAGCCACTTCCCAACTTTTTCCGAGACTTAGATAGTTGGGTCTTGATTTGCTCAAATGTTGTACAATATTTAACATTTCATTTACTCATCAAGCGGTCGAAAACGTGGATCATTTTACCAAATTTTGGGCAATTAGCTAGCATTATATGTCAAATTAGTTGGCATCGCTGTCCAAATAATCCCTTCCGGTAAACAAGATTTCCCTAATCGCCATTGAGCACTATTGCTCGGTAAAGGATAAATGCGTAAGTCATCTTCTTTTTTATCGAAAATAGTCATTACCTCATCCAAACATTTGTTAAGTAATTTTTCTGAACCATCAAATAAAAAAACACTATATTGAATAGGCGTAGCAAAATTAATCATTCGACGATAAATTCTTTGTAATCGTTTTGGATTTGCGATGTCATAGCCAATTAAATATTGCATACCTTCTCCTAAAATTGAAAGATAACGTCTTGCAACATGGTTTGTTGGTTAAAATAATAATGTTCTAATAAATGCTGCCACTGCTTTTCTTGGAAGCCAGAGAAAGCTTTCGCTTCACTCTCTTTGCGTTGTGGACTACAAACTAAATCGGCTTGTTTAATTAAATTCACGATATCTTGGCTATTTTCAGTCAGCATTTTACGCCAAAGATTTACTGCCTGTTCATAAGCTTTATAAAATTGTACTCGCCCTGTTTTGCCTAAAATGCAACCTTCCTGTGTGGTTGAAAAATAGGCTTCTCGCAAAATTTCTTGACGAAATAGACCTAAACACCAGTTATCAATCAATGGGCGAAGTGGTTCAATTAAATCACAAGCTAAAGATTCCCGCCCAAAATCTAAAGCATGATAAAACCCAATATAAGGATCAAGACCTGCCCCGTAAATGGCGAGTATCGCTTCCGAATGAATAAGCGTATAAGTTAAAGAAAGTATTGCATTGAAAGGATCACGAGGTGGGCGGCGATTTCTTCCTTCAAAACGTAATGCAGGCGGAAGATAGAGGCTTAATGCGGTAAAATAAACCCCAGCAGCTCTGCCTTCAATACCACGCAATGATGCAAGATTAGTTTGTTCATTGATTTTCGCAATTAATCCGTCTAATTCGACCGCTTTTGAAACTAATTGGGCACGTTTATCTAAACGTGCATTTGAGGCTTGCCAAAGCCAATTTTTCTGCGTTACACATTTTAGCAGCATCAATTTTTTTGCAAAAGCTAAGCAAAAAGGTTCGTTTTTTGCCAATTCATATTGGCTTAAACGGCGAAAAGCATCGTTATGTGGTTGAGAAAGGAAAAGTGTGGGGGTATTTTTTCTACCAGAGAGAAAAATAATGCCAATACCTTTTTCACCTAATTTAGCAAGTAAAGAAGCTTGTACGGTTACATCACTTTTAAGGTAAATTCGTTCGATCGGAGCAAGAGGAATGGTACCAACCCGCTCGCCATTCTCGTAACAAACCAAAGCCTCACCACTTAATTTAATTTCTGTGCCTTTGCGGTCAATATATAAGCTAGACATAACGCCTCCTAAACCAACATAAATGGGGAAATAGATTGTAATTGAGCCTTACCAAACAACATAGGTTCAACATTATCCGGAATTCGAAAAATAAAAACGCGGTCATCACATGGGTCAATTAAAGCATTCACTTCTTGCTTAAATTTCATCATTTCATGTTCAGTTAGCCAGCATTCATAAAAAGATTTTTGTCCTCCAATAGCAAAGGCTTCTACTTTTTTATGGGCTTGGTAAAGTCGTTTGCTATCGGCAATATCATAGGCAATAAGATATTTGTGGCGGGTGGTTTGCATTGTGTACTCCGTTAAAATCAATGAAAAATAACCGCACATTAAGCAATTTTCGGCTTGCCAAACCGCTGACATTCGTCAGTTGTGTGTTTTATACCACGCATCTAAAAATGCATTGATACGTTCCATAATTCCTCCTTTTTCTGTGTTTTTTTTCAAATATGAATCTACTCTAGGCCATACAAAAACTTCCAATACTTTGATGATAAGATATACCGCAATTACATCTAAAATTAACAACATCTTTTTTCTCCTTCTCTCAATAAAAATCATATTTGATTGCAGATTTTCGGCTCTGCGAACCGTCAAATTATTCATTTGATTCTATTTTT
>NZ_ALJP01000013.1:0-38303 GCF_000287615.1 Haemophilus sputorum HK 2154
GAAAGACGGTGCAACTGGTGCGAAAGGTGACACTGGTGCAGCTGGTGCGAAAGGTGATACTGGTGCAACAGGCGCTACTGGTGCAACTGGTCCTAAAGGTGATACTGGTGCAACAGGCGCAGGTGCTACAGGTGCTACTGGTGCAACAGGTGCTACTGGCGCAACAGGTGCTACAGGCGCAACAGGCGCTACTGGTGCAACAGGCGCTACTGGTGCAACTGGTCCTAAAGGTGATACTGGTGCAACAGGTGCTACAGGTCCAGAAAAACATGTTGATGTGATTTCTGGTAACGTGAATACAACTAAAGTTGAAGTGAAAGCTAACGCAAGTAAAGATGGTCGTGATCGTTTCGTTGTGTCAGCTAATACAACTGGTATTACAACTACAGTGAACAATAATGGTACTGTAAGTGTTGATCCTAACGGTAATGGTGATAGCTTAGTGAACGCAACCACTGTTGTGAATGCGATTAACAATGCTTCATTTAACATTACTACTGGCAACCATGTTGACAAAGTTGTAACAGATACAGCTGCGGGTAGCGTACAATCACAAGTGAAACCGGGTTCAACTGTAACGATTACTTCAGGTAAAAATGTAGCAGTTAACCAAACTGTTGATACAGCTGGTAACCCAACTTTCATTATTTCAACAACTGCGGATGTAACTCACAACAATGTGACAGCAAATAATATTGTTGCAACAAATGTGACTGCGGGTGACGTAACAGCTGAAAATGTAACAGCAAATAACGTGACTACGAAGAACATCACTGTTGAAAATGGTGGTAACATCGATATGGGCGGTAACCAAGTTCATAACGTAGCGAACGGTACAAAACCAACTGATGCAGTGAATATTAGCCAATTAAAAGCTAACACTACTAAAGTGATTTCTGGTCACCAAAGCAATGTAACCTTAGTATCAGATAATGCAGATGGTAAAGTTTACAAAGTAGATGTAAACACTACTGAGTTATCTAATGTAACTACGAATGGTGATATTACTGTTCCAGCTGGAAACGGTTTAGTTACAGCGAAAGATGTAGCTAATGCAATCAACTCAGCTTACTGGAAAGTTGCAGATAACGATGGCAATGTTCAACACAATGTAACAGCAAGTAACACCGTACAATTCGTAAATGGTAAGGGTACAAGCTCTAATGTAACTAAAGCAGAAAATGGTAAAAATTCTGTAAGTTACAATGTGAACGTTGGTGACGGTTTATATATCGATAGCAATAATAAAGTAGCTGCAAATGTTACAGATGTTAAAGCTGGTGATAATGTTACTGTTAATAAAGATGCTAAAGGCGTTTACACTGTAAGTGCAAATAATACACAAGCAAGTGTAACGACTGAGCCAAATAAAGGTATTACAGTAACTCCAACTACTAACGCAAATGGTACAACCAACTATAAAGTAACTGTTGATATCGATAACGATACAATTACCGTGAACAACCAAGGTAAATTAGTATCTAACGGTGCAACTAACTTTAACGTATCAACTGTGGATAAAGGTAACCAAGTTGCAAATAAAGGCGGTAATTCAACTGCTCGCGTAACAAGTGGTAAATCAGTCACTTATGCGGCAGGTAAAAACATCGCAATTGAGCAAAATGGCACTGAAATCCTTGTATCTACAACTGAGGATGTGAACCACAACAGCGTAACCACTAATAACTTAACAGTTAACGAAGGTGGTAACTTAAAAGTTGGTCCAAACTCAACAGTTGATATGGGCGGTAACCAAATTCACAACGTGAAAGCGGGTGAGAAAGATACCGATGCAGTGAATGTGTCACAATTACGTAACAACATCACTAACGTGAACAATCGTATCAACAAGGTACAAAAAGAAGCACGTGGCGGTATCGCAGGTGCTAACGCAGCAGCAGGCTTACCACAGGTTTACATCCCAGGTAAATCAATGGTTGCAGCTTCTGCAGGTACCTTCAAAGGTGAAAGCGCACTTGCGGTGGGTTACTCACGTTCAAGCGATAACGGTAAAGTTATCCTTAAACTACAAGGTAACGCGAACACCCAAGGTGACGTCGGTGGCTCTGTAGGCGTAGGTTACCAATGGTAATTTAGCGTCTTGCTAAACTAGAATGAAAAACCCAGCTTCGGCTGGGTTTTTTTTATTGTGATTTTTAATAGAAAGGAATTTTTAATGTTTAAATACTGAAATTTTTAATGTTTTTATACAATTATGCTTTTTTGTTATAAAAAAAGTGTGCTGCTTAATTGACATAGCATTCTAGACGTCTAAAATACAGAAAATTCAATTAAAAGATGGGCAGATTTATGATTCAGCTGAAAAACATCAGCAAACAGTTCGAGGTAAAAGGGAAAATTATTACCGCCTTGGATAATGTTAACTTAGAAGTGCCTAAGGGTACGATTTATGGCGTAATTGGTGCCAGTGGTGCAGGAAAAAGTACGCTGATTCGTTGCGTGAACTTATTAGAACGTCCAACTATTGGTGAAGTCATTGTTGATGGTAAAGATTTAACCAAACTTTCAGAAAGTGAGTTAATTCAAGCTCGCCGTAATATTGCGATGGTTTTCCAACATTTTAATCTACTGGCTTCTAAAACCGTATTTGAAAATGTTGCGTTGCCATTACATTTAAATCATACGCCTAAAGCGCAAATTGAGAAAAAGGTTAATGCGTTGCTTGAGCTAGTGGGGTTAACTGAACGTAAAGATGTTTATCCAAGTAACCTTTCAGGTGGTCAAAAACAGCGTGTGGCAATTGCCCGTGCGCTAGCAAGTGATCCGCAAGTGTTATTGTGCGATGAAGCTACAAGTGCATTAGATCCTGCAACAACGCAATCTATTTTACAATTATTAAAAGACATCAATAAACGGTTAGGTCTCACTATTTTACTGATTACGCATGAAATGGAAGTGGTAAAACGCATTTGTGATCGTGTGGCGGTGATCGATAAAGGTCAGTTGATTGAAACAGGTTCTGTGAGTGAAATTTTTTCTAACCCTAAAACAGAGTTGGCACAAAAATTTATTCAATCGACTTTCCATTTTGAGCTACCAGCAGAATATACTGCGCAGCTTTCAGCGCAATCAACTGCTAATAGTAAGCCAATTATTAAATTTGAATTTACTGGCCGCTCAGTTGATGCACCGTTACTTTCTATGGCATCGAAAGAGTTCGGCATTGATTTTAGTATTTTAATGTCTCAAATTGACTATGCTGGTGGCGTGAAATTTGGTTTTGTAATTGCTGAAGTGAGTGGCAATCATGATGATATTGCACAAGCAAAATTCTATTTAATTGATAATAAAGTAAAAGTTGAGGTGTTAGGCTATGTGGGATAATTTTATGCAAGAAGTCACACCTCAAATGTGGCAGATGATTGGCTCTTCAACGCTTGAAACGGTTTATATGGGCTTTTTTGCAACCTTAATGGCAGTTGTTGTAGGTTTGCCTATCGGGTTTTTAGCATTTTTAACTGGAAAAGGTGAGATCTTAGAAAACCCGCGTTTGCATCAGGTTTTAGATGTCATCATCAATATTGGTCGTTCAGTACCATTTATTATTCTCTTGATTGTGTTGTTACCATTTACGCGTTTGCTCGTTGGCACAACGTTAGGTACAACCGCGGCAATCGTGCCGTTAAGTGTTTCGGCTATTCCATTTTTTGCGCGTTTAACCGCTAACGCACTATTAGAGGTGCCAACTGGTTTAACAGAAGCAGCAAAATCAATGGGGGCAACAAATTGGCAAGTGGTTACGAAATTCTACTTACCAGAATCTTTACCTATTTTAATTAACGGTGTGACGTTAACTTTAGTTTCACTAATCGGCTATTCTGCTATGGCTGGCGCGGTTGGTGGTGGTGGTTTGGGTAACTTAGCTATTAGCTATGGTGAACACCGTAATATGGTTTATGTGAAATGGATTGCAACCATTATTATTGTAGCGATTGTGATGATTTCACAAAAAGTCGGCGATGAATTAGCCAAAAAATATGATCACCGTTAAAACGGGGGTCACTCAATTTTCTATTAAGAGGTATTTTTATTATGAGTTTCAAAAAAGTATTAAGCATTGCCGTACTTTCTGCATTAGCATTAAGTGGTTGTAATGAAGAGAAAAAAGCGGATGCAGCACCAGCTACTGCAGCAAATAAAATTAAAGTGGGCGTAATGTCAGGCCCTGAACATACTGTTGCAGAAAAAGCAGCAAGCATTGCCAAAGAAAAATATGGCTTAGATGTGGAGTTTGTTTTATTCAATGACTACGCATTACCAAACACGGCTGTGAGCAAAGGTGATTTAGATGCGAATGCAATGCAGCACAAACCTTATTTAGATAAAGATAGCTCATCTAAAGGGTTAGACAACTTAGTGATTGTTGGTAATACCTTTGTTTATCCGTTAGCGGGTTATTCGAAAAAAATTAAATCAGTGAATGAGTTAGCAGATGGTGCAGTCGTGGCAGTACCAAATGATCCATCTAACCTTGCTCGTGCGTTGATTTTATTAGAAAAACAAGGCTTAATTAAATTAAAAGATAACACCAACTTATTCTCAACAACGATGGATATTATTGAGAATCCAAAACATCTAAAAGTACAAGAAGTGGATACTTCTGTGGCGGCAAAAGCATTAGATGATGTGGATTTAGCGGTAGTAAATAACACTTACGCGGGTCAAGTTGGATTAAGTTCAAACGATGGTATTTTTGTTGAAGATAAAGATTCTCCATATGTGAATATTATTGTGGCGCGTAAAGACAATAAAGACACCAAAGCGGTTCAAGACTTTGTAAAAGCTTACCAAACGGAAGAAGTGTATCAAGAAGCACAAAAACACTTTAAAGATGGTGTAGTAAAAGGTTGGTAATTTACTTGATGTAAATTCACTTTCTGCAAGCGGTGGAATTTTAAGAGAGATTTGCAAATATTTCTAAAAATATCACCGCTTATTTTTTTCCTCAAATTTAAGGATTTAACATGAAATTAACAAAATTATTAGGCGTTGCGCTAGTATCTGCATTAGCATTAACCGGTTGTAAAGAAGAGAAAGCAGCTGAAGTACAGAAACCATTAAAAGTGGGCGTGATGACAGGGCCTGAGGCGCAAATGACTGAAGTAGCAGTGAAAATTGCAAAAGAAAAATATGGCCTAGATGTGGAATTAGTACAATTTACGGAATACACGCAACCAAATGCAGCGTTACACGCAAAAGATTTAGATGCTAATGCATTCCAAACTGTGCCTTATTTAGAGCAAGAAAGTAAAGATCGTGGTTATAAAATGGCGGTAATTGGTAACACATTATTATGGCCAATTGCGGCATACTCTAAAAAGGTAAAAACGTTAGCTGAGTTAAAAGACGGTGCGATTGTTGCTATTCCAAACAACCCAAGTAATACTGGCCGTGCGTTATTGTTACTTGAAGCGAATGGTTTAATTAAATTAAAAGATTCGAAAAACTTGTTCTCAACAGAAAACGATATTATTGAGAATCCAAAACATATCCAGATCAAACAAGTAGATACGGTGTTATTAACTCGTTCATTAGATGATGTGGATTTAGCTGTTATCAATAACACTTACGCAGGTCAAGCAGGATTAAGCCCAGAGAAAGATGGCGTGATTGTAGAATCAAAAGATTCGCCATATGTGAACTTAGTCGTTAGCCGTGAAGATAATAAAAACGACCCACGTTTACAAACTTTTGTGAAGGCTTTCCAAACAGAAGAAGTTTTCCAAGAAGCGTTAAAATTATTTAACGGTGGGGTAGTGAAAGGTTGGTAATCTTTTCATAAAGAAAAAACCTGTGTGGAATCGATTCTACACAGGTTTTTTATTAGGATTCACTTGCTGGGAACATTAATGGGTTTAGACCACTACGGAATAAGCCTTTTTCTTCTAGCTCCATATCTAGGAAGAGTGAGGCAAGATCATCAGCAATAGGTTCCACATATGGGTCTTTTTCTTGGAACATGATTTTTAGATAACTTTCACATTCATGACAGCTTTCAGCACGCACAACAGCAAGTTTTTCATCTAAAGACCACATTTCTATATTTTTCTGATTATTGCAGTTGGTACATTGTGCTCGTACAAGGTTCCATTCGCTTTCACATAACGAGCAATGGACATAGCGAAGCCCTTGTGAGGTACCAATTTGCACGATACTTGCTACCGGTGTACTACCACAAACAGGGCAATGTTGAAGGCTATCATAACCCTCTACACGGCAGTTGTGTGGAATTTGTTGAGTTAATTGCACCCAGTAAAGCGAGAGTGCTGCCCAAATGAACACAGCTTTATCAGCACTCACTAAGTTGAATTCTTCGCTTAATAGAGCTGTAGCCATCGCTTCTAATTCACTTTTTGCTGATTTTTCTAGTAATTCAATGGTAGCTAAAATCTGGTTGTTCGCTTTAGGCTTAATTTCTGCCAAAATTGCAGTTAAATAAGTAAGCCAAATATCATCTCGTTTAAAAGTTTTCGCATCAAGCGGTTGGATTTCTGCTAAGTTTTGCAAGTTTCCTTGTGGGGCTAATGGCTGGTTTTCTAATACAGCTAATTGGCTTTCCACTAAGTCTGCAGCAAATAAAAGATAGTTTGCTAGCGGATGATTTTCTGCTAAAGATCTTAATCTTTTAGCACGGCGTTGATAGAGATTTTTCGGGTTGGCAAATAAAATCGGGGGAACATCATAGCTGTTCGTTTTTTGTTTGATTTCATCTACCGAAAGAATTTTGATACTCATAATGTGCTCTGTAATATTGGAGCAGATAAGGCTGCTCTAAAAGGGCTGATAAAAAAGTGCGGTTATTGTAACCGCACTTTCTTGCTTTAGCCATTTATCCCTTTAAATAAAGCTTTGGCTTTTACTTTTTTACCTTTAGCTTCATTTTCTAGGTCTTCTTCTAATTCCGGCAAAACTTCTTCACGATACCATCTAGGGTGGTGTTTTTTCGCCCAGCGAACGGTTACCCAACCTTCTACGATGCCACGAATTGAGCCTTTAACCCAGAATGCCATATACATATGTACCAAGATACCGGTAAATAGCATAAATGCACTTGCTGAGTGAAGTAGAATTGCAATTCTCAATACAGGAATTGAGAAGTGGTGCGAGAAATATTGGCGCCACATAATGATACCAGTAATTAATAAGGTCAACATTGCTAGATTTAATGTCCAGAACAACATTTTTTGACCTAAGTTATATTTACCGTTATCAGAAACTGCGTGCTCATTGCCTTTTAGAACTTCAACGACACCTTTTGCCCAGCGAATATCATTTTTCTCAGGAACGTTGTGATCCCAATATAATAACGCAAGGTAAATAAAGGCGATAAACATTAAAATCCCAGTGAAAGGGTGAATCGCACGTGCCAGTTGTGGCGTACCTAAAATTTCTGTTAACCACGCAAAGTCTGGGAAGAAAAATGCAACCCCAGTAAACATGGTTAAAAAGAAGCTGATTACTAAAAACCAGTGGCTCAAGCGAGCAGGCGTTCTGTGACGAACCACGCGAGTATCATTGCTGATCTCAATTTTGTTCTTACTCATGTTTGCCTCCTTCTTGATGAGCATCGGTTTCGTGATGATCTTCAACGTCTTCTTCCGCATTCGGGCCTACTGTTAAGTAGTGTCCGATTTCAGCAAGCGCTAAACCACCCATTGCAACAGCGGCTACTGGTTTCAAGATATCTTTCCACAAGGTGACTGTTGGGTCAATTTGTGGATCTTTTGGTAATCCTGAATAAAGTTCCGGTTTATCTGCATGATGGAGTACATACATAACATGTGTACCACCCACACCTTCTGGGTCATAAAGACCAGCGTTTTCATAGCCACGAGATTTCAAATCAGCCACACGTTTTTCTGCGTAGATTTTCATCTCTTCTTTAGAACCAAAACGGATTGCGCCAGTTGGACAAGTTTTCACACAAGCTGGTTCTTGACCAACAGAAACACGATCCACACAAAGGGTACATTTGTACACGCGATTGTCTTCAGGGTTCATACGTGGAATGTTGAACGGACAACCTGCAATACAGTAACCACAACCGATACACTTGTCTGATTGGAAGTCTACAATACCGTTAGCGTATTGGATAATTGCACCTGGTGCTGGACAAGCTTTTAGACAGCCTGGTTCTGCACAGTGCATACAACCGTCTTTACGGATTAACCATTCTAAACGATCGTTTTCTTCCACTTCATTAAAGCGCATCACTGTCCATGCTTTCGCATTAAGATCAACTGGGTTATCGTAAATCCCGACACATTGTGCGTTGACATCAGAGCGGATGTCATTCCACTCTGAACAGCCAACCTGACAAGCTTTACAGCCGATACAGGTACTCACATCAATGAGTTTGGATACTTCTACTTTATGATCTCTCGCTTGAGGCGGTGATGTTAAGCCCGATGTTGCGGAGACTTTAATAATATCTTGCGTTTGAACGCCTTCGCCATTACCTGCCATATTATGCCTCCGCCTTCTCGATATTTACCAAGAATGTTTTATATTCTGGTGTTTGTGTGACCGATTCACCCCAAGATGGTGTTAAGGTATTAGTAGAGAAACCACGGTTACCTTTACCATTTAAGGCTTTCATATTCCAGTGAATTGGAAGACCCACATGGTGTACAGTGCGTCCGTCGATTTCTAAATCTTTCAGACGTTTTGTTACGACTGCAACGGCTTTAATATAGCCACGGCGAGAAGTAATTTTCACCATATCACCTTTTTGGATACCTTTCTCTGCTGCTAGTTTTTCACCAATTTCCACAAATTGTTGTGGTTGAGCGATGATGTTTAGCGCAGATTGTGCTGTCCAACTGTGGAAGTGTTCAGTCAAACGATAAGTTGTCGCCACATAAGGGAAGTCTTTGTTTGAGCCGATAAACTCACGGTCTTCTTTATAAATACGAATCGTTGGATCAGAAGATACTTTCGGATGTAACGGATTCGCATCAATTGGGCTTTCAATTGGTTCATAATGCTCAGGCATTGGACCACTTGTAATTTTATCTACTGCAAATAAACGACCTACACCTTCAGCAGACATAATAAACGGAGCTGTATCAGAACCTGGCGGTTGTGTACCATAGTCAGCCACATCTAACCAGTTCCAGTTTTTACCGTTCCATTTGATTAATTGACGGTGTTTATCCCAAGGATTACCGTTAATATCAAGAGAAGCACGGCTATAAAGAACACGGCGGTTTGCTGGCCACGCAAAGCCCCAACCTAATGTACAACCTAAGCCTGATGGGTCAGAGTTGTCACGGTTTGCCATTTGGTTACCTTTTTCTGTCCATTGGCCAACATAAATCCAGTTACCTGCTGAGGTAGTACCATCATCACGTAAATGGGCAAAGCCGCTGAGTAATTGGCCTTTTTTATACATTAAGTTGCCATTAGGATCGTAAATGTCCTCAAGCGCATAACCATTTAATTCTTTCGCTAACTCTTCAGAGCTTGGAGAATGTGGTTGTGCATAGTTCCAAGTCATCGCTTCAAAAGATTCTAAACCTTTTGGTTGAATACCTTTTTTCAAGTCTTCTTGATAGAGATGATGCATCTCTTCACGAATCATAGAAAGAATTTCTGCATCTGGTAGTGCTTCACCTGGTTGGTCACAACCTTTCCAGTGCCACTGCGCCCAACGGCCAGAGTTCGCGATAGAACCATCTTCTTCTGCGAAACAGGTTGTTGGTAAACGGAATACTTCTGTTTGAATTTCAGCAGAATTTACATTGTTTGATTCACCAAAGTTTTTCCAAAATTCAGAAGATTCAGTTTGAAGAGGATCCATAATCACTAAGAATTTCAACTTGCTCATACCCGCAACAGTTTTGTTTTTGTTCGGTAATGAGTTTAATACGTTGAAACCTTGTAAAATCCAGCCGTTTAATTTGCCATCATTCATTAATTTAACATGAGTGATAGGGTCGTATAAGCGGTCAGATTTCGGTAAGAAGTCGAAGCCCCAACCGTTTTCTTTAGTCGCTTTATCACCATAGAACGTTTTCATCAGACTGACGAAGAATTTCGATGTATTACGATAATAGTTTACTTGGTTTGGTACGATATCTTTTGGCGTAATCGCATTGATATACTGCTCATAAGAGGTATCTTTATCGTTTGGTAGACGCATATAACCAGGTAAAGATGTCGGCAATAAGCCCATATCTGTTGTACCTTGTACGTTTGAGTGTCCACGCAACGCATTAATACCGCCACCAGGCATACCCATATTACCTAAGAGTAATTGGATCATCGCGATTGAACGAATATTTTGTGTACCGATTGTATGCTCAGTAAGACCTAACGCATATAAGTGCGTCATGGTTTTATTTGGCGCAGAGGTTTTACCAATTTCTTCACAAATATGTAAGAAGGTTTTTTGTTTTACACCAGTAATACGTTCAACCATTTCAGGCGTATAGCGAGAAACGTGATCTTTTAGAATGTTAATGACACAACGTGGATCTTGTAAGGTCATATCACGTTTAGCAAAACCATTCTCATCAAATTGGTAGTTCCATTTTGATTTATCATAAGAACGTTTTTCTTCATCAAAGCCTACGAATAAACCATCTTCAAATTTGAAGCCTTCATCAATTAAGAATGAAGCATTGGTATAATGTTTAACGTATTCGTGTTGAATTTGATTCGTTTCCAATAAATAATGAATTACACCCAAGAAGAATGCAATGTCAGTACCGGAACGGATTGGTGCATGAAGATCAGCTACAGAAGCTGTACGGTTAAAGCGAGGGTCAACCACGATGATTTTCGCACCGTTTTTCTTCGCTTCAATTGCCCAACGGAAGCCAACAGGGTGAGCTTCAGCAGGGTTACCGCCTTGAACAAGAATAAGATTGGCGTTTTTGATGTCAACCCAGTTATTTGTCATGGCACCGCGACCAAATGATGGAGCAAGACTTGCTACCGTTGGTCCGTGTCAAGTATTCGCTTGGTTACACATCGGCACTATGCCTAACATTCTCACCCATTTGTGAGTAAGAAGTGCAGCCTCGTTGCTTATAGCTGAGGCAGTCATAATACCTGTGGTTGTCCAACGGTTAACAGTTTTGCCACTTGCATCTTTTTCTACAAAGTTGGCATCACGGTCTGCTTTCATAAGGCGAGCAATGCGTTTAACTGCGTCTTCCCAAGAAATACGTTCCCATTTATCAGAACCTGGTGCACGGTATTCCGGGTATAGTGCACGGCTTTCACTATTGATATAGTCTAATGCGCCCGCACCTTTTGGACATAATGCCCCGCGGCTGATTGGATGGTCAGGGTCACCTTCAAGGTGGAATAATTTAGAACGGGTATTTGTACCTGTGTGGCTGCTTAATGCATTGTAAGGTTTGCCTGTGCTATATAGCAACATACCGCAGCTTACAGAACAATATGTACAGGTGTTACGAGATTCAAACGCTCGTAATAATTTGTATTCACGCGGTGCTGCTAAAGCGGTTGCTGGTGCAAAGCCCAACATCGCAGCAGACGTTCCCGCCATACCACCTGCACAGATCTTAAAGAACTTACGTCTAGAGACCTGCATAATCACTCCTTCTCTCATATAAATTTATAATGAGATGATTTACTGAATAAACTAAGGTCTGAACAATTTGTCCAAACACTTTTATTAAATTACACGGATGTTAATTTAAACGGTATCATTCTAACGATTATTTAACTTATTCGCCATAATCATTCTTTGTTAGCTGATGAAAAATTTTTGCGCTAGATCATAAAAAAATGCAATTTTGTTAAAAATTTGCAAAATTAAATTAAAAAACGACCGCTTGTTGAAAAGATTTTAAGATAAATGGCACGCCCTAAAGGATTCGAACCTTTGACCCACGCCTTAGAAGGGCGTTGCTCTATCCAGCTGAGCTAAGGGCGCAGAGTTAAGAAATATAAAAGAAAGGATTTCTGAAAAATAAAGAGTGGTCGGCGAGATAGGATTTGAACCTACGACCCACTGGTCCCAAACCAGTTGCGCTACCAAGCTGCGCTACTCGCCGATAAGTGAGAGGCATATTATAGGATGAGAGATTTTTCGTCAAATTTTTTTTCTCGGAATTGAGTTAAACGGCGTATATTTAATCGGTTTTAAAATTTGCTTACTAATTTTTCTTTTTTTTGCGACAATAACGCAAACGTTTTCTGATGACGATTCGGAGAGAAAGATGACTGCACAAATTATTTCAGGAACTGCATTAGCAAAAGAGATGAAATCTGCGATTGCTGAGCAAATTACACAACAAGTAGCTAAAGGTGCAAGAGCACCGGGATTAGCGGTAATTTTAGTGGGGTCTGATCCAGCCTCTGAGGTTTATGTATCCAATAAACGTAAAAGTTGTGCAGAAATTGGTATCTATTCTAAATCTTACGATTTACCGGAGCAAACCAGTGAAGCTGAGCTGTTAACGCTTATTGAACAGCTCAATCAAGATGAAAGCATTGATGGTATTTTGGTGCAATTACCATTACCAAAACAAATTGATTCAACCAAGGTGATTGAAGCCATTGTTCCGCATAAGGATGTAGATGGTTTTCATCCTTACAATGTAGGGCGGTTGTGTCAGCGTATTCCAACACTTCGTTCATGCACACCTTATGGGGTCATGAAGTTATTAGAAACTACGGGCGTAGATTTATATGGTAAACACGCGGTAGTGGTTGGGGCATCAAATATTGTTGGGCGCCCGATGGCGATGGAGTTGTTGCTTGGTGGTTGCACAGTAACCGTCACACATCGTTTTACTAAAGATTTAGCTAGCCATATACGCCAAGCGGATATTTTAGTTGTGGCGGTAGGTAAACCGAATTTTATTCCTGGAGAATGGATTAAAGAGGGCGCTATTGTGATTGATGTCGGCATCAATCGTAACAGCGAAGGAAAACTAACAGGAGATGTGGCGTATGAAGAAGCCCAGCAACGTGCAAGCTTTATCACCCCAGTTCCTGGTGGGGTAGGTCCAATGACGGTTGCCATGTTGATGCAAAATACTTTACAAGCTTATAAGCAACATTTAGGACTAGAGAGTTAGATTTAGTATTGGTAAATTTTTGAAGAAAAATAACCGATTGTAGGTTGAAATATCGATATAAAAAAGGGAGCTTTCGCTCCCTTTTGCTGTTTTAGGTTTAGTGGTTTTCAATCACTAATTTTTCATCTTTATAATCCACCACAACTGGGCGATTTGGTAATAATTTACCGCCAAGGATTTGTTGTGCAAGTGGGTTTTCAAGTTCTTGTTGGATAGCACGTTTTAATGGGCGTGCACCAAACAATGGGTCGAAACCAGCTTTACCGATATGGTCGATAGCATCGTCAGTAACAGTAACTTCATAACCACGTTCTGCCATGCGTTTAATTAAGCGTTCTAATTGGATGCGTGCAATTGCACGAATGTGTTCTTGACCTAATGGGTGGAAGACCACAGTGTCATCGATACGGTTAATAAACTCTGGACGGAAGTGTTGTCCTACCACAGACATCACTAAGGCTTTCATTTCCGCATAACTTGCCTCTGGCGCTTCTTGAATTAAGTGAGAGCCTAGGTTTGAAGTCATAATCACTACAGTATTACGGAAATCAACAGTTCTGCCTTGTCCGTCTGTTAAACGGCCATCATCAAGCACTTGTAATAAAATATTAAAGACATCAGGATGTGCTTTTTCTACTTCATCAAGTAAAACCACAGAATATGGACGACGGCGAACCGCTTCGGTTAAGTAACCACCTTCTTCATAACCAACATAACCTGGAGGTGCACCTACTAAGCGAGAAACGCTATGTTTTTCCATAAACTCTGACATATCAATACGCACCATTGCATCAGGGTCATCAAATAGGAAGCTAGCTAACGTTTTACAAAGCTCAGTTTTACCCACGCCGGTTGGTCCTAAGAATAAGAAGGAACCAATTGGTTTATTTGGATCTGATAAACCAGCACGACTACGACGAATGGCATTAGCAACCGCTTCAACCGCTTCATTTTGTCCAATTACACGGCTATGTAAAACTTCTTCCATACGCAAGAGTTTTTCTTTCTCGCCTTCCATCATTTTTGAAACAGGAATGCCTGTTGCTTTAGAAAGCACTTCTGCGATTTCTTCATCAGTGACTTTAGTGCGAAGTAAGTGATTTTCGCTCCCTTCTTCTTCACGTTTTACCGCTTCTTGCAATTGTTTCTCAAGTGCAGGGATTTTACCATATTGTAACTCGGACATTTTCTCAAAGTTATTTTCACGGCGAGCTTGATCCATTGCAATACGTGCGTTTTCTAACTCAGTTTTAATGTGCTGTGTACCCAGTAATGCAGATTTTTCTGCTTTCCAGACTTCTTCTAATTCAGAATATTCACGTTCTTTTGCAGCCAATTCTTCATCAAGTTTTGCAAGACGTTGACGGCTTGCTTCATCTTCCTCTTTTTGTAAGGCTTGGCGTTCTAATTTTAATTGAATGATACGGCGCTCTAATTTATCTAATGGCTCAGGTTTGGAATCAATTTCCATACGTAAGCTAGAAGCCGCTTCATCAATCAAGTCAATCGCTTTATCTGGTAATTGACGATCGCTAATATAACGATGAGAAAGCGTTGCTGCAGCCACAATCGCAGGGTCAGTAATTTGAACGTGGTGATGGATCTCATAACGTTCTTTTAAGCCACGCAAAATCGCAATTGTATCTTCAACCGTTGGTTCATCTACTAATACTTTTTGGAAACGACGCTCAAGTGCTGCATCTTTTTCGATATATTGGCGGTATTCATCTAAAGTCGTTGCACCGACGCAGTGTAATTCACCACGCGCAAGGCTTGGTTTTAACAAGTTACCTGCATCCATTGCACCATCAGTTTTACCAGCGCCAACCATGGTATGGATTTCATCAATAAAGAGGATCACTTGCCCTTCTTCTTTAGCAAGTTCGTTTAATACTGCTTTTAAACGTTCTTCAAATTCGCCACGGTATTTTGCCCCAGCAATCAAGGCACCCATATCTAATGAAAGTACACGTTTATTTTTTAAGCCTTCTGGCACTTCACCATTAACAATACGTTGTGCTAGCCCTTCTACAATCGCAGTTTTACCTACACCAGGTTCACCAATTAAAACAGGGTTATTTTTGGTACGGCGTTGTAATACTTGTACAGCACGGCGGATTTCTTCATCACGTCCAATAACCGGATCTAATTTCCCGGCTTTTGCACGCTCGGTTAAATCAATCGTATATTTTTTAAGTGCTTGTCTAGTTTCTTCTGCATTTTGTGTATTCACGTTATCTCCCCCTCTGATTTGACTAATCGCTTGTGCAACTTTCTCTTTGGTTAAGCCAAGTTGTTTGAATAATTTTCCTAAATCACCGTTATCTTCAAGTGCGGCTAACACAAATAATTCTGATGAAATAAAGCTATCATTGAATTGTTGTGAAAGCTTGTCAGCTTGGTTTAATAATCGAGCTAGTTGTTGTGATAATTGAGTGTTACTACTGCCTTGCACGGTCGGCAAGCGGTTTAAAATGCTTTCTAATTCGCTAATCAGTTTTGTTGGCTGAATGTTTAATGCGGTAAAAAGCGGTGCAATTGAGCCGCCTTCTTGCTTCACTAAAGCATAAAGTAAATGGGCTGGCTCAATATAAGGATTGTCTTTGCCTACAGCTAAAGATTGGGCTTCAGCTAAAGCTTCCTGTAATTTAGTGGTAAATTTTTCAAAATTCATATTTATTACCTCGTTAAAATTTTAATAATCGGTATCGAACGGAAAGTGCTTGCCGTTTCAACGATGCAATAAATGGCGTTTGTCAAGTCTTTTTCAAGAGGGAAAAGAGAAAAAATTGTTCAAAAGGATATTTTTGATGATTTTTTAATCGTTAATAATAATCTTCATTGAGATCATCAAAGGCAGAACTCTCGTTAAATAAGTTTTCAAGAAATGCGACAACTTCATTTTTCCCATTTTTTCCTAAACCAAATACCGAGACATCGCTCATAGATTGAGAAGGGCGAACTCGTACAATAGCATCAGAAAACGCTTTTTCTACTTCGGTTTGTAAAATAGCTAACAGGCGATTAAATTTGTGTTGTTCCATTTTTTGCATATTGGCTAAACGAATATCAATGGTTGCTTGTGTCATATTAAAATTCCTAAAATAACTGAATGGAAAAACAGTATAATTGATAAGGTTGAGCTGTTAATAAAAACAGGGGTTTTATTTTCAGTTTATATGTTTTTGTTGAGCGCGTGTTACTACAAGCGGTCAGAAATCAAAAAAGTTTTACAAAAGAGAAAAAAGGCTTGATTTGCCTTCATTTTTCGTTACATTAAGGTATTGTCTTTATTTACGAGGGTTTATCATGTTATCAAATGATGTTGTGCTTTCGATTATTGTGCTTTTAGTACTCAGTTTGCTGAGGGTTAACGTGGTTATTTCGTTAATTATTGCCGCATTAACTTGCGGTGTGCTTGGGCACTATCAACCTGCCGTTGATCAATCAGCGTTATTGGCGCTTTTTAATGCGTTAAAAATTACGATTACAAATTTCTCTGGCGGATTAGGTGGCGGTGCAGAAACAGCGATGAACTACGCAGTGCTTGGTGCGTTTGCGGTGGCGTTATCGAGATCTGGGGTAACCGATTTACTGGCGTTTAAAATTATTCAAAGTTTTGGTAAACGCCCATCTGGTCGTTCAGTCTTTTGGTTCAAATATATTCTTTTATTTGTGTTAGTGGCGTTTTCTATGTCGTCACAAAACTTAATTCCAATCCATATTGCCTTTATTCCAATTGTTGTTCCACCACTGTTAAGTGTCATGAACCAATTAAAAATGGACCGCAGAGCGGTCGCTTGTGCGCTCACTTTTGGTTTAACAGCAACGTATATGATTATTCCTGCAGGCTTTGGTCAGATCTTCTTAGAAAGTGTTTTAGTGAAAAATATCAACCAAGTTGGTGAACAATATGGTGTGGTGGCTACAACAGCTGAAATGACTAAAGCGATGTCTGTGCCAGTATTGGGGATGGTGGCTGGGTTGTTATTTGCGTTTTTTGTTTCTTATCGTAAACCACGCACTTATCTTGAAAATACGCCTGAACCGACATCAGAAGATATTGCTCAACGTGTTGCACGCGTGAAGCCTTATCATATTGGCGTGAGCGTAGCAGCCATTTTAGCGACTTGTAGCGTACAATTAGCCACAAATTCGACTGTAATGGGCGGTTTAGTTGGTTTAGTGATTTTCGCATTAGGTGGCGTATTTAGACTTAAAGAGAGTAATGATATTTTCCAACAAGGCTTACGCTTAATGGCGATGATTGGCTTTGTGATGATTGCAGCTTCTGGTTATGCAAACGTTGTTAATTCAACAGGCGGAGTAATGCAGTTAATTGAAAGCCTAAAAGATGCGATTACATCGAAAGAAATGGCTGCAGCGTTGATGTTAGTTGTTGGCTTGTTAATTACGATGGGTATCGGTTCTTCTTTCTCGACAGTGCCAATTATTACTTCTATTTATGTGCCTCTGTGTGTTTCTTTTGGTTTCTCACCGTTAGCAACGATGTCGATTGTTGGGGTGGCAGCCGCGCTAGGCGATGCGGGTTCTCCAGCATCCGATTCTACGTTAGGGCCAACTTCAGGCTTAAATGCAGACGGTAAACACGATCATATTTGGGATTCTGTTGTGCCAACTTTCTTACACTTTAATATTCCGTTATTAGTGTTTGGTTGGATTGCGGCAATGATTCTCTAATCTTTACACATATGGATAATAGCATAAGGCTATTATCCATTTCTCACTTAAGGAAAAAATGAAATTTATCTCTTTTAATATCAATGGATTACGTGCCAGACCACATCAATTAGAAGCTATTATTGATAAACATCAGCCAGATGTGATTGGTTTACAAGAAATCAAAGTGGCTGATGAAGAGTTTCCACATCATTTAGTTGAAAATTTAGGCTACCATATTTTTCATCATGGACAAAAAGGGCATTATGGTGTAGCGCTGCTTACTAAAAAAGCACCGCTTGCTGTGCGCAGAGGTTTTCCAAATGATGAGCCTGATGCTCAAAAACGTATGATTATGGCTGATATTGAAACTGAATTTGGGGTATTAACCGTATTAAATGGCTATTTCCCACAAGGGGAAAATCGTAGCCATGAAACTAAATTCCCAGCAAAAGCTAAATTTTATGCAGATTTACAACATTATTTGGAAACTGAATTAAAACCAAGTCATCCAATTGTTATTATGGGCGATATGAATATTAGCCCAACCGATTTAGATATTGGCATTGGTGAGCCAAACCGTAAACGTTGGTTGCGCGATGGTAAATGCTCATTTTTACCTGAAGAACGTGAGTGGCTAGCGCGTTTATATGACTATGGTCTGGTTGACACATTTCGCCAAATGAATCCACAGGCTAATGATAAATTTTCATGGTTTGATTATCGCTCAAAAGGTTTTGATGATAACCGTGGATTAAGAATTGACTTGATATTAGCATCAAAATCACTGGCGGAGCGCTGTGTAGAAACGGGGATTGATCTAGAGATTCGTGCAATGGAAAAACCATCAGATCACTCTCCAGTTTGGGCAGTATTTAAATAAACTTTAATTGGTAAAAAAATCATAAAAACTCACCGCTTGTTTCGGTGAGACGTAGTTTGTGAGTTGAATTACAAACGGGCTGATTGTTTTGAGTTTTCTTTTGAAATCTATTACAATCATAACTAATCAAAAACAGTCATTTTCGATGAGGAGATTACAATGGCAGAACGTAAAGTACTAGCGAATGCAATTCGTGTTTTAAGTATGGATGCAGTACAAAAAGCGAACTCAGGTCACCCGGGCGCGCCAATGGGAATGGCAGATATTGCCGAAGTTTTATGGCGTGATTTCTTAAAACATAACCCGACCAATCCTAAATGGGCAGATCGCGACCGCTTTGTTCTGTCTAATGGTCATGGTTCAATGCTAATTTATAGCTTATTACATTTAACCGGCTATGATCTTTCTATTGAAGATTTAAAACAATTCCGCCAATTACACTCAAAAACCCCAGGCCACCCAGAATATGGTTATGCACCAGGTGTTGAAACCACAACAGGTCCATTAGGCCAAGGTATTACCAATGCGGTTGGGATGGCAATTGCTGAGAAAACTTTAGCAGGTCAATTTAACCGTGAGGGTCATGAAATTGTTGACCATTACACCTACGCGTTTTTAGGTGATGGCTGTTTAATGGAAGGTATTTCGCATGAAGCTTGTTCTTTAGCTGGAACTTTAGGCTTAGGCAAACTTATCGCATTCTATGACGATAACAATATCTCTATTGATGGTCATGTTGATGGTTGGTTCTCAGATGATACTGCACAACGCTTCGAAGCTTATGGCTGGCAAGTTATCCGCAATGTTGATGGTCATGATGCGGAACAAATCAAATTTGCTATTGAGAATGCAAAAGCAGAAAAAGATCGTCCAACATTAATTATTTGTAAAACTATTATTGGTTACGGTTCTCCAAATAAATCAGCATCACATGATTGTCATGGTGCGCCATTAGGTAATGAAGAAATTGAATTAACTCGTAAGGCATTAAATTGGACTTATGCACCATTCGAAATCCCTGCAGATGTTTATGCACAATGGGATGCTAAAGCAAAAGGTGCAGAGCAAGAGCGCGCATGGGATGCTAAATTTGCAGCATATGAAGCAGCATACCCTGAATTAGCAGCAGAATTTAAACGTCGTGTAAGCGGTGAATTACCAGCAAATTGGGCACAAGAAAGCCAAGCGTTTGTTGAAAAATTACAAGCAAATCCAGCAGCGATTGCAAGCCGTAAAGCATCACAAAACGCAATTGAAGCTTATGCACACGTATTACCAGAATTACTTGGTGGTTCAGCAGACTTAGCAAGTTCAAACTTAACCTTATGGTCTGGTTCAAAACCAATTCGTGCTGATCATAATGTAGATGGTAACTATATCAACTACGGTGTGCGTGAGTTCGGTATGTCTGCCATTATGAACGGTATTGCATTACATGGCGGCTTTATTCCTTACGGTGCAACCTTCTTAATGTTCTACGAATATGCTCATAATGCAGTACGTATGGCGGCGTTAATGAAACAACGTTCAATCTTTGTTTATACGCACGATTCAATTGGTTTAGGTGAAGATGGCCCAACCCATCAACCGGTAGAACAAACCGCATCATTACGTTATATTCCAAATCTTGAAACATGGCGTCCAGCTGATCAAGTGGAATCTGCAGTAGCGTGGAAAGCAGCTATTGAACGTAAAGAAGGCCCAAGTGCGTTAATCTTTACACGTCAAAATCTGCAACAACAACCACGTAATGCTGCACAACTAGCAGATATTGCTCGTGGAGGTTATATCTTAAAAGATTGCGCGGGTACACCAGATTTAATCTTCATTGCAACAGGCTCTGAAGTTGAGTTAGCGGTTAAAGCAGCTGAAGTGCTTGAAGCTGAAGGTAAAAAAGTCCGTGTAGTTTCAATGCCAAGCACCAATGTGTTTGATAAACAAGATGCAGCATACCGTGAAGCAGTATTACCTAAAGCGGTAACTAAACGTGTGGCGATTGAAGCACAGTTATCTGATTTCTGGTATAAATACGTTGGTTTTGAAGGTAAGATCGTGGGTATGAATAGCTTTGGTGAATCTGCACCTGCGAATGAATTATTCAAACTCTTCGGTTTCACTGTTGAAAACGTAGTGGCTAAAGCAAAAGAAATTTTATAAGTTTCTATAATAAAAGTGAAAAAGCGAGAGTTTTAGGCTCTCGCTTTTTGTTTAATTATTTAACCCGTTATTAACGGGTTTTATTTTCTAATTTGACAGGATATAAAATCATATTGAAAGTAAGTTGCAAAAAATAATTAGTTAGTATGATAGCTAAACTATTTCATCTAATTACGGAAAATTCTATGAAAAAATCCTTTCTTGCGCTTACATTATTTTCACTATCTTCTTTAGTTCATGCACATACTCATACCGAACAAGTCAAAATAGCTTATCAAAAAGCTATGGGATTTGGTAATGCAGTTTATTGCGAAGTTACTCCTCTTGTTGGAAAATCTCCTGATAAAAATGTTTTTTTAATGGAGGAAGATAAAGAAGATGGCATAGTTTCTTATGTTGTTATTTATTATGGCGATTGTGATGGTGGTAGTGGTACCAATTTTGCGAAATTAACACCAGTTTATTTTGGTCCATCAGCTTTAATGAAAAATGGTTACATCTCTATTACTGAACCTAAAGAATATGATTTATTTACTTTAAATTCTGAAATTAACCCACGTTTTATTGAAAAAGTAACCCAAAAAGAAATCGGTATAATTTCAATAGTGAGTAGCGAATACGCTGAAAATGATGGTAATGCAATGCCAAGTAAAAAATTTGAATATGAAGTCAAATTACCTGAAATGAAAATCTTAAAGAAAACCCAAATCAACTAAAAGGAATTAACTATGAAAAAAATTTTCCTCCTCTCTACGTTAGCATTATCAACTTCAGCATTTGCTGAAAGTGACCCTTACCAAGCTTGTTTAGATAAAGCTGGAGCATCAACGGATGGTATTATTGAACTTTGTGCAGAAAAAGCTTCAGATGTTTATAAAAAACAAATTACTAAATCTTATAATGCTATTTATGCAAACTATCAAAAAGCAGATCCTGAAAAAGCGTTAGCTTTTGAAGAAGCTCAAAAAGCGTGGTTAGTCAACCGTAATAAAAACTGCGAAATTAGCGATAATAAGCAGAAGTGTTTAATGGATTTAAATAAAGAGAGAGCAGAATCACTTTCTGCTAAGGCAGCTACATTAAAGCCAGCCGAAGATAATCTAGCCTCTACAAATATTCCCAAAATAAGCACAAAAAAGGACATATTATTTGAGAAAAGTAGAGTAGTTAATTTACTAAATCATTGTGATGAAAAGAAATATGAAAATATTTTTACTATTTCTGTAACTATGGATAGAACTAATATTGATTGGCTTGATAGCATTTTATTCTCATATATCTTAAATGTTGAACCCAAATCTTTACTGACAAGAACTGATGCAGTTAAGGCTTTAGAAAAGAAATTTAAGAATGATTCTTTTGAAGAAGGTTGTACTACACCTGGATCTATTGGTGAAAAAGTTAAGGTTGAGCTAGTTGGTCAATTTTCAAAATTTGTTACGTTTAATTTTCAAAATTGGGACTGGTATCCTGAATATGGAAATGTCTCTGAGGACTATGAATTTGAGGCGACTTTTGATTTAGTGAAAAAGAAAAGAGCAACGTTTATCGATATCTTTCCAAAAGCAAATAAGAAAAAGTTAGAAGTACTTTTCGAGAAAAAAATAGAATCGGAGAATCGAATATATGGTGGGGAGCATTTTTCTATTGAAGATGATCTATATATGTCATTAACTAATACTGGTGTTGGGATTTATTTAGGCAGAAATCAAGGTTCTGTATATTTAGAGCTAGAAGAGGTTAAAGATCTTCTTTTACCAGGTGTAAAACAATACATTAAGTAGTCAGATAATCTATGATATTAAGCGGTAGAATTTGCAAAATAATTTGCAAATTCTACCGCTTGTTGCTATTTAGAAAGCAATTTCCAAAAAGCATTGAGCACAGGTTCTTGTAAGCGTTTATGTTGGACACAAACACCAAGCTCAAACGGTTCAATCGGAACGGGTAAGTGAAAATAAGAGACTTGGCTGTTAGCTGGGCTATGTTGAATAACGACATCAGGTAGTAGGGCAACACCACAACCAAGCGCAACCATTGGGACAATACCTTCATGTCCTGCAACAGTAGCATAAATTTTTGGAGATTTTATTTTCTGGGTTTTAAACCAATGATCAATACGTTTTCGAGCAGGGCCATCTAGTGGCAGAATAAATGGCATTTCTTGCCAGTTAATTGGCTGCTGTTGCAATAATTGCGTTGCGGCACAAGCGATACGTGGCACAATCAGTGAGAGTTTAATTTCATCAATATAGTGAAAATCAATGTTGGTAGGTAGCGATTCAGGTTTGCCTGCGAGCGAAAGATCAGCTTGCATAGATTGTACATTGCTTAATGCTTGCGAGGGATCTCCTGTATTAAGCTTAATTTCTACTTTTGGATGGCGTTGACGAAAGCGCTCTAAAATTGCAGGCAGGTGGCTATAAGTTGCCGTCACCGAGCAAAAAAGCTTGAGTTCGCCCTCTAATTCCGTTTGATTACTTGATAATTGATGCTGAAATTGTTGCCAATGCGCCCAGCTTTGATTGGCAAATTCTAAGAATTTTCTGCCAGCATCGGTTAAATGCACTTGGCGGTTATCTCTGATCAATAGTGGTTGCCCGATTTTTTCTTCAATTTGTTGAATTTGGCGGGTAAGCGTTGAAGCACTCATATAGTTTTTTTCTGCTGTGCGGATAAAACTACGGCTTTGGGCTAAATCAATGAAAAGTTTAAGATGTTGGAATTCCATAATCATTACACATAAAAAAACCGAGCCAAAGCTCGGTTTTCATTAATTCTGAAATTAGCGACGTAAACCTAAACGTGCAATAGTTTCTGAATATTTAGCAAGATCAGTACGTTTTAAGTAGTCTAATAATTTACGACGGCGTGAAACCATACGTAATAAACCACGACGACCGTGGTGATCTTTTTTGTGCTCAGCAAAGTGTGCTTGTAAGTGGTTGATTTGTGCTGTTAATAATGCAATTTGAACTTCTGAAGAACCAGTATCTTTTGCATCACGACCAAATTCAGCAACGATTTTCGCTTTTGCTTCTACGCTTAGAGACATGTTATTTTCCTTTTTGTTAAGGGTTGATAATACATCACTCGCCGATCTCTAACTCAGCGAGGACAGGAAGCCAAAATTTTAAAGATAAAGCGGTTAAATTTCAACTAAAATTTGCATTTTTAATGTGAACTTTTGCTTGGTTGCAAATAAGCTTCTCTATTTGGGTCAACGGTTTTTGATTTACGAATACTCGGTTCAATGGTTGAGCCTTGTACTAAAATCGAGAACATTACTACCGCATAGGTCATCACCAAAATAATATCTTTAACATCAATATCGCCGGCAAAGGCTGTTTTGCTCGGAATAGAAAGCGCCATGGCTAGTGCCAAACCACCTCGTAAGCCACCCCAAGTCATGATTTTTAAGGTGTAAGGGTTGTATGTTCTAAATTGTTGCATCACTTTAAAGGGAATCCATAAACTTAAATAGCGTGCAGCTAAACAAGCTGGAATAGCAGCAATCATTAACACAATGCCGTAAATATTAAAATCTACCAAGAGAAGCGCAAAACCGATAAGGAAGAAGAGTAACGAGTTTAAGAAATGGTCAATCATCTCCCAAAAGTGATCTAAATAACGTTGGCTCTGTTCAGAGAAGCCAGAACGGCGAGTCCAGTTACCAATCATGATACCTGCAACTACCATCGCTAAAGCTCCAGAAACGTGTAAGATATTGCTCGCAAACATGAAGCCAGCCGTTGGAATAGTCAACGTAATAAGAATTTCTAAAGAACCATCATCCGTGCTAGAAATGAGAATATGTGCAATAAAACCTAGCACGAATCCGAATAAAATCCCACCGATAGCTTCATGCAAAAATAAGCTTGAAATGCCAGAAAATGTCGCTTCTTGTCCGCCAAAAGCAACAGCAAAAACCGTCACGAAAATAACCAAACCTACGCCATCATTGAAAAGTGATTCGCCTTCAACTTGCATAGATAATCGTTTTGGGGCGCGTAAGTTTTTGATAATTGCCAATACGGCAATCGGGTCGGTTGGAGAAATTAAGGCACCAAAAACCACACAATAAATAAAATCAATTGGTAAACCAATAAGATTAGCAAAAGCCCAAATAATAATGGCAATAAAGAAGGTTGATGCCAGTGTTGAGAAGAGAGCAAAGGTGGTAATTTCCCATTTTTGATCTTTTAACACTGGTAATTTAACACCTAATGAGCCGGCAAAGAGTAAGAAGCCTAAAATCCCGTTAAGTAGGAAGCTTTTGAAGTCAATTTGCTCCATCACGCTTTTTGCGATTTCATCAATTTTAAACCAACCAAGTGAGCCGAGAATCCAGACTAAAAGTGAGCAAACCATCGCAGCAGCAGTAATGGCAATCGTAGATTGCACTTTGGCGCTGATTTTGCTGGTAATAAAGCCGAGTAAAATCGAGAGAGCGGAAAGAAAACAGAGATAGGCATAAATACCCATGGTAATTCCTCATGATAAAAGGCAGATTAGAGAAGAAATTAAATCAAATTTTGTTAAAAATGAAAAGAAAAAAGCATAACAAGCGGTTGAATTTGAGAGAAATTTTGCAAAAAGCGCATAGGCTTTGTATTAATTTGTCGTTTGAGAATAGGCAACTTTACAGTATAATTCCGCTAATTTTTATATTATTTCCGTGCAAGATAGGATTGATTGAATGATTGAAAGATGGAATGACTGGACGAACCGTCCAGTTTTTAAATTTGTATTTACTTTAGTAATGCTTTCGTTTGTATTAGGCGGGATTGGAACAAACTTGGTTGGCCGCAGTAATTATGCGGTAAAAGTTAATGGTGTTGAAATTTCTCAAGAGCAATTCCAACAAGTGAAAAACCGTCAACAAACGGATTTAGTGAACCGACAAGGCGAAAAAGCATGGGATTTATTAGATAATCCAGAATTTGCAGCGCAATTTAACCAATCTGTCCTTGACGGTTTGATTGATAATGAATTGTTCCGTCAATACGCTAACGAATTAAAATTAGGTGTGGGAGCGGATCAAATCAAGAAAACGATCGTAAGTAATCCTGCGTTCCAACAAGATGGTAAGTTCAATAACGATCTTTATTTAGCAGCATTACGTAATGCACAAGTTACTGCAGATGGTTATGCGGCAATGATTGCTCAAGGGATTTTATTTGATCAAATCCAAGAGGGTGTTTTAGTAAGTCACTTTACTGTGCCTGCACAACAAACTCAAATGGCAAAATGGTTGTTGCAAAAACGTCAAGCGCGCATCGCAACCTTTTCTATTGCAGATGAAGCACAAAAACAGACCGCTTCTGAGCAAGAATTACAAGCCTATTATGATGCACATAAAGCAACTTTAATGAACCCTGAAAAGGTTACCGTAGAATATGTGTTATTAACACCTGAAGCGGTAAAGGATAAAGCGACATTAACAGATGCACAAATTGAAGATGATTATGCGAAAAATCGCGATGCTTTCACAATACGTGGTGAAAGTCGTTTAGCGCATATTCAAGTAGCGGATGAAGCACAAGCAAATGAAATTGCGCAAGCTTTACAAAATGGTGCAGATTTTGCTCAGTTAGCAAAAGAAAAATCGCAAGATCAATTATCAGCAGGGAATGGCGGTGATTTAGGTTGGGCAGCTAAAGGAACTTATCCGGAGGCTTTTGAGTACGCTGCGGATGTATTAACTGTTGGTAAAGTTAGCCCTGTGATTAAAGTGGATGGCAATTATCATTTAATCAAATTATTAGATCGTAAAGCAGAAATCGTATTACCACTTGAGCAAGTTAAAGCACAAATTGTTGCTACACTTCAATCACAATTAAAAGACAGTGCTTATTCTTCAGTCGCAAGCCAAATGGCAAATGATGCGGTAGAAAATAGTGGTTCATTAGAGGTGGTAGCGAAAAATGCAGGTTTAACAGTACAAAAAACCGAAGCATTTAGCCGTGAAAATGTACCTGCTGTATTAGCAAATGATAAAGTGATTAAAGCATTATTTGAAGGCGATTTACGTCAAAGTGGGCAAAACTCTGAGGCCTTTGATGTAAGCCGTGATAACACGCCTGCGACTTTAATTGTCCGTGTAAGTGACTACCAGCCTTCTAGCGTGAAAACGTTTGAGCAAGCAGCTAAAGAGGTGGAAGCAGCGGTTAAACGTCAAAAAGCAGAACATGCTTTATTAGCAAAAGTAGAAAGTGATGTGAAAGCATTAAATGAAGGCCAGTCTGTCAACGTGAATTTTGCGCCAGCAAAAACTTTCGTTTATGCTCAAGCAAAAATTGAAGATGCAGTATTAGCAAACACTTTATTTGCAATGCCAAAACCAGCAGATAAAGCAACTTTTGCGCAATCTCGCAATAAAGAAGGCGATATTACGATTGTGGCATTAGATAGCGTAACTGATGGTACTTTAGCTGAATTCCAACCGTTGATTGCGCAATTCAATCGAGAAGAAGGCTCTGTTTTACGTGATGATTTTATGAAAGATCTGCGTGAACGTGCATCTATTGATATCAGTGAAGAGTTTTTAGAATCTCTTTCTGCGAATACAGCAAATCACTAAGTTTAAGTAATATTAAACACCTAAAACCCTTTGGGCTTTAGGTGTTTTTGTTTATTCGCTTATCTCGTATAATAGCGCAATGTTATAGGAGAGTTGGGCTTAATGAGCAAAAAACGAATAAATCGCAACGTTTTTGATCGCAAATTGGTAAAATTTGTGATGATTTTGACCGCTTGTATATCGGTGATAACGGGCTGCGATAAGCTCAACACTTCTCCTGAAAAAAAACAACAGATAGCAGAAATGCAACAAACGCAAAATAAAGCGCATACTTTAAGGCGGGCGTTTTATGCAGAAAGTTTTGTATTAGATCCACATTGGGTAACGCATAATAGCGAAGGGGCATTAGTGCGCGATCTGTTTGTTGGGTTAACTGCTTTTGATACCAAAGGCAATATCGTACCGGCGGTTGCTCAAAACTGGGTTACAGAAGATAATCGCACTTGGCTGTTTATTTTAGATGAAAAAGCGACTTGGTCGAATGGCGAATCGGTGAGTGCATCTGATTTTGTGTTGAGTTGGCAACGGCTGGCGCAGCAGAAACCGCATTCTCCACTTAGCGCATATTTGATTTTTACGGGAATAAAACAAGCACAAGCGGTTGTTTTAGGTGAGAAACCTGCAAATGCGCTTGGTGTAGAAGCTGTGAATGCGAATACATTAAAAATTGTTTTAGAAAAACCTAATAGTGAATTACCAAAAATGTTAGCACATGTGGCTTTATTACCTACTTATCAAGGTGAAAAGCCAAGTGCTTTGGCACAATTTCCAACGAATGCCAGCTATGTTGTTGATGAGATTCAACCACATAAAATTATTCTGGCCACTCGACAAATTGAAACGCCATTTTCTACGGTAGAATATCGTTTATTAGCGCCTAATCAGCCGTTTGCTAACAATGATTTGGTCGAAAATGTGCCCGCTTCTTCGCTACAGGCAAATGTGGCTTTGCCTCGGCTTTGTACTTATTTCTATGAATTTAATTTTGCGCACCCGCAACTTAGTCGAAAAGAAGTGCGCCAAGCGCTAAAAATGAAGATTCATTCGGCAAGAATCAGCACGCCCTACGGTATTTTTAATGATGCCATTTTGCCCAAACAGATGAATGGCGAGAATGAGCGCCAGTGGCAACCTACTGTATTTGAGCGATTGCTAACACAAGCTGGTGTAAGTGTGGAAAAGCCTTTGAAATTAAGATTAACTTATGATGAACAGGGGCAACATGGTGCGATAGCAAGTAAGATGCTTCGCACGTTAGGTGAGTCGGATTTAGTTTATATTCAGCCACAAGCGGTCAATTTTGAAACCTTATTAGCAAAACATGCAGAGAAAGATTTTGACTTAATTCGTGCAGGTTGGTGCGCGGATTATCCTGATCCAGCTGTTTTTTTGTGGAAATATCATTCTGCGAGTGCAGACAATAAAACCCACTACCGTAATGAAAAGGTCGATAAGGCATTAGAACAATTACAAAATCGAACATTAAGTGAGCCAGCGCGTACTGCCTTAATTCGCCAGATTACGCAATGGTTAGAAGAGGATGTTGTGATTTTACCGATGTTTCAATATCAAACTTGGTTAAAAGTAGAACCCACCCTTTTAGGTATTGAAATGACTAACCCAAGTGAAGTAATTTATAGTAAAGATTTATCCCGTCAACGATTAGAAAACGATAAGGACAGCAATGAACCAACTAACTGAACAACAATTGAGTGACATTCAGTTTCTCTTTAAAAACTTTACCCATCCAACGCTTGAGAAAGATTTGATTAGCATCAATGCTTTCAAAAAAGCAGAATTAGGTATGGGGATTTTACGCTTAGAATTTGTGATGCCATTTGCTTGGAATACTGGCTTTGAAGCGCTTAAACAAGCAACAGAAAGCAAACTGCGTGAAATAACAGGGGCTTCAGAGATTAAATGGATTTTACAATACCAAATTGCAACGTTAAAACGTGCAAATAGCCATCCAGCAGTTAATGGTGTGAAAAACATTATTGCGGTAACTTCTGGTAAAGGTGGCGTAGGTAAATCAACGACTTCTGTGAACTTAGCTTTAGCATTAAAAGCACAGGGCGCGAAGGTAGGGATTTTAGATGCGGATATTTATGGCCCATCTATTCCGCATATGTTAGGTGCAAAAGATCAACGTCCATTCTCACCAGATAACAAACATATCAATCCGATTGAAGTTTTTGGCTTACAATCTAACTCTATTGGCTATTTAATGCCAGAAGATAACGCAACTATTTGGCGTGGTCCAATGGCAAGCAGCGCATTAAGCCAGCTATTAAACGAAACATGGTGGAATGAATTAGATTACTTAGTTATCGATATGCCACCGGGTACAGGTGATATCCAATTAACACTGTCACAACAAATTCCAGTGACTGGCGCAATTGTGGTGACTACCCCGCAAGATATTGCCTTGATCGATGCCATTAAAGGGATCTCAATGTTTAAACAAGTTTCTGTGCCAGTATTAGGTGTGGTGGAAAATATGAGTACTCATATTTGTAGCAATTGTGGCCACCACGAAGATATTTTTGGTACAGGTGGTGCAGAAAAAATCGCAAATAAATATGGCACGCAGGTGTTAGGTAAATTACCATTACACATTCGCTTACGCCAAGATTTAGATGCGGGTACACCAACGGTAGCAGCAGATCCTAACAACGAAATTAGCCAAGCATATTTAGAGTTAGCGGCGAAAGTCGCATCACAACTTTACTGGCAAGGTAGTGTGATTCCTTCAGAAATCATGATTCGTGAAGTGAAATAATTCATAATAAAACAGCCCTGTATTAGATTTATTCATATTGATTATGAAGATTTAAACAGGGCTTTTTTTAGAAAAAGATATTAAAATACGAAAAAAATGCGTAGAATAGAAGGTACGCAAACGTTTACGCGGAATTTATTAGTTTAAGAGGAACCAGCAATGTTTACAGCAAACATGAATATCAAAGATTATGACCCAATTTTATGGCAAGCGATTGTTGATGAAAATCGTCGTCAAGAAGAGCACATTGAACTAATTGCATCTGAAAACTATGCTAGCCCGCGAGTAATGGAAGCGCAAGGTTCTCAATTTACCAATAAATATGCAGAAGGCTATCCTGGTAAACGCTATTATGGCGGTTGTGAATATGCTGACATCGTAGAACAATTAGCTATTGATCGTGCAAAAGAATTATTCGGTGCAGATTATGCAAACGTGCAACCTCATTCAGGTTCTCAAGCCAATGCAGCGGTTTATGGCGCGTTAATCAATGCAGGCGATACTATTTTAGGTATGGATTTAGCTCACGGTGGTCACTTAACACACGGTGCAAAAGTGAGTTTCTCTGGCAAAATTTATAATTCAGTGCTTTATGGTATTACTGCAGATGGTCTTATTGACTATGAAGATGTGCGGAAAAAAGCGCTTGAATGCAAACCTAAAATGATCGTGGCAGGTTTTTCCGCTTATTCTCAAGTCGTTGATTGGAAAAAAATGCGTGAAATTGCAGACGAAGTTGGTGCATATTTATTCGTAGATATGGCACATGTTGCGGGTTTAATTGCAGCAGGTGTATATCCAAATCCATTACCATATGCACACGTAGTAACGACTACAACCCACAAGACATTAGGTGGCCCACGTGGCGGTTTAATTCTTTCTTCTTGTGGTGATGAAGAAATCTATAAAAAATTACAATCTTCTGTATTCCCAGCAAACCAAGGTGGCCCGTTAGTTCATATTATTGCGGCAAAAGCAGTTTGTTTTAAAGAAGCATTAGAGCCTGAATACAAAGTTTACCAACAAAATGTGATTAAGAATGCTAAAGCAATGGTAGAAGTGTTTAAACAACGTGGCTATGATGTTGTTTCAAATGGCACAGAAAACCACTTATTCTTGGTAAGTTTCATTAAACAAGGCTTAACAGGGAAAGCAGCGGATGCCGCATTAGGTAAAGCAAACATCACAGTAAATAAAAATGCGGTACCAAATGACCCACAAAAACCATTTGTGACATCAGGTATCCGTGTTGGTACCCCGTCAATTACACGCCGCGGTTTTAACGAAGCAGACTCAAAAGAGTTAGCTGGCTGGATGTGTGATGTTTTAGATGCATTAGGTAAAGAAAACGAAGAGCAAGTGATTGCAGCGACTAAAGAAAAAGTGTTAGCAATTTGCAAACGCTTACCAGTTTATGCAAAATAATTTGTTTAAGAATAATAAGCGGCAATTTGCCGCTTATTTTTTATTACAAGGGTGTTATGAAAAATATTGTCGTATTGATTTCAGGCGAAGGTTCTAATTTACAGGCGATGATTGATGCATGTGCAAGCGGTCAAATTTCAGGGAAAATTTGCGCAGTAATCAGCAATAACGCAGATGCCTATGGATTAGTACGCGCAAAAAAAGCGGGCATTCCAAGTTTTGTTTTTGAACGTAAAGCTTATGAAACACATCAAGCCATGGATCAGGCTATTGCTTCTCAAATTGAGTCGGTTGGCGCTGATTTAATCGTACTTGCGGGATATATGAATATTTTAACGCCAGCATTTACACAACGTTTTGCAGGGAAAATTCTTAATATTCATCCGTCACTTTTACCAAAGTATTCAGGGTTAGATACTTATCAACGTGCGATGACCGATGATGAGACAGAGCATGGTATGACGATTCATTTTGTTAATGAGATAGTCGATGGTGGCTCGATTATTCTACAAGCAAAAGTCCCGATTTTTCCTGAAGATGAAATTGAGGATGTGATTGCGCGTGTGCAAGAACAAGAACATAGTTATTATCCGTTAGTCATTGCTTGGTTCTGTGCTGATCGCCTAAAAGAGGTGGATGGAAAGGCTTATTTAGATGGTAAACTTCTCCCGCCACAAGGCTATGGCAACGAAGAATAATGTCTACATAAATTACAAAAGAGAAAACCCAATTTAATGTTAAGGAATCGCATGGATTATAAAAATAAAGAATTATGTCGTCTTCGCACAATCAGTTTTTTTCTGACATTACATAAAGATAAATCGCAATGGGAAAGCGCCCTTTATTCGGTGAAACGTGATGTGGATTTGTTATTGCCAGCTGTGCAGAAAGCTGGTTATACCTTGCAATCGATTCGGGTCATTACCAATCCTTTTGGGGAATATTTGGATTTAACCAATTTGCAGACAGCAAAAGCAGATTTGCAGTATTTAACGGAGTTATTGAATAAATTTAATGAAAGTGGAATTCGTATTCGATTTGCAATAGGTACGGCGAGAAATAAAGAGGAAATTGCGTTATTGCCAGAGTTAATCGCAGCTTATGGTGACTTGTGTAATGCTTGTGTCAATGTGCCATTAGATGAAAATGGCGTGTTAGATAATGAACTTATCGAGCAATCTGTTTATGCCGTGCAAAAAATTGCAAACATCATACCACGTGGCGAAGGTAATTTTAACTTTACTGTGAATTTTAACTGCAAGCCATTTATTCCTTATTTCCCCGCCGGTTATCATCTAAGTCATTTGCCAAACAGTTTTGTTATTGGTTTAGAAACACCAGATTTATTAGTCGAAGTATTAAAATCTGTACCAAAGTCTACTCATAATCAATTTTATGCAGATTGCTATCAAGCTATGTCGCAGGCTCTGCAATATCATGTAGATGAAATACTAGATATGTTAAGTGCGGTCAAATTGTCGGGCGAATTTGAATTTGCAGGCATTGATAGTTCAGCGGCGCCATCGAAAAATTGTGCATCCATGACAAAAGTTTATGAATTAATGGGATTGCCATATTTTGGTGCGGCTGGTTCAGTAGAAGTTTCTGCTTTATTGACAAAAGTGTTTAAATCAATCCAACACGTGCCATTGGTTGGGTTTTCTGGATTGATGTTGGCGGTAACAGAAGATTTAGGTTTAGCCGAAGGTACACAAAAACACTATTTTGATATCAGAGCTTTACTGACTTATAGTGCAGTATGTGGTATCGGTTTAGATACAGTCCCAGTGGCGGGAGATGTCAAGGCAGAAAGCATTGCCGCTATTATGCGCGATACAGGAACAATGGCATTTCGCTTAAATAAACCACTAACTGTACGCTTATTCCCAATTCCGAATAAGGTTGCAGGTGAAATATCAGAATTTGAGAGTGATGATTTATGTAACTGCCGCCTTTTACATATTCCGGATTGAACTACAATATCCTTACTTTGTTGTGATGAATGTTATCTCTACGGTCTATAAGAGGAGTATCTTATGAGAAAGTTAATATTGGGTAGTCTTGTCGCTGTATTGCTATCGGGATGTGCAACAGCACATCATCAAACTGAACAGGAAAAAGCGTTGGTGGGTGATTGGATTTGTCATGTTAAACCTGCTGCAAAAGCCCCCTTACCCGTTGAGCATATTGATTATATTACCTATCGCGCGGATCAAACTGTGCTGATGCGTGGTATCTCTCAGATCGATACACAAGAAGGTCGAATGCGTTATTTATTACAGGCAAAGGCCAAATGGCAGGTTAATGATGATAAGTTGGGTTATGATTTTACCGATCGTCTATTTAAAGCCGCCCATTCACCACAAGTCGCAAAAATCATTGAACAATCACCAGAATTAAAAGAATTCGATAAGGAGTTTGTTTCATCTTGTAGTGACTGTGGTAATCATTTGGATATGAAGATTAAAATGAAAGGCCCAACAAGGATGACAAATTTTAATACCTATACAAAAGAGACCGCTCAATGCCGTAAACTGAGCGCTGGTGAGCAAACTAAAGAAACAAAACTGATTGAGAAATTGGTTAAAGAAAAGGGCCCAATCTAGATAAGTAAGCGATTGCCTCTCAAATTGAGGCGGTTGAAGCAGATTTAATCTTGCTTGCAGGGGATATATGAATATTTTAACGCCAGCTGCCAAAGAGAGAGGGATGGAGAGGCTTATTTAGATGGTAAATCTCTTCTGCCAAAAGACTATGGCAACGAAGAATAATGCCCACATAAATTGCAAAAGAGAAAACCCAATTTGGTATGCCAGATTGGGTTTATTTTTTATACATCATAGTTTTAAGTAAAGGATTTGGATATAATCAATTAGTAAGCTTTTAGTTAGAGTGAGCATAAATTATGAGCATCTACCAACTTAAACCTGCCTTTCAAAACCTGTTGCGTCCGTTAGTCAAACGTCTTGAGCAACGCGGTATTACTGCCAATCAGGTAACACTTTTCGCTTGTGGGCTTTCGCTTATTTTAGGCGCAATTCTTACCCTTTTTGCTTCCATTTCTGAGCTTTTTTATCTGTTGCCGATTTGGTTATTTCTGCGCATGGCCTTGAATGCAATGGATGGTATGTTGGCGCGGGAGTTTAATCAAAAATCTGCCTTAGGTGGCTATTTAAATGAGATTACCGATGTGGTTGCCGATGCAGCCCTTTATTTACCCTTTGCCTTTGTATCACCGTTCTCCGCTGAATCGGTGATTGCATTTATTTTCTTGGCGATGATGACGGAATTTTGTGGGGTATTAGGACAAGTGCATGGTAATGGTCGTCGCTATGATGGGCCGCTAGGTAAAAGCGACCGTGCATTTTTAATAGGTGCATTGGGCTTAGCCTATGCTTATTTCAGCGAATTACCAACCTATTTAAGCTGGCTCTTTTGGTTGGCAAATCTGGCTTTAATTTTGACCGCTTACCGCCGTGTGAAACAGGGATTGGATATATCTGAAGAAGGAAAATAATCATGACTGAACAACAAAAATTCTTCAAAACGGCAGATAATACTGAATTATTTTATCGCTATCGCCCTGCCAAAGATGGGCGCAATGATAAGGCGATTGTGCTATTTCATCGTGGGCATGAACATTCAGGAAGAATGATGTTTGTGGCAGACGAGTTAGGTTTTGATGATTTTGCCTATTTCGCATGGGATGCCCGTGGGCACGGTAACAGTCCAGGTGAGCGCGGAGATAGTCCAAGTTTTGGTACTTCGGTTTCTGATATTCAAGCCTTTATGCAACATATTGAACAGGAATATCAAATCCCTCAGGAAAATATTTGTGTGATCGCACAAAGCGTGGGTGCAGTATTGGTGTCCACTTGGTTACATGATTATGCGCCTAAAATCCGTTGTGCTGTGCTGGCCTCCCCAGCATTCAAAGTGAAGCTTTATGTGCCCTTTGCACGTCAAGGGTTGGCATTATGGTCTAAAGTGAAGGGCAATTTCTTTGTAAATAGCTATGTGAAAGCCCATTACCTTACTCACAACAAGGATCATCAAGAGAGTTTTAATCAAGATCCGTTGATTACCCGCGCCATTTCCGCCCGTATTTTATTAGGCTTATATGAGGCCGCCGAACGTATAGTGGCTGATGCTCAAGCGATTACGACGCCAATTCAACTTTTTATTTCTGGTGCCGATTGGGTTGTGCATCACAAGCCACAGCATGATTTTTATAATCACCTCGCAAGTCACATCAAAGAACGCCATGTGATGTCGGGTTTCTATCACGATACTTTAGGCGAACAGAATAATCACCTTGTGTTTGAGCCAATGCGACGTTTTATTCGTGAACGCTTTGAGGCGCCATTACAAACTATCGATTGTACTCAAGCCCATATTGCCGGTCCAAGTCGGGTAGAGGCGGATGAATTAGCCACGCCACTATCGCCTTATTCACCACGTGGATTATTTTGGGCCAGTTATCGCGCATTGATGAAGCTCGGTTCACGTTGGAGTGAGGGATTACGTATTGGTCAAGAAACGGGCTACGATTCCGGTAGTACTTTGGATTATGTTTATCAAAACCAGCCACAAGGCACAAACACCTTTGGGCGGTTGGTCGATAAAAATTACTTAAATGCCATAGGCTGGCGGGGCATTCGTCAACGTAAGGCAAATATCGCCAAGGCAATTAATCTAGCAATGACTAAATTGCGTGAGGTGGGTAAACCAGTTGATGTATTGGATATTGCATCCGGCCACGGGCGTTATGTGTTGGATGCATTAACTGCCGAAAATCATCCGAATTCAGTGCGTTTGCGTGATTACAGCCCAATTAACGTTACTGCAGGACGTAAGTTGATTGTTGAGCGTGGCTTGCAAGAGATCGTCTCCTTTGATGAAGTGAATGCTTTTGATCCTGCTAATTATCAAGCGTTAACCCCTCGTCCTACTTTAGGGATCGTTTCAGGCTTACATGAACTGTTTGCCGATAATGATTTGATTATGCATTCTCTCAATGGTTTCGGGACAGCAATTGAGACAGGTGGCTATCTGATTTATACCGGACAGCCTTGGCATCCACAATTGGAATTGATTGCCCGATGCTTAACCAGTCACAAAGAGGGAAGTCCAAATTGGGTTATGCGCCGTCGTAGCCAGCAAGAAATGGATCAATTGGTAGAAAAAGCCGGTTTTAGAAAAATCCATCAATGGATTGATGAAGATGGCATTTTTACCGTGAGTCTAGCGGTTAAAATTTAATGCTAAATTACAAAACCCGCTTGGGGTATCTGCTTGGTGTCGGTGTATTGTTCTATGTCAGCTACGGTTTGACGAACTATCTCACCGCATTGCGTGAGAACGTACCGGAAATAGTGTTTGCTTGGGAGCAACATATTCAATTTGTAGCATGGACAATTGTCCCTTATTGGTCGCTGAATTTGCTGTACGCCTTGGCTTTTTTTCTGAGCCGAAATCGCACACAACTACGCCATTATGTTGCTCGATTATTACTTGCTCAAGCAATTGCCGTAGCGGGATTTTTGCTTTTCCCGTTACAAATAACGTGGCAGAAACCCGAAACTTCGGGCGTTGCTGGTTTTTTATTTGAGTCGTTAGCGGGTTTTGACCAGCCTTATAATCAGGCTCCCTCCCTACACATTATTCTAACTGTTGTAGTTGGCGCGTTTTATTGGCGCCATTTCCCGAAATGGCGAATACCACTTTGCCTATGGTTTGGGCTAATTGCGCTTTCGATTTTAACCACCTACCAGCATCATTTTTTAGATTTACCTACAGGTGCTGTTGCTGGTTTTGGCGTGTTGTGGTTGCTACCGGAAAACCAACCATCTCCGATTTTTGCAAAATCTTCACAAAATCTGACCGCTTCTCACCATCGATTGATGCGCTTTTATTTATTGGGTGCAATCGCTTGTATTGGGCTCGCTTGCTTAGGCGGTGGATGGCTTTGGTGCTTATGGGCTGCAATAGCGCTTGGCTTGGTTGCAATGGCTTATTGGCGAGGTGTAGCAATTTTTCAAAAACAGTTAAACGGAAAATTGACGGCAGGCAGTATCGCTTTATTTTTGCCTTATCTACTGGGGGCAAGATTAAACATTGTGTATTGGTTGCAAGGCAAGGCAAAAAGTGCGGTCGTCTGTGATGGCGTTTTTGTAGGAAGCATTACCATAAGCCGTCAGTTTGATGCGGTATTGGATTGCTGCGCAGAACTTCCTTGTTGCAAACTACCTTATGTTTATGAACAGGCCTTAATGCTCGATTTGGTGCCGCCAAGTGTCAATGAAATTTGCCAAGCTGCTCGCAAATTAGATCGCTTGCAGGCTGAAAATGCACAAGTGCTGGTGGCTTGCGCATTGGGGTATGGGCGTAGTGTTGCGGTGGTGCTGACATGGCTGCTTGCCACCGGCAGAGTGTCAAATCTAGAACAAGCAATCAATACCGTTAAGCGCGTTCGTCCGAAAATGGCAATTTCTCACACTGTTTGCGAGCGGATTGAGTTAGCAAGTCAGCAATTTCATATAGAGACAAAAAATGGAACTGGAACAAACTACAATTAAAACAACCGCACATTTTTTAGCGACCGCACGTTATATGGCGGTGCTAAATTTAGTTTTGTTGATAGCAAGCCTAATTAAAGAGCATTGTATTTTTTTCAATCTGTTATTAGCGGTAGCTTTGCTTTATTTGCAT
>NZ_ALJP01000014.1:0-2341 GCF_000287615.1 Haemophilus sputorum HK 2154
TTTCGGTGTTTGAAGGTTTGTATGAGGCGATTTTACGCCATCAAGCCCTCTTTCCCGAAATGCTTTTAGCCAATAAATGACGAGAGCATGGGAAATTTGATGAAGTTTAGCCACCTCACGGATACCATAATCCTGTTCGGTGACGAGTTTGATAATTTTCAAACGAAATTGATAAGGGTAGGACATAATCTGCACCTCAAAGTAGGTGTCCAGATTTTTGGGTGCAGATCAGCGCGAATGGAACTTAAAATTTAGATTCAAGAAAAATATTTTTTATACTTCTATTTTGGTGAAAATTATAGTCATAATCTGACAAATATTGATAGTGATGTTGAATTGTAAAATATGGTTATCTTTGTGATAAGAAAAAATAACTCATAGATGTCACTATTAAATCAAACTAAAGTAAATATGGGTATTTATATGAAAAAAAATATTTTACTCTCAGCGTTTCTTGCATGTACGAGTATGTCTATTTGGGCACAGTCATTGAACGATAGTTCATCACCTTCAGTAAATAAGGCTCACTCGAATGTTGAACATTCCGTAAATTTATTTGCAACGAATAGTCAAAGTACTAATAACAGCGCTAGTTCTAACGTTGCTGACAATGGCGTAAGTATTATTGAAGCGAAAGGGTGGTTAGAAAGTGTTTATGTTAAGTGGATGCCTTTAGAAGGAGTAGATTCCTATCGTGTTTATATCAAAGGTGGACAATATACGGATTACATACCTATTGATGCTGAATTGATACGTGCATATAGTGGATATATGAGAGCAGATATTCCAGGACTTAAGGCGGGTAGCTATTCATTGAAAGTGGTGGCGATAAAAGGAGGAGCTGAAACCTTATTTAGTGAAATAACAGCTCTACAAGTGAAAAATTACAGTCGAGAAGGTTTTGCCCATAAAGGCTTCTCTGGCGTTGGTGCTTATAACGATGACGGCTCGCTGAAATCCAATGCGGTAGTTATTTATGTGAATAAAGACAATGCGAAGACTGTCACTGCTCATTTAGGTAATGGCTCCTTTACTGGACTTCAATCTATTCTCAATGCTTATCAGAAAGGTAATATTACTACGCCATTGGTAGTGAGAGTTCTGGGTTTAATAAAAAATGGCGATACAGATACCTTTGGAAGTAGCTCTGAAGGCATTCAAATTAAAGGAAAGAAAGCTGATAGCGAAATGAACATTACCATCGAAGGTATTGGAGAAGACGCTACTGTCTATGGTTTTGGGTTCTTAGTCAGAAATGCTAAGAGTGTCGAGTTTCGCAATTTAGGAATTATGCGAGCGATGGATGATGGCATATCACTTGATACTGATAATTCTAATATTTGGATTCACCATATTGATGTCTTTTATGGCAAATCTGGAGGTGGTGATCATGCGAAAGGTGATGGCGCCATTGATGTGAAGACAAATTCTAAATTCGTTACAATTGATCATTGTCATTTCTGGGATACAGGAAAAACAAGTATGGCTGGAATGAAGAGTGAGTCTGGACCGAATTACATTACCTATCATCATAATTGGTTTGACCACAGTGATTCTCGTCATGCTCGAGTTCGCACAATGAGTGTACATATGTGGAACAATTTCTATGATGGTTGTGCTAAGTATGGTATTGGTGCAACGATGGGATCGAGCGTATTTTCTGAAAATAACTATTTCCGGGCAACGAAAGAGCCTATTTTGATTTCTCGACAAGGTAATGATGCAAATGGTGCAGGTAAATTCTCTGGTGAAGCAGGCGGCATGATAAAAGAATATGGAAGTATTTTTGCAGAGAAGGGAACAGCAGAAAGTTATTCTCCAATTACCTATGCAGCTAACAATAAAAGCTTTGATTTCTTCCAAGCAACTTCTCGTGATGAGAAAGTACCATCTTCGGTAGTATCACTCAACGGAGGTAATACTTATAACAATTTTGATACGACTTCATCGTTAATGTATTCCTATACACCAGATGCAACATCTATGGTGCCTGAACGTGTAACAGGTTATTATGGTGCTGGTCGTCTTAATCATGGTTCGTTAAAATTTAAGTTTGATAATGCGGTAGAAGATAATAACTCGGCACCAATTCCTGCATTAGAAGCGTTAATAGATAATTATATTGGGAAATAATTGAGCTATCTTATTCCATAAGCCTAATTAACGTTAATTACATATAAAAAGTGATCTGCCCCCCAAAAGTTGGACAGGTTAGTTAACTTAAATATTGAGCTCGGTATTGCACTGGGCTCAATCCTTTGAAAGCAAGTTTAATTCGTTTTTGGTTGTAATACACTAAATATTCTTCAATTTCAGCCTGTAATTCAGCAATTGAATGATA
>NZ_ALJP01000015.1:0-52888 GCF_000287615.1 Haemophilus sputorum HK 2154
TTAAACGCTTTAGGTGAAAAGTCTGTAGTTTCTGGAATTTCAATGTCTTTCTTTTTCATCTTTGGCTTCACTATTTTCGGTGTTTGAAGGTTCGTATAAGGCGATTTTACGCCATCAAGCCCTCTTTCCCGAAATGCTTTTAGCCAATAAATAACGAGAGCATGGGAAATTTTATGAAGTTTAGCCACCTCACGGATACCATAATCTTGTTCGGTGACGAGTTTGATAATTTTCAAACGAAATTGATAAGAGTAGGACATAATCTGCACCTCAAATTAGGTGTCCAGATTTTGGAGTGCAGATCAACAAGCGGTCAGATTTTGCAAAAATTTTGCGAAATTCGACCGCTTGTATTTAACGTGCCATTGCCTCAGCTGGGGGTGTTTCTTCTAAAGTTGGGATAACCCAAAAGAAAACTGCGTATTGAACCAATAATGAAAGCGCAATAATCACGCGTGCCCAAACAGCACCGCTCATCACAAAACCAATCCCCATTCCAATGGTGGAAATCAGTAAAATCCGCCACTTCGCTTTGCGGCTTAATGCGCGCGTTTCATGGTAGGACTTAAGGTGATCTTGATATATCTGGGTTTGTAAGAACCAGTCATGCAAACGCTCTGAGCTTTTACCGAAACAAAAAAGCGCAATCAAAAGAAATACCGTACCGGGCATGCCAGGGATAATAATGCCGGTAATACCAATGCCCAAAAAAATAAAGCCTAAAATTGCGTAAATCGGTTTCATAATCGTCTTGATAAAAAATAATGAGTGCCATTATCTACAAATAAAAATGATTTGCAACATCTTATGCTGTTGCAAATCATTTTAAAAATTTGACCGCTTGTAAAATTAGTAAGCTAACGCCATTCTGGCTTTTAACCCCCAATAGGTTGTCAGCCCCGTGGTGTATTGCTTAATTTCGCCATTTTTTATTATTAGAATGGTGGGCGTTGCTTGAATATCCCACAGTTTAGAAAACTCCCCATTGGGATCATTCAGGGTCGGGAAATGGTAGCCGTTTTCGGCAAGGTAAGCATTGACCGACTCAGGACTACCTGATTTCAACGCCACGCCTAAAACCGGTACACCTTCTTGCGCCAATCGATCAACAGCCGGCGAAGTAATTTGGCAAAAATGACACCAGCTGCCCCAGAAATAAAGCAACATCGTTTTTTCATGGCTTAATTGCGCAATAATTTGCGGCTGATTTTGGGTGTCTGTCAGCACTTGGCTAGCAAATTGCACGGGCGAACTTGGCTTACGATACCAATCCACTGCCACACTGATTACAATAAACAGCGCACCGTAAATCACAATATTTTTCAACCAGGTTTTTAGTAATGCGGTTTTAGTTTGCATCTTATTTTCCTTGCTGATGATGTGTATATGCCGCAGCACCATGTGCCAACATTCTCAGTTGAGTAATCACCCGTTTTTTAAGCTTTTCGCGCTCGCTCATATTCATATCTAATGCGTGTAAGCCAGCCGTAAACACCAGTGTAACCAACCCTTCTGCTTGAATATAAGCAATGTCGCTATCGCGACTAGAATATTTAGCAGTAATATATTCGGTCAACTCTGCCACAAAATGCTTAATCTCGCGCGCAACTGCGGTACGGAAGACTAATGAAGTCCCCGAACTTTCACGCAATAATAAGCGAAAAACATTGGGACGATCTGCAATCAATTCAAAGAAGGTATCTACCGATAGCGCAACCACACTCCCACCATTTTCAATACGCTTGCGGGCTTGACGCATCAACTGGCGCAGTACAAGACCTGCTTCATCCACCATCGCAAGCCCAAGCTCATCCATATCTTTAAAATGGCGATAAAACGAAGTTGGTGCAATTTCTGCCTCACGAGCAACTTCTCGAAGGCTTAAATTGCTAAAACTTTTCTCTGCGCTGAGTTGGTTAAACGCTGCATCAATCAAAGCGCGGCGTGTTTTCTCTTTTTGCTGCGCACGAACACCAATATTACTCATGTTTTGCCTCAATTTCGTTGCGCATAATCTCACTTACCGCTTGTGCAAGTCGTTCATAGCGCAGACGAAGTGGTGAACCTGGACGATAGATTAAACCAATCGCGCGGTAAGGTTGTGGCTCGTCAAAGGTTAAATAATTCACCCCTTCCGTTGGCTTGGTTGCCAATTTCGGAATCAATGAAATACCGACATCTGCCGCTACCATATTCCGTAGCGTTTCTAAGTTAGTCGCTTTGAAATGTTCACTTTCTTTTGCACCCATTGAAAGACAATAATCTAATGTTTGCGTGCGTAAGCAGTTGCCTTCATCTAAGAAAAGAAGCTCTTTTTCACGCAAATCTGATAGTGGCACATGCTGCTGTTTTGCCCAAGCGTGCTTATCTGATACCGCTAAACGCATTTCTTCATTAAATAGACGAACTTCAATAAATGGTTCAGTTTCTTTCATTAACGCTAAAATTGCGCAATCCAGCTGACCCGATTCAAGCTGATCAATCACCTGTGAGCTACGTAGTTCATAAATATAAAGTTCAAGCGCTGGGAAGTGTTCTTTCAGCGCTGGAATAATAATTGGCGTAATATATGGCGCAAGCGTTGGAATAATTCCAACATGAAGCGGGCCAGACATCTCTTTGCCTTGGTTGCTTGCCATCTCACGCAATACTTTTACTTCACGCAAAACAACTTTGGCTTGATCAACTAATGTAAGGCCTGCTTGAGTAAACAGCACTTTACGGCTAGTGCGCTCTAGTAAAATTGTACCTAATTCATCTTCTAATTTACGAATCTGACCGCTTAGTGTGGGCTGGCTTACATTACATGCTTCTGCCGCGCGTCGGAAATGTTTATGCTCTGCCAATGCAATTAAATATTCTAAGTCTCTAATGTTCACGCAGACTCCTTCTTTATCAGTCTTACCTATCAATCAAATAAGCTGAATTATGGCACATTTATGTGTAGAATGCCCCCAGTTTTTCAAATCATCAGACCAAAACTGGGAGAAAATCATGGCATTAACTGATATGACAGGTAAAAAAGTACCTTCAGTAACTTTCCACACTCGCCAAGGCGATGCATGGGTTGACGTTACAACTGATCAATTATTCAACAACAAAAAAGTGGTTGTGTTCTCATTACCGGGCGCATTCACTCCAACTTGTTCATCAACTCACTTACCACGTTACAACGAATTAGCAAAAGAATTCTTCGCTTTAGGCGTAGATGAAATCGTTTGTATTTCTGTAAACGATACTTTTGTTATGAACGCATGGAAAGCAGACCAAGAATGTGAAAACGTAACCGTTATTCCAGATGGTAACGGCGAATTCACTAAAGGTATGGGCATGTTAGTGAGCAAAGATGACTTAGGTTTCGGCGATCGTTCATGGCGCTATTCTATGTACGTGGTAAACGGCGTAGTTGAAAAAATGTTCATCGAACCACAAGAACCAGGTGACCCGTTCAAAGTTTCTGATGCAGACACTATGATCAAATTCTTAAGCCCAACATGGGCACCAAAACCATCTGTGTCTATCATCACTAAACCAGGTTGCCCATTCTGTGCAAAAGCGAAAGCATTGTTAGAAACCAAAGGCTTACCGTTTGAAGAAATCGTATTAGGTAAAGATGCATCAACTACATCATTACGCGCAATCACTGGCCGTACAACCGTTCCACAAGTATTTATCGGTGGTAAACACATCGGTGGTAGCGACGATTTACAAGCACATTTTGATGTAAAATAATCGTAGTTAAAAATACGAAAAAAGCTAAACCTTCTGGTTTAGCTTTTTTTATTTTTCCTTTTATAGGAAGTAAATAAAAAAACGGTCAAATTTCAAATCTGCAAAACATCTTCAAAATCCGACCGCTTGTTTACTTCGTTTTAAAACTACAACGCTTCAATCGCTTTATACTGCTCTTGGATTTTTTCTAATCCAGATTGGTATTCCGCTTGTTTTTCGCGTTCTTTCGCAATCACCGCTTCTGGTGCTTTAGCCACGAAAGCTTCATTGCTGAGTTTGTTTTCGATACGTTTAACCTCATTTTGATATTTTTCAATCTCTTTGGTTAAACGGGCAAGCTCTGCTTCTTTATTGATAAAGCCAGCCATTGGTACGAGCAATTCAGCATTGCCCACGAGTTTCGCTACCGCAAGTGGTGCGGTTTCGTTTGCGGCTAATGCTTGAACGTTGTCTAATTTCGCCATCGCTTTCAAAAGAGCGGTCTGTTTTTCGAGAATTTTTGCATTTTCTGCACTTAAATTACGGAATAACAGATCTAATCCTTTGCTTGGTGCGATGTTGCTTTCTGCACGGATGTTACGTACCGCAACGATCACTTCTTTTAACCACTCAATTTCAGCTTCTGCTTCTGGATCAAAGCCGTTTTCTTCCACTTGTGGGAAAGGTTGTAACATAATGCTGTCAGCCGTAATGCCGACAAAACCTTTCACTTTTTGCCAAATTTCTTCGGTAATAAATGGAATGAGCGGATGTGCTAAACGTAATAATTTCTCTAACACGTGAACCAAAGTTTGGCTTGCTGCACGGATTTGTGCTGCGTTGCCGTTGGCAAATACTGGTTTAGTCAATTCTAAATACCAGTCACAGAATTGGTTCCAAGTAAACTCATAAATCACATTGGCACAAAGATCGAAACGATATTGGCTTAATGAGTTACGGAAAGTTTCCACGGTACGATTGAATTCTGATTGAATCCAACGATCGGCTAATGAGAATTCGATCTCACCTTCACTTAAATCCAATTTTTCATTTGTTAAGACGAAACGGCTTGCATTCCACAATTTATTACAGAAGTTACGGTAGCCTTCTAAACGTTTCATATCCCAGTTGATATCGCGACCGTTTGAAGCCAATGCGGCTAATGTAAAACGTAATGCGTCTGTACCGTGAGCTGCAATACCTTCAGCAAATTCTTTGCGAGTCGCTTTGGCAATTTTCTCCGCTAATTGCGGCTGCATCATGTTGCCAGTGCGTTTTTCAAGTAAATCGTCAAGGCTAATACCGTCAATCATATCGATTGGGTCAAGTACGTTACCTTTTGATTTCGACATTTTTTGACCTTGCTCATCACGGATTAAGCCAGTTACATATACCGTTTTAAATGGTACTTGCGGTTTGCCGTTTTCATCTTTCACGAAGTGCATCGTAAACATAATCATACGCGCAACCCAGAAGAAGATGATGTCAAAGCCTGTGATTAACACATCCGTTGGATGGAACATTTTGAGCTCTTTAGTTTGCTCTGGCCAACCTAAGGTAGAGAACGTCCACAAACCTGATGAGAACCACGTGTCTAACACATCTTCATCTTGTTTAAGTTCAACCACAGAATCTAAGTTGTATTTTGACCGCACTTCTTCTTCGTTGCGTGCCACATACACGTTGCCTTCTGAGTCATACCACGCAGGAATACGGTGTCCCCACCAAAGTTGGCGAGAGATACACCAATCTTGAATATCGCGCATCCAAGAGAAGTAAAGGTTTTCGTATTGTTTTGGCACGAATTGGATTTCGCCGTCTTCCACCGCTTTAATCGCCACATCAGCAAGCGGTTTTACGCTCACATACCATTGGTCGGTTAGCATCGGCTCGATTGGCACTCCACCACGGTCGCCATAAGGCACTTTGAGATCGTGTGGTTTAATTTCGTCTAATAAACCTAGTGCTTCAAAATCTGCCACGATTTTCTTACGTGCAACAAAACGCTCTAAGCCACGGTAATCCGCCGGAATAGTCGCTTCATAGCCAGCAAGTGGTTTGCCATCGGTGCCGATAATTTCTGCTTCATCACGAATATCCGCATTTAAAGTTAACACGTTAACCATCGGTAAGCTGTGACGTTTACCCACTTCATAGTCGTTGAAGTCATGAGCAGGGGTGATTTTTACCACACCAGTACCGAATTCACGATCGACATATTCATCGGCAATAATCGGAATTTCACGATTTGCCAGCGGAAGAACCACGGTTTTACCGATTAAAGATTGATAACGTTCATCTTCAGGATGCACCGCCACCGCTGTATCGCCCAACATGGTTTCTGGACGCGTAGTTGCGACGACTAAATAATCTTTACCATCTGCCGTTTTTGCACCGTTAGCTAACGGATAACGGAAATGCCAAAGAGAACCTTTGCTCTCTTTGTTTTCTACTTCTAAATCAGAAATCGCGGTGTGAAGTTTTGGATCCCAGTTTACTAAGCGTTTGCCACGGTAAATCAACCCTTCTTCATGCAAGCGAACAAACACTTCTTTTACCGCATTCGATAAACCATCGTCCATAGTGAAACGCTCGCGTTCCCAGTCGATTGAGTTACCTAAACGACGCATTTGTTGGCTAATTGTGCCGCCTGAATAAGCTTTCCAATCCCAGATTTTGTTGATGAACGCTTCACGACCATAATCGTGGCGGGTTTTGCCTTCTTCAGCGGCAATTTTACGTTCCACCACCATTTGGGTTGCAATACCCGCATGGTCTGTCCCCGCTTGCCATAAGGTATTATGCCCTTCCATACGGTTAAAACGGATTAAAGTATCCATTAAGGTTTGTTGGAAAGCGTGCCCCATGTGTAGGGAACCCGTTACATTCGGTGGAGGAATTGCAATGCAATAGCTCGGCGCGTTTTCATTTTCAGACGGTTTAAAATAACCGCTCTCTTCCCAATGTTGATAAAGGGCTTGTTCTACCGCAGACGGATTAAAACGGTCTGCCATTTCGAATTTTTGTGTCATTTATTTTTTCTCTTTACCTAGCGTGAAATTTAATTATTTAGCATTCAGGCAGATCCCATTTTTTTGCTGGAATTCCACCCTTATAATGAATAACGCTATCTGTTTTAGCTGGACTAAATTTAAAATGATATTTTTTTATTTCTTTGAAATAAATTTCAGTATTATAAAGTCCCTTTTCATTTGGTAAAAGATAGAACACTTCATCAATAATTGTATCTCTATCTAAATTATAAATAGGTTTATTAGCTACTTGTTTAAGATAATAATATCCCTTATCTTGAACTATAAATTTAAAAACTTGATCTTCAATCAATGCATTATTGGAACGTTCAACCAATTTAACATAAGTGTCAGCTTTTACCTTACTTTCAGATAAATACTTTTCTAAATGCTTAAACGGTGAGTTACTAAAAACACCTCTAGTAAAATTAGGTATCAGTGGTTCTTTTAAAGTTAATACTTGAGAAAAACCATCCTGAACCAGACACTGTCTAGCTTCATCTTTTTTATAAATAGAAATCATATGCGTCGCAAAATTATTAACACTTAATATAGCATGATCTTCACCTGTATAATCTTCATACCTTGAAGAAACAACATCTAAATTCGTACATGAAATTAAGAACTGTGAAATTGAAAATAATAAAATTGATTTAATATATTTTCTCAAAACAAATTCCCTCTAATTTTTCAATCTAAAATTTATTAATATAAACTTATCTTCATTCAGGTAAATACTCCGAATCACTTCTTTCAACTCCTCCAATCCCATATTTTCCTGTTTTGCATGTTGTTCCGTCAGCTCGTCAAGAGTAATCGGCGACACACTTAACACTTCAATCGTGCGGAAATATTGGTTATCTTCAAATCGTCCAACACGTAAAATATCACCTGCTTTAAAATGGCTTTCGGATTTATCCCGAATGGTGATGGTTTTACGCCCTGCGAGAATATCAGCTTCGAAACGTTGGTAAAAAGTGATGTCGTTTGGTTGCATTTTATTCCTTACAAGCGGTTAAATTTGAGCATTTTTTTGCAAAATCACTTACTGGCTAATATTTGATTCTGCCAAATCTCCCCTAACCCCTCTTTGCTAAAGAGGGGAATGGATTTCAAATTTTTGTGTCATTTATTTTTCTCTTGCTTAGTAGGGTGAGTATAAACACACCGTTATATTAATTTGCTTTTTTATCTTTTATCCAAGGATGTTTATTATTTGGGTCACCGTATTGCCCACACGATTTTCTTGCTTCATCATCTGATAGATAGTAACGAGGAATATTGATCGGTAACAATGCTGTATCAGCCACAACAGATAAAGGCCAATCGATAAAATATAATGGTCTGGTCATATGCTTAAAGCCAACACCATCATAAAAATTACCAGCCACCATATTGTAATCGTATCGAGTTCCAATATAAGGACAAGGATCTTTCAGTGTCGTTAAGGTGCCACAACCATAAAGAGATAGACTTGATAAGATTAGAACAAGCTTTTTCATTTTGATTTCCTTTTTTAACTGTTATCAAACCTTAGCATTATTTAATCAGTTTAAAATGAATTACCCAAAACTCACTTTCATTGGGATAAATTGTTTTAATCACTTCTCGCAATTCAGCCAAACTCATATTTTCCTGTGCTGCATGCTGTTCTGTAAGATTATCAAGCATGATCGGCGACATACTTAACACTTCAATCGTACAGAAATATTGGTTATCTTCAAATCGACCAACACGTAAAATATCGCCTGATTTGAAATGGCTTTCGGATTTATCTCTAATAGTGATTGTTTTACGCCCCGCGAGAATATCGGCTTCGAAACGCTGATAAAAAGTTATGTCGTTTGATTGCATTTTATTCCTTACAAGCGGTTAAATTTGAGCAATTTTTGCAAAATCACTTACTAGCTCAGGTTTGATTCTGCCAAATCTCCCCTAACCCCTCTTTACTAAAGAGGGGAATGAATTAGAAAGTTTATCTATCTGTTTAATGTTTTAACATTAAAAGAAATTCGTTCAATAATATTGAGTTGATAAAGGAATCCCCCTCTTTAGCAAAGAGGGGTTAGGGGAGATTTGGCAGTAGCAATCACGAAGAAAGCCGTTTTTCTCTTCCCCTAATCTATTCAACGCTTGGTTTTACAATTCACAATTTTCGCTGAAGTCACGCCATAAATAAGCGCATCTTTCTCATAGAGATCAAGATTTGGCGTCACTTTCACGCACTGGTTAGGCTTAGCATTGATAAGCACGCCAGCCGCTTTTAAATTTGTGCTAGAGTGAAACGCAAATAACCCTTGTGTCGTTTTCACTACAAAGCCGTCCAATTCGCCATTATCAGAAGCTTCTTGGACAAATTCCTTTTCTTCAGCAGTTAATTCAGAGACTTGAAGAATAGAATATCCTTCATCAGCAAAGGTTGTCTTGCTCGCTAATAACAGAATTAAAGGAAGCCATTTAAGATATTTTTTCATCTTGATTACCTATTAAATACCATAGTATAAAAGTTTGTTTCCAACCTAAAATAGCCGACCTATCTCAAGAAAGATCAAGGCGTATCCTTTAATAGTTTTTTTCAAATTAAGTGCGAAATTTTAACAGAAAATCCTCAAAAAATCTTCTATAAGGGGCGGGATTCTTATCGATTAAATGCAAACAAGCGGTAAGATTCCAATCATATTTTGCAAAAAATCGTTGAAATCTCACTGCTTGTTGATTTGAATAATAGTGGCGGTTACCCGCTATCATTTATTCTTTGCGGAAAATTCCGCGAATGAGCTGTACAGAAAGGAAGAATAGCAACACGATAACACCATAAAGCACATAGCTTACAATCGGTTTTGCTACCGTTTCCCCTTCTAACAATGGTTTAATTGAGACAATGTTGCGGAACTCATTCATCCAGTTAATCCGCCAGCCGTAGTATTTAATTTGAACGCGCTGTTTTTCATTTGCATAGGCTTGCGCTTTTGCTTGAATATCTGCAGAGCCAAATTTGAAATACGGTGGTAAGCCCCAACCTGTATCTTCATTGCGATATACCATGACTTTGTTTGGTTCACTTTCGGTAAACAAGAAATAAACATCGCGCACTTCGCCATCTGCTGGATTTGACTTGCTAATTACGCCATCTTTGTCCATGCGACGCACTTCCATGCCGGTTACATAAGTTTCATCGTAACTTGGCATTGCATAATTCACGACCCCGCCAATAACAATAAAGAATGAGAGAGAAACTAAAATCAAAAAGTATTTGATGATCTGTTTCATGGCAGCTCCTTATAATTGAATTTTAAATAATTTTTGTACATTTTCGGTAGTAATGCGAGCAAATTCTTCTGTCGAAACCCCTTTTAATGTTGCCACATATTCGCACGTTTCGCGCACATAGGCTGGCTGATTTGGTTTACCACGATAAGGAATTGGCGCTAAATAAGGCGAATCCGTTTCCACTAATAATCGATCAAGCGGTAATTTTCGCACAACATCTCGCAATTCTTCAGCATTTTTAAAGGTAATAATACCTGAAATGGAGATATAAAAGCCAATATCAAGGGCACGTTTTGCCATTTCATAATCTTCGGTAAAACAGTGTAGCACGCCGCCACATTTTTCTGCCCCACCTTGAATTAACATATCCATCGTATCTTGGCGCGCACTTCTAGTGTGAATAATCAGTGGTTTATTCACTTTATTCGCAATCTCAATTTGCTGTTCAAAACTAGCAATTTGTAGCGGTTTAGATTCCAACGCATAGTGGTAATCTAAGCCTGTTTCGCCCACAGCGACCACGCGTGGATCTTGGGCAAAACTCAGCAATTTATCGTAATCAAAAGGCTCTTCTTCAACATTGAGCGGATGCACACCGCAAGAAAGTGAGACTTCTGGGCGATGTGCCGTTAAATTTTTCATCGCTTCAAAGCGACCAACGGTAGTACAAATCGAAATAAAATGATTTACCCCGCGCGCTTTTGCATTTTCAATCACTTCATCCACATTTTTATGGCGTGTTTCATAATCTAATGAATCTAAATGACAGTGGGAGTCAATAATAAATAAATCTTTTAACATAAATTTTTAAATAATTATCCAAATAAGGTTATCACTAATTTTGTAATGCCATCAAGCAACATTAACTCTTGATTTACGGCATTAATTTCGCGCAAATCGCATTGAGTTTGTTGCACAATTCGATGTCCTTCAAGCAATAACGGTGCATCAAAACGTTGACTAAAAATCGGAATTGCATTCCCCAAATCGGTATTTATCCAGCCATGCTGAATGCCCATTTTTGCCTTAAGGCTGTCGATAAAAAAGCTCTCTAACCATTCCAGCTGTTCAAAAAGCCTCTCTTTATCAAAAGCGGAATAGAGCAAGAATACATCGCGCGTTTTCAGAAATTGCCAAAAGGTTTGTAAAAATGCTTTGCGCACTGGCAAGCGGTCATTTTCAAGAAAACTTTTGCAAATCAGTGGGCGATGATGGCAAATGTTCAAGGCAATTTGTCGTGTTTCAAACGATGTATTCGGGCAAACTTCTGCAAGCCATTGCATCGCACTATCTGCCTTCGGCGCAGTGATTAAATAGGTTTGGCAACGGCTTTGGATAGTCGGTAAAATGGCATCTTGAATCGGTGCTTCTAACAGAAAATAAACGCCTGCATGCGGTTCTTCTAAGGTTTTCAATAAGGCATTACTACTGGCTTCATTCAGTTTATCTGCCCCTTGAATGTACACCACAATATTGCCACCTTGCTGCGCAAATGTTTGTAGCTGTTGGTTCAGCTCACGCACTTGGTCGATCAAAATTTCCTTACTTTCTTGTGGCGCAAGTAAGTGAAAATCCGGATGGTTACCACTTTGGCGTAACAAACAACTTTTACATTGGTGACAAGGCTTTTCGCCTTGTGGCATCTGGCAAAGCAACCAATCTGCAAATTGGCTAATAAGTTGCTCAGTGCCTAGCCCAACTTCTGTTTTAAATAGCAACGCATGGTGGCCACGCCCTTGTAAAAAAGTGTGCGTCAGTTGCTGATAAATCGGCACCAACCAAGGATAAAGTGTCATCTTATCCATCTCTTTTCCAACTATTTTGCAAATGACAAGAATTTTTCAACCGCTTGTTGAATATCTGCCACCACTTTTTCTAGTGGCTGTTCAGCATTGATAATCACCGCTTTTTCATTATTTTGCGTTAAAGCCAAATAACGCTGACGAGTGCGATAGAAGAAATCCAAGCTTTGCTGTTCAATGCGATCTAATTCGCCCCGACCACGAGCCCGTTCTAAGCCGATAACCGGATCAATATCGAGATAAATTGTGAAATCTGGCTCAAATTTACCCAAAATCGTTTTCTTAAGTGTGTCTAATAAATGGCTATCAATCTGGCGACCGCCACCTTGATAAGCTTGCGTAGACATATCATGTCGATCCCCTAACACCCATTTGCCTTCAGCAAGTGCAGGTTTAATCACATTCTCTACCAACTGCACACGCGCAGCGTATAACATCAATAATTCTGCTTTATCGCATACGGGCTCTTCCAATTCATGCTTGATTAAGTGGCGTAATTTTTCAGCTAATGGTGTGCCACCCGGCTCTCGAGTCATGACGATATCCGTAATGCCTGATTTTTTCAGTTGTGCTAACACCGCCTGATGCGCGGTGCTTTTTCCTGCACCTTCTAAACCTTCTAATACGATGAATTTACCTTTCATGATTTTTTCCTTATGGTTTAGCTACTTTTCGTTCATGCTCAATTTTCATCCATTCGCGCACCGCTTTATTATGTTCATCTAAAGTGCGGCTAAATTTATGCCCACCGCTACCGTCTGCCACAAAATAAAAATACGGCGTACTATCAGGTTGAGAAACTGCTTTTAACGCCGCTTCACTCGGCATCGCAATTGGTGTAGGTGGCAAGCCCTCAATTACATAAGTATTATAAGGCGTTGCTTCTTCTAAATCTTTTTTACGAATATTGCCTGTGTAACGATCACCCATGCCATAAATCACTGTTGGGTCGGTTTGTAGCTTCATTTTCGCTCGTAAACGATTGATAAACACTGAAGCAACTTGTGGGCGTTCCTGCGTAATCCCCGTTTCTTTTTCCACAATAGAAGCAAGAATCAACATTTCATAAGGATTTGCAAGCGGTAGATTTTCCGCTCTATTTTGCCAAGCTGCATCTAAAGCTTTTTGCTGCTTTTGATAAGCGCGCTTTAAAATGTCTAAATCTGTTGATCCTGGCACATAGCTATAAGTATCTGGTGCAATCCAACCTTCTAATTTCTCATGTGGAAGACCAAGTAAATTCGCAATTTCTGCTTCAGATTTCTCACTTAAAGTATGTTGCAAATAGCTGGCTTTTGAGAGTTGTTCACGCCAAATTTTGAAGGTTTTTCCTTCAATAAATTGCACATTTAATTGCACTTCTTTGCCTGAATTTAAGTGTTTAAGTAAATCTTCAACCGTTTTTAAACCATTAAGCGAATAAGTTCCTGCTTTAAATTTGCTTAATTGCGGGTTAAATCGAATCAAATAAGGCAAATATTGAACATCATCATGTTGAACAATCCCCTGTTCTTCAAGCAGTTGTGCTAATTTTTGGCTTGAGGTGCCTTTTTCAACAATAAAAAACTGATCTGCTTTTGCAGTTAATGGATGCTCGGCAAGCTCATTGAGTTTTTGATAGGCATAAAATGCTGCACCACCAATCATCGTGCCAAGCAAGCCTAATGCGATCAATATTTTCTTAAACATCTGTTTTACATTTTCTAAAATAATTCGAGAAAGGATTTTACACTATAAAAGCGAATAAGCGGGCAAATTTTGATGCTATTTCAGAAATGATTTAAAGAGAAAATAAAGAAATCATGGTGGGTCGTGAAGGATTCGAACCTTCGACCAACGGATTAAAAGTCCGCTGCTCTACCGACTGAGCTAACGACCCTTAATGTGTAACAGGCGTGTATAATACGGATTTTCAGACCGAATGCAAGCCCTTTTTATGTTTTTTGCTTTATCTGAATAAATTCAACACAATCTGGTTATTTTTAAACAAACCGTCAGATAAAAAATAAGGCGGTTTAAAAACCGCCTCACTGAATTATGCGTTTGCTTTTGTTACATAGTCAATCGCTGATTGAACTGTTGTAATTTTTTCAGCTTCTTCATCAGGAATTTCGATATCGAATTCTTCTTCTAAAGCCATTACTAATTCAACAGTATCTAAAGAGTCTGCGCCTAAATCTTCGATGAATGAAGCTTCAGGTTTAACTGCTGCAGCGTCTGCGCCTAATTGATCAACGATGATTTTTTTTACGCGTTCTTCAATGCTCATTTTGTGTTTCCTATTATAGTAAATTCGCAAAATGCGAGAGTTAGTTAGTGTAGTCAAAAATTCACTAAATTCAACCTTAGCATAGCAAGGTCGAACCAGATAAGCTTTTCGATACACTCGAACTAAAAAGGTTCGCTAAACATAGTGCAAGCGAAAAAGCTGTTTCATTTTAACATTAAGACTAGGGTTTATCCATTAAAAGCCGTGAAATTTGCAAAAAAATTGCAAAAAACGACCGCTTATTTCTTAAAGACCAGCAAGATTTGCTCTCATTTGGTCAATCACAGCCTTATAATCTGGCTGATCAAAAATCGCTGAACCGGCAACAAAAGTATCTGCACCCGCTTCAGCAATTTCAGCAATATTTTCGATTTTTACACCGCCATCCACTTCTAAACGAATGCTTCTGCCTGAAGCATCAATACGATGACGTACTTCACGCAATTTGTTTAATGTGCTTGGAATAAATTTTTGTCCGCCAAATCCCGGATTTACCCCCATCAATAAAATCATATCGATTTTATCCATGACATAATCTAAATAATGTAAAGGTGTTGCTGGGTTAAACACTAAGCCAGCTTTACAGCCTAATTCACGAATAAGCTGTAAGTTGCGATCGATATGATCGGTTGCTTCTGGATGGAACGTAATGTAGTTTGCGCCCGCTTTAGCAAATTCTGGAATCAGGCGCTCTACCGGTTTAACCATTAAATGCACGTCGATTTCAGCCGTAATGCCGTAGTTACGTAACGCTTGGCAAATGGCTGGGCCAAAAGTTAAATTTGGTACGAAGTGATTATCCATCACATCAAAATGAATAATATCGCCACCCGCAGCTAATACTGCATTCACATCCTCGCCTAGTCGGGCTAAGTCAGCAGAAAGAATAGAAGGGGCAATTAGAAAAGGTTGTCGAGCCATAAATCTCCTCCTTAAAAGTTATGCTTAAAGTACCACAGATTTAAGCAAAATACAGAGAAACAAGTCATAAAACAAAAAAAATTTAAAATCCATAAAAAATTTATTGAAATGTAAAAATTTTGTTGTATCATGCTTTCCCATAATTTAATAATGGATATTATTTAGTTTAGGAGACAAATAAAATGAAACAAGGCATCCACCCAGAAAACTACCGTGAGGTATTATTTTATGATGCTTCAGCTCAACAAGGTTGGATTATTCGCTCATGCGCAGCAACCTCAAAAACAATGACTTGGACAGATGGTAAAGAGTATCCGTTCTACCCATTAGATACTTCATCAGCTTCTCACCCTGTTTATACAGGTAAACGCCGTGAAGCGAACACTGAAGGTCGTGCAAGCCGCTTTAGCGATAAATTCAAAGGCATGGCAAGCCTCATTCAACGCAAAGGATAAGCAAAATGCAAATTTTAAACTCATTAAAAAGCGCGAAAACTCGCCACCAAGATTGCAAAATCGTACGTCGCAAAGGCAAACTTTATGTCATTTGTAAAAGCAACCCGAGATTCAAAGCTCGTCAACGTTAACAAGGATCTTCAATGAAGAAACTATTATTAGCTACTTCTTTATGTATTTTTGCAGCTTCTTCTCACGCACACCGCGTTTGGGTCGAAAGCACACCATTAAAAGCTGGTGAAGTATTACAAGCCGATTTAGGTTATGGAGAATTCCCAACGCTAGAAACCATTCCAGAAAAACGCCTTTCTTTTTTTGAGCAAGGAATGCACTTATTAAGCGCTAAAGGCAGCGAAGCATTAAAACAATCAGGCGATAAAAACTATCATTTTGTTAGCCAAGCACCTTTAGCAGAAGGTAGTTATGTTATCTCTGCAACCTATAAGCCAACTTTCTGGTCGCAAAATGCCGAAGGTTGGAAGCAAGCAGATATGAAAAATACGCCGAATGCAACTTACTGCGAACAAACCTCTATGTATGGGAAACAGATTATCAATGTAGGTAAAGATAGCGGTGTGAATGTGGTTGCTGATAAAGTAGGGCACAAATTGGAAATTGTGCCAATGGTTAACCCTGCATCAGTGAAAGTGGGTGAACCATTTAAAGTTGTTGTATTATACGAAGGTGAGCCATTACCAAATGCAACGCTTACTGCAACGTTCAAAGGATTTGATATTCAAGACCACAGCCATTCACACAAAGTGGAAGCACAAGCATTCTCTGATACAACTGGCGAAGACGGTACAGTTAACATCATCCCATTAAAAGATGGTTTCTGGAAAGCTGCTGTGGTGCATGAAGTGCCATTTAGTGATCCTGCGCAATGTCAAAAATCTAAACACTACGCAAGTATGACATTTGATATCGCGAAATAATTTTTCCGCCTTAAATCATAACCCCCAACCTGAAAATCAGGTTGGGGGTTTATTATCAAGCGGTCAATTTTTCTAAAAGTTTTGCGTGAATGCCACCGAAGGCACCATTACTCATCACAAGGATGTGATCACCGCTTTTCGCTTCACGCCTTACCGCATCAACTAGCTCATCTAAATTTGCAGACCATTTTGCTGGTTGAGTTAACGCATCAGTAATTACACTCACTTGCCATGGAATAGTCTCCGGCTGATACACAAATACCGCATCTGCATCTTTCAAACTTGGTGCAATCTCTTCCTTATGCACGCCCATTTTCATCGTGTTAGAACGTGGCTCAAGCACCGCAAGAATTCGTGCCTCTTTCCCCACTTTGCTACGCAATGCACCAATGGTGGCTTCAATCGCAGTTGGATGGTGGGCAAAATCATCATAAACAGTGACTCCGCGCACTTCGCCTTTGACTTCTAAACGACGATTCGCATTAATAAATGAACCTAACGCCTCACATGCTCCCGCCACAGAAACACCTGCATGATGGCTGGCAGCAATCGCCATTAACGCATTGTGCATATTGTGTGCGCCGATAATTTGCCATTGCACCACACCGGCTTTTTCGCCAAAGTGATACACTTCAAATGCTGAGCAATCTGCCACTAATGGTTTAGCAAACCACTCTTTTCCTGCACCAATAAATTGTAATTGGCTATATGCACCCATTTTCAGCGTATCTTGTACGTTTTGATCGGAAACTGCTGACAAAATGCAGCCACTTTGTGGCATGGTACGCACAAGATGATGGAACTGACGTTGAATCGCTTTTAAGTCATCAAAAATATCAGCATGGTCAAATTCAATGTTATTGATAATTAACGTTCTCGGCGTGTAATGTACGAATTTTGAACGCTTATCGAAAAAGGCGGAATCATATTCATCGGCTTCAATCACAAAGAATTTGCTTGAACCTGCACGCGCAGAAATCCCAAAATTACCCGCAACCCCACCGATTAAGAAACCCGCATCGATGCCGTTTTTCTCCAAAATCCACGCCAACATTCCCGTTGTAGTCGTTTTGCCATGTGTACCAGAAACGGCTAATACCCAACGATCTTTTAGCAAATTATCATGCAACCATTGCGGGCCAGACATGTAATTCAATTGGTTATCTAACACATATTCCACGCACGGATTGCCACGGCTCATCGCATTACCAATCACCACTAAATCTGGCGCAGGTTGTAATTGCGCAACATCATAATTCGGAATAATTTCAATGCCGTGATTTTCTAAAAAAGTACTCATCGGCGGATAAACGTTAGTATCCGAACCAGTAACATGGTAGCCCAACTCGCGCGCGATCATCGCAACACCGCCCATAAAGGTGCCGCAGATACCTAAAATATGAATATGTTTTTTTGTCATTATCTTGCCTTCTTTCACATCTATTTTTGCAAAAACCCGTAAAATTTCGACCGCTTAGCGCGATAAAAAGTTGCGATATTCTATCACATCTATGTTTTCCTCACCTTACAAGCGGTCTGATTTACGATAAAATTTGCAAAACTTCGGGAAAAACAAACCGCTTGTAAGCTAGTATTCAGACTCACGAAAAGAAAAAAGGCTTAGCATTTTATGCTAAGCCTTTTGCGCGATTAGTGTTTACCTAAATTGCTAAAGAAGTTCTTCACGCTATCTAAAAAGCCTTCTTGCTGAGGGCGATGCTTCCCTTTTCCATCAAAACTTTCTTCCAATTTGCGCAGAAGATCTTTTTGTTCTTCGCTTAATTTTACTGGTGTTTCGACAATCACTTTGCAAATTAAGTCGCCTGCGTAACCGCCTCTCGGGCTTGCCACCCCTTTACCACGTACACGGAAGAGTTTACCCGTTTGTGTTTCGGCTGGGATTTTGAGTTTCAACTTGCCTTCTAAAGTCGGCACTTCAATCTCCCCGCCTAATGCAGCTTGAGTGAAGCTAATTGGCACTTCGCAGTAAAGGTTTGAACCATCACGTTCAAAAATCTCATGGTCACGAACGTGAATCACTACATATAAATCGCCCGCTGGTGCACCATTTTCCCCTGCAGCACCTTCGCCAGATAAGCGTAATTGGTTACCCGTATCTACCCCTGCTGGAATAGTGACCGATAGGTTTTTCGCTTTTTGAACACGTCCATCACCGTGGCAAGATTTACATGGTTTCTCGATTTTTTTACCTGAACCGTGACAGCTTGGGCAAACAGATTCACTCACAAAGAAACCTTGTTGGCGACGAATTCGACCAGAACCGTGACAATGCGGACAAGTTTCCACTTTAGAATCTTTTTCTGCACCAGTACCGTGGCAAGTATCACACTCTGCTAATGTAGAAAGGCGAATATCTTTTTTACAGCCTTTTACCGCTTCTTCTAAGGTGATTTCGATGTCGTAACGTAAGTCATCGCCACGTACCACACGTTGACGGCGACCACCTCCGCCAAAACCACCACCAAACATTTCGCTGAAGATGTCTTCAAAGCCGCCGAAACCACCACCGAAGCCACCAAAACCGCCGCCAGCACCGCCACTGCCTTGTTCAAAGGCTGCATGACCATATTGGTCGTAAGCTGCACGTTTTTCAGCATCGCCTAGCACTTCATAAGCTTCGTTGATCTCTTTAAATTTTTCTTCTGCATCTTTGCTGCCTTGGTTTTTATCCGGGTGATGTTTAGACGCTAAACGTTTATACGCACGTTTGATATCGCTCTCACTCGCCCCTTTTTGTAAGCCAAGGACTTCGTAATAATCTTTTTTTGCCATAGTATTTCCGTATTTTTATTTGCAAGTATTTTGTTATTTCTGACCGCTTGCATTCGCTATTTTTAGCAATGTGGGCGAATTGAAATGTAAATATCTACTTTGCCATTTGGATAATATTTTTCAAAATCTACTTTATAAGCACGTTTTAATAAGCCTTGCTTTTCCTTATTCCAAATATGTTGCCACGTTTGAACTACTGATTCACAATTCGTAGGGAAGATTTCATACCAAGTCAGATCTTCAATTTCAATGGTTGAGAAACTGCCTTCTGGTTTACTTTCTTGAGCAACAGCAACATCATAATAGCCCGTAAAATCTGATTCGTAATTCAGATAAACACCATAATAAGGCTCATTTTTAGTCAATTTTGCAAAATTATTCTGCCAAAGCTGTCCAATCTTTTCCGCGGTATTTTCCTTTATGTTATGCGTACGAATTGTAGCAAATGGATAAAGTGTAAGTGGCATAACTATTCCTTAAATTTACAAAATTCTGGGTAAATTTGACCGCTTGTAACAGACTCCCCTCTTTAGCAAAGAGGGGTGGGGGGAGATTTGGCAGAAGTAAATTTAGCTCATAAGAGAATTTGATATCGCTATCAAATCTCCCCTAACCCCTCTTTTCTAAAGAGGGGGATCATTTATATACACCAAAAGGGCGTGTTTCCACGCCCTTTATTTATGCTCGAAGAGCTGTGAAATTATTTGTTGTCTTTCACTTCTTCAAATTCAGCATCTACCACACCATCATCTTTTGCTGATGATTGTTGTGGTTGTTCGCCAGCTTGTGCTTTTGCTTGCGCTGCTTGCATGAGTGGTTCAGACGCTTTGATTAATGCTTCAATTTTCGCTTCAATCTCTGCTTTGTCTTCGCCTTTTGCTGCAGTTTCAAGTTCGTTCACCGCTGCTTCAATTTTCTCTTTGTCTGAAGCCGCTAACGCATCACCTGCTTCGGTAATTTGTTTACGAGTTGCGTGTGCGATACCGTCTGCTTGGTTACGCGCTTGAACTAACTCTTCAAATTTACGGTCTGCATCTGCATTCGCTTCTGCATCACGAACCATTTGTTGAATTTCTTCATCAGATAAACCAGAAGACGCTTGAATGCGGATTTGTTGCTCTTTACCTGTGTTTTTATCTTTTGCCGATACGTTGATTACGCCGTTCGCATCGATGTCGAAAGTAACTTCAATTTGTGGCATACCACGCGGTGCAGGGTTGATACCTTCTAGGTTGAATTGACCTAAAGATTTGTTGTCTGCCGCACGTTTACGCTCACCTTGTAACACGTGGATAGTTACCGCTGCTTGGTTATCTTCCGCAGTTGAGAACACTTGCGATTTTTTAGTTGGGATCGTGGTGTTTTTCTCAATTAAGGTAGTCATCACGCCACCCATGGTTTCGATACCAAGTGATAATGGGGTTACGTCTAATAATAGAACGTCTTTCACATCACCTTTTAATACGCCACCTTGAACCGCAGCACCAATTGCCACCGCTTCGTCTGGGTTTACGTCTTTACGTGCTTCTTTACCGAAGAATTCAGCTACTTTTTGTTGTACTAATGGCATACGAGTTTGACCACCCACAAGAATGATATCGTGGATTTCGTTTACGCTCTTACCTGCATCTTTTAATACTGCTTTTAATGAGTCAATTGAGCTTGCTACTAAATCTTCAACTAAAGCTTCTAATTTCGCACGCGTTACGCTGATTGCTAAGTGTTTAGGACCTGTTGCATCTGCTGTGATATACGGAAGGTTCACTTCTGTAGATTGCGCTGATGAAAGTTCAATTTTCGCTTTTTCAGCCGCTTCTTTCACACGTTGTAATGCCATTGGGTCATTACGTAAATCAACACCTTGCTCTTTTTTGAACTCATCAATGATGTAGTCGATTACACGGTTATCGAAGTCTTCACCACCTAAGTGAGTGTTACCACCTGTTGCTAATACTTCAAAAGTTTGTTCGCCGTCGAAGTTATCAATTTCGATGATTGAAATATCGAATGTACCACCACCTAAGTCGTAAACTGCAATCACTTGGTTTTCTTTAGTTGAACCTAAACCGAATGCTAATGCTGCAGCTGTTGGTTCATTGATGATACGTTTTACATCTAAGCCTGCAATTTTACCTGCATCGATAGTTGCTTGACGTTGTGCATCGTTGAAGTACGCAGGCACAGTAATTACTGCTTCTGTTACTGGCTCACCCAAGAAATCTTCTGCTGTTTTTTTCATTTTTTTCAATACTTCAGCAGAGATTTGTGGTGGTGCTAATTTATCGCCTTTAACATTTACCCACGCATCGCCGTTATCTGCACGCACGATTTCAAAAGGCATAATTTTAATATCGCGTTGTACTTCTTCACTGTCAAAACGACGACCAATTAAACGTTTGATTGCGAATAATGTATTTTTCGGGTTAGTAATTGCTTGGCGTTTTGCTGGTTGACCAACTAAAGTTTCGTTATCGGTATAAGCAATGATTGAAGGAGTGGTACGCGCACCTTCTGCATTTTCAATCACGCGCGCTTTGTCGCCATCCATTACTGCTACACAAGAGTTTGTTGTACCTAAGTCAATACCAATGATTTTTCCCATAATTTTTTCCCTCTAGATAAATTCGTTTGAATTAGTTTTTGTTGCCGAAAAGATAAGGTTCGTTTAACGCTTTTCAAGCCCAGCGTAGAAAATTCTTATCAGCTGTGATTCAAAAGAATGGAGCGTTTGAATTCGCTCATTCAGACGGAGCAATAAATAAGGACAAAAAAACACGCTTCAAGGGCAAAATTAAAAAAATTTGCAAATTTTTGCTAAAATCTGCCCGCTTGTCAGGAAATATTATGTGTTGAGGAAAATTATGGCATTACATCGCTGCCCTGAGTGTCGCCGAAAAATTAGCGAAAGCGCAATACTTTGCCCGCATTGTGGCTTCTCGTTTGATGCCGCAAATTTAGAAATTTATAAACAAAAATTAGAAGAGCGCCGTTTGCATAATCAGCAATTAACTCGGCAAAATGTGAAAATTCAGCTATTTTGGTTAGCCGTATTTGCATTGGTGATCGGATTTGCTGCTTGGTGGAAAAACTAGCCCACTCAATCATCAGCTTTTATACTTGTAAAAAAGCAATAAAAAATGACCGCTTGTACAAACATTACAAGCGGTCATTTTTAGTCTTATTTTTGCGTCTCGTTGTAATATTGATACGCTTTGTCCATATCTTCAAAATGGTGCATGATGCCATTTTCTAACACCACCGCATTATCACAATAAGACTTCATCGCACTCGGGCTATGTGAAACTAAAATGATAGAACGGTCTTTGCGTTTTTCAAACAACTCATACTTACATTTTTCTGCAAAGCGAGAATCCCCTACTGCAATTACCTCATCGATTAAGTAGCAATCAAACTCAACCGAAAGTGAGAGAGCAAATGCAAGTCGAGCTTTCATCCCTGATGAGTACTTCTTCACTGGCTCATAAAGATAATCGCCTAATTCCGAAAACTCTTTTGTAAAACGAGTCACATAATCTGGATCAACATCATACAAACGACAAATAAAACGTAGATTATCCATCCCTGTTAAACTACCTTGGAATGCCCCACTAAAAGCTAACGGCCAAGAGATGCTCATAGAACGTTCAATCGTGCCACTTGTTGGGGGCTCAACTCCGCTCATCAAACGAATGAGCGTAGATTTACCCGCACCATTTCGCCCTAAAATCCCGATTTTTTCGCCTTTTTGTAGCTCAAAATTGATATCCTTTAACACGGTTTTCCAACCGTTATTTGTGTGATACTTCTTACACACATTATTTACGCGAATCATTGTGGCTCAACTCCTTTACTGAAGTTTTTAACCATCACTAAGCCCATTAACAACAAGGCAAGATCACTCACAACTAAAAAACCGACACTTTCATAAGTAACCACGGTATCGCCAAAATAGCCATGGCGGAACATTTCTGTACCATGAATCATCGGAAACCAAAGTGCAATAGATTGTGCCTGTGCTGGAAGGTTATGAACGAAGAAAAATGCGCCAGAAATTGGTAATAAAACGAAACTCAGTGTTCCCCAAATTTTACCAAACACATCAAATTGTTGCGCAATCGCACAAATGATTAACCCCAAACCAAAAGCAAACATTGCCATGAGGAACCATGCAATAAGCATATAAAACACATCATGCGGTGCATCAATCCAATCAATCATGACTAAGATTGCCATAAAAAGAATTTGGGCAATTGAAGCGCCAGCAACTTCGAGTAGCACACGTGTGAAGATGGTATCAAGTACACGCACGTTACGGTGATAAAGCAAACTCAAGTTTGCCGAAATCGAACCAATCGCGCGGTTTGAAGCATTTCGCCACATCATTGCCATTGGATACCCCGTCATCACAAAGGCAATCATATTTAAAGTAGAGAATTTATCAGCACGGATAAATTTCCACATCATTACAATAAAAAAAGTCATGAGCAAAGGCTCAATAAATAGCCATAAAAAGCCGACATTTTGACGCCCATAACGGGTGATAATTTCACGCATAAGCAATGCGTTAATCACCCGTCCTTGAATCGCTAATGACTGTTTAAACGTTGTTTCGTCACCATATTGCATTAGTTTTTATGCTCTCTTACGCTGGCGATGAGTAAGCTCAATACGCCATATAACATTAAGCCAATAATAAAGGTCGCAATGATATTGTAAATTCGGTTTGGTTCTAACGCCCAGTCCGGTTTGCTTGGTTGGCTAATCACTTCCAAATAAAGTTGTTGGCGATCTGCTTCTCCACGCGTATTTTGTAATGAAGTCATTGCGGCTGTCAGTTGTTGTTGCGCTAACTCATTTGCTAACATTAAACGTTGGTAATCCGCAGTTTGTGTCGCAGCCGAGTTTCCATTGCCTGATAATTGGCGAGTTTGTTCATCAATCTCTTTTTTCAAGCTTTTTTGGCGCATTTGTAACGCTGGCACTTGCGGGTTATCTGGTGTAATTGAAACTAATTGTGCTAATTGCGTTTCAACACGAATCAACTCACTTTTCAAACTTGAAATTAACGAAATTTGTACGCCAGATTGCGCCGGTAAATCGAAAATCTTATTTTTGATACGATATTGACTCAAAGCCTGTGCAGTTTCCTTCACATTTTTCTCTGCATCTGCGACTGCTTGCTCAGCAAATTCGATAGTATCTTTTCTTGCTCGTTCATTTAAGCGATTGATTAACGACTCACCTTCTTTTAACAAACGTTCGTTAATTTGCTGACCTTCTTCTGCATTAAATGCTCGCACACGAAGGGTTGCAATACCAGAAATAGAATCTACATCAACACTCAAACGCTCTTTAAAATAACGATAGAATGCCTCTTGAGTATCGTTTAATCCAAATCCATTAAAACGACTTAATACATCACCTTTTTCGGTATAGAAAGCACGAAGTGGTAAATTTTGTTCTAACTCTGCTAATGCGGTGCGTGAACGCATATATTCTTGCACAGAATAAGTATCATCTTGTGAGCGAGAAAAACCTGTGCTTTGTAATAATGCGCCAACGCCAGTTAAAGAAGATTGGCTACCAGGTGAGCGCACAACGAAACTTGATTCTGAAACATAAATATCAGAAGCAAACATTCCAAAATAAACGCCAGCAAAGGCGGTTGGGAACAATACTGTTAACCAAAAAAGTGGATTCAGTTTTTTCCAGAGTGATTTTTTCTTTTTCGTCGGCATCGCCGAATTTTCGATAGTCATGTCATCCCCTTAATTAGTAACTTCTGATAGTGTTGGTCGTGCTGGTTACCGGAGAGGTAATCGAGAAAATCATTCTCAAGAATTTTTGGAATTCTGAAAGTGGTGCATTCGACACATACACAATATCTTTATCTTGAATCGGGAAACGTTGTAATAAGAACATCGTTTCCGGCGCTAATAAATTCGCACGATAAACGGTTGGTACTTCCATCCCGTTACCATAACCTTTTTCTGCCCATTCTTGCTGTGCGTGAGTATCTAACTGTGTAAATGGTGTATAACGGAAGACAAACACCCCGCGCGGGTCAGAACGCGTATCAATCAAACCACCCATTTTCCCAATAGCTTCTGCAAGTGTGATACCACTGCTTGAAAAACGCAGTTGTTGGTTATTGCCTACGGCACCTAAACCAGTAAATTTATACGGTGTGTTTAAAAGTGAAACAACATCACCCGCACGCAATACAATATTTTGTGCAGGATCTGCGATTAAGGTTTCAAATGCTAATGTTTTAACTTGATTACCACGGGTCAGTTGAACGGTCACATCTTCAATGTTTTCCATTGCACCACCTACAGCGGCCACCGCATCTAACACACGTTCATTATTAGCACTTAATGGCATACGTACTGTACTGCCTTGGCGAATAACAGTCACATCTGATGAATTATTGTTAGCAATTTTTACTACAGCTTGTGGCTGATTCGCTTTACGGCTAAGGCTGGCTACAATTTGTGATTGAATAGCTTCTGGTGTTTTACCCGCAACACGAATATTGCCAACGAATGGCACTGTGACTGTTCCATTTTTATTTACCATTTGTGCTGGCAGTTGGGTTACATGCCCACTTCCTTGTCCTTCGCTACTAAATGTTGAACCAAATAAAACCGCAGGTGGTGCTTCCCAAATCGAAATCTCTAACACATCACCAACATTAACAGCACCAGCATAGCCACCATTACCACGCACATCTGCAAAACCTGAAAAACGCTGGCTTTGTTGAGCTGCATACATTTGCTGCACTAACGACTCATTTAATTCAATTACATTCACTTTTGCTGCTAATTCAGAAGCATCAGCACCTTGGTTCATCTCTAATACCGCCGAATGACTCGGTCCTGAAGTGGGTAGCGAAGAACAAGCTGACAGCCCTAACATTAACCCTGCACAGACTGCTTTTAATCGATAATTTTTCATTGATGTATCATCTCATAATAAGGAAGACAAGCGGTCAAATTTGCCAATTATTTTGCAAACTACTACGCCTATATTCGTGAAAATAATCTTAAGAGTATAACATTTATTCAAGAAGGAAAAAAATGGTATTACACTTCCCCCATTGACAAATTTGACATTCATTTGGCGCTTCTAATGACTTTTTCTTATAAAAGTAAATAAATTCATCTTTACTGACAACCCTTATGGAATAAGGTATAATCAAAATTTGGCTTTGCTATGAAAACATACAAAATAATATTCAATATAATTATCTTAAGGTTATATTAAATATGAAAAAACTTAAAAAATTTATCACTAAACCACATATATTTTTTCGTGATGCACTAAATAATAAATATCCAGTTATAAATAATGAACAAGGAATTAGTGAATTTGATGAAAATGCCGTTATTGACCATCAAGAAAAATTAGAAAAATTAGAAAACTCACTAATGAATACATCAATACCAGTTGATGTCGTTTTTACGTGGGTTAATGATAAAGATCAAAAATGGCAAGAAAAGAAACAATACTATTCAACACTAGCAAACAACTGTGCGCTTTATGCGAAAGATAATGCCAGATTTGAAGAGCATAACGAGTTATTTTACTCGGTTAAAAGCGTGCAAAAATTCTTACCTTGGGTAAGATATATTTTTATTGTAACAGATAATCAAATACCAGATTGGCTTAACAAAGAAGAACAGCAAATTAAAATTATTGATCATCGTGAAATTATTGATAAAAATTATCTTCCTACATTTAATTCTCATGTAATTGAAGCTAATCTACATAAAATTCCAAACCTGAGTGAGCATTTTATTTATTTTAATGATGATGTATTTGTCGCTAAACCTTTACAAAAAAGCCATTTTTTCAAACCTAATGGGCTAGCCTCTATTTTTTTATCTATTAAAAACCTAGATAAAATGTATGCAAAAGGTACAAGTACTCCAACATTACTTGCCTCAATGAACTCTAGAAGATTATTGAGAAAATTATATGGACGAGAATTAAACGCACAAACTCCATTAATCCATTCTTATATTCCACTCAAGAAAAGTATTTTTGAAAAAATATGGGGTGTATTTAGAAACGAAATAGAAGAATTCTTATCAAATAGATTTAGAGGGAAAAATGACCTTAATTTAGCTACTTTTTTCGTCCCTTATGCGATGTATCTAGAAGGAAAGAGCGTTCTCACACCAGAAATTTGCTATTACTTTAATATTCGCTCAGCAAATGCCAAAGCGCAATATAAAAAACTACTAAAGAAAAAATATATGGCAAAGCAACCACACTCTTTTTGTGCTAATGATTTTAATAGCAAAACAAAGATATCTAGCTATAAAAACAAATTGACTGAAACCCTAAAAGAATATTACAAATAAGGAAAACTATGAAACCTATAAATAGAAAAATCAGAAAACTAAAAAATAACCCAAAATTATTTTTCAAAGACTTCTTAAAAAATAAAAAAACAAAGTTAATAAATAACTTTTATAAAATTGCACCTAAGAAATATAGTAAAAACAAGAAATTTACTATTATCAGCGCAGTTTATAATGTAGGAGATTACCTAGATGAATTTATCATATCTCTAGAAAATCAGAGATTAGACTTTAGAACAAATATAAATATCATATTTGTGGACGATGGTTCTAAAGATAACTCTAAAGAAATAATTAACAAATGGATTAAGAAATATCCATCAAATATTTTCTATATCTACAAAGAAAATGGTGGGCAGGCTTCTGCTAGAAATCTAGGACTAGAATATATAAAAACAGAATGGGTTACATTTATTGATCCAGATGACTTCCTAGATGTTAATTATTTTTATCTAATCAACAAAAATATTGAATCAGAAGAAAATGTTGGAGCTGTTATTACTAAATTTAAACTATTCAAAGAAAAATTTGGAACATTTCATGATGGTTTCCAAACAGACTTCTGTTTTACAAAACCAATTAGAATATTAAATAGCAAGAATTTGGAAGATTGTGTACAGTTTTCTTCTAGCTCATCTGTTTATAGAACAGATATAATTCAAAAGAACAATATAAGATTTGATCATAAACTTACAGCTTCTTTTGAAGATACTAAATATTTTTATGAATATCTATACCATCTTCCTGAAAGTAAAGTTATTTATGTTAAAGATGCATTATACTATTATAGATTAAGAGCAAGTGAAAATTCATCATCTAATAACCAATGGAAAAAGAAAGCAAAATATATTGAATTCTTTAAAAATGGTTTATTAGAAACTGTAAATCTTTTTAAAGATCACAACAATAAAATACCTAACTTCATTCAACGACTAGTACTTTTTTCTATAATACCTTATTTACAGGTTGGAATGATTAATAGAAACAGAATAGAAAATGTTCTCAATGAAAAAGAGAAGGAATTACTGTTAGAATATATTACTGAGTCTTTAAGCTTTGTTGAAAATAAAACTATTGAAGAATTCTATAATTCCCCTGGCAATTTCTTCTGGATTTCGGCTATTCTAAATTACTTTAGAAATGAACAACCTAATGAAATACGAGTTTACATTAATAAAGTTGATATAGAGAATAATCTTATTTACTTTAGAAGTTACGGCAAGAAAAACTCGAAAAATGAATTGTATATTGATAATCAAAAGCTAGAGGCTGTATCAGAAAGAAAAATATCATATAATTTATTTGAAAAAGAGTTAATAACTGAATTTAACTCATGCTATAAAATAGAGGAAAATACGCTCCAAAAAATAATGTTTAAGATAAATGATCGCCCTACAAAAATATATACCGACTTTAAAGTCATGTTGCCTAATGACACTAATATTTATGAGGGATATCATAAAAAACTTAATAGTTTCAAAGATATTCTTATCTTTGTAGATTCTGGGTATAAAGCAGATGATAATGCAGAGCACCTTTATAGAAACTGGTATAAAAATGGCTATTTAAAAAATAAAGAAGCGTATTACCTATTAGATAGGAATAGTTCTCATTGGAATAAATTGCTTTTGGAAGGTTTTAACTTAGTAGATATAAACTCATTGAGATGTATCAAAATCTTAAAAGAAGCAAAATATATATTTTCTTCCTATCTACCAGGCCATTTAAATCAATGGGTTAAAAATCATTCTTTTAAGTTTCAGAAATTTATATTTCTACAACATGGAGTGGTTACATCAAATTTATCTAAACCATTTAACGCATCTTATTCTCAAATAAGCAAAATGGTTATTTCAACAACCTTTGAAAAGGAAGAAATTCTCACCGATAAATTTAATTATATATTTCATGAAAATGATCTCATCTATTCTGGAATACCTAGATTAGATAATTTATTTAGTAAATCTAAGAATATTAAGATTCATAAAAAAGGAGCGAAACATATTCTTATTTGCCCAACTTGGAGGACCTCACTAAGTTTATTAAATCTTTCGCTAGAACAAAATGTTAATGATTTTTTTAATTCTGAATACATTCAAAAATGGGTAACATTGTTAAATAACAAACACCTTTCTGAATTAATAAATAAACAGAAGATAAAAATAACATTTTGTATGCACCAGGAATTATTTTCACTATTAGAACAAAATGAATTAGAACAAAGATTTATTAACCTTATTGAAAATAAAAACATTACTATTATTAATCCTAGAGAAATAAACTATCAAGAATTATTTCTTAACAATGATGTTTTAATCACTGATTTTTCTTCCTTGCATTTTGATTTTGCATCACTCAATAAACCTGTAATATATTATCAATTTGATAAAGACAGTTTCTATGGAGTAAGCCATTCATATCAAAAAGGAATATTTGATTTTAATGAACACGGATTTGGCCCAGTATTAGTAGAACAAGAGCAAGTAATTAAATACATAAGAGAATATTTGTCTCAAGGAAGTAAGAGATTCAAGAATTTCTCAAATAGATATAAATCCATATATCTACATACTGATGGTCAATCATCAGAAATTATTTTCAATACTATTTTTAAAGGAACTCAAAATGAACAATAATCTAATTGAATTTGTTACTAAAGATGGAAGTCGAAGATCTATTGGACCAAATGACATAAAAGGTCTTAGATTTAACTTTCTAGGTGAAAATAACCATATCGTGATTCATGAGGGAACAACTTTTTCTGACTGCTCAATGTCATTAATCAAAGACTCATATATTGAAATTGGTGCTTCACAATATCTAATAAATAAACTCTATTTATTTGCAAACCAAAGCAGAATAGAAATAGGCACTGATTTTTCCTGTTGGGGAGTAGAAATAAGATGTCACGAGCCAAAATGTTTGGTTACAATTGGAAATGATTGCATGTTTTCTGAAGAAATTCTTATTTATCCTACAGACTGCCATACGATATATGATATCACAACTAAAGAGGTACTTAATATTGCTAAACCTATTGTCATTGGAAATCATGTCTGGTGCGGTAGATCTGTGAAAATTATGAAAGGTAGTGTAATTGCTTCGAATTCAATTATAGACTTAGGTGCACACATAAATCGTCCATTTAATAAAGAAAATACCTTACTAACAGGAGTACCTGCTCAAATTATTCGCGAAAATGTAAACTGGTCTAGAAAAAGCCCCTTCGATTATATAAACAAATGATTATTTTAATGTATAAATCATTTTTGAAAAAAATAGGGCTATTAGCCTTACTTTTTTATTAAAGCTAATAGAGAAAATAAAACCATGCCAACTGCACTGATTTTCTCGCACGGAATCAAAAAAATTCCCCATTTAGCCTCATTTTTTCCTAATGAGGAATTGGCTTTCGCGCGCATTTTTTCTGTGCCGAAGGCTGATTCTGTATTGGGTTGGGGGCTGCGTCCTTCTACGAAAAAATCACGTGCATATGCACAAAAGCATAACTTACCATTTATCGCCTTAGAAGACGGCTTTTTACGTTCTTTAGGTCTGGGGGTTGATGGTTATCCACCACTTTCTATGGTCGTAGATAAATTAGGTATTTATTACGACACGACTCGTCCCTCAACATTGGAACAGCTTGTTCTAGCGAGTGAATGTGATGAGGTTTTAGCGGAAAAAGCTCGTTTACAAATTGTGACGCATCAACTTTCAAAATATAACCAAACATTGGTGGATTATGAGAAAGAAGGTGATGAGCAGTTAGTGCTTGTCATCGATCAAACCTTTAGCGATATGGCGGTGAAATATGGTCAAGCCGATGCAGAGCATTTTGCGCAAATGTTGCAAGCTGCCATTGCAGAAAATCCAAACGCTAAAATTTTAGTGAAGACCCATCCTGATGTATTAAGTGGTAAAAAGCAGGGCTATTTTTCGCCAAATGAAAACTATCCAAGCAACGTGCATTTTTTTAGTGATCCCGTCAATCCGATTTCGCTGATTAAAGCCGTAGAGAAAGTTTATTGTGTTACCTCTCAAATGGGGTTTGAAGCATTACTGGTGGGTAAACCGGTGGTAACTTTTGGCGTACCATGGTTTGCTGGCTGGGGCGTGACGGATGATCGTCATCCGAATGCTAAAGCGCTAGCACAAAGTGAGCGCCGTAAAGTGCGGTCAGTTTTACAACTGTTTTATGCGGCATATTTTCAATATACCCGTTATTTGAATCCGAATACCGGCAAGGCTGGAACGATTTTTGATGTCATTAACCACATCATTCACACCAAAGCACTTAACTTGCGATTACAAGGCAATCTCTATTGCGTTGGAATGTCGTTGTGGAAACGTACGGTTATTAAACCGTTTTTCCGTTTACCAAGCTGCAAGCTACATTTTGTTAAAGATGTGAGCAAACTCAGCGGTAAAACATTCACAAAAAATGACCGCTTGTTGCTATGGGGAACGGGGAAAGAAGCCGCGCTAAATTATGCTAAAGCGCATAATATTAACGTACTCAGAATGGAAGATGGCTTTATTCGTTCAGTTGGGCTTGGTTCAAACTTGGTTGCGCCACTTTCTTTAGTGTGTGACGATTTGGGCATTTATTTCAATGCAGAAAGCCCTTCTCGCTTAGAAGAGATTTTGCAGCATCAACAATTTACCGAAGCAGATTTAATCGAAGCCAGCCAGCTACAACAAGCATTGGTATCGCAACATATCGGTAAATATAATGTCGGCGAAGGTACTTTTTCTTTACCTAATACAGACAAAAAGAAAATTTTAGTGGTGGGACAGGTCGAAGACGATGCGTCTATTCGAACCGGCTCCCCGAATATTCGTACTAATTTAGATTTATTAAAAACAGTACGCGCAGCAAACCCAGAAGCTTATATCGTTTATAAGCCACACCCAGATGTTGTAAGTAGTAACCGCATTGGTCATATTGCAGAATCGCAAGCGGTCAAATTAGCGGATCAAATTGCAAAAACAGAAAACGTGCTTGACTGCATCAATGCTGTGGATGAATTGCACACCATGACATCTCTTGCTGGCTTTGAAGCTTTGCTAAGAAACAAAACTGTACATTGCTATGGTTTACCGTTTTATAGCCACTGGGGATTGACCATTGATCACTGCTCTTTTAACCGCCGCAATCGAAAACTTTCATTGTTAGAACTTATCGCTGGCACATTGGTCTATTATCCACAATATGTCAATCCGAATACGGGTGAGCTAACCAATGCTCAAACAGCGATTGAAATTTTAAAAGCACAGCGTTTAGCGCTTAATCACAGTGGTATTCATCGCCATTGGCTAGCTAAACAATATGGCAAATTACAGCATTTAGTGCGCGCATTGCGTACTTAAAAAATCAGGGTAAAATACCCTTTGATTACATAATGAATAACGGTTTTAGAATGAAACATTATTTAGATGAATTAGCCCAAACTTCCCAGCGGATCTTGCTTTTGCAAGGGCCGATCGGCCATTTTTTTGCCGATCTTTCTGCTTGGTTAGTGGGACAAGGAAAAACCGTTTATAAAATCAATTTTAACGGTGGCGATGAGCATTTTTATCCGTCATCGATTGAAAACACGATTGTTTATCGTGGCTCAGTGAGTGAGTTCTACCCTTACCTGCAACTATTTTGCAAGCAACACAATATTGATGCGATGGTTTGCTTTGGTGACAACCGTAAATACCACAAAATCGCAAAAAAAATCTCACAAGATGAACAGATTCCATTTTGGGTGTTTGAAGAGGGCTATTTCCGTCCTGATTACGTGACACTAGAAAAACAAGGGGTAAATGCGTTCTCTCCTCTTCCTCGCCAAGCTGATTTCTATCTTGAACAAGCCGAAAATTTACCTGAGCCAGCTGTACCACTTAAATTAGCCAAAGGTTTTTTACCGATGGCAAAAGTGGCAATCGCTTATTACACCAAAGCTTACTTTGGGCGAGATAATTATCCGAAATATCAACATCACCGCATTCTGAATCTGAAATACTATATAAAACTCTGGGTGACATCAGGCATCAAGCGCGCTTGTTATTACTTGCGTGATCGTACCTTTGCAAGAAAAGTCAACCGAGGGAAATTAGGTGATTTCTTTGTTGTACCATTGCAAGTTTATGATGACAGCCAAGTGAAAGTACATTGTGATTTCAACAGTGTCGGCGCATTCTTGCGTGAAGTATTGCAATCTTTTGCAGAATCAGCACCAAGCAATCTCAATCTAGTCATTAAGCATCACCCAATGGATAGAGGTTTTATTCATTATGATCCCGTTATTCAAGAATTTGAAAGCCGCTATCCGCACTTAAAAGGGCGACTATTCTATGTGCATGATGTGCCATTGCCTGTTCTGCTTCGTCGCGGTAAAGGCATGGTAACGCTGAACAGCACAAGTGGTATTTCAGCATTATTACATGGTATGCCAGTGATCACTCTTGGCCGTGCCAATTATCATTTTGAAGGTCTCACACACCAAGGGGATTTAGCTTCATTTTGGCAAAATCCAACCGAGCCAGATATGCAACTGTTTGAGGCTTACCGCAAATATCATCTCAATAAAACCATGATTAATGGTAGTTTTTATAATCGAGTGATATTGAGATCCCCATACAACCCATACTAAAGCGGTCTAATTTTGCTGAGACTTTGCAAATTTTTCGAGAAATTTAACCGCTTGTATTAAGCCATAAAAAACCGCCTTTCGGCGGTTTTTTATTATGAGGCAATTATTTCAAGCTGCCTACCATATCTTCTGGACGAACCCATTCATCAAATTGTTCAGCGGTTAATAATCCTAAGTTAATCGCTTCTTCTTTTAAGGTTGTGCCATTTTTATGCGCAGTTTTCGCGATTTTCGCTGCATTTTCATAGCCGATGTGGGTATTTAACGCAGTCACTAACATCAATGAGTTTTCTAACTGTTGTTTAATACGTGGGTAATTCGGCTCAATACCTACTGCACAGTGCTCGTCAAATGAAATTGCGGCATCTGCTAATAATTGTGCAGATTGTAAGAAGTTCGCAATCATCACTGGGTTATATACGTTTAATTGGAAATGACCTTGTGAGCCTACAAATGAAATTGTAGTATCGTTACCTAACACTTGTGAGCAAACCATGGTCATCGCTTCACATTGCGTTGGGTTAACTTTACCCGGCATAATTGATGAACCAGGCTCATTTTCTGGGATTAAAATCTCACCAATACCTGAACGAGGGCCTGAAGCCAATAGGCGAATGTCGTTAGCAATTTTGTATAGGCTAACGGCTAATTGTTTTAACGCACCGTGCGTTTCCACAATCGCATCATGGGCTGCAAGCGCTTCGAATTTATTATCTGCAGTCACAAATGGTAGCTTAGTGAATTGGGCAATGTATTCTGCCACTTTCACATCATAGCCTTTTGGCGTATTCAAGCCTGTACCAACGGCTGTACCACCTAATGCTAATTGACGTAAGTGCGGTAACGTGTTTTTCAATGCAATTAAACCAAAGTGTAATTGTGCTGCATAAGCTGAGAACTCTTGACCTAATGTTAATGGTGTTGCATCCATTAAGTGCGTACGACCAATTTTTACGACATCTTTAAAAGCTTCAGATTTTGCTGCAAAGGTTTTTTGTAAGCGCTCAATTGCAGGAATAGTGGTTTCAACCACTTTTTTGTATGCAGCAATATGCATTGCTGTTGGGAAAGTATCGTTAGAAGACTGTGATTTATTCACATCATCATTCGGGTGAATAATAGATTTTTCACCTAATTTTCCACCGTGTAGTACATGTGCACGATTCGCAACCACTTCATTCACATTCATGTTTGATTGTGTGCCTGAACCAGTTTGCCAAATCACTAACGGGAATTGATCATCAAGTTTATTGGCAAGAATTTCATCACAAGCTTGCGCAATCAGATCGCGTTTTTCTGCCGATAACACACCTAAATCATGGTTAGCAAACGCAGCAGCTTTTTTCAAATAACCGAAAGCCTCAATAATTTCATGTGGCATAGATGCTGCCGGCCCGATTTTGAAGTTATTGCGCGAACGTTCAGTTTGTGCTGCCCAGTATTTATCTGCTGGTACTTTTACTTCGCCCATGGTGTCTTTTTCAATACGAAATTCCATAAAATACTCCGTTAGTGGTGAACAAGAAAAACAACAATGTTTGATGTTTCGATCGGGTTTTATAGTACCTATTTAGGTCTATTCTAGCCATGCTTTTCTATTGGTTTTATGATGTAGATCACAAAATCTTTCCAGAAGCCTATCCGTTCTCAGCACGTTTTTTCATGCGCCAATTAGGCGTAGTAGTTAATCCTAATGATAAAAAACGGTACAATATGCCCCATTTTATAAAATACCGTTTATTTTTAGATTAGAAAAAAGTAATGAGAACCTTTGACCCGACCATTGAACAAAATATTTTACGCATTGTACAAGAAGAAGTTGTACCCGCATTGGGTTGTACTGAACCCATTTCTTTAGCGCTCGCCTCTGCAACCGCTCGCCATTATTTAGGTAAATTACCTGAACGTATTGAAGCGAAAGTGTCCTCAAACTTAATGAAAAATGGAATGGGCGTTACTGTGCCAAATACAGGCACGGTTGGTCTTCCAATGGCAGCAGCCATAGGCGCTATTGGAGGCGATCATCAGGCAGGTTTAGAGGTATTAAAAGCGATCTCAGCAGAACAAGTCGCGCTTGCAAAAGCGATGCTCAACCAAAATCTGGTTAACGTTACTATTTCTGATACTAAACATATTTTATATTCTGAAGCAACGCTCTTTGCAGCCAATGATAGCGTAACGGTTCGCATTGCAGCTCATCACACCAACGTTATTTATATTGAGAAAAACGGAGAAGTTCTGTTTTCCGTGCCTTGCTTAGTCGATAACGGTAATGCGCCTTCTGCGTTTTCAGAACTCACAGCCAAAGATATGTATGATTTCTCACTGTGGGTTGATTTAGAGAAAATTCGTTTTATCCAACGAGCCGCAGAACTCAATTCTGCCCTTTCACAAGAAGGCTTACGAGTCGATTACGGCTTACATATTGGACGAACCTTGCAAAAGCAAATTGGACGAGGGTTGATTAGTGATGATTTGCTTAACCGCATTGTAATTGAAACCACAGCAGCGAGTGATGCTCGTATGGGCGGCGCCAATTTACCAGCCATGAGTAATTCAGGTTCAGGCAACCAAGGCATTACCGCCACGATGCCCGTGGTGGTGGTCGCTCGCCATATCAACGCCAGTGAAGAACAGCTCATTCGCGCCTTATTCCTTTCGCATTTAATGGCGATTTATATTCACAGTAAACTGCCTAAACTCTCAGCTCTCTGTGCGGTAACTACTGCGGCAATGGGCAGTTGTGCAGGTGTGGCATGGTTGCTGACCGAAAGTTTCGATGCGATTAGTATGGCTATCAGCAGTATGATCGGTGATATCAGTGGCATCATCTGCGACGGTGCAGCAAATAGCTGTGCGATGAAGGTTTCTACCAGTGTAACTTCCAGCTATAAATCGATTTTAATGGCATTAGATAATACGCAAGTTACAGGTAACGAAGGGATTGTCGAACACCAAATCGATCGTTCAATCAACAACCTCTGTGCGATTGCCAGTCGAAGTATGCAATATACGGATCGCCAAGTGATTGAAATAATGGTGAGCAAGCCGAAAAGCTAACAATACAAGCGGGCAAATTTGCAAAATAAATTGCGAATTTGACCGCTTGTTTTTATTTTATTTGGGATAATAAGTGTTTTACTTCTTGTATTTTTCTTACTATTTCTTGTGATGCTTCAAAGGTTTTTTGATGCCAAGAATATTGTGATTCAATGCTTTTGTCTAACCTATTTTGCCTTAGTAAGTTATTAAAGTTGCCCCAATATATATTCATTTTCCCATAAATATCATCAAATTCGTATAATAACTCTGGATATGATATAGCAATGATTGCTCTAGAATTATCAAAACTATTACATAATTTAAAATATTTCTTATTATATTCTTGTTCATGAAGATTATCCTCCCAATCAATGTTCATACTAGTAAGAGAAAACTCTCTTTGTAGCAAGCATAAATTTTTATATACATGAAGTAAATCTAGTCTTGTTTGTTCTAGTTTGATCTTCTCTAATTCTTTTTGGAATAGCCTTTCATCACGACTGATTTGAAATTCATTATTTATTTTTATAGACTTTAACGTAGAGCGAGAGTTAAGCCATGAAGTTATAATTGCTGCAGCAGGAGCCAAAATAATTAATAAGATTTCTTTTATTAAGTTGTCCATATAAAAATCCTATAAAAAGGGGCTTAATTTAAATTAAGACCCTTTTAAACAATTACAGAATAAATCTACTCAAATCCTCATTCTCCACCACATCATTTAATGCAGTTGAAACATAATTTTCATCGATCACAATTTTCTCGCCACTGCGTTCATTTGCGTCAAATGAAATGCCGTCCATTAAGCGTTCTAATACCGTGTGTAAACGGCGGGCGCCGATGTTTTCGGTTTTTTCATTTACGCGGAAAGCAGATTCGGCAATTTTACTAATACCATCTTGGGTAAATTCGACTTCTACCCCTTCGGTTTTCATTAACTCACGATATTGGAGAGTCAGTGAAGCATTTGGCTCAGTTAAAATGCGCTCAAAGTCATCTTTGGTAAGTGATTTGAGTTCTACACGAATTGGTAAACGACCTTGTAATTCTGGCAATAAATCTGATGGGCGAGCCACTTGGAATGCACCTGAACAGATAAAGAGAATATGGTCGGTTTTCACCATACCATGCTTAGTGTTTACCGTTGAGCCTTCGATAATTGGTAGTAAATCACGCTGAACCCCTTCACGAGAGACATCACCACCAGAATGCTCACCTTTTTTGCAGATTTTATCGATCTCATCAATAAATACGATGCCGTGTTGTTCAACCGCTTCAATCGCTTGTTGTTTCAACTCTTCAGGATTGACTAATTTTGCTGCTTCTTCATCTAACATCACTTTTAACGCATCTTTGATTTTCATTTTGCGTTTTTTCGTTTTGTTTGGCGACATCCCTTCAAATAGAGATTGCAGCTGAGAAGTCATATCTTCCATTCCCGGCGGTGTCATAATTTCTACGCTCACTTGTGCCGCTACATCAATTTCGATCTCTTTGTCATCAAGCTGACCTTCACGTAATTTTTTACGGAAAACTTGGCGAGTTGAAGTGTTATCAGATTCTTGTACGTTACCCCACTGATCTTTCGCTGGTGGTAACAGCACGTCTAAAATGCGATCTTCTGCCGCATCTTGCGCGCGCATACGGTTTTTCTCTACCGCTTGTGATTTCACTAATTTGACTGCAACATCAGTTAAGTCTTTAATAATCGACTCCACTTCTTTACCCACATAACCCACTTCGGTAAATTTAGTGGCTTCGACTTTAATAAATGGCGCATTGGCTAATTTTGCTAAACGACGAGCAATTTCAGTTTTACCCACGCCAGTTGGCCCGATCATTAAAATGTTTTTTGGTGTTACTTCTTGGCGAAGATCTTCTGGTAACTGCATACGACGCCAGCGATTACGCAATGCGATGGCTACTGCACGTTTAGCTTCTGTTTGTCCGATAATATGTGCGTCTAATTCAGAGACGATTTCACGAGGGGTCATTGACATAATTTATTCCTTGAAAAACACCCCTATTTACTTATGAGGGGCTGGGGAAGATTTGTTACAAGCGGTGATTTTTTCGCTAATATTTGCAAAGGGAAGATCGTTTCAAATCTCCCCTAACCCCTCTTTTCTAAAGAGGGGGACTTTTTTACACTTCTTCGATAACGTGATTGTGATTTGAGTAAATATCAATATCACCTGCAATTTTCAGTGCTTCTGCCACAATTTCTTTCGCAGTCAGATTATTTTCTGTTCTTAATAAGGCTAATGCTGCCGATTTGGCATAGTTACCGCCAGAACCAATAGCTAATACATCAAATTCCGGCTCAATCACATCACCAGAACCTGAAACTAATAAGAAGTCTTCATGGTTTGCAACAATCATCATCGCTTCTAACTTGCGTAATGAGCGTTCTGTGCGCCACTCTTTTGCTAATTCAACGGCAGATTTCACTAAATGCCCTTGATGCAATTCTAATTTTTTCTCAAACAAATCACGCAAAATAAATGCATCAGCTGTTGAACCTGCAAAGCCTGTGACGACTTTATCTTTATATAAACGGCGGACTTTGCGCACTGTACCTTTTTCTACGCAATTACCTAAAGTTGCTTGGCCATCTCCACCGATAGCAATTTTGCCATTTTTGCGAACGCATACGATCGTTGTCATTTTTTTATCCTTGGTTTTAAATAAAAACTGCCCTCTAGATTGGGGGATTTTTTCCGTTTTTCAAGAGAGCCGTTAAAATTAGTTTGCCCAGTATTTCATTTTTAGCATACAAAAATGCGAATGCGATCACATTTTTATCCCTTTAAATGGCGTAATATTTCAAACATAACTCAATGGAGGGATACATTATGTTTAAACAACTTCAACAGGTTGGCAAAGCCTTTATGCTACCGATTGCCATTTTACCGGCAGCAGGTTTGTTATTAGGAATTGGCGGAGCGCTATCAAATAAAGCGACCATTCAAGCCTACCCAATGCTTGACCATCCAACATTACAAAACATTTTCCAAATTATGTCGGCGGCAGGTAGTGTCGTTTTCGGCAATTTGGCATTATTACTCTGTATGGGGCTAGGCATTGGCTTGGCAAAACGGGATAAAGGCGTAGCAGCATTAGCCGCAGTGGTAGGTTACTTAATTATGACCGGCACAATTGCGGCACTAATTCCGTTATTTAATCCAGAAATTAAAAGCATTGATACCGGTGTGATTGGTGCGTTAGTGATGGGGTTGATTACTGTCAGCTTACATAACCGTTACCACAACATTCAATTACCGCAAATTCTAGGCTTCTTCGGTGGATCTCGCTTTGTGCCGATTGTTACCGCCTTTGCTGCTATTTTTGTTGGTGTCTTCTTCTTTTTAATTTGGCCAACCTTCCAAGGCTGGTTAGTCACGTCAGGTCAGAAAATCGCTTCTCTCGGCGCATTCGGTACTTTCCTTTACGGTTTCTTAATGCGATTAAGTGGCGCGGTTGGTTTGCATCATATGATTTACCCGCTCTTCTGGTATGGTGAATTAGGCGGTACGGAAGTGGTTAATGGTGAAACCATTATTGGTGCGCAAAAAATCTTCTTCGCACAATTAGCAGACCCAAACCATCAAGGCTTATTTACTGAAGGAACACGTTTCTTTGCTGGCCGTTTTGATACCATGATGTTCGGTTTACCTGCTGCTTGTTTAGCCATGTATCACTGCGTACCAAAAGCGCGCCGTAAAGCGATTGGTGGGTTATTCTTAGGTGCCGCACTAACTTCATTTATTACCGGTATTACCGAGCCAATCGAATTTATGTTCTTATTCGTTGCTCCTTGGCTTTATGTCTTCCACGCGTTTTTAGATGGGGTATCGTTCTACATTGCAGATATATTAAATATCTCGATTGGTAACACCTTCTCTGGCGGTTTCATTGACTTCTTGTTATTCGGTATCTTACAAGGCAATGAAAATACGAATTGGATTCTCGTCATTGTTGTAGGGATTTTCTGGGCGGCACTCTACTACTTTAGCTTCCGTATCCTCATTACCAAATTTAATGTAATGACACCGGGCAGAGGTGATGAACAAGAAGAGGAATTGAGCCCGCAAACCACCTCGCTCACTGAAAATGCTCATGCGATTATTCAAGCCTTAGGCGGTGCAGAAAACATTGAACATGTTGATGCTTGCATTACCCGTTTACGCGTTTCTGTTAAAGCAGTAGAAAAAGTCAATAAACCAACATTAAAAGCGCTTGGTGCAATTGATGTGCTAGAAGTTGGCGGTGGCGTACAAGCCATTTATGGTGCAAAAGCCGTACTCTATAAGAGTGAAATCAATCAGATTTTAGGCAAAGAAGACTAGCAAAAATCCCCGCAAATGCGGGGATTTTTCTGTTTACAAGCGGTCAGATTTTTTCAATGTTTTACCAAATCGGTTATAAGAAGAATGCGCCAATTTGGAAGAGTTTTTCAATATCCGATACCTGTTTTTTATCATTGACGAAAATAATCACATGATCGTTCTCTTCTATGCGCGTGGATTTATGCGCAATCATCACGGTTTGGTTACGGACAATCGCCCCCACAATTGCCCCTTGTGGCAATTTTAGCTCTTTAATCGTGCGTCCTACCACTTTTGAAGATTCCTCATCACCATGCGCGACAATTTCGACGCCTTCCACTAAGCCTTGTTTAAGTGAAGCCACTTTTACAATATCGCCCTTACGCACATAGCTTGAAAGTGCAGAAATGGTTGATTGCTGTGGAGAGAGCGCAATATCAATGGTGCCGCCTTGCACCAAGTGTAAATACGCCATTTGTTGCACTAACACAATAGCCTTTTTCGCGCCCAATCTTTTAGCTAATAAGGCAGACATAATGTTCGCTTCATCATCGCTGGTAAGTGCTAAAAAGAGGTCAATATTTTCGATATGTTCTTCAAATAAAAGTGCCTGATCAGAAGCATTTCCTTGCAACACTAACGCTTTTTCTAACTGCTCTGCTAATTTTTGTGCTTTGCGTTGGTCGCGCTCAATAATTTTTACGCTGCAACGCTGTTCTAAATCTTTTGCCAGCCCCAAGCCAATAGCGCCACCACCTACAATCATCACACGTTTGTGCGGATGTTCTAAGCGTTGTAGCTCGCTCATCACTGCTTTAATGTGATGGGTCGCGCAGATAAAAAATACTTCATCGCCCGCTTCAATAATCGTTGAACCTTGCGGAATAATTGGGCGTTCTTGACGGAAAATCGATACAAATCGCGCTTCAATATGCGGCAGATGATCTCGAATCGCTGAAATAGGGTTTCCCACCAACGGGCCACCATAATAAGCGCGAACACTCACCAGACTCACCATTTCATTGGCGAAATGGGCAATATGCAGTGCGCCCGGATAATCAATTAAACGTAGAATATCCTTGCGCACTAAAATTTCTGGCGCAATAAGGTGATCGACGGGCAACGCTTCACGACTGAACAGCTCGTCTTTTTCACGCACATAGTCCGCATTACGAATCCGCGCGATTTTAGTTGGAATATTAAATAAGCTAAAAGCCACTTGACTTGCCACCATATTCACTTCATCGCTTTCGGTTACTGCCACCAACATATCTGCATCGCTTGCGCCAGCTTCACGCAGAATACGCGGAGAAGCCCCATGCCCTTTAAGTACACGTAAATCGTGCTTATCTTGCAGTTTATCGAGTCGGTCTTGGTTGTCATCAATCAGTGTAATATCGTTTTCTTCACTGGCAAGCGATTCAGCTAAGGTTGAACCGACCTGCCCTGCGCCTAAAATAATAATTTTCATAACTTTTTGCTTAACGCGCCTGTTTGGTTAATTTGGCATAGAAAAAGCCATCACCGCCCTCGTTTTGTGGGAAGAATTGCTTCATTGCCGTTTTTTCAGTGTGGAAATCCATCTCTGTGAGCTGTGCATTCGCATTTTCTGCCACAAAACGCTCAATCTGTTCACGGTTTTCGCTTGGCAAAATCGAACAAGTTGCATAAAGCAACACACCATTTGGTTTCAGTCTTGCCCATAAAGCGGAAAGAATTTGAGCTTGTAATGCCGCTAATGCTGGAATATCACTTTCTTGGCGGAGCCATTTTATATCTGGATGGCGGCGAATAACTCCAGTGGCGGAGCAAGGGGCATCCAACAAAATACGGTCAAACATCACGCCCTCTGCCAACCATGTTTCAGGACGGCTAGCATCACCGCAAATGACTTCCGCCTGCTGGCCTAAACGCGCTAAATTCTCTTTGACACGTTGTAAACGGCTCGCTTCAATATCCAGCGCTATCACTTTTGCTTTAGGCGCTTTTTCCAAAATATGCGTGGTTTTGCCACCAGGCGCTGCACAAGCATCTAAAATCAATTCGCCATCTTGCGCATCTAGTAATTCAGCTGACCACTGCGCATGCGCATCTTGCACGGTGACACGCCCTTCATCAAAATGCGGTAAGCGACTAACCGCCGTTGGCTGGTTCAATAAAATTGCGCAATCTGGTACACAAGCGGTCGGATTTGGAGAAAGATTTACTAATTCGCCCAATAACGCCTGATAATTTTCACGAGAACTTTGCTGCTGATTCACACGTAACCACATTGGCGGACGCGCATTATTGGCTTCCACAATATCTCGCCAATTTAGATAAGCTTTTTTCAGTTGATTAACCAGCCATTCTGGATGCAAGGTTTGCCAATGTTTATCCACTTTCGCCAAAATAGCTTCTTGCTCACGTAGAAAACGGCGCAGCACGGCATTCGTTAATGCGCGGAAATTATCTAGTTTCAGCGGTTTAGTCGCACCAACCACTTCATCAACTGCCGCGTGTGGCGGAATACGCAAATAAAGCAGCTGATAAAGCCCAACCAACAATAAGCAATGCACCAAACGGGTTTTGCCTTTAAGCGGTTTATCCAACAACAAGCTTAAAATACGCTCAAGGCGAGGCAGCACGCGACAAACGCCAAAAGTGATTTCTTGCACCAAAGGCACATCTTTCTCTTTTAATTGGCTCGCAGCTTCCGGTAAGAGGCTAGAAAGCGATTTGCCTTGGTCAAGCACTTGTAACAAAATTTGTGCCGCAACGGCACGGGATGAATAAGGTTTCATATTAGGCTTTAAAAGTTTCTTGATCTCGAAGTAAATGAACGTTGCCTTTGCGGCGTAAAAAACCAGTACGATCAAAGTATTCGATCAGTTGTACGGTTAACTTACGTCCATATTGAATTTCATCACGCAGCTGATTGACCGAAATCTCGCCATGCTCGGCAATAAAGGCTCGAATCAGGTCGGCAAATGCAGCGATTTGTTCGCTGAGTAAAAATCTATCTTTCACAATAGGAATCAAATATCCTAGTTTGCCAGCTTTGTATAATAAATTGCGCGTAAAAGTTTCATCTAAGCTCAAGGCTTGCGCCACTTCGCGCACCCAAAGCGCTTGGGTGGTTGCGGCAAAAAGCGGTTGGATTTGTTGCCAAATCGGCAATTCTTTTGCATCAAATTCAATGCGGTGATCTGGTAAATGAATCCAGCCACGGGTTTGCAACAGCTGTTTTTCTTCAATGAGGGTATCAATTAAAAAATTCGCTAACGCTTCAGGCTGCGCCAACAATGCCATACGATACAAACGCGCTTTAGTTACACCTAACTGGTCTTGATGTTCTGCATGGTACGCTGCCATTTTTTCTAACACTTGCGCTTGTAACTGTTGTTTAAACCCTGCTTGATACAGCCATTTTTGGCTGCTACCTAAATCAAGCGCAGCAAGTTCTGCTTCGCTTAATTGCAACATCCATTGGAGTTTTGCCGCTTCTACTGCTTTTTGCGCTAAATAAACCGCCGCATAGGCAGATGGCGTTTGTGCTGCCGCTAATTGAGCAACTTCAGCTAAACGGGCTTCTGTACGTTTATGACGTTTTGGAGAATCAATTTCGACTACCACCGCACCTGCAAGTGTTTGTTGGTCGTCTCCGCTACGCAAAATGAGCTTATCACCCACGGCAATATGCAATGGTGTATCTAGAATAATTTCTGCAAATCCTTGCGAAAATTTGACCGCTTGTTTATCACTTAATAGGTTAAATTTAGCGGTAGTGTGAGAGGCAAAATGATACAAATGCACCGCATTGCTTTCTTTCAACGGCGCTTGTGCTTGAAAACGTACGGTAATGCGATCCGTTGCAAAGTCTGGCGCAAGTGCCGTGAGCCAATCGCCACGGGTCATCTCGGCTTTCTCTACATTTGCCAGATTCAACGCTAAACGCTCACCCGCAACGCCTTGTTCTGATGGCTGATTTTGTGCATGAATCGCTTTAATACGCACTTTCTCGCCATTAGAAAGATAAAGCGAATCGCCGACATGAACTGTACCACTCACTGCTGTGCCTGTGACAACAACCCCCGCGCCTTTCACGCTAAAGACACGGTCAATCGCATAACGGAATGGCTTTTCTGTCAGTTGTGAAGCCGCTGCATGCGCAATTAAATAATCCCGTAATTCAGTGATGCCCTGTCCCGTATAAGCAGAAGTGACAAAATATGGTGCGTCCGCAAGTTGCGGAAACTTCTGATGAATTTGGCTAATCAGCGTTTCAATTTTGGCAGGTTCAACACGATCCGCTTTGGTGATGACCAAAGTAATTTGACGAAAATGTAGCAAGCCTAATAAGGTTAAATGCTCCACTGTTTGTGGCTTTACCCCTTCTTCGGCACTCACCACCAACAAAGCGTGATCCACACCACCTAAGCCAGCTAACATATTAGAAAGAAATTTCTGGTGCCCAGGTACATCAATAAAACCTAGCACAGCAGCTTGCCCATTCGCATCGGTATAAGGCATGTAAGCGTAGCCTAAATCAATGGTAAGCCCACGCTTTTTCTCTTCCGGTAAGTGAGCGGTATTGGTGCCGGTCAGCGCTTCTAATAATGCGGTTTTGCCGTGGTCAACATGGCCTGCGGTGACAAAAATCATACATTTCCCCTTTCAAAAATAATGTCGCATCATACCACAAAAAGCCCGCCAATTATTGCCCCAACGACGACAACAAGCGGTATAATTTGCACAATTTTTTGCAAATTGAGGCGTTTATGGAATCTCTTCTCTCTTATCTTCCCAACTTTATGTTACAACCCTTGTTCTGGGTGCTAGCTTGGCTTGCTGTCGCTATTTTTCTCTTTCTTCAAAACAAACTCCGCTTAGATGTGATTGCTCTGATTATTCTCGTGGGTTTCGCCCTCAGTGGTATTTTGACACTTGAAGAAGTGCTTGCCGGCTTTAGTAACCCAAATATGTTGTTATTAGCGCTGTTGTATGTGGTGGGAGAAGCGCTTTCTAGAACGGGTATTGCCTATCAAATCAGCGAACACCTGATGCAGATTGCTGGCGCTAATGAAGCGAAAATTATTATGTTGCTAATGTTTGCTATTACCACCATCGGTTCATTTATGAGCTCCACGGGGATTGTGGCGATTTTCATTCCAGTTGTGGTGGCAATTTGCAGCAGCATGAACATTGCCCCACGCCGTTTAATGATGTCGTTAAGTATGGCAGGCTTGATTAGTGGGATGACGACTTTAATCGCAACCGTGCCAAACCTTGTGACCCATGCCGAACTGGTCAAAGCAGGCTATGCGGGGTTTGAATTCTTTGATTTCGCACCAATCGGCTTTGTTGTGATGGTTGTAGCGATGCTGTATATGCTAATTGCGCGTAACTGGTTAGATAACGGCGAACAAGCCTCAACGTCAACGAGCAAAGAAGAAACGATGTCGAACTTGATTGCCGAATATCATCTAAACGGACGCGCGAAAATGGTTATTCTTACAGAACTCTCGCCTTTTATCGGCAAAACGATTGATCAGCTCAAACTGCGTTCAGCCTATCACCTTAACATTATTGCCATTCAGCGTTATAAAAATTTCCGCAACATCACGCTAGCGGCTTTTGGTAACGACCAACTACGCAAAAAAGATATTTTATTGATGGATATTGATGTCGATGAAGCACGTTTCACAGAACTTTGCCAAGAATTCAAACTGCAAATCATTGAATTAAAAGGCGAATATTTTTCTACCCACGCTAAATCTGTGGGAATGGCAGAATTTGCCGTAAAACCTGAAACGGAAACTATCGGGCGTACGATTGATAGCCTCAATTTCCGCTCACGTTACGGCTTGAGCGTTGTGGGCATTAAGCGTGATGCTCAAATTCTGCAACAAGAATTGCTCAAAGAAACGGTAAAATCGGGTGATGTGCTACTTGTGATGGGCGTGTGGCAAAAAATTACTGTGATGGCGCAAAATATGAAAGATCTGATTTTGCTCGACATGCCTAAAGAGAGCAAATTAGCCGCGCCCGCCGCAAGCCAGGCGCCTTATGCACTATTTTCCGTTGCAGTGATGGTGGCATTGATGATGAGCGGAATCGTACCGAATGTAATTGCAGGTTTTATTGGCTGTTTACTGCTTGGGGCTTTCCGTTGTATTGATATGAAAACCGCCTACAATGCAATTCATTTTCCAAGCATTATTTTGATTATCGGGATGATGCCGTTTTCAATTGCGCTACAAAAAACAGGCGGGGTCGCCATGATGGTGCAAGAGTTTGTCGCCTTAACCGGTGGCGCAAACATCAGCATTTATTGGGTATTGATGGGGTTATTTGCTGCAACCGCGATGGTCGGATTATTCATCTCTAACGGCGCAACTGCAGTGTTAATGGCACCATTTGCGATCGAAGTTGCCCGCCAATTAGGACAATCACCAAGCGCATTTGTGATGGTGGTGGCGATTGCGGCATCTGCTGCATTTATGACCCCATTCTCGCCAGTTAATACGATGGTGGTCGCACTTGGTAACTATCGTTTCAGCGATTTCCTCAAAGTGGGCTTACCGATGACAATTATGACAATGCTCATTACCACGTTCTTGGTGCCTATCTTATTTCCGCTATAAACATTAAGGGGCGTACACAACACGCCCCTTAATTTTATTTCAATCCCGCTAAGAAACTAGGCAACCAAGCTTCTGCAGTTGCATCATGGTCAAAATTATTGACCACATCAATGCGTTCTGATTCGCACACTTGCTGCGCGCCTTTTGCTTTTAGCCCATTTTCAGCAATTGCAACTGCGCCACAGAAAGTATCATAATCACTGCTGCCCAATCCAACGACACCAAATCGCATCGCAGATAAATCGACATCACTATTCGCTAAGGTATTAAACAAGGGTTGAATATTTTCTGGTAACTCGCCTGCACCGTGCGTGCTCGTGACCACAATTAACGCAGATTGGTTTTGAATATCGGCTAATGTAGCTTGATTAAACAGAGAAACTTGAAAACCTTGTTCGGTTAAACAATGTTCGAGATGGTCAGCAACATATTCGGCACCGCCTAAGGTGCTGCCAGTAATAATACAGATAGATTGGGTCATGTTTCCCCCTATATCGGTCGATTTTGAAAATAAAAAACCCCGCATAATGCGAGGCTTGGAATTTGGCGGAGGGGAATGGGAGTCGAACCCACCCAAGAACGCTGGCGTCCTTAACAGGATTTGAAGTCCTGCCACCTCACCGGAGATGACGCCCCTCCGTGGAAAATGTGGCAGTATTGTACTTTATTTATTAAAATTATCCAAAATTTCTTTTACGAGTCGAATATGCAATCTCTTTTCCGTCAAGTTCCTTCTATTGATAAACTCCTCCGCCATCCGCAAGCGGTCGAATTTTTACAACAATTTGCACATACTGCAGTAGTCGATGCCTTGCGCACGTTATTAACTGAAGCACGCAGCTTCATTCAACAACAGCACCAACTGCCCGATTATTTAGCCAATGAATCCACCCTGTTTGCGGCGCTGCATGAACGTTTAAACCAAACGCATCAACCCAATATGCGCCCCGTGTTTAACCTCACCGGCACCGTGTTGCATACAAATTTAGGGCGGAGTTTATGGTCTGAAAAAGCGATTGAAGCAGCAAGCGATGCCATGCGCCATAATGTTGCGCTAGAGTTCGACTTAGCACAAGGCAGCCGTTCGCATCGCGATAATTATATTAGTGCCTTAATGCAACGTTTAGTCGGGGTTGAAGCTACTTGCGTAGTAAATAACAATGCAGCTGCGGTGTTATTGATGTTAGCGACTTTTGCCGCTGGTAAAGAAGTGATTGTTTCACGTGGGGAACTGGTAGAAATCGGTGGGGCATTTCGTATTCCAGACATTATGAAACAAGCGGGTTGTACTTTGGTAGAAGTCGGCACTACTAATCGCACCCATCTGAAAGATTACCGCCAAGCGATCACAGAAAACACTGCATTTTTGATGAAGGTACATACCAGTAATTATCATATTGAAGGTTTTACCAGCAGCGTTAGTGAGGCTGAATTAGTTGAACTAGGGAAAGAATTCGGCTTACCTGTTATCAGCGATTTAGGCAGTGGCTCTCTCACTGATATGCAAGCCCTTGGCTTACCCGCAGAGCCAATGGTTCAAGAGAAAGTGGCAGCCGGTGTCGATTTAGTTTCTTTTTCTGGCGACAAACTTTTAGGCGGCCCACAAGCAGGCATTATTGTGGGGAAAAAAGCACTCATTGACCAGTTACAAGCGCATCCGCTCAAACGCGTATTACGCTGCGATAAAGTGATTCTTTCAGCGCTGGAAGCTACCTTGCAAAACTATCTCACTCCAGAAAAATTAACGCGAACCTTGCCAACCTTAACGCTCTTAACTCAATCTGTTGAAGCGCTCACGCAAAAGGCGGAACAGTTGCATGCCGTGCTTTGCAAGCGGTTAGATTCGCGCTATAAATTGCAAATTGAACCCAGCCTTGCCCAAATTGGTAGCGGCGCGTTACCGAGCGAGAGATTACCTTCTGTGGCGCTGACTATCAGTGCAGACTCTCAAGCAGATTTATTGGCACTGGAAAATCAATTTAAGCAACTACCAAATCCAATAATTGGACGCTTTGCTCAACAAAAATTCTGGTTAGATTTAAGATCCGTTGCGCAATTTGAGTCATTATTGGCAATGTTAGAAACCGCAGAACTCAAATAAAACAAGGGCGTGCAATGCACGCCCTATTTTTTGCTGAATTAGAAAATCGCTTCAATTCGAACAAAGGTACGAATGTAATGACTATAATCGTTATCTCTATCGTTGTAGAAACTGATTTCTGGTTTAATAAAGAGCCAATCTTTATAAATCGGCTGACGATAAGTCACAAATGGCCCCCAGCTATTCAGTTTAGAGTGATTACGGTCTAAACGCCCACCAACATATAATCCGTAGTTAAAGGTTTTCATATTGCCAAAATCGTGTTGACGATAAAGACTATTCCCCCAATAACGGCGTTCATCTTTCTTACGATTTTTGTATTCAAAATAGCTATGATTCATGATGAAGGTAGTTTCACCATCAATGAATTTATTTTCTAAATTGGTGCGCAAGTAGTGCCGGCTTTTATGCCCGTAACGATAAATTTGCTCTAAACGGGTGCTGTACGTATCGTTCCATACCCAAAGTTTACTGATACGCAAACGACCAAAAATATCCCCTCGCGAACGGATACCGCCATCCAAATCGCTTTCAATCCCATATTTAGCAATTTCTCGAGACCAACGTAAACCGATAGAAGCGCTGTCGTTACGAGCTTCTTTGCTATTGTAATATTTCTCACGCTCTAAATTTCGGTAGTTTCCACCCACACGACCTTTATCGCCTTCTCGGTTCTCGATATCTTCATCCCCGAATACCACGCTAAGGCGTTTTTTCAGCACAGGTAATTTAATTTTCCCCCGAACACGCGGTTTCACAGAAAATCCGTTGTGTTTATCCCGCTCAGAGTCCACCATGACACGTAATGATGCTTTTGCAGGTTTATTTGGGTCGGTTTCGCCTAACCAATCGTTAATGCCATTTGACCAATGATGTAATTTATTTTGTACATTTTGATGTTGTTTATCCACCCAGTTGGTATCTTCAGCTAGCGCATTAGCACTAACAGCCACACCAAGCGCGGTGATAATAAGAGAAGATGTTTTCATAGCCAATTCCTTTGATTCGCAACTTTCCCATCATAATAAAGCAAAAAGCGGTTAGATTTCATTAGGAATTTGCAAATTTTACCGAGATACATAGAGAACAAGGCATAGTTGCGCTATGATAGCGCATCATTTTTCATTTAGACTCATTATGCAACTAGATTTAACACAAATTGATTGGAAGCCAACCGCTTCTATCGAAAATTTACTTAAACGCGCAGAAATTATGCGCCAAATTCGCCAATTTTTTACCGATCGTGGCGTATTAGAAGTTGAAACACCAGTCTTAAGCGAATTTTCGGTGACTGACATTCATCTTTCTACCTTCAGCACACAATTTTTAGCGCCTTTCGCTAGTGAAGCAAAAACGCTACATCTGATGACTAGCCCAGAATATCATATGAAACGGTTATTAGCAGCAGGTTCAGGGGCAATCTTTCAGTTGTGCAAAGTCTTCCGTAATGAAGAAGCTGGCCATCGTCATAATCCTGAATTCACGATGCTAGAGTGGTATCGTCCTTATTTTGATATGTATCGTTTAATCAATGAAGTGGACGACTTACTGCAACAAATTTTAGATTGCCCACCAGCAGAATCTTTTAGTTATCAATTTGTCTTCCAAACCCATGTTGGTATCGACCCGCTCTCTGCCACTAAAGCTCAGCTTGTGGAAAAAGCACGTAAACATGGCTTGCAATGTGAAGATGATGAAATGCGTGATACCTTGTTGCAATTTCTCTTTAGCGAGGTCGTAGAGCCAAACATTGGTAAAACTTGCCCAATAGCCGTTTATCACTTCCCTTCCACTCAAGCTGCATTGGCACAAGTGAGTTCAGAAGATCACCGTGTTGCCGAACGCTTTGAGTTCTATTATCAAGGATTAGAACTGGCTAACGGCTTCCATGAATTAAGTGATGCGCAAGAACAAATGCGTCGATTTAATGCTGATAATTTAGAACGGGAAAAAATGGGCTTGCCACAACAACAACTTGATAGCCGTTTTCTGGCAGCATTAAACGCAGGCTTGCCAAATTGCTCAGGCGTCGCGCTAGGTGTGGATCGCTTGATTATGTTAGCCCTTGGAGCAAAAAGTATTGAAGAAGTGATCTCATTTGGTATCGATCACGCATAAACACAAGCGGTCTAATTTGCAAAAGTTTTTACAAATTAGACCGCTTGCTAATCTGCACCCCAAAATCTGGACACCTACTTTGAGGTGCAGATTATGTCCTACCCTTATCAATTTCGTTTGAAAATTATCAAACTCGTCACCGAACAGGATTATGGTATCCGTGAGGTGGCTAAACTTCATCAAATTTCCCATGCTCTCGTCATTTATTGGCTAAAAGCATTTCGGGAAAGAGGGCTTGATGGCGTAAAATCGCCTCATACAAACCTTCAAACACCGAAAATAGCGAAGCCAAAAATGAAAAAGAAAGACATTGAAATTCCATAAACTACAGACTTTTCACCTAAAGCGTTTAAAAAGTTACAACGAGAGCTCGCCTTAGCTCGTGCGGAGATTGCTTACCTAAAGGAGTTGGAGGCGCTCGACCGTCAAAAACAACGACAGAAAAAAGAAAAATCATTGAAAGATTGAAGCC
>NZ_ALJP01000016.1:0-28421 GCF_000287615.1 Haemophilus sputorum HK 2154
CGAGGAAATTGCTATGATAATGCGGTGATTGAAAGTTTTTTTGCGATACTAAAATCAGAGTGTTTTTACTCTCAGACTTATCATTCAATTGCTGAATTACAGGCTGAAATTGAAGAATATTTAGCGTATTACAACCAAAAACGCATTAAACTTGCTTTCAAAGGATTGAGCCCAGTGCAATACCGAGCTCAATATTTAAGTTAACTAACCTGTCCAGCTTTTGGGAGGCAGATCATGTTTAATTAGCGAAATGATTAAGCTCTATTTAACCATGCCATATACTCAGCTGTACCTTCTGCAACCGTTTTAAAGGTGCCTTGGTAACCTGCTGCGCGCAATGCCGTTAAATCCGCTTGGGTAAAAGTTTGATAGCGAGATTTTAAATGCGCAGGGAATGGAATTGTCTCAATTTCCCCTTTGCCATGGAATTTAATCACCGCTTCTGCCACAGCTTTGAACGATTCAGCTTTACCTGTACCAAGGTTATAAATGCCAGAAATGCCATTTTGCCACGCCCAAATGTTAACTTTTGCAACATCTTCCACATACACAAAATCACGCAAGAACTCTTCTGAACCTTCAAATAATTTTGGATTTTCGCCTTTTAACATTTGATTGTTAAGGTGAAATGCCACGCTTGCCATTGAGCCTTTATGCTGTTCACGCGGGCCATAAACGTTGAAGTATTTAAAACCACAAACTGGAGAATCTGCCTCTGGTAAAACTTTACGCACATATTCATCAAATAAGAATTTTGAGTAACCATAAGCATTCAGTGGGCCTTCAAATTCACGTTTTTCAATAAAGTTATCTGAACGGCCGCCATAAGTTGCCGCACTTGAAGCATAGAAGAACGGAATTTGGCGATCTAAGCAGAAATGCAACAACTCTTTAGAATACTCATAATTATTGTGCATTAAGTATTTGCCATCCCATTCTGTCGTTGCTGAGCACGCGCCTTCGTGGAATACCGCATCAATATCGCCAAAATCATCCCCTGCAATAATTGAAGCAATGAAATCTTCTTTATCGCAATAGTCTGCAATATCTAAATCAACTAAATTGATGAATTTTTCCCCGTTTTTGAGGTTATCCACCACTAAAATATCTTTACGACCTAGTTCATTTAATGCTTTCACGATGTTGCTGCCAATCATCCCAAAGCCGCCAGTTACGATAATCATACGTTTTCCTTATATTGATAGAATTTGAGGGTATTATCAGTTTATCGGAGTCAGTTTACAAACTACTTCGCTGCTCTCGCAAGTTGCTTTTTGAGCTTTTGCATTTTTTCTTTAATACGTTGGCGTTTTAGGGCTGAAATATGATCAACGAATAACACACCATTTAGGTGATCTATTTCATGTTGAATACAAATTGCAAACAAACCATCTGCATCGTAAATCACTTCTTCGCCCTGGCGATTAAGCGCTTTTACTTTCACTTTCTCTTTGCGTGGCACTAATGCTCTGTGACCTGGAATAGATAAACAACCTTCTTCAATGCCCGTTTCACCACTGCTTTCTAAAATTTCTGGATTGATTAACACCACTTGATTGGTTTTATCGCCTTCAATGTCAATCGTAATCACCCGACTTAGCACGCCCACTTGCGGTGCAGCAAGCCCGATGCCTTCATGTTCATACATGGTTTCAAACATATCATCGATAAATTGATTTAATTCTGCATCCACTTTCGCAACAGGTTCACACACCGTTGCTAATTTTTCATCTGGGTATAATACAACCTCTAATACTGCCATTTTTTGTGATCTCACTCGAAAATTTTTAATAATTTAATTGGTTATTTTAGCGGTTTTCTTATGATTAGGGAAATATTACTGCGTCTATCATCTTATGAACCATTTAGTCTCTTTATTAAAACTCCTCCAAGTGCCACAAATTGGCGCACAACGTATTGCACGCTTGATGAGTGAAGTCGATTTTGCTGAATTCTGCCAATTCGATAAAACCCAACTTCGACAAATTGGCTGGAATGAAAAACAAATTCAGCGTTGGCTTCAGCCAGATATGCGTTGGATTGAAACCGCCCTCAACTGGCAAGAAGCACACCCTAAACATCATATTCTGACTTTATTTGATGACACCTACCCTTTTTTACTCCGCCAAATTAACACCGCCCCGCCAGTGCTATTTGTTAAAGGCTCCATAGAAAGTTTATCTCTGCCACAAATTGCGATTGTTGGCAGTCGAGACTACTCTCACTATGGCGAATACTGGGCTGGAACTTTCAGCGCCGAATTAGTAAAAAATGGCTTAGCGGTGACTAGCGGTTTGGCGATTGGCATTGATGGATTTTGCCACCAACGTACTGTCGCAGAAAATGGGGTGACGATTGCCGTACTGGGTTCTGGCTTGAATCAAGTTTATCCTGCTCGTCATAAAAAACTGGCCGAGCAAATCATCGATTGTGGCGGGGCATTAGTGTCAGAATTCTTTCCCAACCAACCCCCTGTCGCGGAAAATTTTCCACGCCGTAATCGTATTATTAGCGGGCTTTCGCTTGGCACGCTAGTGGTGGAAGCTACTATCAATAGCGGTTCGCTGATTACTGCACGCTACGCGCTAGAGCAAGGTCGAGAGGTGTTTGCCCTACCAAATACCGCACAAAATCCCTATTCTGCCGGTTGCCATAAGTTGATTCGAGAAGGGGCGCTACTGACTGAATCGATTGAAGATATTTTGCAAGCGATACAATACCAACTTCAGCCGTTTCCATCCGTACAACCTACGTTGTTTGAGTGTGAACAAGCGGTCGATTTTCTGCCAAAATCTGCAAAAAGCGTAACACCACCAATTGTAAAAAATTTGCCAGAAATGACCGCTTGTCAGCAGCAAATTTTCCAACAGATTGGGCTTGAACCGATAGCGATTGATGATATTGCCAAAGCCTGCAATTTAGAGGTTTCTATGTTATTAGTAGAAATGTTGAATTTAGAATTACTGGGCGTGGTGAAATCAGTAACAGGCGGCTATGTGCGGGTATGAAAAAGGCAGGTTTCCCTGCCTTGATGAACAATTAACGAATACTTACATATTTCTCACGCGCTTTTGATACTTTATTTAAGTAGTTTCGCGCCTGCGCAGATGGGTGCGCCGTAGTGAGAATTCGATACACGGCATCTGGTGAAAGATCGTTAATGCGGTCGATTGCGGAGTATTTATCATAATCAAATACTTTCAACACTGCGCCTGCTCCACTGTTATAAGCAGAAATCATCGCATAACGTCTAGAAACCGGATCAGAAATCCCTTCTAAGTATTCATCACGTAAGATAGTGAGATACATCGTTCCCGCATCAATGTTACTTTCTGGGTGGTAAAGATACTCACGATCTGGCTGACCGCCTAATCCTTTACGCGCGAAAATATCACGACCAGCTGTACGCGGCACCACCTGCATTAAGCCGATGGCGTTAGCATAACTCACCGCATACGGATTGAACGCAGATTCCACTTCCATAATCCCTAAAATCAACGCAGGTTCAATACCATAACGTTTTGACATTTTACGTACTAATGGTAAATATTGACGTGCACGCACTTCGATATGTCCCGCCACCATTTTGATGTTCACATAGGTCGCAGTACGCCCGTTTTTTAAGCGACGCGTTTGTGCATGCTGTAAAAGATACGTTGCAAAATCGTTCGCCACCGCAATGTTGGTAATATCTCGACCAAATTGATCTTGTACCTGTCCGCGTAAGAATGGGTTTTGGCTAATTGGGGTATCACCAGAAGCAAATAAGTCAATCCCTTTCGGGTCAGAACCCATCAATAAGGTATGAATGATTGCATTACGCAAGCGATTTTGGTCGGCAAGCGTTTCAATGGTAATCGCCCCCTCTTCAAAAGAGATGTGACTACGCGTGTAGAATTGGTCGGTATATTTTACGTAGTCCTTTTTACTTGCCACCAACAACTCGTTGCTTCCCCAAATATCATCAATATTATGAGAAAACTGTCCGGTCAGAATATCTAAGCCGTTAGTATCTTTAGTATCGTAACTACGCGTTTTTTTACCAGTCGTACGTTTTTTCGTGCTTTTTTTACCACTACTAGAACAAGAAGCTAAAAACGGAATAATTAACAATAAAGAGAGATATTTTGCATACTTTTTCATGGAATACTCTCTTATTCAACAGGTTTATAACCATCAATGACCACTTCTTTTCCTTCGAATAAGAAGTTAACCATTTCTGATTCTAATAATTTACGATGCTCTGGATTCATCATATTTAATTTTTTCTCATTCACTAACATGGTTTGCTTTTTAATCCATTCGCCCCATGCTTGTTTGCTAATAGAATCGAAAATGCGTTTACCCAATTCGCCCGGGTATAATTGAAAATCTAAGCCTTCTGCTTCTTGTTTTAAATATTCACAAAATACGGTGCGTGCCATGTTTAATCCTTTTTCTGCTCACTTAAAGTCAAAGTGCGTGTAAATTCGTCTAATATGCGCTTAACTGGGGTCGCTACCCCTATCTGATTGGCATTGTTCAGATCATACCAATAATTAGCCTTTGAAGATACTAATTCGCCGAAAAATCCCTGCTTTTCTAATCCTGCAAGCGGTAAAGTTTCGTCAATTTTTTGCCAATCTATTTCATATAAAATAGGCGTAATATCTAAATGAAAATGCGTAAACGTGTGTCGAAATGCATTTAACGTCTGCAATTTTGGTAAATTTTCTCTAGAAACAGATCGCTTGAGTTCCGCTAAAGTTTCAAATTGTGGAAAGACATACAAACCGCCCCACAAGCCAGTTGCTTCTCGGCGTTCTAGCAAAATTCGGTTGCCAGCTTTGACAATCAAAAAGTAAGTTTGTTTTTCTGGCATCGCCTTTTTTGGTTTTTTCGCAGGATAATCTGCCCATGCGTTTAAACGATTCGCTTCACACTGATTTTCTAGCGGGCAAAGGGTGCATTTTGGCTTACTTCTAGTGCAAATCATGGCTCCTAAATCCATCATTGCCTGATTAAAATCCCCTGTTTGGCTATTCGGGGTTACTTGCGCACTTAACATCCATAATCGATTTTCCACCGTTTTTTCGCCAGCCCAACCTACAACGGCAAAACAGCGTGAAAGCACTCGCTTCACATTGCCATCTAAAATAGGATAAGGGGCATTTAACACAGAAGAAAGTACTGCGTCCGCCGTACTTCTCCCAACACCAGAAAGTGCTAGTACATCATGAAATGTTGTTGGAAATTCACCGTCAAAACGATCTCGAATTTGTTGTGCGGCCTTATGCAAATTGCGCGCACGCGCGTAGTAACCCAAGCCCGTCCATAAATGTAGCACTTCATCTAACTCGGCATTGGCTAAATCCACTACCGTCGGGAAACGTGCGATAAAACGTTCAAAATAGGGAATCACCGTTGCCACTTGCGTTTGTTGCAACATCACTTCTGAAAGCCAGACTTTATACAGCGTTTTCTGCTGTTGCCACGGTAAATGCTTACGCCCATATTGCACAAACCAGCGTAAAACGGCTGCGGCAAACGGAGATTCAGAAGAGGATTGGGCAAGAGGAAAATCAGCGGTTTTCATAATTCTTTAACAATGAAAAAGTGCTAAGTATAAAGGAAATTTAGTTGTAAAACCTCAAGAGAAATTGACCGCTTGAAGAGAAATCGCCTTTCTTTCATTCAAATGCGAAAAAAAGCCGCCCATTTTCAATCAATAGGCGGCTTTCGTTTTTACAAGCGGTTATTTTTGGATTAAATAACGCAAAATGGTGCCATCTTGTTCTACGCTTAATAAGGTGTAGCCATGATTTTTAGCATCCACAGGAATGTTGTTAATTGATTGTGCGCAGTCGCTCAACACTTCTAAAATTTCGCCCGATTTTAAAGTCGGCATCGTTTCAAGGGTGGCAATTGCTGGGTAAGGACAAGGCTCGCCAAGCATATCCAACGTGTAAGTTGGGGTAATTTCACTTGGGTCTTTGTCTTTTTTCTCAATGACGATAAATGCCATAGTTAACTCCTTCTATTGTTAAATTATGCCGTAGCTAAACGGGCTTTTGCTTTTTGAATGAAACGTTTTTCCCACCATACGATGAACACTAGGCAGGCAATCATTAAGCCGTAGTTGATAAGCAAGCCGCTAATTGGGCCGAATGATTTGAGTAAGTTGATTTTTTCATAATCGAGCGCTAAAACTGGCGCTAAATCATCCCACCAATATGCCAGTAAGGTTGAGCCAACCACGTTGCCAACACCCACCCACATAAAGTGAACTTGTCCTTCCATCGCGCGGTACATCCAGCCTGTTTCACATCCACCAGCTAATACGATACCAAAGCCGAATAATAAACCACCAATGACCGCATTTGGGCCTGCCCACATAATTTTCGGATTCATGCCGAGTTGAATGTAGCTGAACACACAGAGTGTGCCGATAAGCATGCCGTAAATAATCGCTTTGCCCATATAAGCACGACCGGTTGCCCAAAGATCACGGAAAGCCGAGGTAAAACAAATTTGTGCACGTTCAATCAACAAACCAAAACCAAGCCCGCACAACATTGCAAAACCGAGCTTAATACTGACCGCTTGCATCACATAAATTGAAGCAATTGCCCATGCAAAGAAAATCACCATGCCAATTCGGAAGCGGCGTTTTGCTTGATTTGGGTCACTTTGTTTGACTTGCCCCGCCCCTTTTTTCAATTTAAGCGGAGGGCGGAACATTGGGAGCAAAGTGAATTTCACCCCAGCATATGAGCCGATAGCGGTTGTGATGGTAAAAAACCACGCATGTAATGAGAATTGAGGAATCCCAGTAAAGAGTGAAGCAAGGTTACAGCCCATCGCTAAACGTGCTCCAAAACCAGCTAATGCTCCGCCCACAAGCGCTTGCACAATACGAATACGGTTTTGTGGCATGCGAATACCGATGTTATTTGCCCATAAGGCTGCTGCGATACAACCCGCGAACATGCCTAAAATCATCAAGCCATCAATCCGAGAGAAAATAGTGCCCTCTAAGCTGATAATTTTGTAGTAGCCCCATTCTTCAGTATTCACACCAAGCGATTGCAAAATTTCGCCACCCCAGCGGGTGAATTCACCAGTAACCGCCCAATAAGTGCCCGTTAAGCCAAAGTAATATGCCGATAAAATCCCTGCTGCAATAACTGCCGCCGTTGGGTTCCAAAATTTAATTAAATAATCTTGTTTGAATTGTTGCCAAATTTCTAACATTCCTTAAATCCTTAAGCGAAGATAAAAAGGCAAGCGGTATAACGATGAAAAAATAGAATTGAGTTGAGAAAAGTCAATTGGATTTGCTCACTTCCTATACACAAACTTGCGATATACGAATTGTCAAAAGACGTTGGGATTTTAACGACAAGCCAAAAATTGTCAACGAGAAAAAAACAACAAGCGGTTATTTTTCAAAAAGATTTTGCTAAATCTCAAGAAAGATAACCGCTTGTAGGTAGACTATTTAGATTACAGGATATCTAATAATTCCACTTCAAACACTAATGTTGCAAATGGTGGGATTGATGCACCCGCACCGCGTTCACCGTAAGCCAGATTGTGTGGAATGGTTAAGCGCCATTTTGAACCCACTGGCATTAGTTGTAACGCCTCAGTCCAACCTTTAATCACACCACCGACTGGGAATTCTGCTGGAGTGCCACGTTTTACTGAGCTATCAAATACAGTACCGTCAATTAAAGAACCTGTGTAGTGTACACGCACCGTGCTTTCTGCAGTTGGTTTTGCGCCGTTACCTTCGGTTAAGATCTCATATTGAAGACCAGAGTCCGTCACGACAACGCCTGCTGCTTTTTTGTTTTCTTCTAAGAAAGCTTGGTTTTCTGCTTCTAATGCTTTGAATGCTTCTGCTTGTGCTGCTTCTGCACGTTGACCTAACTCTTGTAATGCTTTGGTCACTTCGTTAATGTCGATTGCTGGTGGGTTGTTGTTTAACACATCAAAAATACCGCGTGCAACCGCTTCCGCTTCAACCTCCATACCGCTGCCAGCTAATTGCTGACCAATTTGTAAACCAATTCCGTAACCACCTTTTGCTTCTACGCTGTCTAATGCTACTGCATTGAAATCTAATGCCATTTTATGTTCCTTTTTGTTGTATTAGTTGAAAGACTGAGCTGATATGAGGCTTAAAAATAAAAACTCAATGCCAAAATGTAAAAAAGCGGTCAAATTTAGCAGAAACTTTGCAAATTTCTGCGGTATTATGTAGTGTAGTAGTTGCACAAAGTCCGAAAATTTACTAATTTACCGCATAAATTTTCCATTTTTTCAAACTCAAAGTGTAGCTATTCCTCCCAACCTTCATTAAGGTAACCCAAAGTATGAGTCGCCAAGGTAACTGTTGGGATAATGCCCCAATGGAGCGTTGGTTCCCTTTAAATATGAATGGATGCAAGAGGGCGACTATCTAACCTTGGGGCAAGCGATGGACGATGTGAGAGCTTATGTGATGTATTACAATTTTGTTAGCCCACATCGTTACAATCAAGGTTTGCCGCCTGTTTTAACAGAAACAACCTATCGGGGACTGTTGAATTAGCTGATTAATACATTAATTAGTAAAAGATAAAAGGGCGAAGATTATTAGAATCTTTGCCCTTAATGTTATCTGCATTTTTACAAAAAATAATATTTTCAATTTTTTGAAAAAAAAGTGTAAGAAAAAAGGCTTATCTCCGACTAATAGAATAACTGGGAAACATTTCCTAGCATAATGAACTAAATAATTTCATAAAATAGGTAGTCAATAAGAGGAAAAAGATGAAAGATTGTAAGATGCAAGGTATCAGCAGCGGCGTGAGTTTATTGATTTTACGCTTTTTTCTTGCGTGGGAGTTTTTAGAGGCAGGGTTAGAAAAATGGAATGGTCAAAATTGGTTTACTGAAATACAAGATCGTTTTCCTTTCCCGTTTAATCTTATTCCTGCTGATATTAATTGGCACGTTGCAATGGGGTCAGAATTAATTCTCCCCTTCTTGCTAATATTCGGGGTACTAACTCGTTTTAGTGCATTAGGTTTAACGATTTTAATCTCTGTTGCGTGGTATAGTATTCACGCTGATTCAGGTTATAACGTTTGTGATAACGGTTATAAATTACCTTTAATTTATGTGGTAACTTTATTAATCTTAATTACGCAGGGAGCAGGGAAACTCTCTTTAGACACGCTTATTAAGAAGGTTTATCCAACTAAAAGCTGGTTGAAATTCCTCTAACTATATATTCAATATCAAACTCTAGGAGACTTAAATGAAAAAATTATCCACTTTAGCCGCATTAGCAGGAGCATTAACGATGACAGTAGCTACTGTTGCACATGCTGAGTCAAAATCAAGCAGTACAGATGCTGCAACACCTTGCGTAGGTGATAAATGTGTGAAAACAAAAGCTGCAGAAGGTAAATGCGGAGAAGGCAAATGTGGCGCAAATGAAACGAAAGCCGCAGAAGGTAAATGCGGTGCGAGCAAACCAAAAGCTGCAGAAGGTAAATGTGGTGAAGGTAAATGCGGTTCTAAATAATCGTATTTAAATCTAGATGCCATACATAACACTGGTGTAAATTTACGCCAGTGTTGTATTAAAAGGAGTAAATAATTATGTTACAAGGTGCAGGATTAGGGTATCGTCGAGACTTAGCAGATGATTTTTTGAATTTATCATCAAATAATGCGATTCAGTTTATGGAAGTTGCTCCAGAAAATTGGGTAAAAATGGGGGGGGCTGCTCGTTATAAATTCGATCAGGCAGCGGAAAAATATCCACTTGCGGTACACGGACTATCACTTTCATTAGGCGGGCAAGCACCTCTTGATCGCGAGTTATTAAAAAATACTAAAGCATTAATGGCTCAATATAATTCGACATTTTTTTCTGAACATTTGAGTTATTGTGAATGTGAAGGGCATTTATATGATTTATTACCTATGCCATTTACAGAAGAAGCTGTAAAACACGTAGCACAGAGAATCCGCTATGTGCAAGATTTTTTAGAATTACAAATTTCATTAGAAAATACCTCTTATTATTTACACTCTCCCACCAGCACAATGAATGAAGTAGAATTTTTAAATGCTATTGCACAAGAAGCGGATTGTGGTATTCATTTAGATGTAAATAATATTTATGTAAATGGCGTCAATCACGGTTTACTTGATCCTTATGTTTTTTTAGAACAAGTAGATGTGAAACGTGTCAATTACATTCATATTGCCGGACACGACGAAGAACATTCTGCGGCACAAGTTGTAGAGGATTTAGAAGGGGAATCATTTAATAAAATAAAAGGGGCATATCGCCATTTACCAGAGTTATTAATTGATACGCACGGTGAGGCAGTAAAAGGTACTGTGTGGGATTTATTAGAATATGCCTATCAACGACTACCTGTCATTCCGCCAACATTATTAGAGCGTGATTTCAATTTCCCTCCATTTGCAGAACTTTATGCTGAAGTTGAACATATTGCACAACTACAGCAAAAATATGCTCAAAAAGAGGTAATATCCTATGCAGCCTAAACCTTCGCTTATTGAAACACAAAAAGCACTTGCCACAGCAGTTCGGTTGGCTCATGCTCAACCTCTAAATGGTTATGCCCCGAATCGCCTTGCTGTTTATGCTCGCTTAGTTCGAAATAACATCTTTGGTTTTATTGACCGTTGTTTTGTTGAAGCACCTAAACACGTTTCTGCTGAGAGTTGGTCTCAGACAAAAGAAGCGTTTGTATTAACAGGAAAATCACATTCGCCTTATTTTCAAGATATTGCTGGAGAATTTCTCTTATTTTGTCAAGAAAAAGAGAGTTTTGATACCAATATACTGGCATTGATGGATTTTGAAAATACACAATTACTTGCAGAAGTTTCTTTAGCAAAAGTACCTAAAAAATTTGAGTGGAATAAGCATAGCGTAATGCAGTTATCTGATGCCGCTTATTTAAAACGCTATGAAGTCGATTTTTTATCAAGCGATTTTAAACAATTTGATGAAAACCCTATACAGGCTGTTATATGGCGGGATAGCGATTTTAATATTCTGCAACAACGCTTATCTGAACTTGACTTTTGGCTATTAAGTTATATACAAGAACAACCTTCGTCTTTAGAAGAGGTATTATCTGCCTTAAATACTGTAGTTGAAGATAGCACTCCCTTAATTCCATTATTGGAAAACACCTGGGTGAATTGGATTAATGCTGAAGTGCTTTATCCCAAAGTATGAGTCGCCGAGGTAACTGTTGGGATAATGCCCCAATGGAGCGTTGGTTTCGCAGCTTTAAATATGAATGGATGCAAGAGGGCGACTATATAACCTTGGGGCAAGCGATGGACGATGTGAGAGTTTATGTGATGTATTACAATTTTGTTCGCCCACATCGTTACAATCAAGGTTTGCCACCTGTTTTAACAAAAACAACCTATCGGGAACTGTTGAATTAGCTGATCACTCCATCCCTATTGAGTTAAAATTTCAATAGGAATTTTAAGGTTTTCAATCGATTAAACCTTTGTGCAACTGCTACACAATACCGAATTTCTGCGAAAAATGAACCGCTTGAGAGGCTTTATCTCGTTTTTAACTTAGAAAGTTAAATATGGCGCAATTTTTTCAACCGTCGCATCGCCGATGCCTGAGATTTTAGATAACTCTTCTGCCGATTTAATTTTGCCAACTTTGTTACGATATTCTACGATCGCTTTTGCTTTCGCTTCACCAATACCGCTTAATGATTGTAAGGTTTTTTCATCTGCTTTATTGATGTTCACTTTAGAAGATGCTTTTACTTTAGTCGCTGCATTTTCTGTTTTTTGCGCTGCTGTCGCTTTGGTTGCAGTGACTTTTTCAGCTGCTTGTGCTTTAGTTGCCGCTACTTTTTCTGTCGCTTGAGCTTTAGTTGCTGTCACTTTGTCAGTCACTTGTGCTTTTGCCGCGCTCGCTTTTTCAGTGACGTTTGCTTGTGCTGCCGCCACTTTTTCTGTTCCTGCGGTTTTCACTGCGCTGACATTTTCTTTCACGCTGTTCACTTTGCTATTAACAGCAGAGGTTGCACTCGCTTTTTGGCTTGCAACTTCATTGTTAATTGTTGTTTTCGCAGAGTCTTTTAATGCACCCACGGCATCAGTGGTTTGCGCCAATGCAGAAGATGAAAATGCGACTGCCATGCCTAAAGCAAGAAGAGATTTGAATGTTTTCATTTTAAATTCCTTATGTAGGGTTGAAATAGAGTATGCAAGCATTATCAGCGACATAATGCTCAATGAAAAAACTGCATGATAAGACTGGCAAGCCCAAATGAAGTTCCCACCCACACCTTAATCGCCGTTTTTTTGTGCAGTGATATTATCACTATTTTGTGATCGCGTTCCCAAATTTACGTTTTGCCGCTCGACAAGTGGTCAGATTTTTGGCAAAACTTACCATTATGTAATGAACAACAGGAAACCATATGGAAAAAAGACATGCCTTAATTTTGCGCTATTTAAATGAATTTGAGGAAGCTGGTTCAATGGAGCTAGCCGAAAATTTAGGCGTGTCGATTGAAACCATTCGCCGTGATTTAAATAAACTGGCTGAGCAGAATAAACTCTACCGTACCCATGGTGGCGCAATGAGCTTGCAAAATCAGAATATCGGGCAATCATTTTCTACTCGAAGAAAATCTCATCACGATGGCAAAAAACATATTGCTGAACTCATTCGTGAAAAAGTTTTTGAAGATGCCGTTTTAGTGCTTGATGCCAGCTCAACGGCTTGGAATATTGCACAACGTTTACCGAATGTACCATGTAAAGTGATTACTAGTTCCATGCGCATTATTCACACCCTCGCGCACAAACCGCATATTGAAACCATTGCAACGGGAGGCATTTATTCAGAAAAGTTTGATGCTTTTTATGGCCCATTTGCGGAGCATCTTTTTTCTCGACTCCATATTGATATGGCGATTTTTTCCTGCACGGGTATTTTTGAAGGTGCCATTTGGGAATCCAATCAAATTAACCTCTCTTTTAAACGCAAAATGTTGTCAATGAGCAAACAAAAATTTCTCGTTGCCGATCATTCTAAAATTGAACGCAAAGATGTCTTTAAGCTATGTGATTTAGCAGAAGTGGATGCTTTGTTTACCGATTTACCGATGGAAAGTACACTTTTAGACAAATACCAATCTCACACAAACATCATTTGGTAACCAAAAATATCCTATAAAAAACACAAATGCCCGTTTTGGTTGTATCTATTCCCAAACGGGCATTTAGTTTTCCACGTTTTCCCGTTACAAGCGGTCAAATTTGTGATCTGTTTCACAAATCCAAACACAAAACGGCGTTTTAATTCAAAAACTTTTCTTATTGTGAATAATAAACTTCAACGAAGTTATTTTTTTAAAACCAATCAGGAGAATTTTTTATGACAACTCTCAAATCAACTCCAGTAAAAATTGGTATCCGCCCAACCATTGACGGTCGCCGTTTAGGGGTGCGTGAATCGCTCGAAGATCAAACGATGAACATGGCTAAAGCCGTGGCAAATTTAATCAGCAGCGAAATCCGCCATACTAATGGAGATTTCGTGGAATGCGTGATTGCCGATACTTGTATCGGTGGTGTAGCAGAATCAGCTGCTTGTGCTGAAAAATTTAAACGTGAAAACGTAGGCGCGGTAATTACTGTAACCCCTTGCTGGTGCTACGGTTCTGAAACAATTGATATGGACCCTCATACGCCAAAAGCGATTTGGGGCTTTAACGGTACAGAACGCCCAGGCGCAGTTTATTTAGCAGCAGCACTTGCTGGCCATAACCAACTTGGTTTACCGGCTTTCTCAATTTATAGCCACGAAGTACAAGAAGCTGATGATCAATCTATCCCAGCTGATGTGCGTGAAAAACTCTTACGCTTTGCTCGTGCAGCTTTAGCTGTGGCAACTTTACGTGGTAAATCTTATCTTTCAATTGGTTCTGTTTCGATGGGTATTGCAGGCTCAATCGTAAACCAACCATTCTTCCAAGAATACTTAGGCATGCGCAACGAATATGTGGACATGTCTGAAATCACCCGCCGTATTGACCGTGGCATTTACGACCATGAAGAATACGAACTTGCACTTAAATGGGCTAACGAATACTGCATTGACGGTGTTGATGTAAACGCACCAGAAAATCAAATGAATGCCGAAGAAAGAGCAGAGTTACGTAAAACTTTAGTCAAAATGACCATCATCGCGCGCGATTTAATGGTAGGCAATCCAAAACTTGCTGAACTTAACTTTGGCGAAGAAGCATTAGGTCACAATGCGATTGCAGCAGGTTTCCAAGGTCAACGTCATTGGACAGACCATCGTCCAAATGGCGACTTTATGGAAGCGATGTTGAACTCAACTTACGACTGGAATGGTGTACGTCCTCCATACATTCTTGCAACTGAAAATGACAGCTTAAACGCAGTAAATATGTTGTTCGGTAACCTTTTAACCGGTCAAGCTCAAATCTTTGCTGACGTACGTACTTACTGGAGTGAAGACTCAGTAGAACGTGTAACCGGCTGGCGCCCAGAAAATGGTTTCATTCACTTAATCAACTCTGGTTCTGCAGCATTAGATGGTACTGGTCAACACAAAGATAAAGATGGTAACCCTGTTATCAAACCAGCATGGGAAGTGACCGAAGAAGATGGTAAACGTTGTTTAGAAAATACACGTTGGTGCCCTGCTGTGTATGAATACTTCCGTGGGGGCGGTTTATCTTCTCAATACCTCACCAAAGGTGGTATGCCATTTACAATGCACCGCATTAACTTTGTTAAAGGTGTAGGCCCTGTTCTTCAAATTGCAGAAGGTTGGTCAATCGAGTTACCTGAACATGTACACGATATCTTAAATAAACGTACCAATGAAACTTGGCCAACCACTTGGTTCGTGCCTCGCCTAAATGGTAAAGGTGCATTCAAAGATGTGTATTCTGTTATGGCAAACTGGGGTGCAAACCACTGTGTAGCAACTTACGGACACGTTGGTGCAGACTTGATTACCTTAGCTTCTATGCTTCGTATTCCAGTTAATATGCATAACGTGGAAGAAAAAGATGTCTTCCGTCCAAGTGCATGGAACATGTTTGGTCAAGACAAAGAAGGTCAAGATTATCGCGCTTGTGAAAACTTTGGCCCACTTTATAAATAATACGCAAGCGGTAAGAATTTGCGTATAAATTGCAAATTTCCTCAATAAACCCCTCTTTAAAAAAGAGGGGTTTGAGGAGATTTGAAAAGATGCTACTTAAACGATGAGGTTGAATTTTCTTCTACCACATCTCCCCTCTTCCTCGACACTCAAAGAGTGGGGTAAGTAGCATCCCTTTCAAACTTTAGGAGATAACCATGGCAATCGCATTTATCTTCGATTGTGGCGCAACCAATCTTCGCACCATTGCCATCAATGATGCAGGTAAAATTTTAAGTGCCCACCATCTACCTAATAACACTCAAACAGGCGCAGAAAGCGCAGAATTCCATATTTGGGATATTGACGAAATTTGGGGAAAACTTCTCTGTTGTGCTAAAAAAACTTTAGCTGAATTATCTGACGAACAACGTCAGGACATTGTCGGTATTTCCGTGACTACCTTTGGCGTAGATGGCGCTTTATTTGATAAAGATGGCTATCAGCTCTACCCGATTATCTCCTGGAAATGTCCACGTACCTTGCCAATTATGAACAACCTCGCCAACTATATTGACGTGGAAAAACTTTATCAACGCAACGGTGTAGGGCATTACAGCTTTAACACATTATTCAAATTACTTTGGCTCAAACAACATCAGCCAGAAGTTTATGCTAAAGCTTCAAGCTTTATGTTTATTTCTTCCATCCTCACATATCGCCTAACGGGCATTCAAAGTACCGACCGTACAATGGCTGGCACATCGATGATGACCAACATTGAACAGGACGATTGGGATAGTGAAGTTTTAACACTGCTCGGCTTAACCAAACAACATTTCCCACCAATGAAAAGTGCAGGTGAAGTGATTGGCGGATTAAAAACAGAGTTAGCCGCAGAACTTGGTTTAAATGCGGACATCCCTGTTATTTCTTGCGGACACGACACTCAATTTGCGATTTTGGGCTCAGGTGCCGATTACAATCAACCTGTTTTAAGCTCTGGTACTTGGGAAATCTTAATGGCTCGTACCCAACAAGCTAAACCTGAATGGCAATTTGCTCAACATGGATTAACCATTGAATTTGATAGCCAAGCAGGCTATTTCAACCCAGGTGTGCAATGGGTTGCATCTGGCATTATGGAATGGCTCGGCAAACGTTTCTTTGCCGACGTTGCAGGCACGGATGCCTATTACCGCACCATGATAGAAGAAGCGAAAGCAATTCCAGCCGGCGCAAATGGCGTGAGATTGATTGGCAATTTTGATGGAACAACCGAACAAATGGGCTCTATCGTTGGGCTGTCTATGCATACTCAACGCGGAGAAATCTATCGCGCAGGCTTAGAGTACATGGCTCACCGCTTGAAAAACGGGCTAGAACTTTTACAAAAAGTCGGTAACTTCAATGCTGAAAGCCTGATTTGCGTGGGTGGGGGTTCTAAAAATGCTTTATGGAATCAAATTCGTGCCGATGTGCTTAACTGCCCAATTGATGTGGTGGATTTCCCTGAAACCACGGTTTTAGGTGCAGCGATGTTTACTTTCTTCGGTGCAGGGCAATTTGACTCACCATTAGCCGCACAACAGGCAATGAAACCAAGTGTGACAAGAGTTGAGCCCTCAGAAAACAGCCAATATTACGGATAAATAATAAAAGGAGACACCCTATGTTAAAAGGCATCCACCCCGCGATTTCCCCAGAATTACTAAAAACCTTAGCAGAAATGGGACATGGCGACGAATTGGTCCTTTCTGATGCTCACTTTCCAGCGCATCAATTACATCACAAAGTAATTCGTGCTGATGGTGTTGACATCTCAACTTTATTGCTTGGCATTACCCCGCTGTTTGAATTCGACCAATACGTTGAAGCACCATTAGCAATGATGCAAGCGGTAGAAGGCGATAGCCTCGATCCAAGCGTAGAAGCTCGTTATTTAGAAGCTATCAAAAAAATTAACGGTACCGCACCAAAAGTAGAACGCGTCGAACGCTTTGCTTTTTATGAGCGTGCTAAAAAAACTTATGCCGTCGTAATCACAGGAGAAACTGCCAAATATGGCAATGTGATTATTAAGAAAGGCGTTACGCCTGTGGAATAACCCTACAAGCGGTCACAAATCTTAGAAATTTTACCAATCTTACAATAAAAAGGTGAATCAAATGAACCGACTAGAACTTTCCGAAAAAATTATTCATACCTGTTTAGAAATGACTCGTCTTGGTTTAAACCAAGGCACAGCAGGCAATGTGAGCGTACGTTATAAAGACGGTATGCTCATCACACCAACAGGAAAACCGTACGAACTCACTCGCCCAGAAGATATTGTTTACGTAGATAATAACGGTAAACATGAAGAAGGCAAACTTCCTTCAAGCGAATGGCAATTCCATTTGGCGGTTTACCAAGCGCGTCCTGAAGCGAATGCAGTTGTGCACAACCATGCTAGAAACTGTGCTGGGCTTTCTATTCTCGAAAAACCGATTCCGCCAATCCACTATATGATTGCAGTTGGTGGGACAGATCATATTCCTTGCGTACCTTATGCTACTTTCGGCACCCATGAATTAGCAGATTATGTCCGCGAAGGGATTAAAGAAAGCAAAGCTATTTTACTTTCACATCACGGTTTAATTGCTTGTGAAGAAAACCTTGATAAAGCCTTATGGTTAGCTCACGAAGTTGAAGTGTTAGCTTCATGGTATTTACAACTTTTAGCAACTGGTCTAGAAATTCCGCTTCTGAACAAAGATCAAATGGCAGTTGTACTTGAAAAATTTAAATCTTACGGATTACGTATTGAAGAATAATCCAAGGCAGTTCATATCTACTTAATATAAGGAAAATCTTATGAGCACCAAAGTTTTAGAAAAGAAATATCTTGTTCCCTTCATTTTAATTACGAGTTTATTTGCTCTATGGGGATTTGCTAATGATATTACCAACCCGATGGTTGCCGTATTCCAAACAGTAATGGAAATTCCAGCATCTGAAGCCGCACTTGTGCAATTTGCCTTCTATGGCGGTTACGGCACAATGGCAATCCCTGCCGCACTTTTTGCCAGCCGATATAGCTATAAAGCCGGCATTATGTTGGGGTTAGTACTCTATGCGATTGGTGCCTTCTTATTCTGGCCTGCCGCGAAATATGAAGTGTTCAATTTCTTCTTAATTTCACTTTATATCTTAACTTTCGGCTTGGCTTTCTTAGAAACCACAGCAAACCCTTATATTCTAGCTATGGGCGATCCACAAACTGCAACTCGTCGTTTGAACTTTGCACAATCTTTCAACCCACTAGGCTCAATTACAGGGATGTTCGTTGCCTCTCAATTAGTACTGACTAATTTAGAATCAGACAAACGCGATGCTGCAGGTAACTTAATTTTCCATACGCTTTCAGAAGCAGAAAAAATGGGTATTCGTACTCATGACTTAGCTGAAATTCGTGACCCTTATGTAGCACTAGGTTTTGTGGTAGTTGCCGTGCTTGTCATCATCGGTCTTTATAAAATGCCAGCAGTAAAAGTAGAAGAAGTTGCTCGTATCTCATTTAAAGAATCTTTTGGTCGCCTAATTCAAAAAGCGAAATATCGTGAAGGTGTGATTGCGCAAGTATTCTATGTAGGTGTGCAAATCATGTGCTGGACATTCATCGTACAGTACGCTGAGCGTTTAGGTTTCACTAAAGCGGAAGGTCAAAACTTTAACATTATTGCGATGGGTATCTTCATTGTGAGCCGTTTTGTCAGCACCAGTTTAATGAAATATCTGAAAGCTGAATTTATGTTAATGCTCTTTGCTATCGGCGGATTCTTCAGCATCTTAGGTGTCATTTTCATCGACGGAGTATGGGGCTTATATTGCTTAATCTTAACTTCAGGCTTTATGTCTCTCATGTTCCCAACTATCTACGGTATCGCTTTAGATGGCTTGAAAGAAGAGTCAACTTTAGGTGCAGCAGGTCTAGTAATGGCGATTGTGGGCGGTGCGTTAATGCCACCACTACAAGGTATGATCATTGACCAAGGCGTTATTATGGGCATCCCAGCTGTAAACTTCTCATTCATCTTACCTCTTATCTGTTTTGTAGTGATTACTATCTACGGTTACAGATGCTGGAAAGTCTTAAAATAAATTTCTGATGGCACAGGATGTGCCATCTTACCCTCTTCTTTAATTTGTAAAATCATGGAGTCTATTATGGCTAATCGAATCATTCTTAATGAAACCAGTTATCATGGTGCAGGCGCGATTGGACATCTTGTTGATGAAGTACGCAGTCGCCAATTCAAAAAAGCTTTTGTCGTAACTGACAAAGAATTAGTAAAATTCAAAGTTGTTGAGAAAGTTACCCGCTTGTTAGATGAAGCAGGCTTACCTTACGAGATCTTTGATGAAGTCAAAGCTAATCCAAGCGTAGAAGTGATTAAGCAAGGCGTAGAAAAATTTAAAGCTAGCGGCGCAGATTACTTAATTGCTATTGGTGGCGGTTCACCAATTGATAGCTCAAAAGCGATTGGGATTATTATCGACAACCCTGAATTTAGTGACGTATTATCACTCGAAGGTGTAGCGCCAACGCGTAATAAATGTGTACCGATTATCGCTATTCCAACTACTGCAGGTACTGCAGCTGAAGTGACAATTAACTACGTTATTACTGATGAAGAGAAAAAACGCAAATTCGTTTGTGTTGACGTGCATGATGTCCCAATTGTTGCATTAGTCGATCCAGAAATGATGGAAAGTATGCCAAAAGGTTTAACTGCAGCAACCGGTATGGATGCATTAACTCATGCCATTGAAGGCTACACCACCAAAGCAGCATGGGCATTAACCGATGCCTTACATTTAGAAGCTATTCGCTTAATTTCTAAATCTCTACGTGGTGCGGTAGCTAATACCAAAGAAGGCCGAGAAGGTATGGCGCTCGGTCAATATGTCGCAGGTATGGGCTTCTCAAATGTGGGATTAGGTATTGTGCATAGTATGGCTCACCCTCTTTCAGCTTACTATGACACACCACACGGCATCGCAAATGCAGTGTTATTACCTTATGTTTTAGCATTCAATGCACCGGCAACAGGTGAAAAATTCCGAGAAATTGCACGCGCAATGGGCGTTAAAGGCGTTGATAACATGAGCCAAGAAGAGTATCGTCAAGCTGCTATTGATGCAGTAAAACAACTCTCGCATGATGTTGGCATTCCAGAAAAATTACATATGATTGGTGTTAAAGAGGAAGATTTAGTTGCGCTTTCACAAGATGCATTAAACGATGTATGTACTGGAGGAAACCCAAGAGATTGTACAGCAGAAGAAATCTTAGAGATTTATAAAACTGCTTTCTAAAATCTAACATTAGCTAATCACTCATCATTGGCCCGTGCTGTAAAGTACGGGCTTTTTGATTCCGATACTCTTGTAGAAGATTTGCAAAGTCCTGATAAAAAACAACCGCTTGTTCTGGTAATAAAAACGAAAAAGCCGATGAGATAACTCATCGGCTTTTCCTAGAACCAAGAATTGGTTAAAAGTTAAATCAAAAATTATTTGATTTCTACTTTCGCGCCAGCTTCTTCTAATTCTTTTTTAAGAGCTTCAGCTTCTGCTTTAGAGATGCCTTCTTTTAATGCTGCTGGTGCAGATTCTACTAAGTCTTTAGCTTCTTTTAAGCCTAAACCTGTTGCACCACGTACTGCTTTGATTACTGCTACTTTGTTTGCACCAGCATCTGCTAATACTACATCGAATTCAGTTTTTTCTTCTACTGCCGCTGCGCCTGCCGCTGGAGCTGCTGCTACTGCTGCCGCTGCTGAAACACCGAATTTTTCTTCCATCGCAGAGATTAATTCAACGATTTCTGATACTGATTTAGAAGCGATAGCTTCAATGATTTGTTCGTTAGTTAATGACATAACAATCAATTCCTAAAGTAAATAAGTTAAACGATTTGAGAAAACGGCGGAAAATTATGCCGCTTCTGCTTCTAATTTGTCGCGTAATGCTGCAAGCGTGCGAGCAAGTTTGCCAGCTGCCGCTTCTTTCATTGTGCCCATTAAACGTGCAATTGCTTCTTCGTAAGTTGGTAATGTTGCCAAGAATTGAACATCTTGTGTTTTACCTTCAAAGGCTGCACCTTTAATTTCAAACTCTTTATTTGTTTTTGCAAATTCAGTGAACAAACGTGCTGCTGCACCTGGGTGTTCGTTAGAGAATGCAATAAGAGTTGGACCGGTGAACGTTTCTGCTAAACATTCGAATTCAGTGCCTTCTACCGCACGGCGTAATAAAGTATTACGAACCACGCGCATAGTTACACCTGCTTCACGTGCAGATTTACGTAATTCAGTCATTTTCTCAACTGTTACACCACGAGAATCCGCAACAACAGCTGAAAGGGCACCTTTGGCAGCTTCGTTTACTTCAGCAACAATTGCTTGTTTGTCTTGAAGATTTAATGCCATTGGTTTTAGCTCCTGATACACTTCGCTTTAAAAGCGAAATTACAAAAAATCCCAAAAATTAAACCGCTTACACGATATTTTTGAGGCTCTGGTGTCCAGAAGCAGAAAAATCTGTCTGTTCACCATCTACGTAGGTTAAATTAAGAGAGCTTACGCCCTCGCCTACGGTCTTAGATGAGGCTTAGAAAGGCTAAGCACCATCAAGTTCGCGGTTACCCGCAAATAGGTCGAATATGTTACTGAAATTGATTTACTTTGTAAAGTTAAAGATAGCTTTTTGAACAAGAATTAAAGCAAATAAAAATCCGCTTTAGCTAACATATTTAACCTTTTGCAAAAAACAAGCGGCATTACACCGCTTGTTTAATTTGCTAGATAGAATTAAGCAATCGCTTTTTCTACTACACGAACTAAAGTATGTGATTTAGTTTTTGAAACAGGACGACATTCCTTAATTTCAACTACATCACCTAATTTAGCTTCGTTGTTTTCATCGTGTACGTGTAATTTAGTCGTACGACGGATAAATTTACCGTATAACGGGTGTTTAACCGTGCGTTCGATTGCAACAACAAATGATTTATCCATTTTGTCGCTGATTACTTTACCTTGTACTGTACGAATTTTATCAGTCATTACTCACCCGCCTTTTCGGTTAATACAGTTTTAACTTGTGCAATACTACGACGCACTTGTTTTAACTGGTGGGTTTGTTGAAGCTGACCGGTGGCTGCTTGCATACGCAATTTGAATTGTTCACCTAAAAGGTTTACTAACTCAGCATTCAGCTCTTCAACATTTTTGTTACGTAGTTCTTGAGCTTTCATTACATCACCGTCTTAGTTACAAATGTGGTTTTCATAGGTAATTTCGCTGCTGCTAATGCAAATGCATTACGTGCGACTTCTTCAGAAACACCATCCATTTCATATAATACTTTACCCGGTTGGATTAAAGCTACCCAGTACTCAACGTTACCTTTACCTTTACCCATACGGACTTCTAATGGTTTTTCAGTAATTGGTTTGTCTGGGAACACGCGGATCCAGATTTTACCTTGACGTTTTACTGCACGAGTCATAGCACGACGAGCGGCTTCGATTTGACGTGCGGTTAAACGACCACGACCAACTGCTTTTAAACCGAATGTACCGAAGCTCACTTCAGTACCGCCCGCAATACCACGGTTACGGCCTTTGTGTACTTTACGGAATTTTGTGCGTTTTGGTTGTAACATTCAGTGATTCTCCTTATTTACGACCTTTGCCACGTGGCGCCTTTTTAGGCTGTGCCGCTGGTTCTTTTTCAGATTCAATCACTGCAGCCATACCACCAAGAACTTCACCTTTGAAGATCCACACTTTAACGCCGATTACGCCGTAAGTTGTGTGTGCTTCAGCAGTGTTATAATCGATGTCCGCACGAAGAGTATGTAGAGGTACACGACCTTCACGATACCATTCTGAGCGAGCAATTTCTGCACCACCTAAACGACCGCTAACTTCAACTTTGATACCTTTAGCACCTAAACGCATTGCGTTTTGCACTGCACGTTTCATTGCACGACGGAACATTACACGACGTTCAAGTTGAGATGCGATGCTATCTGCAACTAATTTTGCATCTAGCTCTGGTTTTTTCACTTCAGCAATGTTGATTTGCGCAGGAACGCCAGCAATTTTAGATACTGCGTTACGTAATTTTTCAACATCTTCGCCTTTTTTACCGATAACGATACCAGGACGAGCTGTGTGGATAGTTACACGAATGCTTTTTGCAGGACGTTCAATAGTGATACGAGATACTGAAGCGTTCGCTAACTCTTTGTTTAAGAATTTACGTACTTTGAAATCGCCGTCTAAATTATCAGCGAAATCTTGTGTATTCGCGAACCAAGTAGAGTTCCAAGGTTTAACAATACCAAGGCGAATACCATTAGGATGTACTTTCTGACCCATTGTTATTCTCCTACTGATTAACGATCTGATACAACCACAGTGATGTGGCTAGTACGTTTTAAAATACGATCTGCACGACCTTTCGCACGTGGCATAACACGTTTCATGCTTGGACCTTCATCAACGAAAATCTTAGCAACTTTAAGATCGTCTACATCTGCACCGTCATTGTGCTCTGCGTTTGCGATAGCGGATTCTAATACTTTCTTAACTAAAGCAGCTGCTTTTTTGTTAGTGAAAGTTAAAATTTCTAATGCAACAGAAACTTTTTTACCGCGAATTAAATCAGCAACTAAGCGAGCTTTTTGGGCAGAAGTACGAGCGTAACGATGTTTAGCAATAGTTTCCATCTTTTACCTCTTATTTCTTAGCTTTCTTATCTGCGGCATGACCGCGGTATGTACGAGTCGGTGCAAATTCACCTAATTTATGACCGATCATTTCGTCTGATACATAAACTGGAACGTGCTGACGACCATTATGGACTGCGATGGTCAAACCAATCATTGATGGAATGATCATTGAACGACGGGACCAAGTTTTAATTGGTTTTTTATCCCCGCTTTCCACCGCCTTCTCTACCTTCTTCAACAAGTGTAGGTCAAGGAAAGGACCCTTCTTGAGAGAACGTGGCATGGGTTATCCTCTTTTTAATGAATAAAATTATTTGCCACGACGACGTACGATGTATTTATCAGTACGTTTGTTGTGACGAGTTTTCTTACCTTTGGTTTGAACGCCCCAAGGTGTAACTGGATGTTTACCAAAGTTACGGCCTTCACCACCACCATGTGGGTGGTCTACTGGGTTCATTGCAGTACCACGAACTGTTGGGCGAACGCCTCTCCAGCGGTTAGCACCTGCTTTACCAAGTACGCGAAGCATATGTTCTGAGTTACCTACTTCACCGATGGTTGCAGTACACTCAGCTAAGACTTTACGCATTTCGCCTGAACGAAGACGTAAAGTTACATAGTTACCTTCACGAGCAATAATTTGTACATATGCGCCTGCAGAACGTGCAATTTGACCACCTTTACCAGGTTTTAATTCCACGTTGTGTACAGTTGTACCAACTGGGATATTACGCATAGGTAATGCGTTACCAACTTTAATTGGAGCTGAAGCGCCTGCTTGAATCGTATCACCAGCAGATAAACCTTTTGGTGCTAAGATATAACGACGTTCACCATCTTTATAAAGAACTAACGCGATGTTAGCAGAACGGTTTGGATCGTACTCTAAACGCTCAACTACCGCTGGGATTTCTAACTTATTACGTTTGAAATCGATTAAACGATAGTGTTGTTTATGACCACCACCGATATGACGAGTGGTAATACGACCTAAGTTGTTGCGACCACCAGTTTTAGATTTAGTATCTAAAAGTGCTGCAAAAGGTTTCCCTTTGTGAAGTTCTGCATTAACAACTTTAACTACATGACGACGACCAGCGGAGGTCGGCTTACATTTAACGATAGCCATAGTTTTCTATTCCTCCGAATTACTCTGCCGCACCTTCAACGAAGTCAAGTGATTGACCTTCTTGAAGAGTTACATAAGCTTTTTTCCAGTCACTACGACGACCTGATTTTGCACCGTGACGTTTAGTTTTACCTTTAACAACCACTGTACGTACAGAATCAACTTTAACTTCGAAAAGTGCTTCAACCGCATTTGCAATTTCTACTTTATTAGCATCTAATGCAACTTTAAATACGATTGTGTTACCTTTTTCAGCATTATTTGTCGCTTTCTCAGAGATATGAGGTGCTTTAAGCACTTTTAGCAAACGTTCTTGTTGAATCATGCTAGCATCTCCTCAATTTGTTTTACTGCATCAACAGTTACAACCACTTTATCGAAAGCAATTAAGCTAACTGGGTCGATTGCTTGCACATCACGAACATCTACTTTGTATAAGTTACGTGCTGCTAAGAATAGATTTTCATCTAAATTTGCAGTAATGATTAAAGCGTCAGTTAACGCCATCTCTTTTAATTTTTGTGCTAAAACTTTAGTTTTTGGCGCATCAATTTCGAATTTTTCAACAACCACTAAACGGTCTTGACGAACTAATTCAGAAAGAATGCTTTTAATTGCACCACGGTACATTTTTTTGTTCACTTTTTGGCTGTGATCTTGTGGTTTCGCTGCGAAAGTGATACCACCTGAACGCCAGATTGGTGATTTGATATCACCTGAACGAGCACGACCTGTACCTTTTTGACGCCAAGGTTTTTTACCTGAACCAGACACTTCTGCACGAGTTTTTTGTGCGCGTGAACCTTGACGAGCACCTGCTGCATATGCAACAACTACTTGGTGGATTAACGCTTCGTTAAACTCACGTCCGAAGGTAGTTTCAGAAACAGTGAGTGCGTTTGCACCTACAACTTGTAATTCCATCTCTATCTCCTAGACTTATGCTTTAACTGCTGGTTTAACAATAACATCACTATTAGTAGCACCAGGAACAGCACCTTTAACTAATAATAATTTACGCTCAGCATCTACACGAACAACTTCTAGTGATTGAACGGTTACACGCTCAGCACCTAAGTGTCCAGCCATTTTTTTACCTTTAAACACACGACCTGGAGTTTGGTTTTGACCAATAGAACCAAGTACACGATGTGATAAAGAGTTACCGTGTGTAGCATCTTGAGTACGGAAGTTCCAACGTTTAACACCACCTTGGAAGCCTTTACCTTTAGAAGTACCAGTAACATCAACTTTTTTAACATCAGTGAAGATGTCAACATTGATTTCTTGACCTAAAGTGAATTCTTGTGATTCACCTTCAGTACGAAATTCCCATAAACCGCGACCAGCTTCAACACCTGCTTTCACGAAATGGCCTGCTTCTGGCTTAGTTACACGACTTGCTTTTTTAGAGCCAGTAGTAACTTGAATTGCAGAATAGCCATCGTTTTCAAGGGTTTTAACTTGAGTAACACGGTTGGCTTCGATTTCGATAACGGTAACTGGAATAGACACGCCGTCTTCAGTGAAAACGCGGGTCATACCAACTTTACGACCGATTAAACCAATCATTGTAATAACCTCTTAAAATTCCCAATTAACCTAGACTAATCTGAACGTCAACGCCAGCAGCTAGATCTAAACGCATTAATGCATCAACAGTTTTTTCTGTTGGTTCAACAATATCAACTAAACGTTTGTGAGTACGGATTTCATATTGGTCACGCGCATCTTTGTTAACGTGTGGAGAAATCAATACCGTGAAACGTTCTTTACGAGTTGGTAAAGGAATTGGACCACGAACTTGTGCACCAGTACGTTTAGCTGTTTCTACGATCTCCGCTGTTGATTGATCGATTAAACGATGATCAAATGCTTTTAAGCGGATACGGATTCTTTGGTTCTGCATTAGACCAGAGCTCCAATTTTAAAATTTAGCTAATAGAAAGACCAAACTAACACTTAGAGATAATCTACTAAGGTAGCTCAGCCACACATGTTATAGTTCCAAGATTAGGAACATTATACGCACTATCAAATTGATAGCGCCGTTTAGTAAATGATTACACTAAACGACTAAAAATGACTTGCCTAAAAGGCTCACATCTAAAGTGGGTAAACTATACGCAAAAAGCCTTCTAAAAGCAAGCCTTTTTATAAAAATTTATTGATTTCTTAGTTAAGAACTCCTTTAAATAGATTAGATACAGTCCCCCAGTATTCATTATTACATCAAAACTTCATTTGAAGTTAATCAATAATTATTAAAATTCTCCTATTTCGTAAGAAATTTATCATAACTTTTCGATCAAGTTCACAAATCAGAAATTTTATTGTTGAACATACACAAATGTTTCGGTAATTATTGTGCGCTAATTTATATCTACACCTATGAATAAAAGGAAATCCATATGAAATCTGTTAATGAGTTAAAAGCTCCACTTTCTGCTATTTTTACTCCACTGATTGGCGAGTTCAGAATAAAGACCTATTTTTCTTACTACGGAATTTTTAAAGATAAAATTATGCTTGCACTATACAAAGATGAACAACTTTATCTTCGTATAGCCAAAACAGATTTAGAAGAGATTAAATTACTACCAAATACATTGCTATTAGAAGATACCTTCAGAATTTTGGGAAAGCACTAATTTCGCACAATGGGTAAAAAATATTATTCATCAAATACAGTCTGAACAAGAAGCTATCTTAGCCAAACAACGTTCACAAATTCGTTCATTACCTAATATGAATATCAATTTAGAAAAAATGCTTAAACGGGTAGGTATTTGTTCTGTCGATGATTTAAGAAATACTGGTGAAATCGCAACTTTTATTAAACTAATTGAAATCGGTATTGATGGTTCTGATCAACTACTATTTAGACTACACGGCGCAATCCATTCTCAAAATATTTATTCTTTTAGTCACGAGAAGAAAATGGCGCTTCTTCAAGAAGCTAACCAAGCTTTCTATAAAGTAGGATTGCGCCATCGATTCAGGTTACCTAAAGTATAACCCCTCTATCTTGATGAATAAAAACCCAATATGTATAAAAACAGATCAAATAAAACATTTTTTTCATTTTTTGAAAAAAAGTGTTTGACGAACCTAAACTTAATCGGCATAATGCGCCCCGTAAACGACGAGTTGCCTCGATAGCTCAGTCGGTAGAGCAGGGGATTGAAAATCCCCGTGTCGGTGGTTCGATTCCGCCTCGAGGCACCATCTTTTCCTCCTTAGTTCAGTCGGTAGAACGGTGGACTGTTAATCCATATGTCGCAGGTTCGAGTCCCGCAGGAGGAGCCA
>NZ_ALJP01000017.1:0-31682 GCF_000287615.1 Haemophilus sputorum HK 2154
TATAGAAATAATCGTTCTAACAATTAATCTCTATTTAAATTAGAATGCCATTAGTCTATCATAAAATTAAAGACATTTTTATTGCGGTTAAGCTTGGATTCTGTGCAACAGCTACATACCCTCAAAATTGCAAGAAAACAACCGCTTGTCTATCTTCCGATAATCTGGAGGCATCATGGATTTACACAATATTCGAGATGAATACAGCAAACAAACCCTTTCTCGCAGTCAGTGCGACCCAAACCCGCTTAAACAATTTGAGCGTTGGCTTAATGAAGCTATCCATGCAAAAGCCAATGAACCAACTGCTATGAACGTGGCTACCGTGCAAAATGGTAAACCAACCGCCCGCATGGTGTTACTTAAAGAAGTCAATGAACAAGGCTTTGTCTTCTTTACTAACTACCAAAGCCGAAAAGGGCAAGCCATTAGCGAAAATCCATATGCTGCACTGACCTTCTTTTGGCCAGAATTAGAGCGCTCAGTGCGAATTGAAGGCAGTGTCAGTCGATTAAGTGAGGAAGAGTCAGATACCTATTTCCAATCGCGTCCATACACCAGCCGTATTGGTGCTTGGGCAAGCGCACAAAGCCAAGAGTTAGAAAGTAAAAACACGTTAGTTGCCAAAGCAGCGCTTATTGCAGCGCAACATCCATTTCATGTTCCACGCCCACCTCACTGGGGGGGATATTTAGTCAAACCTGAACGCATTGAATTCTGGCAAGGTCGCCCAAGCCGATTACACGATAGAATTTGCTATCAATGGCAAGATGCACAATGGGTAAAAGTGCGCCTTTCTCCTTAAAAAACAGGGCGAAGAATTAACCTCTTCGCCCTCATTCATTTCCATTCCACTACTTCAAGAAATAACGATAAGACAAACTGTCTGTTACATCTTGGAATCGATAACCCAGTTGTTCAAGATGGTGAGTAAGCTCTGCTTCAGAACCCGTTTCCATCGTGAAAGCAGCCAGAATATCGCCATAATCTGCCCCATGCGCACGGTAATGGAATAATGAAATATCCCAGTTGGTTAGTGCTTTCAAGAATTTTAGCAACGCACCTTTTTGTTCTGGGAACTCAAAACGGTAGAGTTTTTCATTTTTAATTGAAGCCGCACGCCCGCCAACCATATAACGAATATGCGTTTTAGCAATATCATCATCTGAAAGATCTTCGACATTGTAGCCGTTCTGTTGAAGTTCTTTAATGATCTCCATCTTCTCTTGACTGCCGTTAATTCGAACACCAACAAAAATGCAAGCGTTACGATCATCTGCATGGCGATAGTTAAATTCAGTCACCGCACGATTACCTAAAATTTGGCAGAATGTCAGAAAACTTCCACGCTGTTCTGGAATGGTAACTGCTAATAAAGCTTCATGTTTTTCGCCAATTTCACAACGTTCTGAAACAAAACGTAAGGTATGGAAATTCAAATTCGCTCCAGAAAGAATGCAAGCCAAATTCTCGCCTTCGATTTGGTGTTCTTTCACATATTTTTTCAAACCAGCCAACGAAGCCGCACCTGACGGCTCAGCAACTGCACGCACATTTTCAAAAATATCTTTCAATGCTGCACAAATTTGATCGTTATCTACCAATACCACATCATCAACATACTGCTGGCACAAACGGAAGGTTTCCTCGCCGATACGTTTTACCGCAATCCCATCTGCAAATAAACCAACGCGCTCTAAATCTGTCGGCTGCCCTGCTTTTAATGCTGCATATAAGCAAGCAGAATCTTTCGATTCAACACCAATGACCTTAATTTCTGGTATCAATTGTTTAATCAGTACCGCAATCCCAGCAATTAAACCACCGCCACCAACTGGCACAAAAATACGGTCTAAATCGCCACGTTGCTGGATGAGTTCCATTGCAATCGTACCTTGTCCGGCAATCACATCGGGCGCATCAAACGGATGCACGAAAGTCATATTGAGTTCTTCCGCGAGCTCCATCGCTTTAGCTTTCGCTTCATCAAAATTAGCGCCAAAAAGTAAGACTTCGCCGCCATAACCACGTACTGCATCAACTTTAATAGACGGTGTATTTTGTGGCATAACAATCAGTGCACGTAACCCTAAATGTTTTGCAGATAACGCAACCCCTTGCGCATGATTCCCAGCAGAAGCTGCAATTACGCCCGCTTCTTTCTGTGCTTTCGACAGATTAGAAATCATCGCAAAGGCACCACGTAGTTTGAAACTATGCACAGGCTGACGATCTTCACGTTTAATAAAAATGTTATTTTTTAAGCGCGCAGAGAGTTTTTCCATCTTTTGTAATGGTGTCACTTGTGCCAAATCATAAATGTTTGAACTCAAGATTCTACGGAGATAGTCCGTATTGGATTGGATTTGTTGTGTCATAATATTGGATTTTAATGATCTTCCCGAAGACAGGAATTGAAGACGTTAAGACTAAAGATGAAAAGGGCGTGTGCAACACGCCCTTACCTCAAACAGAGAAAAATTAGTGACCGCCGCAGCCACAACCGCCATGACCATGGTCATGATCGTGGTGATGGTGGTGATGGCCACCGCCACAGCAGCTATGACCTTCTTCTTCATCGTGGTCATGACCACCACAGCCGCAGCCATGCTCGTGACCAGAGTGAATATGACCATGTGCAATTTCTTCGGTTGTTGCTTCACGGATGCCAACCACTTCCACAGAGAATAATAATGATTGACCTGCTAACATGTGGTTGCCATCAACAACAACTTCATCGCCTTCTACTGCAGTAATCACTACTGGTAATGGACCAATGTCAGTATCTGCGATAAAACGCATACCTACTTCTAAATCGTCCACACCCATGAAAACTTCTTTTGGTACACGTTGTACCATGTTTTCATTGTATTCGCCGTAGCCTTCTTCTGGGCTCACTTGCACTTCGAATGTTTCGCCAACTGCTTTGCCTTCTAATGCTTTTTCTAAACCTTCCACTAAGTTGTTATGACCGTGTAAGTATTCTAAAGGTTGATTTACTGGCGCTTCATCGACTAATACGCCATCTTGTGTACGAACTTGGTAAGCAATGCTTGGCACAAGGTTTTTTGCAATTTTCATGTTGAATCCTTTATTGGGGTTAAAATCTTTCGCATTGTAACGGTTTAATGCAGATTTGCAAACGTTCAGTCAAAATCGACCGCTTGATGGTTGAAATAATCAACCCAACACAATGCTTAAACTAAATAATAAATTAGTAATCAGCGCCAAACCTGCCATCTGCCCTAAAATAGGACGGAGTTCTGCAGGATTTTGATGACGATAAACAAATAACGCGTGTTTTGCCAACAGCGGTGTGGCTAATAAGAATAGGTAGTTATACCAATGATGGAGCTCTGTTAAAGCAAAAACTAAATAAGAAAGCATTGCTACCACTAATAACGCCACATGATATTTCCGTCCATTTGCTGAACCAATACGCACAATCAGCGTATTTTTGCCAGCTTTTCGGTCTTGCTCAATATCGCGCAAGTTATTGATATTCAATACAGCAACTGAAAGCAAACCACACCCCAATGCGGGTAAGAAAATTTGTGGTTTAATTTCATGCGCCTGTAAATAAAACACGCCAATAACAGCGACAAAGCCAAAAAATATCAGCACAAACAAATCGCCTAAACCTAAATACCCATAGGCTTTTTTACCTACAGTATAAGTAATAGCCGCCACAATCGAAATCGCGCCCAGTGCTAAAAAGACAATCAAATCTTGAATTGACTCATAAGCATAAACTGTCAATAAGGCGCCAGATAAAAAGGAAAGAATCGAAAGTAAAATGACCGCTTGTTTAAGTTGCGCCCCCGTAATTGCGCCATGTTGAATCGCACGCAACGGCCCAATACGCTCAGCGGTGTCAGAACCCTTCACGTGATCGCCATAATCGTTGGCAAAATTCGATAACACTTGCAATAAAATCGTGGTGATAAATGCTAACAGTGTGGTAATTAGATCAAATTTTCCTGCCCAATAAGCTAAAGCAGAACCGATAATGATTGACGCCAACGCAAGCGGTAAAGTGCGTGGGCGAGCGGTCGTGAACCAGATAGAAAAAGCGCTGTTTTTGTTCATCTCATCTCTTTGGTTTAAAATAGTCAAAAATGAACCGTATCTTAACAGAAAAGCCCATACGATGTTAGAACCTCTTACACTTCAGCCAATTGCCGTTGTGCATTCGCCTTATGATGAAAAATTCTCCGTGCCACGCCAACCCAATTTGGTTGCACAAGGGAAAGGCTTTATCCGCCTACTGCCGCCTTTCAACTCACCCGATTCAGTGCGTGGATTAGAAGCCTTTAGCCATTTATGGCTTATTTTCCAATTTCATCAAATTCCTGAACGAGGCTGGCATGCAACCGTACGTCCTCCTCGCTTAGGGGGTAATCAGCGTATTGGGGTATTTGCCTCCCGTGCAACCCACCGCCCCAATCCCATTGGGCTTTCTAAGGTAAAATTAGAACGCATTGAAATTGCTAATGGCGAAGTTTATCTGCATTTAGGCAGTATCGATTTGGTTAACGGCACACCTATTTTAGATATTAAGCCTTATATCGCTTATGCAGACAGCGAGCCTGATGCGCATTCTAGCTTTGCACAAGAAAAACCGCCTGCACCACTTACCGTTTCCTTTACAAAAGCTGCCCAGCAAGCGGTCGAAAATCTGTCACATTTTGCAAAATTCGGCATTGACGATCCACTAAACTTTATTCGAGAGGTTATCGCCCAGGACCCTCGCCCAGCTTATCAGCAAGGCAAAAATTCCGAACGGATTTATGGCATGAATTTGGCTGGATTAAACATTCGCTGGCAAATGGAAAAAGATGCTATTTGTAAAGCGATTGTAATAGAAATTAAAGATAGGAACTTTTAAAGAACCAGAAACTCTAACTTGCCAGTTTTGTGCACAACTAAAGGAAAAAAATAATGAAACCAAATCTAAAAAAATACTGGGCTGTTCTACCACTAGCTATTGCAACACCATTTATGGTTCACGCAGAAGGACAAACCATTGGACATGTTTTTGAAGAACAGGCTAAAAATGATGACAACAAAACCGAGTTCCATTTCAGTACTGATGTGACACGTGAAGTAGAACAAGATTCGATGCAAGCATCCCTATCCAGTCGGAAAGAAGGTAAATCGGTTAAAGAATTAAAATCCCAAGTTAACGAAAAACTCAACAAAGTGATGGATTTAATTAAACAATATCCATCGATTGAAGTCAGTAGCAATGGTATCCGTACTTACCCAACTTACTATACTCAAAAAAACGGTAAACGCCTGATTGAAAACTGGGTTGCAGAAGGCGAATTAGTATTAAAAAGTAAAGATTTAGAATCAATGGCAAAAGTATTAGATAACCTTGGAGATAATGCTTCTATTGATAATGTTTCATTTAGTGTATCGAAAGAAAAATTAGCTTCATTGGAAGATGAGATGACCTTAGAGATCATTCAACAATTCCAACACAAAGCTGAAGTGATTCAAAAAGGCTTAAATGCTAAAAAATACACGTTACAGAATGTTCGCTTAAATACGCCAAGCGATAGAGCAAGCTTTTCCGATGGTTACTACTTCGCAGAAGAACGAGCATTATCTAAAATGGCACTAAGTTCGGAAGCTAAGACAGCTGAACCGATGATTCTCATCCCTGGCAAACAAATCATTAAAGCTAGCGCAGACGGCTCAATTCAATTTGAATAAACGAATCTGAATAACCTGCTCATAGCAGGTTATTTTAGGTAAACGGCTAGTAAATAGCCAATCTTCAATGGCACATGATGGTGCCGATATTTTTTATTTTTAAGGAATCTACATGAAAAAATATTTCGCAGAATTTTTCGGAACATTTTGGTTAGTATTCGGTGGCTGTGGTAGTGCAGTTTTAGCTGCAGGCATCCCTGAATTAGGCATTGGTTATGCAGGTGTTTCATTAGCATTTGGTTTAACCGTATTAACCATGGCATATGCTGTAGGACACATTTCTGGTGGTCACTTCAACCCAGCCGTTTCTATCGGTTTATTAGTAGGCGGACGCTTTAATGCAAAAGACTTACTTCCATACATTATTTCACAAGTTGCCGGTGCGATCGTAGCATCAGCAGTATTATATACGATTGCTTCAGGCGCGAACAGTTTTGATGTGACTGCAGGCTTTGCAAGCAACGGTTACGGTGAACACTCACCACATGGTTATTCTCTTGCTGCAGCATTCATTATTGAAGTAGTCTTAACAGCATTCTTCTTAATGATTATCATGGGTGCAACTGATAAACGTGCACCAGCAGGTTTAGCACCAATTGCTATCGGTTTAGGTTTAACTTTAATTCACTTAATTTCAATCCCTGTAACCAATACTTCTGTAAACCCAGCTCGTTCAACTGGCGTTGCATTATTCCAAGGTTCATGGGCAATTGAACAATTATGGTTATTCTGGGCCGCACCAATTTCTGGCGCAATCATCGGTGCAATCGCATACCGTTTCATTGCAACAGAAAAATAATCTCTCTAGTACATATAAAAAATGCAACCTTCGGGTTGCATTTTTTGTTTCTACACCTCATCAACTTGCTTTAATGCTTTTACCAAGCGTTGATAGCGTTGGTATTTTGCTTGATATGCCGCATAATGTTGAGCGTTTGGCACATATATGCTCATATCATTCTCAAAAATTTGCTCATCTTGTGTCGCTGTGACACCTTGCATTGCCATTATCGCAGCACCTAAACAACCGGTTTCTTCTACATTAGGAATCTCTAAATGCATACCGCTTAAATCTGCCAACATTTGCATCCATACTGCTGACTTAGCCGGTCCACCAGTTACCCGTAATGTATCAGCATGAGGAAAGCGAATACGCATTCGTTCTAAATGTGTCATCAAACTAAACAGCACCCCTTCACAAATCGCTTGTAATAAATGCGCTTGGGTATGATGCGCTTGCATTCCATAAAAAGCGGCTTGCATGCCAAGGCCTGCATTCGAACCATATAAGAAAGGAACAAACAATACTGAACTTGCAGCAGCTGGAAGGGCTGCGATTTGCTCATTCAATTGTTGATAACTGACATTTGCCCACTGCTTTAAGAACCATTCCAAATTACCGGCTGATGTTGGACTTGCCTCATGCACAATAAACTGACCTGCTTTAGCATATTTGCCATAGACAAATGGTAACGTTTGGCTTTCGTCGATATGATCAGTAATGCCACTTACCACTGACCAAGTCCCTAACACAACATTCAGTTTAGTTTCATCAGTAAGCCCTGCACAATAGGCTGTAGAAACCACATCAAACAGCCCGCCGACAACTGGCGTTCCAACAACTAGCCCTGTTAATTTAGCGGCATTCTCTGTGACAAATCCAGCCACTTGATTCGGTGCAATTACAGGCGGTAGTTTTTCAAGAATATTTTGCAAACCTAATTTTTCTGCAAGCTGTTCGTCATATTTCCCTGTTTGCATATTATAAAGATTGCTCTCGGAAATATTCGTTTCTTCGCAATATAACTCGCCTGTTAGACAAAAACGCAAATAATCATGTGACATCAACACTGCGCCAATATTGCTGTAACGCTCAGGCTCATGTTCTTTCAGCCAACGAAGGATTGAAACAGGATGCCCTGTCCAAAGCGTTTGGCGGGTAATCGGATAAAGTGCTTGCGGAATGCCTTCTTCTTGCCATTGTTTGACAATATGTAATGCTCGTTGATCAGACGAGGTAATTGCTCGTCCAAGCGGTTTATGTTGTTTATCTAATAAAAAAGCGCCTTTACCTTGTGCAGAAATGCCAACGCCCTTAATTGCGGTTGCCGCAATATGACTTTGTGCAATCACCTGTTTAACTACCTTCGCACAAACCTGCCAAAGCGCTTCCATTTCTCGTTCAGCATACCCTGCTTGTTCACTCAGCACAGAAACATTTTCTCGCGCTAAACTTACTACTTCGCCGCTCTCACTAATAAGCGCTGCTTTAATAAAAGTGCCGCCACAATCAATGCCAAGGTAGTAATTCATTTCTTGCTCCTAAAAAACAAGCGGTGAAATTTTGCAAAAAATTTGCGAAATTCAACCGCTTGCTAACACTTTATTGTGCTAATGCATCTACTTGTTTAAGTAGGGCATCACCATGTTTTTCTACGAAACTTTTACGCACTTGCTCTGCAATAACAGCTTGGAACGGTTGAGTATCGACTTTCTCGATGATTTCAATACCTTGTTTTTGCAAGTTCGTAATTATTTCTTTTTCATTTTTCACGTTCAAATCACGCTGATATTGTCCTGCTTCTTTTGCAGCCTCTATCATTGCGTTTTGTAACTCTGGACTAAGTGCATCAAACTTCGCTTTGTTCATAACCACAATTAACGGGGTATAACCGTGGTTGGTCAAGCTCAAATATTTTTGTACTTCATAAAGTTTAGAAGACCAGAAAATACCGATTGGATGTTCTTGAGCATCTACTGCTCGAGTTTCTAATGCTGTATAAAGCTCTGCTAATGGCATTGGTACCGGATTAGCACCTAATAATTTAAATGCTTCAATGTACATAGGGTTTTGGTTAGTACGTACTTTTAAGCCTTTAATATCTTCCGGTTTTGTTACTGGATGTTTAGAGTTTGAAAACGCACGGAAACCAACATCCCAGAATGCTAAGCCTTTTAAGCCTTGTGCTTCAAGATCTTTTAATAAACCTTGACCAATCTCACCGTCTAGTACTTTGTAAACATGTGCGCGATCTTTAAAAATAAACGGAATATCGATCACATTTAATTTTGGTTCTAAACCAGTAAAGTTTGGCGAACCTGACATTTCTAAATCAATAGTACCACCGCGCACACCGCTAATCATAGTTTGAGCATTACCCAAAGTGCTATCTGGGAAAAGCTTAAGTTTAATTTCCCCTTTTGTTTTTTCATTGAGTAATTCGTTGAATTTTTTTGCCGCTAAATGTTGGCTATCTGTACGCGGTGCTTCATAACCAAAGCGTAATGATACTTCAGCATTCGCATTTGCGATCATCATACTCATTCCAGCAACAAGAGCACTTAAAGTTTTTAAATTGAATAATTTCATCGTAATTTCCTCATAGGGTTAAGAAACGTTAGCTAATCCATTGTAATGGCACCAAAATTAATTCGGGTACAAACACAAAGGCAAGTAACAACATAATCATCATGATTAAATAAGGGAAAACACCTTTTGCTGCTTGATCAAACGGAAGTTTGGATACTCCAGTAATCACATTCAACACGTTGCCTACTGGCGGTGTAATTAAACCTATTGATGTATTTAAGATAAAGAGGACGCCGAAATAAACGGGATCAATTCCTGCTTCTTCAATCAGTGGCATCAATACTGGGGTCAGAATTAGCACTGTTGGCGTTAAATCCATGACCATTCCGATAATAAAGACCGCAAGCATAATCACTAATAATAAGGTTGTTGGATGCGCGATTAACGGCTCAAGCAATTCAGTTAACATGATTGGTAATTCTGCGACAGTAATAAGCCAGCCTGTTACATTTGCCGCAGCAACTAAGAACATAACTACTGCTGTTGTTTTTGCTGCTGCTAAAAAGACTTTATAAAGATCTTTAACTTTTAACTCACGATAAACAAAGAGAGAAACAATAAGTGCATATGCCGTTGCTACTGCCCCTGCTTCAGTCGGCGTAAAGATACCTGAGCGGAAACCACCGATAATAATTACTGGTAATAACAATGCCCAAATACTGTTTTTAAATGATATGCAAAGCTCTTGTTTGGTAGCTTTAGAGAATGTCATTAAATTTAAGCGTTTAGCCTGCCACCACCATAACAATGCCAAGCAAAACCCCATCATTATTCCAGGGAAAATACCCGCCAAGAAAAGTTTAGTAATCGAAACACCACTTGCCACACCAAAGACAATAAATGGGATAGAAGGTGGAATAATTGGGGCAATAATACCAGCTGTACCAATTAAGCCTGCGGAGCGATCAAGTGGATAACCCGTCGTTTTCATCATCGGTAATAGCATTGCTGCTACAGCTGCGGTATCAGCTACTGCTGAACCAGAAAGACTAGCCATAATCATTGCTGCTAAAATGGCTACAAAACCTAATCCGCCACGTTTATGGCCAACTAGTTTCATTGGTAAGTCAATAATCCGTTTGGATAGCCCACCCTCATTCATAACCTCACCAGCAAGAATAAAGAATGGAATCGCCATGAGTGAAAAACTATCTGCGCCGCTAACAATTTGTTGCGCTAAAATTTGTGCATCAAATAAATCTAAGTGCAGCATTAACGCAACACCGCAAATCAATAACGCAAAAGCGACTGGAACACCAAGGAGAATTGCACCTAATAAAACAGAAAGAAAAATAACTACTGTCATAGTATTTCTCCTTTAGCAAGTGTCACGCATCCGCTAAAAATTCTGGCAATCAACAAGAGTCCGATTAGCCCACCTGCCACCACGCTCGCTAAATAAGTAATGCCTTGTGGTAAACCTGAAATTGGCGCTAAGTTATTTAAGTTAAGTTGAAACTGAATCCAGCTACCTGAAACGATGAGATAGCAACAAAATAGCATCATACCATCAGTCAATAATCGTAATACTGACTGTCCACGAGCAGATAATTTTTCTACGAACACATTTACACTAACATGTTGTCTTTCATTAAATGCCAACACCGCACCTAAAAAAGTTAGCCAAACAAACAAATATCGAGACACTTCTTCAGTGACACTAATGCTGCTATTAAAGCCATAGCGCAACACAACATTTAAGAAAACCAAAATAGACATAATGGCTAAAATGGCAACACAAATACCTTCTAACAACTTGCCAATTAACTGGGCAAAAGCTTTCATTATTCTGCCTCCAACTCACTTAATGCGATTTTCACTACAATTTTACGAATACTTTCCGTACCATCAAAAATAGCGGTGCGATGAGCATCTTCAGGAAAAAACACGGCAAAATTACCTGGTAAACAATGAAATTCGTTTTCGCCAGAAACCTCCGCATAATATTGAATATCACGTTCTGGCGAGTAAACTTGTGCAATTGGGTTATTTCCTAAATCAGCGGCAACCACCATAATTTCTTTACCTTTATGCAGATATTGCACATCCAAATAATTACGGTGGACTTCAGGCTGAAATGCCACTTTAGCTTGAGTGGTTAAATCCAATACTTGGACAAAAATTGCCCGTCCTTTAAGTTCATATACACCCGCTTCCATCTTCTCAAAATCTGTTTGTTTGAGATAATCCAAAGCAAACTGAATCGCCTTTGGATAATGTGCTGGTTGATAATTTGCGATATGACCGAAATACATAACCGCCCCCTTTGCATTATTTTCTCTAAATTTGACCGCTTGTTAGGCTTATAACGCTTTTAATTTTGCCCAAACTGATTCATCGACTGGAATGCCATTTGCATGATGGTCGGCTTCAACAGCAATCTGTTTATGCCCTGGCAAACGGACTGGCTGTGCTGGATTAGATGGCTCTGCAGACGTTACATAATCCATAATACGTTTTAATTTTTCTTCTTTGGTTTTACCATCAATTAAACGATCTACCTTAATGGCAATAAAAATTTGCGACATACCAAATTCATCACTTTTATCTTCAGTAATTGCTGCCGTAGAATCCCCATTGGCTAAAAGTGTTGCAATCATATCTAACACGATTGATAAACCTGAGCCTTTCCAAAATCCCATCGGCATCAAGCGGCGATTTTTCTCAACAATACTTGGTTCGCGTGTTGGATTACCTTCATCATCAAATCCCGCATCCACTGCTGTTTGCCTGCCTTGTAGGCGGTGAATTTCTAGTTGACCATAAGAGAACATCGAACAAGACATATCTACCATTGTAATCGGTGTAGTAGGTACAGCAATAACGAACGGGTTTGTACCGATTCTTGGTTGTTTTGCCCCCCAAGGTGGCATAGCTGCTAATGCATTTGTCCAACAAATCCCTACAAAACCTTTTTCTGCGGCTTGTTGACCATAGGTGCCGCCGCGCATCCAGTGATTTGCATTACGAAGTGCGACTACGCCAATACCGTGTTCACGCGCAATCTCCATTGCTCTATCCATCATTTTTTTTGCGGTTAAATTACCAATTGATTGATGAGCATCCCACTGTTCAATTGCGCCAAGTGATAAAACCTTCGTGGGTTCAGCATCTGGAATGACATCACCATTTTCTAACTGTTGAATAAAACGTGGAAAACGGTTAACGCCATGCGAATAAATACCCGCTTGCGTCGTATCCGCAAACACAGTCGCACACGCCTCTGCAGTTTCTTCTTTTACTTTTCGTGCTAGCAAGACTCGTTTAAATTCTGCTTTTAATGCCTCATACGAAACCCGAATAGTCATAATCACTCCTCACAGCTTAAATTTCATATTACGAAATATCATTTCATATTTTGCATATTAGTCGGTTATGATAGTGCCGTTAAGTAGCGGAATAAAAAGTTGTGAAGCAGATCACAAATTAAAACGATAAAATGTGAATTAGATCACATTTTGTTTTCAGGAGATGAGCATGAAAGAAGAAAAAAATAGTGGAAACCAAAGCCTAATTCGCGGATTAAGATTGATCGATTTATTAAGTCATTATCCAAACGGCTGTCCATTAGCAAAATTAGCCGAATTATCTGGATTAAATAAAAGTACTGTGCACCGACTATTACAAGGTTTACAACAGGAAGGATTTATTCAAGCCGCAACGACTGCTGGCAGTTATCGACTTACCACAAAATGTTTAGCTATTGGGCATAAAATGTTTTCCTCTATGAATATTATCCATCTTGCTTCACCTTATTTAGAGAGCCTGAACCTCAAAATTGGCGAAACTGTGAATCTTTCAATGCGAGAAAACGATCATGCCATCATGATTTATAAACTTGAGCCAACGACTGGTATGTTGCGCACCCGTGCTTATATCGGGCAACGACTCAACCTCTATTGTTCAGGTATGGGTAAGCTTTATTTAGCCTTCGATAAAAAAGCAAGTACTTATTTAATGCATTATTGGGTTAACCACCAAGCAGATATTCAACAGCTTACTTGTCATACTATTACTGATATCAACTTAATGAGAAAAGAGTTAGATGAGATTCGTGCACAAGGTTTTGCATTGGATAAAGAAGAAAATGAACTTGGTGTTACCTGCATTGCTTATCCGATTTTCAATTTTAAAAATGAGGTGGATTACGCATTATCAGTATCGATGTCAGTTTCGCGTCTTGCTCAAATCGGGACAGACTTCTTACACGAAGCCGTAAAAGAAACGGCGATAGCGATCTCCCAAGCACTCGGTTGGCAAAATGATTTGCAAAAAAATCCGGAAATTTAACCGCTTGTCAGCCTTAAAAAGCGTGAGTTTTAAAAATTCACGCTTATTTTTTATATAAAAACATGAATTAACAGTTTACACTTTTAATTATTAGTACTAGAATATACTCAACTTTAGCAAGTTAGGTAAATTAAGCTTTGCCTGTTATTCAATTTTTCTCCATCCCTGATTACTAGGAGCAATACGATGAACATGAAAACTGTTGTTTTAGCCTCACTTTTGGCTTTCACTTTAACCGGATGTAGTGCATTAAACAGTGCAACTGTTTCTGAAGAAAAACTTAAAGAAAAAGCGGCATTTGCACTGAATACTGATGCCAGCGCAGTAAAAATCAGCAACCGCTCAAACGAAGGCGTACAAATTAACTTTACTGCAACTGTTGGCAAACGCTCACACCAATGTTATGTCACCAATGCATTAACCTTCTTTGGCCCAGCAACTTCTGGGGCAGTGTGTAACGGCGGTAGCGGTGGTACAGCTAAATCTACCGGTTCTTGTAATGATTTATTACGCGCAGCAGGACAATGCTCATAACTTGAGCCCCCGAAAAAGACGCCAAGGATGGCGTCTTCCTCTTTATCACTTGAGGTGTTCCAAATGAAAGGCCTACTCTTTTTAATACATTTCGCCATGTTGTTATTTAGTGCTTATTTCTGGTTCAACTTTGGCGTACATTGGGTGCAAGTTATTGGTTATAATTTAGCATTCAATGATCCTGTGGCTAATAGTCTAAATCATTCTATTAATATCTATTTTAGACTTATTGCCATTACCAGTTTCAGTTATCTCTTTTTTGCTATCTTTCAACGTTTTTATCGTCGCTTTGCGATGTTGCTATGGATAGCGAAAGCTGGGGTATTCGGGAAATATTTATTTGATTTGAATGCGCTACAAGGCACCAATTATGATGGCATATTCCAAACCTCATCGGTTTATATTTATTTTTTATGCCCATTATTGTTAAGTTTGTTATCCTACCTTTATTGTAAGAAATAAAACAAGTAAACTCATAACCTAGCAATTCAAAAGGGCTTACAAGCGGTTAAATTTTGTAGGAATTTACCAATTCCGCCACTCAACAAGGAATTCAACATGAAAAAATTATTTGTATTCACTTTATGTACTTTCTCTGTTTCTAGCTTTGCCTTAACCCCGCAAATAGAAACCGCATCAAACTCAGACTCTTTCATCAGTTTCCGCACGGCTAATGACGCTATTTATTGCTCTGGCGACCTTCCTGGTCTAAACCCCCAAGTTGAATGTGTTACTAAAATTAAAGGAAAACCGATTTTACCGCGTCCGAAAGATTGTGAATTCGAATGGGGCGAGCTATTTTCTGTTGGCGCAACAGGAAAGGCTTCACTTGTTTGTGCAAGTGATACCCCTGCTGTACCAGACTCACAAATTTTGAAAGATGGTGAAACAATTAAAGGCAAAGGCTGGCAATGCACTGCTTCGGGCAATTCATTAACTTGTTCAAACCAAGAAAAACACGGTTTTAAAATTAGCCAAGCAAAACAAAAATTATTTTAGTTCGTAGCGTATTTGAAAAATACACAATACGGTAATTGCCTTACCACAAGAGCGGTCAAATTTTTCTTACTTTTTACAAGGAAAACCAATCATGAAAAAGTCTCTTCTCTTAACGATTCTTTGTCTTCCATTTATAGCTCAAGCCAACGACAGTACGGGAACGGTCTCTACTGGTGGTGTGGAATATATTAAAAATGAGCATATTGCGATGCAAAAAGAAAACCTATTTATCAGCCAAGATAAAATTAAGGTGAAATATGAATATCGCAATCTGACCGATAAAGACATTACTGAAACGGTGCTATTCCCATTACCGGAAGTGATGCTCCACGATTACGGTGATTTTGCTGACACCCAAAGTTTAATCAATTCTTTTAAGATTTATGCAAATGGCAAAGAAATCAAACCGACGACTCATGTACGCGCATTCTTTTACGAAACCAAAAATGAAGATGATCCAGAGAAAAGAGAATTTGTTTCACATGATGTCACGGACATTCTTCGTGCCTGTGGTTTAACTGAAGAAGAGTTAATGGAGCCTTGGTTACGTAAATCAGATTCTGCAGATAAGAAAATCTTGAAATGTCAGGATCCACGTCTTGCTAAATATTCATACAAATCTGAAGATGGCGAAGATGTCGATATGGTAGCCTTTTGGGGTGGACAAATTATTTATAGCTGGCAACAAACCTTTAAAGCCAATTCGATTACTCAAATTCAGCATGAATATACCCCTCTAGTCGGGGGAGGGGTGGGGCTTCCTGAACTCCTCAATTATAAAAAATTTGCCGATACTTTTTGTATTGATCCATCATTTAAAAAATCAGTAAAAGCAAAATCGCAAGGAATATATTATCACGAATTAGGTTATATTCTTAAAACTGGGGCAAACTGGGCTAAACCTATTGCGGATTTTACGCTTACCATTGAAAGACCAAAAACACAGATCGTTTCTTTCTGCTGGAAAGGTAAAGGTGAGGTGAAAAAAGTACTGCAAAACGATAAAGTTGTGCAATATCAAGTAAAAGAAAAAGACTTCTTACCACAACATGATTTAGATGTGCTATATGGTATAGATGCAAGGTTTGTTGAATAGAAACTTATTACTAAGCGATATGCTTTTACCATAAAGAGAAGACAAACCTCACAGGATTTTTCACAAGGAATCAAAAATGAAAAAATATTGGTTAATCCTATTAATGATGTTTGCTGGCAATACCTATGCCAATCCCACTTATGATGTAACCAGAGGGGCATTACAGAATGATCCTTCATTATGCAGCTATGGTTATAATCCAAATTGCTCATCTCAAGGAGGATATTCTAGTGGTTATTCGAATGTGCCAGTAGCACCACCACGTTCTGACTACTATGCAGCGATAGCTATCAATAAAGCCACTGGAGGTTGGGGATGGTCAACAGGTCAATTAGGCGCTAATGATGCTTCGCTGGATGCCATAATGAATTGTGAAGAAGCAGGACAAGGAAAATGCGAAGTGGTTGCGACGCAATTAAGTGGCTGTCTTGCTATGGCATCGTCAAAAGATAAAAAAGGGAATTGGACTTACTTCTTCTCTCATAGTGGCATCTGTGGTTCAGTTGAACAGGAAGCATTATCACATTGCAAAGCCAGCAAAGCTAAAAACTGCCAAATTGAAATTCGTCAATTAGACGCACATTATAAATACGTTATTGATAAACTCTTATGGGGAAAATTCTCACAAGACTAGCATAAATACTTGTGCATGAATTTTAAAAAGCTTCGCACCACCTTAATCTTCTTGATGCAAGAGCGGTCAAATTTCTCTCACTTTTTACAAGGAATAAAAATGAAAAAATATTGGTTAATTCTATTCATGATGCTTGCTTGCAGCCCTTATGCGAATAGCTGTGGTGGGCAATTTGATCCAGCAACTGGAACGTGTCGAATTATTGGTCCTGATGGAAGAATGATTATCTATAATTCAGCCCCTCCACAAGGGGGATATTCAAATGCGCAAGTAGGACCACCAGTCGGTTCTGACTACTATGCTGCCATTGCCATCAATAAAGCCACTGGAGATTGGGGATGGTCAACTGGCTTTTTAGGCGAATCTGTGGCGATTATGGATGCAAGAATGCACTGTGAAAAAGCAGAACGAGGAGAATGCGAAGGAGCGGCAACACAATTAAATGGCTGTCTTGCTATGGCATCTTCAAAAGATAAAAACGGGAATTGGACTTACTTCTTCTCTCGTTCTGGCATCTGTGGCACAGTTGAACAGGAAGCGTTATTAAATTGCCAAGCCAGCAAAGCTAAAAACTGCCAAATTGAAATTCGTCAATTAGACGCGCAATATAAATACTATATGTATCAATAAACGCTTAAAATCAATCTAGGGCGTATCAAATACGCCCTAGCAAAAGGATTATTATGAAAAGATTACTTACATTAGCTTTATGTGCTTTATCCGTTTCAGTTTCTGCGAAAACACCTTCAATCGAAGATCAAATGTCGTATCCACCACGACCGCCACTTCTAGATTTTCCTAATTGGTGGAGTGTAATTGCTTATAATCCACAAAATGGTGCTTTTGGTTATGGCGAGGGAGGTATGATAAAGGCTGCTCAAAATAAAGCACTAAAAGATTGCGAGCTTGCTTCAAATGATGCAAATAAACAATATTGTCAAATTGTCACAGAAGCTAATCATGCTTGTGTCGCATTGGCAACGGGAGACTCCCCTGAAAAATATGCCGCAGTTCGCAATTTCAGAATGAAGCGAGAAGAAGCTGAACAAGAAGCCTTGGCTGCCTGTAAAACGAATTCAGCGAATTGCACAATCACTTTCTCTGCTTGCGAAAAATAATCTTAAAAAAGGAACGCTCTATGAAAAAAATCTTACTTTGCCTATGTCTCTTTTCTTCTGCCGCTTATGCTAACCAATGTGAAATCATTGATAGCGAATTAGCAGCAAGTTATTCAGAGATGGAAACCTACGGCAACTATAACGAAAAGAATGAAGAAAAATACCAGTCTTCAGAAAAACGTTTTAAAGACGCACTAGCCAAAATTGAAAAATTAGAAGGCAAATTCTGCACTTGGGAAAAAGCACCTGAAGTGGGTGTTGGCATGCTCACTTCAGAAGACCAAAAACTGCAAATTCTTGTTTGGGATTGGCAATCTGGCGGGACAATGCACGAATATGGCAGCATTTGGCGTTATCAGCTACCTAATGGCACTTGGAAAACGGAAGTTAATGAGTTAAGCTCTTTTATAACCAGACTAGTACCGCTTAAATTGAATGGAAAACCTTACTATTATATAGAAACCTCTGACATCTACAGTCAATGTCATCATGCAATCGCAGCGAAATTTTATCAAATTACGGAAAAAGGTTTAGAAGAAGCCAATCTGATTCAAGGTAAAAAACCAACTTCTAATATTGAGGTATCGTTTATCTCATATACGAATAATGATTTACCAGAATCGAATGCCTATTTTGATTACGACTTGAAAAATAACCGCTTTAGCTTCCCGTTAGTACATCAATTTGAAGATACCTGTGGTAACGGAAAAATGACCTCAGAACGCATTTATTATCGTTTTGATGGCAAACACTTTGTAAAAGAGAAAAAAGCGAAGAAATAATTGATTGACTTGCTTCATATCAACAAACAAAGGGGCGTACATCATACGCCCCTTTAGTTCATTAAAATCAACACCTACACACCTAACCATTTTTCAGCTTTCGCTCTTACCTCATGAATCAAAGCTGGATTATCTCGCAATTTTTCACCATAAGTTGGCACAATTGCTTTTAATTTCTCTGCTAATTCTGGTTGTTGCGCAATAAAACATTGGCTAAGTACGCTTAACATCGCATCCACCGAAGTTGAAGCACCAGGAGATGCACCAAGTAGGCCTGCAATGCTTTTATCTTCCGAAGTAATCACTTCTGTGCCAAAACATAACACGCCTTTTTCATTCGGCTGATCTTTGATAATTTGCACACGCTGACCTGCGATAATCACATCCCAATCTTCACTTTTGGCATCAGGCAAGAAAGCGCGTAAATCTTCCATGCGCTGCTCTTTCGTTAAAAGCGCCTGCTTAATTAAATATTGTGTCAGTGGGATATTTTTGCAGCCAGCAAGCATCATGGTAACAAAATTATCTGCCTTAAATGAGCTTGGGAAATCCCATTGTGAACCATTTTTCAGAAATTTCGTGGTAAAGCCAGCGAAAGGCCCAAATAACAAGGTTTTCTTACCCTCAATAAAGCGGGTATCTAAATGCGGCACCGACATTGGGGGCGCACCAATTTTCGCTTTACCATAAACTTTAGCATGGTGTTTTTCCACGATTTCAGGATTGCGACACACCATAAAAATTCCACTCACAGGGAAACCACCGATATGTCTCGCTTCTTGAATATGGCTTTTTTGTAATAAGTTAAGCGAACCGCCGCCACAACCAATAAAGACAAATTTGCAATCGTGTTGGAAAATTTGACCGCTTGCATCTTTAACAGATAAACGCCAACCCTCTGCGGTTTTATCTAAGCCACAAACTGGATGATTCACTTCTAAGCGGCAACCTGATTTGACTAAGTGCTTAAAGAGTTTACGGGTTAACTCCCCAAAATTGACATCAGTACCGTGCTCCATCCATGTTGCTGCAACTGGCTCTTTATTCACACGGTTTTCCATCATCAATGGAATCCATTGTTTTAACGTTTCTGCATCATCAGCAAATTGCATCCCTTCAAACAGTGGATGAGTTGAAAGGGTTTCAAAACGTTTTTTCAAGAATTTGACATCTTTTTCGCCTTGCACAAAACTCATATGTGGCAATTTACGGATAAAATCCGCTGGATTTTCAATGCAACCAGTTTCCACCAAATATGACCAAAGCTCTAACGAAAGCTGATATTTTTCGTTAATATCAAGCGCTTTGCTAATATCAATAGTGCCATCTGCTTTTTCAGCAGTATAGTTTAGTTCACAAAGTGCAGCATGCCCTGTGCCTGCATTATGCCATTCATTAGAGCTTTCTAACGCAATATCTGGTTCAGCTTCAAAAATGGTAATGCTTTTCTCTGGCATTAAAGCTTTTAACAGCGTGCCAAGCGTGCCACTCATAATACCCGCACCAATCAGCACAATGTCAGATTGTGAGTGTAATTGACTCATAATGATTTCCTTTGTGTTTGTTTTGTTTGAGTTTCTAAGTTAATGATAGTCGCTTAAAATGGCTATTGCAAACGGTTGCCAAAAGATATTTTGCTAAAGCGATTTAGCCTAAAAAGAGAAAGAATAAATACTAATGAGCAACTAAAAGACTGATATAATTATTAACCTTTTTATCATTGGAGAGACTTATGCAGTTCAAAGATTATTTAGCCAGCTTTCCCGCTATCGATCATCTTCGCGGTTTAGACGTTAAAAACGCCACAGGAGAAGTTATTCACACGATTCCTGCGATTGAGGGCAAATTAGGCTCATTAAAACTCTATCATGCCCTATTTGCAAAATTCGATGGAAAACTGACCGCTTGTAGCGCGCAACAAGGGCTAGAATGGTTTGCTGAACATGTTGAAGATGCCAAACAATACCCAGGAAAACATCCAAATATTGATTTACTCAATCAAGTCATCTCTGAAAATTTACAACTGAGTTTGGTACCACTTATCAAATAACGGAGGAAATATGAAAAAGTATTCATGGGCTATCATTTATGCATTCGTTACTGGGCTAATCTTCCCAAACGCTTTTGCGGCTGAAAAAACAGAAAATAAAACGCCAGCTAAAACTCAACCACAAACTAAAGCGCCAGCACCAGCTAAAAAAAGCACGAAACCACAACAAAAAGAAACGCCCCAAAGCGCCCCTCAAAATGAAGAGCTTGAGCAATTTAATCGTAACGTAAGCATTCAATTTATTGCGCGTGGTGTGCAGACAGAAGAAAACAATCAATCTTATGTTACATTAACCTATCAGATTCAAAATAAAGGCAAAAACCAAATCCAATCTCTTGGCTGGGTTTCCTCTTATGTGATTGGAAAACAAACACCATTGTATTCAAAAGAGTTACCACTTGAATTTGAACCGCCACTTGCTAGTGGCAAGCAAATGGAAATCACCATCCGCCTACCATTAGGCGAACTGCCAGAAGCTGCACAAAAGCAATTTCTCAGCAAAACGGCTGATATCCGTGCGATTAACAAGCCAAAACAAGTGAGCTTCTCAAGTGGCTCAAAAATTGTAGTTACCAAATAATAAATAAAGGGTTAAAGCCAACTTGCTTTAACCCTTTATTTTCATACTAACCTTCTCGACATTCCAACCAAGGCAACTGCATTCCTTGATAATTTTTGTAATAGATTGAGCTGCGTTCACGTGCGACTAAATTCACGTAATTACCTGCAATAGGATGGTAAGAACGGTATGTCACCTCAAATCGATTTCCTCTCGCATTCAACACTTTATTTTCAAGATGATCAAACGGCATTGCTTTGCCGCCATCTAACTGAAAATAGAAGCCGAAATTATCTTTCAATCGACTTTCTCTTGAAAGTGGGAAATAGGTTGCTAAATAAGAAGTCTCACCGGTTTCTGCATTATTGCAAGAGTAATAATAACGCTTGTAGTCTTTCGGGTTATTCAACTCAGCTTGACTAATTTCATCTTTTAAAAAACCGGTTTTTACCGTTTTCTTAGGTACAGGTTGGCTTTTACAAGCAAATAATCCTAGTGCAACTACGCTTAATAAAACAATTTTAAGTTTGTTCATAAAATTCCGAGATAAGAGATATATAAAGAAAAATGGTCATTATGATAGCTTAATTTTTAGTTAATAGCTTATTTTTCTGTATCTCAAATTCTATTCATTTTGATTATGAGTTATTTTCATCATGAGAGATTTGCTTGCCAGGCCTCAAATGTGTAAACTGCTGGCGCTTTTATACAGACTTTTATCCTAGGGATTTTAAAATGAAAAAAAATGTGATTACTTCAGCGATCTTATTAGCGATTCCGGCATTAGCGGCGGCTGAAGATGTGGCAAAATTAGATGTGATTAACGTCTATTCTGCCTCAGCCACGCCAACGAGCCTTCATCAAACCGCTTCATCTGTTACCGTTTTAACCGAAAAAGATTTTGCACAACGTGGTGCGACTTATGTCAGTGATGTGTTGAAAACGGTACCAAGCTTAGCTGTAAGTGCTTCTGGCGGTCGTGGCACATTAACTAATGTATTCTTACGTGGTGCGGATGCAAACCACACTGCTGTGATTATTGATGGCGTGAAAGTGAACCCTGTTTCTGGCTATGGCTTTGATTTCGGTGGCTTAGCATTAAGCAATATCGACCGCATTGAAGTACTACGCGGTGAACAATCTGCCCTTTGGGGAAGTGATGCCATGGGTGGTGTAATTTATATCACCACGAAAAAAGGTTTAGAAAAAGGCAAAACCTTCAATGTCGATTACGATTTTGGCACAGGCTCGAATCGCACAGTGGATGGTTCATTAACCCTTTCAGGCTCAAACAACAATTTCTATTATGCTTTACATGGTGACAGTCACCACACCAAAGGCATTTCAGCACTCAGCAAAAACCGCTTTAACTACACTGCGCAAGATGGCACAGCGGTAAGTACCGGTGGCTCAAGCGAACGCGATAAATTCCATCGTGATAACGCTTCTCTTCGTTTCGGCTATGACGATAACCAAAAAGGTTTCGACTTCTTAACCTCTCACAGCAGCCAAACAGCTAACTTTGATAACAGCGCAACGGATGAAAAAGGCCACTACACCCGTACACGTGACACCTTATTCAAATTAAGTGGTTTCTTAGGTAATGATGATGAATTGCTTAAACACAAAGTGGGAGTAAGCCATCTCAAAACTGACAGCGATACCGTTGGCTACACATCGGCTTACGATGCGAAAAAACTCAATGCGAACTATCAATTAGACGTCAATTTTGATCGTGAAGGCACTCTCACGCAAGGTTTAAGCTTTTTAACTGACTATCAAAAAACAGATTTCAACTCGTCTTATTTCAATAATGCAGGTAATAAAAAACTTGTTGAGAAAAGCTTAGCGGCAGAATATCGCTTATTACACGATGCAGATCATAGCTTAAATATTAGTGGTCGTTACACTGACAGCTCTGAATACGAAAACTCATGGACGGGCCGTATCGCTGGCGCTTACCGTTTACACAACAATGTGAAAGCCCACGCAAGTTTCGGTTCAGCAATTCAAAACCCGACGATCACTGAATATTACGGTTACAACGCGCGATATATCGGTAACCCGAATTTACAACCAGAGAAAAGTGTAGGTGGCGATGTTGGTTTCTTGTTTGAAACCAATGATGGGCGTCACAGCTTTGATGTGACTTATTTCGCTCGCAACGTGAAAAACGCGATTAGCAGCGAAGTAATCAACTTTACCACTTATGCAAGCCGTGCAGTAAACCTTGAAGGTAAAAGCAAAGTGAAAGGTGTTGAAGTGGCTTACAACGGTAAAATCACCGATGTATTAACTGCTTACGCTAACTACACCTACACACAAACCCGAGATAGCAAAGGCGCTGAATTGACACGTCGTCCAAAACATTTGGCGAACGCAGGCTTAGCATACCAAATCACTGAAAAATTGGGCACAGATGTAAATGTCTCTTACACAGGCAAACGCATGGATACCTACTATTCACCAACCTACAGCACGCATAAAGTAAAATTGCCATCTTACACCTTGGCAAACTTAGGCGTGAACTATAAAGTAGCGGATAGCTTGACGATTTATGCGAACCTTAACAACGTATTCAATAAAAAATATGAAAACGTACTGGGCTACGGCCAAGAAGGACGTAATGTTTACGTTGGGTTGAAAGGATCGTTCTAATTATTACCCACTCATAAGGGCGTGCTTAGCACGCCTTTTTACATTCTTGATGGCGTAGCGTATCATTATCTATATGCAAAAAACTCGCTTAATTTTAACCGCACTTTTCCTTCCGTTTACCGCTCAGGCTTCGGAACAATTTGTCTCGCTCACGCTTTGCAGCGACAGACTGCTTATCGAACTGGCGGAGCCTTCGCAAATTGCTGCACAGTCGCCTTATTCGAAAAATCCGTTGATGATGTTGGATAAAATCAATACCGATAAACCTGTTCTGGAACCGCAATTAACGGAATTATTACCCTATTTGGATAAAACGATTCTGATTAACGAAACCTTTTATCCCCAATTAGTCGCAGAGCTGAAAAAACTCAATGTGAAGATTATTCCCATTAACGACAGCCCACAAACGCCCGATGAATTATTTACGCTAATTCTAGACTTAGGCAAACAACTGGGTAATGAGCAAAAGGCGACTGATTTAGTAACAAAACTCAAATCGCAAAACGTTCACTTAAATCGACCGCTTACTGATACACTGATTTTGTCGGAAACAGGTGTGGTAGAGAGTTATTACCCACAATATCCTGTACTGTTAAATTTACTCGGATTAACGCCACTAAAAACACCACTTACCGCACAAAACTTCTCGTTAGAAAAAGTGATTTTAAGCCAACCAAATGTACTAATTTCACTGACCGACAAACAAGGTTACAATGCACAAGCTGAATTACTGCACCACCCTATGCTGCAAGATTTTTTCAAAAACCAACCGCTTGTAAGCATTCCGATGAAATATACCTATTGCTTCGATCACGGCGTGTGGCAAGGGGCGGAGAAGATTTATCAACAATTAAAATAATGTAGCTGACAAATCTCCCCTAACCCCTCTTTGCTAAAGAGGGGTATTTCATTATTAAATTAACCTAGGGTGACGTAGTTACTATTTTTATGTATGAATAATTAAAATAAATACCAAAATTATAAATTATCACCATAATAATTCCCCTCTTTAGCAAAGAGGGGTTAGGGGAGATTTGACAAAATCAAATTAACAAATGATATTTGGATTACATAGGAAATTGATCATTGACCAAAACACTAAAATTAAATACCGCACTTTTCTTCGCGTTGCTGTTGATTAGCGGCTTTGCGATTTATCATCAGCTAGGCGATTTCGCCCATCTCAAAAATGCGGATGGCGTGCTCACCGATATGCGCTCGATGGTGCTGTGGGATATTCGTTTTCCGCGCATTGGTTTAGCTTTATTGACGGGTGCCAGCCTAGCGATTGCCGGCAATGCGATGCAAGGCATTTTCCAAAACCCATTAGCGAGTCCAGGCTTGCTCGGCAGTAGCGCTGGCGCAACGGTTGCTAGTGTATTTATCCTCTATTATTTTGCCGTGCCATTTTCACTGCTCTTAGCCGGAGGAGTAATTGGCGCGCTTTTAAGCTTTTTCATCGTGTATTTGATCGCTAAAAACTACGGCACCACGATGATGATTCTAAGCGGTTTAGCGGTCAATATGTTGCTTGGGTCAGCAATCGCATTGCTGCTTTCCAACGCGGAAAGCCCATGGGCATTAGCTGAACTTTATCGTTGGCTACAAGGCTCGTTGATGTGGGCTAAATTAGATACATTGCTTATTTCACTCCCGATTGTTCTGGTTGGGATTTTCTGTTTATACCACACCCGCCGATATTTAGATTTACTCACCTTTGGTGAAGAAACGGCTAGCACCATGGGCGTGGATCCCAAACGTAGCTTTTTCATCAGCACCTTTGGTGTCGCTTTATTAGTCGGTGCGACCATTCCGCAAACTGGTACCATTGGGTTTATCGGCTTAATCGCACCACACTTCGCCCGTATTTTACTGAAAGCTCGCCCATCACAACTTTACTTCACTAGTGCGCTAATCGGGGCATTATTGCTATTACTGGCTGATTTGGCAATTTTATATATCCCACTATTTTCACATATTTACATTGGCACGTTGACTGCACTTATCGGTGCCCCTTGCTTGATTTGGATGTTATTGACGCAACAGAGAAAAATCGCACATTAACCCTAACGGCATATTTCAAAATATGCCGTTTTATTTTTCATCACTCAAAATATAAAAAATAACTATTCTCAATTCATAAAATTCGCGTATAATTTGAACACTTTTTATTATTGAGGACACAACATGAAAAAATTATTCAAAACCACTTTAGCTTCTGCATTATTAATGGTATCCGCATTTTCTAGTGCAGTGACGGTTAAAGATGCGAAAGGTGAATTTACCCTTGATAAAACCCCAAGCCGTGTTGTGGCATTGGAATATTCCTTTGTAGATGCCTTAGCTCAAGTCGGTGTAAGCCCAGTAGGTGTGGCCGACGATAACAAAGTCGATCGTATTTTGCCGCAAGTGCGTGAAAAAATTGCTGAGTGGCAATCTGTTGGCACACGTTCTCAACCGAGTCTTGAAGTGATTGCTTCTCTCAAACCCGATTTAATTATTGCCGATCCTTCCCGTCACACAGCGGTGTTTGAAGAATTGAAAAAAATTGCGCCAACAGTGATGTTCGATTCTCGTCATGAAAGTTATCAAGAAAATCTTGAAACCGCGCAAAAAATTGGTGATTTAGTCGGTAAAAGTAGCGAAATGAAAGCGAAGATCAATGAGCATAATGATTACATTGCCAACATTGCAAAAAATCTAGGTGTACAAGGCAAAAAAGCCTCATTTGGTACTTCCCGAGAAGATAAATTTAATATCCAAAATGACAATGGCTATGTGGGTAGTTTCTTAACGACATTAGGTTTTGCGCCAACTAAACTCAATAGTGATCAAGCTTTCGTAGAAATCAACCTTGAACAATTAGTAATGGAAAAACCGGAATACTTGTTCATTGCCCATTATCGTGATGAAAGCATTGCGCGCAAATGGGAAGCTGAGCCACTTTGGAAAGCCATTCCTGCGGTAAAAGCGAACCATGTTTACAGTGTTGACTCCGACATGTGGGCGCGTGGTCGCGGTTTAGAAGCAAGCAAAATTATGGCAAAACAAATTGAAGATTTCGTGAAGCAAAAATAATGATGAAGTCTGCTTTCCGTTGGGGACTTCCCCTTATCATTCTGGCTTTCCTATTATGGGGAAGCCTGTTTTTGTATTATCCCATCGAAATTCGACCGCTTGCAGCGTTACAAGCGTTCCTCCCCGATGGCGATGAAATTGCCAAAATTACGGTAACCGATTTACGCCTACCGCGCGCATTAGTTGGCATGATTTTAGGTGCCAATCTTGCGGTGGCGGGGGCATTGTTACAAACCATTACGCGCAATCCACTTGCCTCCCCTACGCTACTCAGCGTGAACTCGGGTGCTAGTCTTGCAATGGTAACCGCCAGTGCGTTTAGCCCCTTGATTCTTTCTGGTTATAGCATTGCCTTAGTGGCTAGTATCGGTGGCGGTCTGAGTTGGTTTGTGGTGATGCTGATCAGCAATGGCTGGAAAGACAACAGTGGAGATCGTAGCCGAGTGATTTTAGCAGGGATTGCCGTATCACTACTTTGTGCAGCACTCACTAAATTGGTGCTGATTATCGCGGAAGATCATGCCTTCGGTATTATGAGTTGGCTAGCTGGCGGCATTGCACATGCTCGTTGGAATGAATTATTGACGTTATTTCCGTTCTTTATTTTGACCGCACTTTTCTGTCTATTCTTTGCTAGTCGTTTAAATTTACTCAATTTAAGCGATGAATCTGCGCGTTCGTTAGGCATCAATCTCTTCCGTTTACGCTGGTACGCTAACATCATGGCGTTATTGATTGTGGGCTCAAGCGTGAGTGTTGCTGGCCCTGTGGCCTTTATTGGCTTACTCGTGCCCCACCTTGCCCGCTATTGGATTGGTTATGACTTGCGAAAATCGCTCCCTATGGCGATGTTACTCGGCGCAATTTTAATGCTCGCTGCAGATACCATTGCCCGCGCGGTCAACTTTCCTAGCGAAGTGCCTGCTGGTGCGGTGCTTGCCTTAATCGGTGCCCCAGTCTTTGTATTATTTGCCAGAGGAAGACACTAATGCGAACCTCTCATGTATCTTTCCGCACTATCGGCTTTTATGTCGTCACGCTTAGCCTGATGGTACTACTCTTTGGATTGAGTATTCGACTCGGCACTTATACGCTTTCCTTTGAAGAAATTTGGGCAGCCTTTCAGCCTGACGATAAAAACTATTTTACCTTGATGGAATATCGCCTCCCCCGTGCGGTGTTAGCGATTTTATTAGGCGGCGCCTTAGCAATTTCCGGTGTGCTAGTGCAAAGCGTAGTGCGTAATCCGCTTGCTTCTCCCGATATTTTAGGGATTAACAATGCGGCGGGGTTGGTTGCTGTTTCGGTATTGATGTTCTTACCAAACTTAGCCTTTTACTGGATGCCAATTTTTGCCTTTTTAGGTGGTGTGCTCTCTTTTGTCATTTTATGGGTCGTGTGCGGTTTTAACTTCCGCCCTATCAAAATGGCAATCATTGGGGTCGCACTTTCCGCATTATGGGCTGCTATTAGTCATTATCTAATGCTTACCAATCCAGTCGAGATCAATACGGCGATGTTATGGCTCACAGGAAGCCTGTGGGGGCGTAGCTGGTCTTATTTAAATGTGGTATTACCATGGTTAGTGATATTGCTGCCCTTGCCATTTATTTTCTGTCGCGATCTCGACACCCTTGGTTTAGGTGAAAACAAAGCCTCTACCTTGGGGGTGACCGTAAATAAAGTGCAAATAAGCGTTTTAGTGCTAGCGGTAGCCCTTTCCACTACAGCCGTGGCAATTTGTGGTCCGATTGCCTTTTTAGGCTTAGTTGCGCCGCATCTTGCCCGTCGTTTAGTCGGTGGCAGACATCGTACCCTATTACCGGCAGCCTTGATTATTGGCGCCCTCTTATTACAACTTTCGGATATTTTGGCGCGGGTGATTGACCCACCAACTGAACTGCCGGCAGGTATTCTGACCGCAATTATCGGTGCGCCATATTTCTTCTACTTATTGATGAGAACTAAATAATGAGCATTGAAATCAATAATTTATCTTTAGGTTATCAAGATAAACTCGTGGTTAAAAATCTGTCGCTAAAATTCCCGAAAAATAAAGTGATTGCGTTAATCGGCCCAAATGGTTGCTGTAAGTCCACCACATTAAAAGCGGTGGCTCGATTGCTTAAGCCAAAGCAAGGCTCAATCACCCATAAAGGTCAGGATATTTGGCAAAAAAGCCCTAAAGAATATGCCCAAGAATTGGCTTTTCTCCCGCAGCAACACTTGGTACCTGAAGGCATTAAAGTACGCGAATTGATTGCTTACGGGCGTTCGCCTTACTTAAACCTCTGGGGTAAACTCAGCCAAAAAGATGAAGAATTGGTTAATTGGGCGATGACACAAACACAAACTACTGAACTCGCCGAACAGTTGGTTTCCGATTTATCTGGTGGTCAGCAACAACGGGTATTTTTAGCCATGACACTTGCGCAAGATGCTGAATTAGTGCTACTCGATGAGCCGACTACTTATCTGGATTTAAACCGCCAAGCAGAACTCATGGGCATGATGCGACAAATGCAACAAAACGGCAAAACTGTGATTACGGTGTTGCATGATCTCAACCAAGCCTGCCGCTATTGCGATTACTTAATCGTCATGAAAAAAGGTGCCGTAATGGCACAAGGCACACCTGATGAAGTGATGACCGAAGAGTTGCTGAAGGATGTGTTTGATTTAGATGTCATCATTCATCGTGATCCTATCAGCGACACACCGATGTTTATTTTGAAATAAAGCATTACAATAGGCTACTTCAGGTAGCCTATCTTTTTTAGACAAAATATGATTAACATTAAACAACTCAGTCAACCATACGGCTTAACCAATATTTCTTGTCAAATTCCAAAAGGAAAATTAGTTGGCATTATGGGTGCTAATGGCGCGGGAAAATCCACGTTATTAAAAAGTATTGCTGGCATATTGCCCCTCAAACAAGGAGAAATTTGGTTTGATGCTCAGTCATTAAGCAAAATGAATGCGACTGAAAAAAGCCAACATATTGCTTACCTGGCCCAGAATACGCAAATTCATTGGGATTTATCCGTTTATGATGTGATTGCATTAGGCTTGGCAGCTCCGTTACCAAAAGAAAAAGAGCGGTCAAAAATTCAAGCGTTTTCAGAAAAATTTGCAGTGACACATTTACTCAACAAACCTTTCCAACAACTTTCAGGTGGCGAGAAAGCACGTGTACAACTTGCTCGTTGCTGTATTAAAGAATCCCCTGTTTTATTGGTAGATGAGCCGATTGCGCCTCTCGACCCTTATTATCAAATTGATATGATGGAACAGCTTAAATCACTCACACCGGAACATACATGTGTCGTTGCCATTCATCACCTGTCGTTGGCTTATCGTTTCTGTGATGAAGTGATTTTACTGCACCAAGGGAAAATTGCAGCATACGGAGAAACTCAAGCGGTACTGACAGCTGAAAATCTTGCAAAAACTTTCCAAATTCAGGCTGAAATTGATTTGCTGAAAAGAGAGATCAGCCAAATAGAAAAATTACGCTAATCGATGGAAATAAAAAAGCGATGTGAATGAAACACATCGCTTTTTTCATTTATGATGATTATTCTGCAAATTCTTGCATAAATTTATCCGCTTGTTTAACCATCTCAGTCGAACCGATAAAGCATGGTACGCGTTGGTGCAAGGTTTCTGGCTTAATATCTAAAATTGGATTAAAGCCATCCGTTGCCATACCTCCCGCTTGTTCAGCAAGGAATGCCATCGGGTTACCTTCATACAACAAACGTAATTTACCTTTCGGATAAACCGTGGATGTAGGATAAATATAGATACCGCCTTTTAAGAGATTTCTGTGGAAATCTGATACTAATGAGCCAATATAACGTGAAGAATACGGACGCTTAGTTGCTGCATCACTTTCTTGACAGTATTTAATGAATTTTTTCACACCCATTGGGAAGGTAACGTACTGTCCTTCATTGATAGAATAATATTTGCCTTTTTCCGGCATTTTCATCTCTGGATGAGAAAGAATAAACAGACCTAAAGATGGGTCATAAGTGAAGCCATTCACACCGTTTCCAGTGGTATAAACTAACATGGTTGAAGAACCGTAAGTCACATAACCAGAAGCTACTTGTTTACGGCCTGGTTGTAAGAAATCCTCCATGGTTACCGGTGTGCCAATTGGTGAGATACGACGATAAATAGAGAAAATCGTACCCACAGAAACATTCACATCAATATTAGAAGAACCATCTAACGGATCGGTCATTAAAATGTATTTAGCATTACGCCCACGCTCAGTATCAAAGCCAATAAAAGTATCATCTTCTTCTGAAGCAAAGCCAGCCACCTCTTCGCGTCCTATTAACGCTTGTTTCATCGTTTCATTAGCAAAGACATCTAATTTCATTTGTACTTCGCCCTGAATATTCTCAGAACCTGCTACGCCTAAAATGTCTTGGCTTAATCCCGCTCGGTTAATTTCACGGTGAATAATTTTCGCCGCTAAACGGATAGAAGACAAAATACCACTCAATTCGCCTTTCGCTTCAGGGTATTCGGCCTGTTTCTCAATAATAAATTCGCCTAGTGTTTTCATATCTTATCCTCTGATAACTTAATATGGTTATTTTAATCAAATGCACACATAAGATCAGAAATAATGGCAATTTTTGTGAAATAGATCACAAAATTGTAACAAGCGGTTGTTTTTATGTACTGTTTTACAAAAAACTTACTGAAAAAACAGAAAATTAAATTTATATGGCAAGAAAATGATGATAGGAATTTTAGATATAAAAAAAGCA
>NZ_ALJP01000018.1:0-8892 GCF_000287615.1 Haemophilus sputorum HK 2154
CATCTCTGGAAAGTTCTCTGGATGTCAAGAGTAGGTAAGGTTCTTCGCGTTGCATCGAATTAAACCACATGCTCCACCGCTTGTGCGGGCCCCCGTCAATTCATTTGAGTTTTAACCTTGCGGCCGTACTCCCCAGGCGGTCGATTTATCACGTTAGCTACGGGCGCCAAGCTTAAAGCCCAACCCCCAAATCGACATCGTTTACAGCGTGGACTACCAGGGTATCTAATCCTGTTTGCTCCCCACGCTTTCGCACATGAGCGTCAGTACATTCCCAAGGGGCTGCCTTCGCCTTCGGTATTCCTCCACATCTCTACGCATTTCACCGCTACACGTGGAATTCTACCCCTCCCTAAAGTACTCTAGCGACCCAGTATGAAATGCAATTCCCAGGTTAAGCCCGGGGCTTTCACATCTCACTTAAGTCACCGCCTGCGTGCCCTTTACGCCCAGTTATTCCGATTAACGCTCGCACCCCCCGTATTACCGCGGCTGCTGGCACGGAGTTAGCCGGTGCTTCTTCTGTAGTTAACGTCAATCATCTAGTCTATTAAACTAAATGCCTTCCTCGCTACCGAAAGAACTTTACAACCCGAAGGCCTTCTTCATTCACGCGGCATGGCTGCATCAGGGTTCCCCCCATTGTGCAATATTCCCCACTGCTGCCTCCCGTAGGAGTCTGGACCGTGTCTCAGTTCCAGTGTGGCTGGTCATCCTCTCAGACCAGCTAGAGATCGTCGGCTTGGTGAGCCTTTACCTCACCAACTACCTAATCCCACTTGGGCTCATCTCATGGCAGGTGGCCTTGCGGTCCCACCCTTTAATCTCTCGATATTACGCGGTATTAGCTACAGTTTCCCGTAGTTATCCCCCTCCATAAGCCAGATTCCCAAGCATTACTCACCCGTCCGCCACTCGTCAGCAAAGAAAGCAAGCTTTCTTCCTGTTACCGTTCGACTTGCATGTGTTAAGCCTGCCGCCAGCGTTCAATCTGAGCCATGATCAAACTCTTCAATTCAAGTTCAATCGCTCAATACTGCTGACATAAAATGTCACTACTTAAAAAGTATAATGAATTTCTAGTTAGCACCTATTAAGACTTCAAAATTAAAAATATTTTTAAATTAAGTCAATCAACAAGTGCCCACACAGATTGTCTGATATGTTGTTAAAGAACAAAAATAAACGACGCACTGCTTTTTCTGAAGATTCACAACAGCGCGTCGTTGTGTGGGGTGCATTATAGAGAAATATCAAATCCTTGCAAGTCTTTTTTGCAAAATTTTTTGATTTTTTTACCGCTTGTTGAAAATTACGACAGCGAGTATAAATTCGCATCAACAAGCGGTCTATTTTCCTCCAAGTTTTGCAAATTACTTAATAATATATAGTTTGTATGTTGTGATTGTTTTTAATGGAGTCTGAAAAAAATTGATATAAATTACATAAAAGCTTTCCTATTTAGGTTAATATGCCATAATAAGAAAAAAACAGAAGAGGAACTATTATGAACCAATTAGACGCTTTACGCGAAATGACTGTTGTTGTTGCTGATACTGGTGATATTGATGCGATTAAACAATATCAACCACAAGACGCAACAACTAACCCTTCTTTAATTTTAAGTGCTTCTGCACTACCACAATATGCACCATTAATTGATGAAGCTGTGGCTTATGCAAAATCTAAAAGCAATGATAAGGCTCAACAGCTAATTGATGCTGAAGACAAATTAGCCGTAAACATCGGTTTAGAAATCCTAAAAATTGTCCCAGGGCGCATTTCAACAGAAGTTGATGCTCGTTTTTCTTATGATACAGAGAAAACTATTGCTAAAGCACGCAAATTAATGGCTTTATATAATGAAGCTGGTATCTCTAACGATCGTATTTTGATTAAAATTGCCTCTACATGGCAAGGTATTCGTGCCGCTGAAGTATTAGAGAAAGAAGGCATTAACTGTAACCTCACATTATTATTCTCTCAAGCACAAGCACGCGCTTGCGCAGAAGCTGGTGTTTACTTAATTTCTCCTTTCGTAGGCCGTATTTTAGACTGGTATAAAGCACACGAAGGTAAAGAATATGCAGCAAGTGAAGATCCGGGCGTAATTTCTGTAACCGGCATTTATAACTACTATAAACAATATGGTTATAACACTATTGTAATGGGTGCGAGTTTCCGTAATGTTGGCGAAATCACTGAACTTGCTGGTTGTGATCGTCTTACTATTGCACCACCTTTATTAAAAGCATTACAAGAAAGCAACACTGCTCTTGTACGTAAATTAGAATATAAAGGTGAAGTAAAAGCTCGTCCAGAGAAACTGACTGAAGCAGAATTCTACTGGGAGCATAACCAAGATCCGATGGCAGTTGAAAAATTAGCTGAAGGTATCCGTAAATTTGCAATTGACCAAGAAAAATTAGAAGCGATGTTAGCTGAAAAACTATAAGGCTACATTGAGAAATTTAAAAGGCTGAGTTCGGAAAATCGAAACTCAGCCTTTTATTTTAGCTATAAAAATCTGCATCTAGTTTCATTAGCTATCTAATTTGACTAAGATGCAGAATCATTTATTGTAAGTTAGTTACACATCATATTTTGTTGATGCAGTATTACCACCGCGACCTGTCCAGTTGGTGTGGAAGAATTCACCGCGTGGTTTGTCGGTGCGCTCATAAGTATGTGCGCCGAAGTAGTCACGTTGTGCTTGCAATAAGTTTGCTGGTAAACGTGCTGAAGTATAGCCATCTAAGAAAGTAATAGCTGATGCCATGCAAGGCATTGGAATACCCACTTCAATAGACTTCGCTACCACTTTACGCCATTCACCCATTGCAGATTCTAAAATACCTTTAAAGTAGCTATCTGAACCTAAGAAAATTAAATCTGGATTTGCCTCATACGCATCACGGATATTACCTAAGAAACGGCTACGGATAATACAACCTTCACGCCATAATAATGCGGTATTGCCGTAATTGATATTCCAGTTAAAGTTTTCTGATGCTTCACGAATTAACATAAAGCCTTGTGCGTAAGAAATAATTTTTGATGCTAACAATGCTTTACGAACAGCTTCAATCCAAACGTTCTTATCACCTTCCACTTTACCCACAGTTTTACCAAATAATTGGCTTGCTGCAATACGTTGATCTTTGAATGCAGATACACAACGTGCAAACACAGATTCAGTAATTAACGTTAATGGAATACCAAAATCAAGCGCATTGATCCCTGTCCATTTGCCCGTACCTTTTTGTCCTGCAGTGTCTAAGATTTTATCTACAAGGCGGCTACCATCTTCATCTTTATAACCAAGGATATCAGCGGTGATGTCGATTAAGTAGCTGTCTAATTCAGTGTTACGCCATGCTTTGAAAGTCGCTTCCAACTCATCATCAGATAAGCCCACGCCTTCTTTTAAGAATTGGTAAGCTTCACAAATTAACTGCATATCGCCATACTCGATACCATTATGTACCATTTTCACAAAATGGCCTGCACCATCTTTACCCACCCAATCACAGCAAGCTTCACCTTTGTCAGTTTTTGCTGAAATAGCTTGTAACACAGGTTTTACAAATGTCCATGCTTCTTCATTACCACCTGGCATAATAGATGGCCCATGACGCGCACCTTCTTCACCACCAGAAACACCTGTACCGATAAAGCGAATGCCTTTTTCACGCAACGCTGCCACACGACGGTTGGTGTCCGGATAGTTTGAGTTACCGCCATCAATAATGATGTCGCCATCTTCTAAGTGCGGTAGTAATGCGTCAATGAATTGATCCACTACATCACCTGCACGCACCATTAACATCACTTTACGTGGTTTTTCTAATTTAGAAGCTAAATCTTCTAAAGAGTATGCACCGATAATATTGGTGCCTTTTGCTGCACCTTGTAAAAATTCATCCACTTTTGAAGTGGTACGGTTATATGCTACGACTTTAAAGCCATGATCATTCATATTTAAAATGAGGTTTTGCCCCATTACGGCTAAGCCGATAACACCGATGTCGCCTTTGATTGACATTGTTTTCTCCTGTTATAGGGTGGGATTATCCCACCGTTATTTTTGAAATGGTTAATGGTGGGAAATCCCACTCTAATTAATAAAATTAGTATGCCTCTAGTTTATCTAATTACTCTCTCTTATTGATACATTTTAACAGGACGTCACTAACATGCTCACAACACTGCAGTGCCTAATCTTGAACTAAATTTTGAATACCCTTAACGGGTAACATTAATGTATCCCCAACGAAACTGAATGGAAAATCAATAATTGCAAGTGGAGTAAGTATAACAAGCCCTGCGCAACCTACGTTCTTACAAGGTTCCATCAATTCCATATCCTGTTGAATACCACTATAAGGCTTAGATTGATCTAAGGTCGACAAGGTACCACAACCTGCTAAAGGTAATGTTATTAATGCAAGAAAAAGCCATTTTTTCATTTTTATGCCTATACACATTCCAGGAAAGGGACTATTTAAATCTAAAGTGCGGTCACTTTCCCAAACGTTTTTTAACTCTTCGTCCACGCACTCATATGCTGCGTAAATCCAATATGCGGATAATATTCCACTGCTTGCGGTGCTGCTAATAATACGATTTTTGCTTGTGGATGCAAGGCTTGCTTGGTGTATTTAATCAACTGTTGACCAATCCCTTGTTTTTGATACTGTTCCTCCACCGCTAAATCAGACAAATAACAACAATAAGCAAAATCTGTTACTGAACGGGCTACACCCACTAATTGCTCGCCATCCCAAGCGGTGACTAACAAATCTGCATGATGCAACATCATTGCCACGCGCGCTTCATCTTCTAATGGACGGCGAGAACCCAGCGTTGTTTTATTTAGCAATTCAATAAATTGTTTGACTGAAATCGGTTCGTTAATTTTATAGTGAATCACTTGAACCTCCTAATAGTCCTATGTCGCTAAAATGGAATAAAGATTTTACCATTGTATACCGCATCTTGCCCAGACTAACGAGACTTTTTCACCCTATAAACATACAAAAACAAATTTGCAAACGAATCATTAAATCTGACCGCTTGCAAATAAGCCTCTATGGCTTGTTAACCACCTGTTGACTCACAAAAGTTGGGAAAGCACCCCACGCACCACCAATAAATCTTTTACAAGAACCAGAGGTCTGTGCTTTAGTGAGAATAAAAGTTTTACCATTCCATCCAACTTCTTGACTATACCAACAATCTCCAACACCATCCGTTTTTAATACGCCTACAATGAAAGCATCAAATTTTTTATCATAATAACTCGCAAAGTCATATTGATTTTCCAATACTTGTTCTACTTTACCCAATTCATTATCCATGACCGCATAATAGTTATTATAAGGTGCACCACCATTGTCACATTCTACCTCAGCTAAAATTTTTCCATCAGTGAGCGAATAAAGTGTAATTTCATAATCATGAAGAGAATTGCAGTAATTACTTGAGATGGTCTCATTACTTTTACGCAATAATGCTAATACGGCATCAAATTGTTTTTCGCCTCGTTTTAATTTGGTTTTTCTAGGATTTTTAATATAGGCAAGTTGAATTTTCGGCACATCTTGTGGCGCTAATACAGCATGCTTTTCTTGACCTTGGCGAATTAGCGCTGACGGCGTGTCTAAACGCTGTTGAAATTCATCCATTTTAAGCATCGCAGCTTTAGCTCCTTCATTCGATAACTTGCCCCTAAATTGACCAGAAATGAATTCAATATCTGCATTGTTTTTTAAGGCAGTTAATAATGCATCCGTTTGTTTCTCATCTAATGCTGCGACTTGTTTATCAAGCGCTATATCCTCCATCTTTGGCACGATACTGAGCAATTCCCCATTGAGCCTAATTTCTACGGGATTGCCCTTATCGCTCCCATTATTGACCGATATTGTTAAAGATGATTTTACTGCCGCATTCTCACCGGCTTCTCGCCTAAATAAAAGTGAAACCAAACCATTTTGATAACCTACCATATTACAAGTACCGGTATTATCGCAAATCAAATCCCAATCTTGATAGTTTTCAAAAAAACCTTGAATGGGTGTTGCAATTGCTGTGAACGGTAATAGTGAGAGAAGAATAATTTTTTTCATGTTATAAATACCCAAAAGAAGATTTGCAAAAAATAGAGAAAATCTGCCCGCTTACAAGCAGGCTGTGATTTTTATTTTACTTTAAACTCGCTCACAAAAGTCGGCAATCCGCCCCATGCTCCACCAATAAAGCCTTTACTAGAACCAGAAGTATGTTCCGCTGTAGTGATGAAAGTTTTGCCATTCCATGCTGCTTCGTAGCCATACCAGCTCTCAGCAAGGCCACTAGATTTATATGATCCTTCTACAATTAAAGCATTAAGCTTCTCATCATAATATGCAAAGTTGTATTGATCTTCCAATACTTGTTCTACTTTGCTCAATTTATTGTCCATGACCGCATAATAGCCGGTGTAAGCTGCACTACCACTGATACACACTGCCTCAGCTAACACTTTTCCCTGCGTAAGTGAATAAAGTGTAATTGTCTTCTGTTCAGAATCATCATGAAGAGACAAACAGTAATCAATTGCACTACTATCAGCACTTTTACGCAATAATGCTAATACAGCATCAAATTGTTTTTCGCCTCGTTTTAATTCTGTTTTGCTAGGGTTTTTAATATAGGCAACTTGAATTTTGGGTGCGGCTTGTGGTGCTAATACCGCATGTTTTTCTTGACCTTGACGAATAAGTGCTGAAGGCGTATTTAACCGCTGTTGGAATTCATCCATTTTGAGCATGGCTGCCGCTGCACCTTTGTCTGACACTTTGAGCGTGGTTTTTCCATAGGTGAGACGAATTTCGCTTTCTTTTTTCAATCCGCTAAGTAGTGCCTTAGTTTGCGCCTCAGTGAGTTTATCTGGGTTCTCATCAGAAATATGTTTGACTGTGCCTAATGATTTGCCATTTAGCCAAATTTCAATGTCTTGACCGACTTGAACATCACGGTCGGCTTCACCGAATGGTGAAATAGTGAGTTTCCCTTCAACAGCAGCATTTTCACCTGCTGCGCGAGTAAATAAAATAGAAACTGGATCGTCTCCTTCCTCTTGATAACCTGCCATACGACAAGTGCCAAGATTATCACAAATTAAATCCCAATCTTGGTAGTTTTCTCCAATACCTTTGATTGAAGTTGCCATTGCAGTAAGTGGCAATAATGATAGAAGAATATATTTTTTCATTTTATCAATTCCTAAAAGAAGTTTTGCAAAAAATCATAAAAATCTGCCCGCTTACAAGCGGGCAGTGATTTTTATTTGACGTTAAGCTCAGTCACAAAAGTCGGCAATCCACCCCACGCACCACCCATAAAGCCTTTACCAGAACCAGAAGTATATTCCGCTGTAGTGATGAAAGTTTTGCCATTCCATGCTGCTTCGTGGCCATACCAGCTATAACCAATGCCATCAGATTTAAATGATCCTTCTACAATTAAAGTATTAAGCTTCTCATCATAACGTGCAAAGGTGTATTGATTTTCCAATACTTGTTCTACTTTGCTCAATTTATTGTCCATAACCGCATAATAGCCGGTGTAATATGCGCCATCACTGAGACACGCTGCCTCAGCTAAAACTTTTCCATGCGTAAGTGAATAAAGTGTAATTGTCTTCTGTTCAGAATCATCATGAAGAGACGCACAGTCACTTGCACTACTATTAGCGCTTTTACGCAATAATGCTAATACGGCATTAAATTGTTTTTCGCCTCGTTTTAATTCTGTTTTGCTAGGTTTTTTAATATAGGCAACTTGAATTTTAGGTGCTGCCTGTGGCGCTAATACCACATGTTTTTCTTGACCTTGACGAATAAGTGCTGAAGGTGTGTTTAAACGTTGTTGAAACTCATCCATTTTGAGCATCGCGGCAGCTGCACCTTTATCAGAGACTTTCTCCTTAAACTCCCCAAAAATCACTTCAATACTTGCATTACCTTTTAGTGCAGTGAGTAATTCAGTTGTTTGTTTTTCACTTAATTTTGCGTTCCCATCCTCTGAAATATTTGGAACAGTACCGAGTGATTGACCATTTAAGATAATTTCAGCCGTTTTATTACCAACATCTTCACGTAATAATGCCAACTGTGCGGTCACAGATGCTTTCTCACCCGCACTTCGAGTAAATAAAATCGAAACAGGATGCTCAGAGCCATCTCTTTCTTCTTGATAACCCGCCATATTACAAGTACCGGTATTATCACAAATCAAATCCCAGTTTTGATAAGTTTCCACAATACCTTTTAACGATGGCGCAGCCATTGCAGTAAGTGGTAATAGTGAGAGAAGAATAACTTTTTTCATGTTATAAATTCCTAAAAGAAGATTTGCAAAAAGTTCGTCAAATCTAAGCGCTTGTAAGCACGTGTTGTTGATTTATTTTACGATGATATCGCTGACGAAAATCGGTAACTGCCATGCGCCACCAGTAAAACCTTTACAAGATCCCGTTGTCCACTCTGAAGTGCGGATAAAAATTTTGCCATTCCATACTGCATCTTCACTGTTCCAGCAATCACCTATTACTCGCCCCTTGTAAATGCCTCTTACAAACGCATAACCTTGTTTTTCATCATAGCCTGCTTCGTTGTACTGATCCGCCAACACTTGTTCTACTTTGCTCAGTTTGTCATCGAGTACAGCATAGTAATTAGTGTATTGATAAGCGGCTCTGGCACAGAGTGCTTCAGCTAATACCTTGTTTTGTGTTAAGGGATAAAGCGTTATATCTTGGCTTTCTAAGTCTTCATCAACGCAGCCATCGTGGGCTTTACGTAACAGTGCTAGAACATGATTAAATTGTTTTTCACCGCGTTTTAA
>NZ_ALJP01000019.1:0-87924 GCF_000287615.1 Haemophilus sputorum HK 2154
TAGTTAGCACCTATTAAGACTTCAAAATTAAAAAATATTTTTAAATCAAGTCAATCAACAAGTGCCCACACAGATTGTCTGATATGTTGTTAAAGAACAAAAATAAACGACGCACTGCTTTTTCTAAAGATTCACAACAGCGCGTCGTTGTGTGGGGTGCATTATAGAGAAATCTCAAATCCTTGCAAGTCTTTTTTGCAAAAAAATTTAAATTTTTTACTGATTGTTTACATTTAAACCGATCAGAACAATTTCTTATCCGATCATACGGTTTAATTGTGCACCTAGTCCGCTTTGTCGTTCGATGGCACTTTTAACACCTTGAATCCAAGTTTTTTGTGCACTGAACAAGGTAAAATGCGATTTTGCTCGGGTAATCGCAGTATAGATCAATTCTTTTGTCACTACCGGTGAAAAATTCAATGGCATTATAAAGTAGACATCTTCGAATTCTGATCCTTGAGATTTATGCACTGTCATCACGTAAGCTGGTTCAAAATCAGGTACGCGGCTAAGCGACAAACTATAATGCTCGCCATTTTCTTGCAATGTATCAAAATAAACGCGCAAATTTTTCTCTTCATCATAAAGGATCAACCCAATATCCCCACTATAAACCTGATTCATTGGAGAATTTTGGGTAATTAAAATTGGTTTTCCATGATAACGATCCCGACTATGATTAAACTGAATCAATCTTGCCTGACGTAACGCTTCCGCAATCCCCTGATTCAGGCTCTCTACGCCAAATTCACTCACTCGTAATGCTGATAAAAATCTCACGCGTTGAAATGCAGCAAAGATCTCACTAATTGAAACACTTTTGGGATCTCTTTCTCGCTTGGCTGCAAGCATTAAATATGCGCGATAAGATTCAACTGCTTTTTTTATAATTAACTGACGACAGTATGCTTGCCATTGCCCTTTGTCTGGAAAGTCGGTTACTGATGGATACTCCACACAGGCTAAATCTTCAAAATCTGAATTTGCAAAAATCTCCCAAGATTTGCCCGCTTGCTGAGCATTGACTAATGCAGCCAAATGCCCAATACCTGATTGCTCGTGGAATCGATAACTTTTTCGCAAGTGACAAAGTGAATCACTAATTGCCGAAGCTTGTCCGCTTGATTGTAATTTCTCACCCGTTACTGCATTCAAATAGTCACAATGTGCTTGGCTGTATCCTTGAGTAATAAAATCACCGAGTTCCCCCATAATTGCGCCAGCTTCAACCGAAGCTAATTGATCTTTATCTCCCAATAAAATTAGTCTTGCCTGCGGTTTTAGAGCATTCATCAATTTTTCCATCAACGTTAAATCGATCATTGAAGCTTCATCAACCACTAACAGCCCTATCGGAAGTGGGTTTTGTTGATGATAAGTTGGTAAATCACTTTGCGGACGAATACCAAGTAAGCGATGAATCGTTGATGCTGATGTTTCAATCGCGATATCAGTTTCAATTTGTTGTAAACTTTGATGCAACGACTCTTTTAATCTTGCTGCCGCTTTACCCGTGGGCGCAACTAAAGCAATGTTAAATAATGGTTGTTGTTGATGCTGTTGTTTTTCTTGAAGCGCAACTAAAAGCTTCGCTACTGTTGTGGTTTTCCCAGTTCCTGGCCCGCCAGAAATTACACTAAAGCGATTTTTTAAGGCTGTTGCAACTGCCACTTTTTGCCAATTAATATCGGGGTGTTTTTCTGGAAAAAGCTTTTCTAAAACCGCCCGCTCAAACGCCCAATCACTTGAGCTGCTCTCTTGTGGCAAACTCACCGCATGCTGTAAATAGGTTGCGACGCAATTTTCAGATTGCCAATAGCGGTAAAAATAAACAAGCTCGCCTTGAAACAACATCGGCGCAACTGTTTCTGGTGAATCACTAAAGGCAATATGATCTTTTAAATATTTCGGCCATTCAAGCGGTGGAATTTGATCAATTTTTTGCAAAATTTCTGCCAAGAAATCTCGTTCACTCTTATTTGCCAATAAACCAAACGGATTTTTCAACGCCGTTTCTAAATGCATCGCTGTATGACCTTGCATCATGTGGTAAGAAAGCAACGCAGCAAGTAATATTGCTAAATTTTGCTGAGTTTGCGTGTAATGATAAGGCTGCTGTTTTCGATCAATAAATTTGGCAAATTGGAAATTTAATTCAGAGAGCCATTTTTCAGCTTTGAGATCTTCAAGTAACGCTAGCATAGGCGATAAATCAATAATGATAAAATAGCCAAATTATCCAATTTTCATTCTAGATTGTCCATTTATTCCGAGCAGGCGTATAATAACCACCACATTAATTTTCAACTTAAACAAAACTCATGAAACCTGCAATTGCAACAATCAACCAACAAGCCCTTCGTCATAATATTGAACTCATTAAATCTTTTGCGCCTCAACAAAAATTACTCGCCATGATTAAAGCCAATGCTTACGGGCAAGGTTTATTACCCGCAGCACATGCATTATGTGATTTAGTTGATGGTTTCGGTGTAGCTCGTTTGCGTGAAGCACTAGAAATTCAAGAAACTGGCTACCAAGGCAAAATTTTATTGGTTGAAGGTTTTTTTGATCGGGAAGAATTGTTAAAAACGCTCTCTCGCCGTTTTGATACCGTTATTCACTGCATGGAGCAACTTGAGTTATTAGAACAAGTAGCAAAAGAATGGAATGAAGAACAACAAAAAGGATTTTGGAAACGCAAAGCAAAAATTTATTTTCCCATTCATGTTTGGTTAAAAATCGATACGGGTATGCACCGTCTTGGCGTCCACCCTGAACAAGTCGATCAATTCTATCAACGTTTAAAAGCCTGTTCATTAGTTGAAAGCATTAGTTTCGTTAGCCATTTTAGCCGTGCAGATGAACTAGACTGCGGTTATACCGAAAAACAAATTGCTACCTTTGAAGCGGCAACTGCGCCTTACCCTGAACATCAACGCAGTATTTCTGCCTCAAGTGGTATTCTTTACTGGCCAAGCGCGCATTACGAATGGGTTCGTCCTGGCATTATTATGCATGGCATTTCGCCTCACTATACCCCAATAACGAATTTAGGCTTTAAACCTGTTATGACGCTTTCCTCTTCGCTTATTGCCGTTCGTACTCACAAAGCTGGCGAACCTGTTGGTTATGGTGGCGCTTGGGTTAGCCCGAAAGACACCAAGCTTGGTGTGGTTGCAATGGGCTATGGTGATGGTTATCCTCGTAACGCACCTGAAGGCACACCCGTTTTAGTAAATGGACGAATTGTACCGATTGTTGGTCGTGTTTCCATGGATATGCTGACGGTTGATCTCGGTGCAGACAGCCAAGATAAAGTCGGGGACGAAGTTATTTTCTGGGGGGAAGATCTCTTAATTGAAGACGTCGCTAAACATATTGGCGTGATTAGCTATGAGCTCATTACTAAGCTTACGCCAAGAGTAATTTTTGAATACAAATAGTCAATTTTAAGGTGGGGTTCTCCCACCTTATTTATTGTATAACTACATTTCCGCTAGCACACTTTTTAACACCTTTATCCCTTCAGCTATTTGCTCTTCATTAATGATTAACGGTGGAAGCAAGCGTAACTTCATTTTTGCAGTCAGGAAAAGCACACCTTTTTCGATACATTTTGCTACCACATCAGCGGCTTTAACCTTTTCATCAAATTCTACACCTAGCATCAATCCCATGCCTGAAACTGATTTAACATGCGGAAGTACTTCAAGTGCCTGACGTAATATTTCGCCCTTGTATTGGACTTGTTGCAAAAATGCCGAATCAATGCTCTCAAGTACAGCATTCGCTGCGGCACAACTTACTGGATTTGCTCCAAATGTTGAACCATGATCGCTTTTGCCTAGCGTATTCTCTACTTTTTCGCCTAATAAGAAAGCCCCAATAGGTAAACCACCACCAAGTCCTTTAGCAAGAGTCACAATATCAGGGACTAAACCAAATTGTTGATAAGCAAACAATGAACCAGTTCGCCCGATCCCTGTTTGCACTTCATCAATAATCAGCAATACATCTTTCGCTTGGCATAATGCTTGTACGCCTTTTAAAAATTCAGCACTTAATGCGCAAACACCGCCTTCACCCTGTACAATTTCTAGGATTAACGCACAAACATCCGCTTGTGCTAAACGGGATTCTAAGGCTTCCAAATCATTTGCAGGCAAATGCTCAAACCCTTGCGTGAACGGGAAAAAGTGCTGATGAAAAACAGCTTGTCCAGTCGCTGATAACGTTGAAATAGTACGTCCATGGAATGAGTTTACCAAACTTAATACTGTGGCTCGTCCATCGCCATATTTATCATGGCTATATTTACGCGCCGTCTTAATTGCCCCTTCATTTGCTTCAGCGCCTGAATTGCAAAAAAAGCTCCGTTTTAGACCGCTTGCGTTCACTAATTTCTTAGCTAACTGTGCTGAAGGTGCGGTATAAAATAAGTTAGAGGTATGCGCTAATTGACTGGCTTGTTCAATCACCGCTTTCAACCACTGCTCATTGCCCCAACCTAGGCTATTCACACCAATGCCACTGGTAAAATCTAGATAACGTTTGCCATCAAAATCCCACACTTCACAGCCTTTGCCATGTGAGAGCGCAACATCAAATCTACCGTAAGTTTGTGCAATATAATCTTGATCTAATTGTTTAATTTGTGTGTTTGTCATATTTTTCTCTTTTATAATGAAAGACTAAGGAATAAACCGCGTACCATGTGCAACGCTACCAAGCAATTCAATCAGAATAGCATGATCGACTCGACCATCAATGATGCTCGCCTCTTCTCCTCCCGCTTGTAAAAATTCGGTGCAGCAAGCAATTTTAGGAATCATTCCTCCCGCAATGACGCCCGCTTGGGTTAATGCCTCTACTTCTTTTCGCGTCACTTGTGAAATTAACGTACTTTCATCAAAACGATCGCGTAACAAGCCTGCAATATCAGTCATCGATACCAATTTTTCAGCCTTTAATGCAATCGCAATTTCGCTTGCTGCAGTATCTGCATTAATGTTGTAAGCTTGTCCCTCTTGATCCACCCCAACAGTAGAAATAACTGGAATAAAGCCAGAATCTAATGCCAATTGAATCAGCTGCGGATTTACTTTAGTAATCTCGCCAACAAAGCCATAATCAACTTCAGCTTGTAATTTTTTGCATTGCAACATTGCACCATCAATGCCACACAGTCCAATTCCTTTTCCATGCAACATAGCAACCAAGCTCTTATTCACTTTGCCTGCTAACATTTGCAAAACTACATTGATAGTATCTGCATCGGTCACTCGCAAACCATTGATAAATGTTGGTTCTTTGCCTAGTAATTTCACACCTTGCGAAATTTCTGGCCCACCACCATGGACTAAAACAATCCGAATACCTAAAGCATTGAGTTGATAAATATCTTGCATCACTGATTGCTTCAATGCTTCATTCAGCATTGCATTCCCGCCGTATTTCACAACGACGGTTTTTCCTTGCCATTTTGCTAAACAAGCGGTCGATTTTTCAAAAAGATTTGCAAGTTGATAGATTTCTTGTGTTTGCATCATTTTTCCTTGTTATAACGCCAATCCAGCAGTTTCTTCACGACCCAGCATAATATTCATACATTGAATCGCAGCGCCTGAAGCCCCTTTGCCTAAGTTATCAAAACGAGCCACTAAAAGTAGCTGAGTTGCATTACCATAAACAAAAATTTCTAGATTATCTTTGCCACTTAATGCATTGGCATTGAGCATGCCATCTTCAGGTAATTGTGCAAAAGGATGCACCTGAATCAATGGCGCACCTTGATAATAATCGGCTAACATTTTTGCAATTTGCTTACCAGATTTGACTGCTTGTAACGCAGAAAGTGGAATCGGCACAGTTACAAGCATTCCACTATAATAATCAGCCACAACAGGGGTAAAAATTGGAGGTTGTTGTGCACCAGTTAACGCTTGCATTTCTGGCAAATGTTTATGGGTAAGGCTTAGCCCATAAGCACGTGGTGCATCATATTTTTCAGCCCGAATATCTGCTTCATATTCTGCAATCATCGCTTTTCCCCCACCAGAATAGCCTGTTAAGGAGTGACAAGAAAGTGGGTAATCCGCAGCTAAAAGGCCTTTTTCGATTAACGGACGAACCAAAGCAATATACCCTGTGGCATGACAACCTGGTACTGCTAGGCGGTTAGCCGTTTTAATTTTTTCATGTTGCCCAGTTAATTCTGCAAACCCATAAACCCAATTTGGGTTCACACGATGAGCCGTAGAAGTATCACAAATTTTTGCCGTTTCAGGCGCTTGAGCCACTAATTCTTTTGCAGCCTCATCAGGTAAGCAAAGAAAAGTTAAATCTGCTTCAGCGACTTTTGCTAAACGTGCAGAGAGATCTTTACGTTCTGATTCAGGCAAACTCAGTAATTCAATATCTTCTGCTGCCCCTAAACGTTCAAAAATACGTAACCCTGTGGTGCCAACTGCGCCATCAACAAAAATTTTATATTTGCTCATTATTCCCCTCCACATCATTGAATGTATTCAGTGTAGGCTTATTTTCATAAAAATTCAACAAAAATGAATAATTATGCTTAGTTTATGCATGTATATTCTTTACCCCATAAAAAAATCCCTTAACTAAAAAGTTAAGGGATGTTATCCATTCTAAATTAGTCTTGTTTATCGCCGATTAACACAGACTCTAATGCAATCTCAATCATGTTATTGAATTTTAATTGGCGCTCTTCTGCTGTTGTCACTTCGTGAGTACGGATGTGATCTGAAATCGTACAAATTGCAAGGGCTTTTGCACCATATTCCGCAGCAACACCGTAAACACCAGCCGCTTCCATTTCTACACCAACGATGCCATATTTTTCCATATAGTCAAACATTTCCGGATCTGGTGTATAGAATAAATCAGCACTGAATAAGTTACCTACTTTTACATCAACACCTTTAGCTTTAGCTACTTCAACTGCTGCTGCTACCATGTTGAAATCTGCGATTGCTGCAAAGTCATGGTTTTTAAAACGAATACGGTTTACATTTGAATCAGTACACGCACCTAGGCCGATAACAACATCGTAAACATGGATGTCATGACGAACTGAACCACAAGTCCCAACGCGAATAATTTTTTTCACGCCATATTCGGTAATTAATTCCTTCGTATAGATAGAAGCAGATGGAATACCCATACCGTGTCCCATTACAGAAATACGACGACCTTTATAGGTACCAGTAAAACCGAACATATTACGCACGTCGGTAACTAGTTTTGCATCTTCTAAGAAAGTTTCTGCAATATATTTTGCACGAAGTGGATCGCCTGGCATGATTACTACGTCAGCAAATGCGCCTTCAGGAGCGTTAATATGTGGAGTTGGCATAATTTAATCCTCTATAAAAATGACTATACAGTCGGGTTAAAAAAATTTTTCAAATAACGCAAACGTTTTCGCTTGCCATATAGCACAACACCACGAACAAGTCGTGGTGTTGATTTTAAATTATAAGACTGCGCCGCCTAAGCCGATGAATAAACCAGCAATGGTTGCACTCATCAAGTTCGCAAGGGAACCTGCAAGTACTGCTTTAATCCCTAATCGCGCAATATCTCCGCGTCTGTTTGGTGCCATTGCACCTAAACCACCGATTAAGATTGCAATCGAGCTAAAGTTTGCAAAGCCGCATAATGCGAAAGTAATAATGGCTTTAGTTTTTTCACTTAATACCATTGGTGCTTCAGGTGTTAAGTATTTCGAAAAGTCTAAATAAGCTACGAATTCGTTAATTGCTAATTTAGTACCAATCATTTGACCCGCAACTGTTGCCTCTTCCCAAGGTACACCAATTACCCAAGCTAGTGGTCTGAAAATCCACCCAAATAGCATACCAAGTGATAATTCTGGCATACCGAACTTCGCACCTACGCCACCTAAAATACCATTTAATAAAGCAATCAATGCAACGAATGCAATTAACATTGCGCCTACGTTTAAGGCTAATTGCATACCTGAACTTGCACCACCTGCTGCTGCATCAAGAATATTTGATGGTTTTTCAAGTTCTACTTTAGACATGTCATCATTAAATTGTTCAGTTTGCGGTACTAAAATTTTCGCAAATAATAAACCTGCTGGTGCAGCCATAAATGAAGCGGCAATTAAGTAGGTTAATGGCACGCCCATACCTGCATAACCTGCCATTACAGAACCGGCAATTGAAGCTAAACCACCACTCATAATTGCGAAAAGTTCAGATTCAGTCATGTTGCTAATATAAGGTTTAACAATTAATGGAGCTTCAGTTTGACCAACGAAAATATTCGCTGCTGCTGACATAGATTCTGCTTTTGAAGTGCCTAATAATTTTTGCAAGCCACCACCAATGATTTTGATGATCCATTGCATTACACCAATATAGTAAAGAAGAGAAATTAATGCGGAGAAGAACACAATTGAAGGGAGAACACGGACTGCGAAAATGAAACCATCACCGCCCATTACTTCGAAGATTTTATCGCTGGCTAAACCACCAAAGACGAATTTAATCCCTTCAAAGCCGTACCCGATAACGTTATTGACGCCATCTGCTAACGCTAGTAAAAACGCACGACCTTGTTCTACATAAAGAACTAATGCGCCCAAGCCGATTTGTAATCCTAATGCGCCGAAGACTGTACGATAATTGATTGCTTTTTTATTGTTTGAAAATAAAAAAGCAATAAAAAGCAACACAAAAATTCCTAGAAGGCTATTTAGTGCACCCATAAACACCTCAAAACTAAATAATCTTTACTAATTTTTAAATAAAAAATCAGCACCCAAACATAAAGTTACACTACTATACCTATTTTCTGTTAAAAAATCTCCTTTTTTTTCAAGATTTTAAGCAAAAAAAAAGTATTTCTCCATTTGATATGCCAAATTGATCTAACAATTTCAATGCTTTATGTTATAGTTGAATTGCTCTTTTCTTTAGGTGAAATGTATGTCTAAAAAATCTCCAATTCCACTTATGCCATGGGCTGCACCACATCAATGGTCATTAAAATGGCAAACGCTACTGATTATTTCTGTAGCAATGGCATTTATGGGCGTTGGAGAGGGATTTTTAGTGCAATCAAAACTAGGCAATGCCCCTTGGACAGTGCTTTCACAAGGCTTATCTCTTCAAACAGGCATGTCGCTAGGCATGGCAATTGGGCTGATTAGCGTGATAGTTTTACTGGCATGGATTCCATTTAAACTACGCTTTGGTTTAGGCACCATTTTGAATATTTTGATTATTGCCTTTTTTGCGGATCTTACAACCAAAACTATCTCAACACCGCCAAGCATAGCAGGGCAATTTACACTGATGTTAGCTGGATTATTCATTTTTGGCATCGGCACTGCATTTTATCTCTCGTGTAAATTAGGTGCTGGCCCGCGTGATGGACTAATGGTCGGTATTTGTCAACATTATGGCTGGCAAGTAGGGCGTGTACGTACAGCTATCGAAGTGGGCGTCTGCGTTTTTGGGATTTGGCTTGGTGGCACTTTCGGTATCAGCACGATTTTATTCGCACTTTCTGTCGGTTGGATTATTCAAGGCTGTTATTTATTATTAGAACGAATCTTTCCTGAATCCGCCCTCTCTTCTTAATCTCTCAGGCAGCACATAGCTGCCTGTTTAAACTGATTTAATTCCACTCTAGCGGATCAACATCTAAGCTCAATCGAATTGAGCTTGGTATCGCAAGGTTTGCCTTATCTTGCTCAAATTGCGCTAAAAGCTGCTGCAATAGACGGCGAGAAGGATGTTGAATCAACAACAACCAACGGTAAGCACCTGCTTTTTTTGGCATTGGCGCCGAAAAAGGTGGCAAAATTTGCATTCCTTGAAACCCTAATTCAACCGTCTTTTGCTGAAAGTAAGCGGTCAGATTTTGCAGAAAATTTGCAATTTGCTCGTTATGTTTACCTGTTGCGCGAAATAACGCTTGAGCACAAAACGGCGGCAGCTGCATGGTTTGACGAAGCTGCAATGCACTTTGTGCAAAAGCCTCATAGCCTTCATTGAGCAATACTTTTAGCAAAGGATAATCAGGATAATGCGTTTGTAATACCACTTCTCCCGGTTTTTCAGCTCTTCCTGCTCTGCCTGCCACTTGCAAATAAAGCTGCGCCAAGCGCTCTTCTGAACGGAAATCGGTAGAAAACAGAGCCGAATCCACATTCACAATTGCGACCAAAGTCACATTCGGGAAATGATGCCCTTTCGCCAACATTTGCGTGCCAATTAAAATTTGGCTTTTACCCTGACGAATGGCTTGCAACTCTGCCTCTAACGCCCCTTTTCTTGCCGTAGAATCTCGGTCAATTCGACTAATTTGGTAATCAGGGAATTTCTCAGCTAATACTTGTTCCAGCTGTTCTGTTCCCACCCCAGTGGTCACTAAATTGGTTGAGCCACAATGCCCGCACTGGCGAGGAACAACTTTTTGCGCAGCGCAATGATGGCAACGTAAAACCCGCTGTTTTTGGTGGTAGGTATAAGGTTTCTCACACGCTTCACACTCACACATCCAACCGCATTCATGACATAGCAACACAGGTGCAAAACCACGGCGATTGAGAAACAACATGACTTGATTGCCTTGTGAAAGGTGCTTTTGCATCATTGCCAATAGGCTATCAGATAATCCCGCATTAACCCGTTGAGTTTTTAAATCAATCACTTGATGTTTTACATTTTGTGATCCACCCGCCCGAGCGGAAAGGGTAAGCTCAACATATTTGCCACTTTTCGCATTTTGAATGCTTTCTAAACTTGGCGTTGCCGATCCTAAAACAATGGGAATTTGTAAATTTTTCGCCCGTAGAATGGCTAAATCGCGGGCATGATAACGCCATCCTTCTTGTTGTTTAAATGAGCTATCATGTTCTTCATCAATAATAATCATGCCTAAATCGGCAAATTGAGTAAATAGCGCCGAACGCGTGCCAATCACAATCGCACTTTCGCCATTTTTTGCGCGCAACCACGCATTCAACCGTTCGGTTTCATTTAAATTCGAATGTAACACATCGATTTCAACATGAAATCTCGCCTTAAAACGTTGTACTGTTTGAGGTGTTAAACCAATTTCAGGCACAAGCACGAGCACTTGCTTACCTTGATTGAGCACACTCTCAATCGCTTGTAGGTAAACTTCTGTTTTGCCAGAACCTGTAACACCATTAAGCAAAAAGGCTTCAAACCCTTGTGTATAAGAAAGGCGACTAACTACTAACGTTTGCTGTTTGTTTAGAACAAGACGATTTTGACTGTTGACAAGCGGTCGATTTTCTAATTTTTTTTGCCAACTTTCCGCTACATAAGGCTGCTCAAATTGAGCAATGTAGCCTTTTTCTATTAACCCTTTCCAAGCCGATGCTGAAAACGCTGCAGATTTTACAAACGGCGCATTGAAACCCGCCAATATTTTTAGCAAATTTTCCTGCTTTTTCGCCCGCTTGTTTTCGCCTGTGGTTAAGGCAATTTTGCCTTTTTCAGTTACTATAAAATGATCTAGCTGTTTACGCTCAGCCACTTCACCGTTACGCAATTTAACTGGCAATGCATTAAACAATACTTCGCCGATTGCACCGTGATAATAATTTGCCGCCCAGTGCAAAAGTTTTTCTATCTCTGTATCAAAGAGCGAATCTTTATCTAACACTGCTTGAATAGGTTTGATTTTTTCAATTGGCAAATCACTTTCTTGAGGAAAATCCACCACAATGCCAATTTGAGTTTGGCGACCAAAAGGCACAACGACACGACAACCTTTTTCAACGCTTAACATTTCAGGCAGCAGATAATCAAAATAGCGATTTAATGGCACAGGAAGTGCGATACGAACAATTTTCATCGATTTCTTTAACGATCTAGCCCGATTTTAGCAGCCAAGCCAATAAAAATCGTGCCACAGATTTTATTCATGAAATTTCCGACCGTTGGGCTGGAACGTAAAAAATGACCTAACGGACTAGCCGCCATAACCAGCACAATAACCCAAACAGTACTGGTGCCCAGTAAAGTTAGCCCAAGTAATAAGAACGGCAGAAAGGTATTTTCTAAATTAGCACTAACAAATTGAGGCAAGAATGCCAAGAAAAATAGTACAACTTTTGGGTTTAAGACATTCGTGAGCACACCTTGACGATAAATTTTAGCCAGTGGCAATTTATCTAGTGCAACTGAATCTACATTAAGCGGCTCTTTCCACATTTTAAAACCAAGATAAAGTAAATAAAGCACGCCCGCATATTTTAAGCCCATAAATAACATTGGTGAATGGGCAACGATACCAGCTAGACCAAATGAAACAGCAAGAACATGAATGAGCATGCCAGTTTGGATCCCGAGAGATGAGACAATACCTGATTTTTTTCCCTCTGCAATCGTGCGGGTAATAATATAAATAGTATCCGAACCCGGAGTAAGATTCAGCAAAATACAAGCGGTCAGAAATCCCCAATAATTAACAATATCTTGCATCATGATTCTCCGATTATTTTCGTCTAAAGCTGTCGAGTGTTAATAAACCAATTGCGAAAGCAAGGCAAATCATTAAAAGGTAAGATTTTGCTTCTAACACTTCCCCAATAGCGAAGGAAATAAATAACATCACAAGTGGCTCGACATAGCCTAACATGCCTAACACATTAACAGGGAGCATATTACTTGAAGCAATATAAAGAATAAATGCAGCACCATTTACAATGCCAAACAACGCTAGAAAATAAAATAGAAACGGATTTTGCGCAACCATTTCGGTTACATTCGTTTGCATAGCAAAATAAGCTGCAAAAGGCATAATAAAAAGCAATTCTACAAAAAAAGTCGCAAGATTGTTGATCTGGAAATAGCGACGCAAAGTAATATAAATAGGATAACCAACCCCTGCCGCTAAAGTTGCCCACGAAAAAGTGCCCGTTAACCAAATATTTGAGCACACGCCCAATGCTGCAAAACTGATCGCAAGCCATTTTAGTGTGGTGAATCGTTCTTTAAAGACCATTTTCCCTAACGCCACAGCCACAATCGGCAATAATAAATAACCGATAGAAACTTCAATCGCTTGTCCATTATTTGGTGCCCATAAAAAGAGCCATAACTGAAAGCCTTGAATAAAAGCTAAAAGCGCAATGAGCAATACAAGCGGTGGATTTTGGCGAATTTTTTGCAAAAGTTCTGAAAATTTACCCGCTTGTTTAAACAAAATAATCGCTAATAAAATAAAAGGGGCTAACACAAAAATACGATAGCCAAACATACTCTCGCCACTTAATGGTCGCAGCAAAATAGCAAAATAGTAGCCCAACCCAAATAGAAAATTGGCGCTCATGCAACAAAGTATGCCTTTTAACATAAATTCCTAACCACGTTTAAAATGTTTGCGTTGTCGGCGTAAAACAGAAAGCCCGTCTAACGTGAGTAATAAAATTGCCACTAACAATGAACTCATTAACAAATAAGATTCTTGCGCCAGTCTTTCGCCAATTAAAAAAGAGATAATGAGCATAAAGCAAGGTTCAACGTAACCTAAAAGCCCAAGCACGTTAAACGGTAAAATGGTGCTTGCCATCGTATAAGAAATGAGTGCCGATCCGCTAATTAAGCCTAATAATGCAATGAAAACATAAATATGGCTATTTTCGCTTTCAATATATGCCATATCCACTTGCTGCATAAAATAAAGTGAAATAGGAATTAGGAAAACAATTTCTAGCACAAAGCTATGTAAATGACTGATGCCGAATTTACGGCGCAAGTGGAAATAAATCGGGTAACCTGTGCAAACAAACAAACTTTCCCAAGAAAGTTTCCCTGTCAATAGAATATTGCTCAACACCCCAACAAGCGCAAAGCCAATCGCCCATTTTTTTAGACGAGAAAGAGGCTCTTTATACATAAAACGCCCAAATGCCACCATCACAATCGGCATGAGCAAATAGCCCATTGAGACTTCAATGGCTTTTCCACTATTCGGTGCCCATAAAAAAAGCCACATTTGCGAACCGACTATGGAAGAAGTCAACAACATCACTAGCAATAAACTAGGTTGTTGCTTGATTCGTGCTAAGAAGGCTAAAAAAGCATCTGTTTGTTTAAATAAAAAAAGTGATAAAAATAGAAAAGGTAAAGTAACGACCATTCGAATGCCAAAAACCCCTTCCCCAGATAAAGGGCGCAAATGAATTGCGAGGTAATACATTAACCCGAAAAGTAAGGAAGCAAAAAGGGAAAAAGAAACACCTTTTAACATAAATTATCCAATAATATTCTTGTTTAATCTTTCCTCAATAAATATTTTATAGGGTGTTTTTAATGTTAAAAGGGCGTGCACCACACGCCCTTCTAAGTGAGAAAAGATCGTTTGATAAGATTAATACAGGAGAACTAATCCTGTTTATAGGTTTTTAAGAATCTTGCTAAACGTCCGATAGCTTCTTCTAATTGGTGAACATAAGGTAAGGTTACAACACGGAAGTGATCCGGTTTATGCCAGTTAAAACCTGAACCTTGTACCAATAACACTTTTTCAGTTTGAAGCAAATCGTAAATAAATTTTGCATCATCTTTAATGCCAAACATTTCAGTGTCAATTTTCGGGAACATATACATTGCTCCTTTCGGTTTCACACAAGAAATCCCTGGAATTTGGGTAAGTAGTTCCCACGCTTTGTTACGTTGTTCTAATAAACGCCCACCAGGTAAAATAAACTCGTTAATACTTTGGTAACCACCTAATGCAGTTTGAATAGCATGTTGCATTGGTGTGTTTGCACATAAACGCATCGAAGCCAACATATCTAAGCCTTCAATAAAGCCTTTTGCATGGTTTTTCGGGCCATTTAACACCATCCAACCTTGACGGAAACCCGCCACGCGATACGCTTTAGACAAACCGTTATAAGTTACGGTTAACACATCTGGCGCAAGAGCCGCAATATGATGATGAACCGCACCATCATAAAGAATCTTTTCATAAATCTCGTCTGCAAAAATAATTAAATTATGCTGACGAGCAATTTCAGCAATCTCTAACAACACGGCACGACTATACACCGCACCCGTTGGATTGTTTGGGTTGATGATTAAAATCCCTTTAGTATTTGGCGTGATTTTAGCTTTAATATCAGCAATATCAGGGAACCACTCGTTTTCTTCATCACATAAATAATGCACCGCTTTACCGCCAGCTAATGTCGCTGCTGCCGTCCAAAGTGGATAGTCTGGCATTGGAATAAGGATTTCATCACCTTCATTAAGCAATGCTTGCATAGACATCGTAATCAATTCTGATACACCGTTACCGATATAAACATCGTTTACATCCATGTTGCGCATGCCTTTAGATTGGTAATATTGCACAATCGCTTTACGCGCAGAATAAAGCCCTTTGGAATCACAATAGCCTTGGGCGGTTGGAAGGTTACGAATTACATCAACTAAAATCTCATCCGGTGCTTCAAAACCGAATGGCGCAGGGTTGCCGATGTTAAGTTTTAAAATTTTATTGCCTTCTTCTTCTAAACGTAGTGCTTCTTTGTGAATCGGGCCGCGGATGTCATAGCGCACTTGAGCGAGTTTGTTTGATTTTGGAAAACGTTCCATATCTCTTCCTATATAAACTATATAAAAATGGTGCTGTGTAAAATGCTGCAACTCTACTCCGATTTTAGAGGAATTTAAAGAGAAAATACGTTAAAATATAGCCTTTTTAATATTCCCATAAAAAGCGGTGGATTTTCACCTTTTTACGCATGTCGATTTTAACCCAATTAAAGCAACAACTTTGTGAGCAAATGGCACAACTTCACGCTAATCAAGGCGTTGTTGCGCTGACGGCTGAATGGCAATTAACGGATGCTGATTTTTCTTTACTCGGTTGGTTAAAAGCTCAGTCACACAGTTTTCCGCATTACTTTTTGCAACACCGAGATGCCCCTCAAACGCTTATCGGTATGGGGCAAATGATCTATTTTGATGATAAAGCTCTGGCTCAACAGTTTGTTTCACAAACTGGCTTTACGCTACTTGGGCGAGTAGCGTTTGAAGGTAAAGCTTGCTTTATTCTGCCGCGCTTAATGGGAGAGCTACAGGCAGCAAAATTACGCTTTACGCTTTATATCGATAGCGATCAATTAGCCTCTGAACAACGACAACTTGCGCTATTTTTTGCAAATTTTGAAAAAATTGAACCGCTTGTATTTGCGCCCAACACGCTATTAAATCGTCAAGAAGCCATCAGTGAAGACGCTTGGCAAGCGCATGTTGAGCAAGCCACTCATGCTATTAATGCGCACCAATTTAGTAAAGTCGTCTTGGCAAATGCTTATACGTTATCATTTGCGCACCCGATTTCGCCTTATGATTTGCTCCAAGAAAGTCTTAAAACCAATCTTGGTTGTTACCAATTTTTATGGGCAGAAAACAGCGAACAAGCATTCCTTGGCGCTACGCCTGAACGGCTTTATGCCCGTGAAGGTAACCAACTCTTTACTGAGGCGCTGGCGGGAACCGTTGCTGCTTCAAGCGAAAATACACAAACTGAAGCCAATGCAGCATGGTTATTAAACGACACCAAAAATCAAATTGAAAACCAGCTAGTTGTGGAAGATATTGCCATTCACTTAGCTGATGAAGTGGACGATTTTCAAGTTGGGCAGGCAGAAATCAAACGTCTTAACCATGTCCAGCATTTACGCCGCCCGATTCGTACCACACTTAAAACTGGGGTAAGTGATATGCGCTGTTTAAGTCGCCTTCACCCCACCGCAGCGATTGCAGGTTTACCACGCTTAGCCGCAAAACAATTTATTGCCCAAACTGAGCCATTTAAACGTAATTGGTATGCTGGTGCACTAGGTTTCGTTAGCCCTGAGCGAAGTGAATTTTGTGTGACCTTGCGTTCAGCCCAAGTTCACGGCAATAAACTGATTGTTTATGCGGGCGCAGGTATTGTTGCGGGTTCAGAACCACAAGCGGAATGGCAAGAAATTGCGCGTAAATCACAAGCAATGATTAAATTATTTCACACTTAAACCACAGATTCAGGGGTTTTGTTTTACATCATAGGCAGACTCCGCTAAGATAATAGCTTGCACACCATTTAGGTGTAATGATGAGATAGGAGAATCAACATGGCAATTCAACGTAATGCACGTCAACGTAAAAAAATGCACTTAGCCGAGTTCCAAGAACTAGGTTTTTTAGTGAAATTCCAATTTGCAGATAATACTGGCATCGACCAAATCGATACTGTCGTAGATCGCTTCATTAACGAAGTAATCAAACCAAACGGCTTAGCTTATGAAGGCAGCGGCTATTTACATTGGGAAGGTTTAGTTTGCTTAGAAAAATTAGGCAAATGTGATGCTTCTCACCAAGCTTTAGTAAAAACTTGGTTAGAAAACAATGGTTTAACCCAAATCGAAATCAGCGAATTATTCGATATTTGGTGGGATTACCCAACAGCGTCTTAATTGCTGATCTAGCAAGCGGTCAATTTTTTGCAAAAGTTTGCTAAGAATTGACCGCTTGTTTATCTACCCTCAAGAGAAAATTATGGATACCTTTTTCATTCAAATTTTAACAATTATTACTGGCTTTATTAGCTTTATTTTAGTGTTGCGCAGTTGGTTCCAATTCTGCCGTGTTCCTGTTCATCTTCCCATTTCTCAAACACTATTACGGATGACCGCGCCTGTGGTAGATCCACTAACACGCATTATTCCAACCGTGAAAGGCATTAACTTTGCCGCGATTTTATTAACGGTTATCGTATTAGTCATTGAAAAATTAGTGGCTTACTCTGCCCCAATCACACTTGGTGTGTTTATGGCTTTATTAGGTGTGTTAAAAATTTTCGGGCAAATTCTCTTTTTTACCACGCTAATTCGTGCGCTCATGAGTTGGGTGACTCAAGGAAATCATCCGCTAGATTATGTGGTAGCTCAAATTACTGAACCCGTTTTAGGCCTGATTCGCCGTATTTTACCAAGAACTGGTATGTTAGACTTTTCTGTGATGGTACTTGGGTTTATTCTGATTTTTGTAAATCAGCTTTTCTACTCACTATTTGGTGCAGTTTGGGCGCTAGCTTAATGAAGCCCGTCGAAAAGCTAGATGCGCCTGATGGTTTACGGCTACGCATTTTTCTGCAACCCAAAGCGAGCCGAGATCAAATTGTTGGGTTACACGATAATGAATTAAAAATTGCTATCACGGCACCACCCGTAGAAGGTGCCGCCAATGCGCATTTATTGAAATTTTTAAGTAAGCTGTTTAAAGTCCCTAAAAGTACGATTTTGCTTGAAAAAGGCGAATTACAACGACACAAGCAGCTTTTTATTCCGAATCCAAAGCAAATTCCTGCAGAAATTCAGGAATTATTAGCAAAAAATGACGTCTAAACTCGTTATTAGAACTTTTTAACTCTCATTTATTCAAGAAGGTTTTTATGGCAAGAAAATATTTTGGCACCGACGGTGTACGTGGCGAAGTAGGAAAATTTCCAATTACTCCTGAGTTTGCCCTCAAATTAGGTTGGGCTGCAGGTAAAGTACTCGCAACCGAAGGCACTAAAAAAGTGCTAATTGGTAAAGATACCCGTATTTCTGGCTATATGTTGGAATCTGCACTTGAAGCAGGTTTAGCCGCTGCCGGCCTTTCAGCTGCATTCGTCGGCCCAATGCCAACGCCAGCAATTGCTTATTTAACTCGCACCTTCCGTGCAGAAGCAGGTATTGTTATTTCAGCTTCACACAACCCTTACTACGATAACGGTATCAAATTCTTCTCATCTATCGGTGAAAAATTACCAGATGAAGTTGAAGAAGCGATTGAAGCTTTACTTGAAGAGCCGATGGACTGTGTTGCTTCAGCAGAACTCGGCAAAGCGACCCGAATTAACGATGCCGCTGGTCGTTATATTGAATTCTGTAAAGGTACATTCCCATCTCACCTGAATTTAAAAGGTTATAAAATTGTGGTCGACTGCGCAAATGGTGCAACCTACCATATTGCCCCAAATGTAATGCGCGAATTAGGTGCAGAAGTTATTGAGATTGGTACACATCCAAACGGTTTAAACATCAATGAAAAATGTGGTGCAACTGATGTTTCAGCATTACAACGTGTTGTGGTTGAAGCTGAAGCCGATGTTGGTTTAGCTTACGATGGAGATGGCGACCGTTTAATCATGGTTGATCACTTAGGAAACAAAGTCGATGGCGACCAAATTCTCTTTATTATTGCACGTGAAGCATTACGTGCCGGTAAATTAAAAGGCGGTGTAGTTGGCACTTTAATGAGTAACATGAGCCTTGAAATTGCCCTAAAAGAATTAGCGATTCCATTTACCCGCGCAAACGTAGGTGACCGTTATGTGTTAGAACAACTTAAAGCACGTGGTTGGAAATTAGGGGGGGAAAACTCTGGTCATATTATTGTGTTAGACAAAAACACCACAGGTGATGGCATTATTGCCTCTCTTGAAGTATTAGCGGCCATGGCACAACACAAATTAACGCTGAACGAATTAGCCAAAGCGGTTCCACTCTTCCCACAAGTGTTGTTAAACGTACGCTTTGCCGGTGGTGCAAATCCATTAGAAAGCGAAGAAGTTAAAGCAGTCGCTGCAGAAGTTGAAAAACGTTTAAGTGGCAAAGGTCGCATCTTATTGCGTAAATCAGGAACTGAACCTCTGATTCGCGTAATGGTGGAATGTGAAGATGGTGAATTAGCGCAAAGCTGTGCTGAAGAAATCGTTGAAGCAGTAAAACGTAATTAGCATTTGACAAGCGGTTATTTTTGCAAAAAAATGAGCAAAAATGACCGCTTGTTTTTTTACTCAAGGAATAAAAAATGACTCAACAAGAAATGAAAAAAATTGCGGCAAAAGCTGCGCTTGCATTTGTCACTCCTGATACCATTGTTGGTGTTGGCAGCGGTTCGACAGTCAATTGCTTTATTGATGAACTAGCTTCAATGAAAGATAAAATTAAAGGTGCAGTAGCGGCTTCTAAGGCTTCTGAAGAACGTTTACGCTCACACGGGATTGAAGTATTTAACGCCAATGAAGTAACTGAGCTCGATGTTTATATTGATGGGGCAGATGAAATCACCCCACAAGGTGCGATGATTAAAGGCGGTGGTGCTGCATTAACTCGTGAAAAAATCGTAAGTGCTTTAGCGAAAAAATTCGTTTGTATTGTTGATGGTTCTAAACAGGTCAATGTGTTAGGCTCGACTTTCCCGCTTCCAGTAGAAGTGATTCCAATGGCGCGCTCTTACGTTGCTCGTGAACTCGTTAAATTAGGCGGTTCTCCAGAATACCGCGAAGGTGTAGTAACCGATAACGGCAATGTCATTTTAGATGTACATCATTTCGAAATTCTTGAGCCACTCAAAATGGAACACACCATCAATAATATTGCTGGGGTCGTCACAAATGGTATTTTTGCACAACGTTTTGCCAATGTGACCATTGTTGGCACGCCTAAAGGGGCAAAAATTATTGAATAATGACAAGCGGTGGATTTTAGTCAAAGTTTTGCAAAATCGCACCGCTTTCTTATTTCAGTACATTTGGTCATAACGCATTACATTTTATCTGTGAATTTTCTCACACTTAATGGTAAAAAAGAGGTATCCTCCCATTACCAATAATCCATTACATAAGGAATCACCATGCTCGAAAAAGTTTCTTTAGATAAATCTAAAATTAAATTCGTTCTCTTTGAAGGCGTGCACCAAAATGCATTAGACGTGCTTCATGCTGCTGGCTACACCAACATTGATTATTATAAAAAAGCCTTAGACGGTGAAGCGTTAATCGAAGCAATCAAAGATGCACACTTTATTGGTTTACGTTCGCGCACTCACTTAACTAAAGAAGTGTTAGAAAAAGCGCCTAAATTAGTTGCTATCGGCTGTTTCTGTATTGGAACAAACCAAGTTGATTTAGCAGCCGCAAAACAACGCGGGATTCCGGTTTTTAATGCGCCGTTCTCAAATACTCGCTCTGTAGCAGAATTAGTGCTTGGCGAAATTATTTTACTCATGCGTCAAGTGGCAAAAGCGAATATGGAAGTTCATCGCGGTGTGTGGAATAAATCTGCTAGCGGCGCAAACGAAGTGCGTAACAAAAAATTAGGCATTATCGGCTACGGTCATATCGGTTCTCAATTAAGCGTGATTGCAGAATCACTAGGGATGAATGTTTACTTCTACGATATTGAAAACAAACTTCCGCTAGGTAATGCACAGCAAGTTGCAAGCCTTGAAGAGTTGCTTTCTAGTTGCGATGTGATCTCTTTACACGTGCCTGAAAATGATTCAACGAAAAATTTAATGAACAAAGAACGCATTGGCCAATTAAAAGAAGGGGCTGTTTTAATCAATGCCGCACGTGGTACGGTCGTTGATATTGATGCACTGGCAGCACGTTTAGCTGATGGCAGCTTACGTGGTGCAGCTATTGACGTTTTCCCTGAAGAACCGGCTTCAATTAACGATCCGTTTGAATCTCCATTACGTCAATTCGATAACGTGATTTTAACCCCGCACATTGGTGGCTCAACAGCAGAAGCGCAAGCTAACATTGGGACTGAAGTCGCAAATAAATTTGTGAAATACTCTGATAACGGTTCAACCTTATCAGCCGTTAACTTCCCAGAAGTTTCTCTGCCTGTACACACCAAAGCGAAACGTTTATTACACATTCACGAAAACCGCCCAGGTATCTTAAACAAAATCAACCAAGTGTTTGTGGACTTAAACGTAAACATTGCATCACAATTCTTACAAACCGATCCGAAAATCGGTTATGTGGTCATTGATGTAGAATTAGATGATGCACACGCAGCGCTTGAACAGCTAAAAGCAATTGATGGCACCATCAAAGCGCGCGTATTGTACTAATTGCTTTTCCTAAACGGTTGCTGCGATAATTTCTTGTTTTTCTTAAACTGAACAAAAAATTGTCAAAGCAACCGAATTTCTCTTTCTTTCAGAAAAAATCTTCACTTCTCTTCAAAAAAAATTATTTTGTTTCACAATCTCATTCGGCAAGATACGCCCATCAATCTTTCTCATAAAATCAGCACAACAAACTAAAAACAATTAAATTTGCAAGATTTTATAAAAATCCCACCGCTTGTAAGAGCAATCCTCGCGTTGCTCTTAGCATTTTAACATGTTAGGATTTTGCTACTTTTATTTATTTTACAAGAGAAATTAAATGACAACTCAACTTCGTAACGATCCCAAGAAGGTTGCGCTTGCCTCAATGGTAGGAACAGCAATCGAATTCTTTGACTATTATATTTATGCCGCAGCTGCAGTATTAGTATTCAATACCCAATTTTTTAAAAGTGGCGACCCTGTTTCTGATGAGCTCCTTTCGCTTTCAACACTTGCGCTTGCATTTTTTGCGCGTCCAATTGGTTCTGCATTATTCGGTCACTTCGGTGATAAAATCGGTCGTAAAAAAACCTTAGTAGCTTCCTTATTATTGATGGGTGGCTCAACCGTAATGATCGGTTTATTGCCTAACTATGAAACAATTGGTATTTGGGCGCCAGTCCTACTTTGCTTATGCCGTATCGGTCAAGGCTTAGGTTTAGGCGGTGAATGGGGTGGTGCGGCATTAGTTGCCACAGAAAACGCACCAGAAGGAAAACGCGCATGGTACGGTACTTTCCCACAATTAGGTGCGCCAATCGGCTTATTTGTGGCAAATGGCGCCTTCTTCTTAGTCAGTTACAGCTTTGGTCATGAAGCCTTAGTACAATGGGCGTGGCGTATTCCATTTATCTCTTCGATCATATTGGTTATGGTTGGTTTATGGGTACGTTTAACCTTACATGAAAGCCATGTTTTCCGTGAAGCAGAACAACAAGGTAAAACACAAAAAGCACCAGTAAGTGCCGTATTCCGTCATCACTTAAAACCATTGATTTTAGGTACATTCATCATGACAGCAACTTATGTGTTGTTCTATATCATGACTGCTTTTGCACAGGTTTACTCTCGCACACCTGCCACACTTTCTGAAGCAGGCCACCCAATGGGATTAGGTATTGCACCTAACACCTTTACTGGCTTATTACTCTTAAGTGCAATTGTATTTGCTATTTTCACCAGCATTTCTGGTTTATACGCAGATAAAATTGGTCGCCGTAAATTCTTATTATGGGTTACCTTTGCGATGGGAATCTTCGGTTTAGCAATGCCATTATTCTTATCAAACGGCACGCCAACTTCTATGTTCTTATTCTTAATTATTGGTATGGCGTTAATGGGCTTCACTTTCGGACCAATGGCGGCATTATTACCGGAGCTTTTCCCAACAGAAGTACGTTATTCAGGCGCCTCTCTTGCTTATAACTTTGCATCTATTGTTGGAGCAACCGTGGCGGCAACCTTCGCAATTAAAATCAATGCCAACTACGGTGTTTTAGGAGTAGGTATTTATTTAGCAATCAACGCTGTCATCACATTCTTAGCGCTTTGGGCATCAAAAGAGACTAAAGATGTCGATTTAACTAACGCTTAATCCTAAATGCAAAAAGCGTGATTTTGCTAAATCACGCTTTTTATTGTTGTTTACGTTGTTGATATTCCCGATGCTGTTTGCTTTGAAAAGGCACAATCTGAACATTATCGCTTAATTCAATAAGCTGATAATACTGCGGAAAATTAAACCGCTCTCCCCATTCCCGCTCCTCTTTTTTGGCATAGAAACGATTGATTTCTTTGACTTTTTCTTCTTTGCTTCCCAAGCAATTGAAATAACTTTCTAGCTTATTTTGTTCATCAAGAATATAAACATTAAACAGTCCGTTAGCATTATCTTCAAAGAAGAACTGCAAAAAGCCTTCGCTGGCAAAATCGTTAATCACTTTGGGATAACGGGTTTTATATACGGCATTTTCATCGCGTTCACTTTTTGCAAAATCTTCGCCTAAATCGACCGCTTGTGGCAAACAAAACAGAGCAAATGGCGCTTCTTCAAAAATAAATCCCCAATGTTTTTCTTGCTCAACTTGCACTTCGATAATCGTTTTATCGTAAATAGTTCCCGTGTGAATACTAATACAACGATCCACCAGTTCCGCAATAGATTCTCGTAATTCCAAACGCAATTTTTTGCTATAACAGAACACATTAACTGATTGCGGTGGCGCTGAACCACGGTAGATTTTATTCGACAGGAATTTTAACGCCTTAAGTAAGGCTTCTTTACCTTCTACGTGCTGCGTGCGGATTTCATTCCACATATTACGATAAATAATATCCACACTGCCAATCAACTGCGCTTCCCCACCCGCAAAATTGAATAAATCCGCTTGGGTAATTTTGCGAATACGTTCTGTCTTAATATGTTCGGTCGGATCAACCGTCAAATTCACCGCAAAGATTAAATGACGAATCTCATTCGGGTGCAATAGTTCTTCATTACCGACAATAGGCCCTTTGGTTGGAAAAGAAATGCGTAAATCTGTAATGAATTGACGGAAATTCAGCAAACTTACATGGCGGCTGACAACATGCAAACGACTTTCTGCCGTCAAAATGCCATTAAAATATGCCCATGCAACTAATTTTGTGAGATCTTTTTGATACTCGACAAAGCGATCGGGATTCTCATACTCTGAGCTAGGTGCTTGATTCAGCAAATACCAACCCGGCCTCATCATTGAGCCTTCCCGACCTTCAATAAAGGTAAGATTTTTCTCCGCCAAATTCTGAGAAATTCTCGGATTTAGCAAAGTCACTTTACCCGGCAATACTTCAAACACTGAGTAAAGTTTGCGCATTAAAATATCAATATCGTTTGCCATAATACTTGGATCAATATGAAATTTACGCGCAAATTGAATTAAGTTCCGATAACTTTGTAGCAATAAATCCACCAGCATTTGATGGTGTACTTTCACTTGCTTCGTTTTCCAACTGGCTCGCTGATTAAGGATTTCAAGCTCTTCTTCATCCCACTCCCAACTTTTTGCTAATTGTTGCAGTTGATAAGTACGCCAGTTCTCTTCATTTTCACCTTCCATTGCTTTTAAATAAAAGCATTGACGAATTCGATTTAAACGTACGAACTCTTTACGCTCAATTAAATATTCACTGACCTGATCTAACATAGCCAAATATGGGTCAAAGTGATAACGCACTTCCGTTTTACTTAACCATTTTTGCTTGAATGATTTAGAAATCAGTACAGTTTGTGGATAGTTATGCGCATAGCTTTCTAACAAGACAATTTTAATGGCGGATTTATATGGATTATCAATTCCCTTATAAAGCTGCCATAAACTGGCACCAAAAAATTCAGCGGTGGAAAGCGCAGAAAAATCACCAAAATCTACCCACGCCTGCATATCAATTTCTGACAAATGATGGCGTTGTTGGTATTGTTCATCGGTTAAATGTAACCAAAGTAAACGCTTACCAGCAAGGCGAATGGCGGAGCGATAAAACTCATCTAATAAGAAAAAATGCTGTGCTGAACCACTATGCTCTTCACTGACACTATGCTGATCTAAATGGGCACTAAAGCGCGCAGGATTCATTAAATAGATAGTTACATCAACATCAAAACCTTTTGCCCAAGCGCAAAGACGTGCAATTTTTTGCTCCATCAGCTGAAGCTGTTCTGCACTTAAATGTTCAGGATAACAAAGCCATAAATCCAAATCGGAATATTGTGTTTGTGTAATCGACCCCGTACTGCCCATTGAATAGAGAGCATCGAAAGCGGTAGTTTTTTCTAAATGTTTTGCTAATTTGGCTTGTGGCAATAACGCAGTAATAAACCGCTGTTGATAGTGATTAGGAGAAAAGTGCGCAATCCCAGCTGGGGCATTTTCCACATACCCCGGTAACTCTGGTTCATTAAGATGAATCAGAATCGGGATCAGTTGGAAAACATGACGATAATAAGGTTGGTTCGCGGCAAAAGCGCGTTTGATTCGATATTGATTTAACGCTTCGACTCGTTCTATAGCAAAGGCTAATTGGGCTGAAAATGGCGAAACCGCACTTTTATAAGGCAATAAGAGATCGCGAGTTTTCATGCACCTTCCTTAAACGAATCAAAATGCGCCCAATTTAAGCATTTTCACTCCAAAAGTAAAGCCTTCATTTCGGTAAGCACTTGTTCCATTATGTAAAAAAACAGCTCGGATCAGCGCGCTTGTTTTTGCTACACTGTTCAGACCACTAATAAAATAGTGTATTATATTTAAGTTTCTCTAGCTTATATCAGCGAACAAGTGTAAGCTGAACGCAATTTAAATCGTTTTCACATTAAAAAGGAAAAATCAGAATGAAACGTGTTGTAATCACTGGTTTAGGTGTTATCTCAAGTATTGGTAACAACAAAGAAGAAGTTTTAGCGTCATTAAAAGCGGGTAAATCAGGTATTGAATTCGTACCAGAATTTGCTGAAGTCGGTATGCGTAGCCAAGTTGCCGGCACCATTAAATTAAACCCAGCTGAACTTATCGACCGTAAAGTTTATCGCTTCATGGGTGATGCAGCCGCTTATGCTTACCTTTCAATGAAAGAAGCGATTGAAGATTCAGGCTTAACTGAAGATCAAGTTTCAAACGATCGTACCGGCTTAGTCATTGGTGCAGGTACAGGTTCAGCACATAGCCAATTAGTGGCGTGTGATGCAGTGCGTGGCCCACGTGGCGTGAAAGCGATTGGCCCTTATGCAGTAACCAAAACCATGGCATCAAGTGTTTCTGCTTGTTTAGCTACACCTTACAAAATTCGTGGTGTGAACTATTCTATCAGCTCAGCTTGTGCAACCTCTGCACACTGTATCGGTCATGCGATGGAACTTATCCAATTAGGTAAGCAAGATATCGTCTTTGCAGGCGGCGCAGAAGAACTTTCTTGGGAATGTGCTACCGAATTTGATGCAATGGGCGCGGTATCAACTAAATATAATGACACACCAACCAAAGCAAGCCGTGCTTATGATGCGAACCGTGACGGTTTCGTTATCGCTGGTGGTGGTGCTGTAGTCGTGGTTGAAGAATTAGAACACGCTTTAGCCCGTGGTGCGAAAATCTATGCAGAAATCGTAGGCTATGGCGCAACTTCAGACGGTTATGACATGGTAGCACCAAGCGGTGAAGGTGCAGAGCGTTGCATGAAACAAGCGTTAGCAACCGTAAACGGCGAAGTGGAATACATCAACGTACACGGTACATCAACACCAGTAGGCGATGTAAAAGAGCTTGGCGCAATTAAAAATGTATTTGGTGACAAATCTCCTGCGATTTCATCAACCAAATCAATGACAGGTCACTCTTTAGGTGCAGCAGGCGCGCACGAAGCAATCTACTCATTGTTAATGTTAGATAACGATTTCATCGCACCAAGCATCAACATTGAAGAATTAGATGAACAAGCAAAAGGCTTAAATATCGTGACTGAACGTCAAGACAAAGCATTAACTACTGTTATGTCAAACAGCTTCGGTTTCGGCGGTACTAACGCGACCTTAATTTTCCAAAAATATAAAGGCTAATTAACAAGCCTGTGCTAAAAACATTTGCCCCGTGATGAAAACCATCACGGGGCAATTTTTTACAAGCGATCAGATTTTGCAAAACCTTTACGAAATCTGACCGCTTGTCACTATTAGTTAATCTCTTGATCGTATTGGAGATAAACCACGTGAGTTTGGAGGTACTCTTCTAAACCATGTTTACCGTCTGCGCCACCAATACCTGATTTGCGCCAACCAGCGTGGAAGCCTTGCATTGCTTCAAAGTTTTCACGGTTAACATAGGTTTCACCAAATTTTAAGCGAGAAATTACTTTCATTGCTTTATTGATGTTTTGCGTATAAACCGAAGAAGTTAAGCCATATTCACAATCATTCGCTAATTGAATTACCTCATCAACTGTATCAAAGGTAGCCACTGGAATCACTGGTGCGAAAATTTCTTCACGTAAAATCGCCATATCGTTGCTCACATCAGCAATGACCGTTGGCTCAAAATAATGCCCTTTACCTTGAACAGCTTTACCACCAAGCAAGAGCTTACCACCCGCTTTAATGGCTTCATCTACCATTTTTTGAGCATGTTGTTGACCTTGCAGATTCACCATTGGTCCCATGTCTAAACTCTCATCTGCTAATGGATCACCAAAGCGAACTTTTTTCATCAGCTCCACTAATTTTTCAGTAAAGGCTTCTTTTACTTCACGTTGAACATAAATACGTTCTGCACAGTTACACACCTGCCCGCTGTTAATCACACGAGAGGCAACAATCGCTTTCGCGGCTAAATCTAAATCAGCATCTGCAAATACAATCGCAGGCGCTTTTCCGCCTAATTCAAGGTTGACTTTAGTAATGTTTTGGCTTGCCGCTTCCATGACTTTACGACCAGCTGGCTCACTTCCTGTTAATGAAACCAAGCCAACTTTTGGATTGGCTGAAAGCTCATAACCAATTTCGCCACCAGAGCCATGAACAACGTTGAACACACCTTTTGGTAAACCCACTTGATGAACAATTTCAGAAAATAAAACTGCGTTAATTGGTGAATCCACACTTGGTTTTACCACAATAGTATTCCCCGTAACCAACGCTGGCGCCATTTTGCGAGCAATTAAAAAGAACGGGAAGTTCCACGGTAAAATACCGGTTGTTACACCAATAGGTTTTTTGTAGATAAAAATATGCTCATTTGGGCGGTCACTTTGGACGATTTCGCCTTCATAACGGCGCGCCCATTCTGCCATATAATCCATATAGTCTGCAGTAAAGTTAACTTCAACGCGGGCAAGCGGTAAAACTTTACCCATTTCAGCTGAAATGGTACGTGCAATTTCTTCTGATCTTTCGCGAATGCCTGAAGCAATTTTACGTAAATAGCCTGCACGTTCAATTGCAGGTAATTTTTCCCAAGCCAGTTGTGCCTGTTCAGCATAATCAATTGCCGCTCTTGCATCTTCTGCTGTTCCTTTAGTCACTACAGCAATGACTTCTTCAGTGGCTGGGTTAAATACTTCAAAAGTATTACCGCTTCTAGATTCTACAAATTCACCATTGATATACATTTTGAGTGTGCTCATTCTTTTCTCCTTTTGTGTGAATGATGCCGTTATTCTAATGTTATATTTGTGAAAAGAATGTGAAATAGATCACAGAAATCAACATTCGTTATTTACGATATTGGCTCGGTGAAAGCTGATAAGCACTTTTAAACGCTTTAGAAAAATGCGCTTCCGTTTGATAACCAACGGCTAATGCAATTTCCAATACACTTTTTTGCGTGCTCTTCAGTAAATAAGCAGCTTGTTGCAACCGAATTTTTGTTAAAAATTTTGCTGGTGGTAAACCCAGTTGCTGCTGAAATACACGACAAAAATTAGCGCGCGACATATTCGATAGCTCGGCTAACTCTTCCACTCGCCAAGCTGATTCAGGTGTTTGTAAAATAGCCATTAACGCTTGATTAAGCCGTTTATTCTTTAAAGCAAACAAAATCCCTTGGTTTAATTCGCCTTGCCCAGCAACATAACGCAAAATATAAATAAAAAGAATGTTTGAAAGTGCATCAATGACCGATTTTGAGCCCATATTTGCATGATTAGCTTCTTGTAAAAACAGTTCGATTAACGGAAAAATTGGCGTATCTTTTAACCGAATGTGCAAATAATCTGGCAAGGCACTAATAAGCAACGCTTCTTTTTGATAATAAAATCGTCCGCAAAACATTTTAAAATCGGGCGAACTCTGGCCAATTTGATGCACGGTAAAATGCCCTGCTTTTGCCGTTTTGACCAAGCTTAATTCAGTATCTTGTGTTCCTAACGCATGTTGCTGATGTTGAGGTAAGAAAAAAAGATCGCCCGCTTCTAATTCAAAACATTGATTCCCAATACTTAACCAACAACTCCCCTGTTCGATTAAATGGAATAGCCCTTGAGTTTCATAAACCTCACTATGCTGAATCTGCCAGTCGCCTTGAAACAAGCAACGAATATTAATCTCACCTTGAATTTGAGCCAGTTGTATCAATTTATCTAAATAGTCCATTTTGAGCGTTCCATAATAAAAAATGAGTGAATTTGGCAATTATTATAGCCAAATTTACTTAAAATAAACGCATAAATTACGCATACAATGGAGAAAAATATTATGTTTGCAGATTGGAAAAACGATGTTGCCCATGTTAAAAAATCTTTTGGCGCACTCGGTAAAAAACACCCTAAAATGTTACAAGCTTACCAAGCACTAGGCGCAGCAGCAGCTGAAGGCAATGTATTAGATGCAAAAACGCGCGAGCTTATCGCGCTTGCGGTTGCAGTTACAACGCGTTGTGAAAGCTGTATCGGCGTACATGCAGAAGAAGCGGTAAAAGCTGGCGCAACGGAAGAAGAAGTGGCAGCAGCATTAGCAATGTCAATCGCGTTAAATGCAGGGGCAGCTTATACCTATTCTTTAAGAGCGTTAGAAGCCTATAACGCACAAAAAGAATAAGATAAAAACAGGGCGCTATCAGAAGCGCCCTTTTGTTTAACTCGCTAAATGGATAAATAAACTCAATAAAATCGGCGGAAGTAAATTCGTGATAAACCCAAAACTAATTGAAAGTGGTACCATTTGCGTTCCACCTGATTTTTGAATAACAGGTAGCATACAATCTAATGAAGTTGCGCCACCTAGCCCGATAGCCGTTGAAGGCAAACGCGGCATCAATAATGGAATTAAAAATAGACAAACGATCTCGCGGGAAATGTCATTGAAAAAAGCGATACTACCATCAACCGCGCCCCAAGCATCATAAACCAACACGCTAGAAAGCGAATACCAACCAAAAGCTGAAGCAAATGCCATGCCCTTCATCACAGGTAAGTCTAAATAACATGCCGCTAATGCCCCACCAAGCAAGCTAGTTACCATAAAAATGAGCGCCGTATAAATGCCTCGCTGATTGAAAAAGACCTGTCTAAGTGGAATACCACTATTACGCAGCTGAATACCAACCCCAAACACCATCAGCATTACCGCATAAGTGCTAGTGCCCATTGGAAAAGCAAGCCATCCTTTCGTCCAATATCCAACTAAAGCACCCAATGCAGTCGTTCCAATTAAACGAAACGAATCCCATAACATTCGCCAGTGAGAAGGTTTTTCACCGTTTTGATTTTCTGTCCTCACCATCGGGAAAAACTTATCATAAAGCCCAATACCGATAATATTGCAACTTAGAATAGTGATACTCAATCCAAATGCCGTATGCCCAATCAATGGTAATTTGCTACCAAGATCATCTAACTGCCCCAGTGAAATCCCAATCACTAATAAAATAATATACAAACAAGCGCTCACAACGCGATCCACCCAACGCATGATGCGGGGTTGTGAAACTTTAAAAAAATATCCCAATACAAGCGGGATAAAAACCATCGCTAATCCAAATAACATACGCCCTCCAATAACACTTGACCTTTCCTATTCCGTGATTAAAATAACACTGTTTTTTCATACATTTTTTCATATTACAAGCGGTCTTATTTTATGGCAAATTTGCAAAATTATCAGCGTAAAATTATCCACATTGATATGGATTGCTTTTATGCCGCCATTGAAATGCGTGATGATCCTTCGCTCGTTGGCAAACCTGTGGCAGTAGGTAGCGATGTTTATCAACACGGCGTGCTGACCACTTGTAATTATGAGGCAAGAAAATTTGGCTTACACAGCGCCATGCCAACTGCACAAGCCCTTAAACGCTGCCCAAACTTAATTTTACGCCCTGTTAATATGGCTTATTACAAAAGCGTTTCAGCACAAATTCATCAAATTTTTCGCCACTATACCGACATTATTGAACCGCTTTCACTTGATGAAGCTTTTTTAGATGTAACGGATAGCGCACACTGCTCAGGCTCTGCCACCTGGATTGCAGAAGCGATCCGGCAAGCGATTGCGCAAGAATTACAACTGACTGCCTCTGCTGGCGTAGCGCCTTTAAAATTTTTAGCCAAAATTGCATCTGACCAAAACAAACCAAACGGTATTTTTGTTATTCCCCCTGAAAAAGTGGCTGACTTTATTCATCAATTACCGCTGAAAAAGATTCCTGGCGTCGGCAAAGTCACACAAGAAAAATTAACACAGCTCGGATTACAGACTTGTGCAGATATTCAACAATCTGACCAAGCGTTAATTTACAAAACCTTTGGTAAATTCGGGCAACGGTTATGGGCATTTAGCCACGGCATTGACAACCGTTCAATTGAGCCCAATCGCCCAAGAAAATCTGTTGCAGTTGAAAATACATTAATCACGCCAATAGATAATCTAGATGAGGCAAAAAACATTGTTAGCCAACAATTTGAGACCCTTAAACAACGATTAAATAGAAATTGTAAAGATATTCCTCTTAGCGAATTTAAGAAATTAGGCATTAAACTCAAATTTGATGATTTCAGCCAAACCACTTTAGAAAGAACCATGAATGGGCTTACATTAGCGCGTTTTCTTACCTTGCTAGAACAAATATGGGAGCGGCGCGCCAAACGTAAAATTCGTTTAATTGGCTTAAACGTGCATTTACCAAATAAAAAAATTACTCATCAATTAAATTTATGGGAATAATCGGCGTCTAACGCTTGAAATTACGCAAATTTGCCTCATTATAAGGCAAGTTTTTTTACTTTTCTTTTTTTGGAGAATTCAATAATGGCAAAACGTGTCATTTTATTTTTGTTGATGAACTTAGCAGTGATGTTTGTATTGAACATCGTGCTACAAATTATTTTTAAAGTCACTGGCATTCAAGGTGGAAGCACCGCAGGTATTTTAGTGATGTCTGCTGTCTTTGGTTTCGCAGGCTCCTTGATTTCACTATTTTTGTCAAAAACTATGGCATTACGCTCTGTGGGTGCAGAAATTATTACTACACCACGCACACAAACAGAACAATGGTTATTTAACACCGTGCAACGCCAAGCACAGCAAGCTAATATTCCAATACCAGATATTGCGATTTATCACTCAGCGGATGTTAATGCTTTTGCAACCGGTGCAACGAAAAGCAATTCTTTAGTGGCAGTCAGCACAGGCTTATTAAATAACATGACAGAAGCGGAAGCAGAAGCGGTTATTGCGCATGAAATCTCTCATATTGCCAACGGCGATATGGTTACCATGACCTTATTACAAGGCGTGCTTAACACCTTTGTGCTTTTCTTATCGCGCATTATTTCTACCGCAGCTTCTAGCTCTCGTGATGAAAACGGTAACTCAAGCCAAAACGCTTTAGTTTTCTGGGTGGTTGATATTGTGTTACAAATGGTCTTTGGCGTGATTGCGACCATGATCGCAATGTGGTTCTCACGTTATCGTGAATTCCGTGCTGATGCCGGTTCTGCACAATTAGTCGGAAAAGAAAAAATGATTGCGGCACTAGAACGCTTACAACGCATTCATGAGCCGCAACAACTTGAAGGTTCTTTAGCTGCATTTATGATCAATGCACCAAAAACAAAAGAACTTTTTATGAGCCATCCGCCGTTAGAAAAACGTATCGCAGCGTTACGTAGCTTATAATATTATAATCTAACAAGCGGTCATATTCTGCAAAATTTTTGCGAAATATGACCGCTTGCATATTTAACCGACCACATATTTTAAAAGTGGGTACAGGCTAACTAATAAAATTAAATAACGGCAAAATTTGCCAATAGTAATAAAAATGACACTAGCCACAGCGGGAAAACGTAACCAGCCTGCAATAGCACATAAAATATCACCTACAAATGGCAACCAGCTCAGTAGCAGGACATATACGCCATATTTTTCACTCTTCTCTAACGCCCACTTAACCAATCTCTTTTGACTATTTATTGGCTTTGGCGCAAGCATTCCCATCGCATAAGTCACAATACTACCTAAACTATTTCCAACTGTTGCCACTAACACTAATAACCACAACTCAGCATGCCAAAAAGATTCATGGGCATAGATCGATTTTGAAGCTAATGCACTAAATACAATTTCAGAATTGCCAGGCAAAACTGTCGCACTTAAAAAAGCACTTAAAAACAAGAACAACCACTGATTTTCATTTGAAGAAAAAAAGCCAAAAAAAGCGAGAAGGTAATCAGTCATACGGAGATCTTTGTGATAAATTTGTTAAATTACTGTATCAATTCTTTAATGTAATTTTGCTATTTTGTTTAATTTTGATGTGAATCAATCTTTTTTTCCAATTTAACCAAAATTGAGTAAGAAATAAGTTTGCTCCACCTCTTAAGAGGTCTATAATTCTGACAAACTTTAATTATTATTTAAATCTAAAATTAAGGAATGCCTATGTTTTCTCCTGCTGAAATGGCAAAAATTACAGAAGATGGCGCAGTGTATAAAGCCACTAAACATCAGCTCTATTCTTTTATTTCAGCCATTGTTGCCGGAGGATTTATTGCGCTTGCCTTTGTTTTCTATACAACCACTCAAACGGGCAGTGCAGATATACCATGGGGCGTTGCCAAACTGATTGGCGGCACCGTCTTTTCACTCGGCGTAACGATGTGTGTCGTTTTTGGCGCTGAACTTTTTACTTCTTCTACCCTAACAGCCGTTGCTAAAGCAACTCACCGCATTACATGGGGTCAAATGTTTAAAAACTGGCTTGTTGTTTATGGCGGCAATTTTATTGGCGGATTAAGCGTGGTTGCACTCATTTGGTTTGCTGGACAAATTATGGCTGCCAATGGGCAATGGGGACTCACTATCTTAAAAACTGCCCAACATAAAATCCATCATACATGGATGGAAGCTTTCACGCTTGGTATTCTTTGTAACATCATGGTTTGTGTCGCAGTATGGATGGCAAATGCTGGTAAGTCATTAACTGATAAAGCCTTTATCATGATTTTACCCATTGCTTTATTCGTTTCTTCAGGCTTTGAGCACTGTGTTGCCAATATGTTTATGATTCCAATGGGTATTGCGATTGCACAAGGTGCCGAACCTTCATTTTGGGCTGCAATTGGCGTTGACCCTGCAACTTATGCTGACTTAGATTTATCTCATTTTATCGTGAAAAACCTTATTCCAGTTACCCTTGGTAACATTGTCGGTGGAGTATTCTTTATTGGCTTAGTCCAATGGTTTTTACATATTAGGGAGCATTAAAAATGAAATTACTTCGAATGATTTTTCTGGCATTGATTGTCAGTGCATGTAGTAGCCCTAAAGCTGATAGCTCTGCTACAGCAAAACAAGAATTTGCCCAATTTGCAAAAATGGCAGAAACTTTAGATAACGAATTCATTGATGAATCACGTAATTTCCTTACTGAAAATGGACATCTAACTGGCGATAAAGCAAAAAAAAGCGCACTTAAATGGCTTAAGGAAATTGATAGCAAGCAAATTCAAAAGATGAATAGCTTACAGATAAAAGATCCCCAAGTTAACAGATTGAGAACGCTCTTTATCCAAAATAAACTAGATATTGAAAAAGCGGTTGAGAATAATGGATTTGTAAAAAAACCAAGCGTAAAAGCGATGAAAATAAATCAAAAATTAAAACGTGATAACACCGAATACGACCAGTTATTTGATACTTTGAAGAAAAAATATCCGCTTTAAATAAACATAAGCGGTCAAAAAAGAATAAGATTTTACAAACTCCGATGCTTAGCATCACCCATTTTGGAAATAACATACAGAGGACTTTATAAAATGACTCAACTCACAGATGCCCAACAAAAAGCCTGGGCCGGTTTTGTCGGTGGCGACTGGCAAACTGAAGTAAACGTTCGAGATTTTATCCAAAAAAACTATACCCCATATGAAGGCGATGAGTCTTTCTTAGCTGGTGCAACTCCTGCTACCACTAAATTATGGGAAGAAGTAATGGAAAAAATCAAAGTTGAGAATAAAACGCACGAACCGTATGACATCGATTGCGATATTCCATCTACCATTACCTCACACAAACCGGGCTATATCGACCAAGCGCTTGAAAAAATCGTTGGTCTTCAAACTGATGCACCATTAAAACGTGCAATTATGCCATTTGGTGGGATCAACATGGTAAAAGGCTCTTGCCAAGTTTACCGTCGCGAATTAAACCCTGAAGTAGAAAAAATCTTCACTGAATACCGTAAAACCCACAACCAAGGTGTGTTTGATGTTTATACACCAGACATTCTTCGTTGCCGTCGTTCAGGCGTAATTACTGGTTTACCAGATGCTTACGGTCGTGGTCGTATTATCGGTGACTATCGTCGTTTAGCGATTTATGGTGCAGATTTCTTAATGAAAGACAAACAACGTCAGTTTGCTTCATTACAACCACGCTTAGAAGCGGGCGAAGATATTCAAGCAACCATTCAATTACGTGAAGAAATTGCTGAACAACACCGAGCTTTAGGTCAAATTAAAGAGATGGCGGCAAGCTATGGCTTTGACGTTTCTCGTCCAGCTGAAACTGCACAAGAAGCAGTACAATGGGTATATTTTGCTTACCTTGCTGCGGTGAAATCACAAAATGGTGCAGCAATGTCATTCGGTCGTGTTTCTTCATTCTTAGATATTTATATCGAGCGTGATTTAAAAGCAGGCAAAATTACCGAAACTGAAGCTCAAGAGTTAATCGACCACTTAGTAATGAAATTACGTATGGTGCGTTTCTTACGTACACCTGAATACGATCAACTCTTCTCTGGCGACCCAATGTGGGCAACTGAAACCTTAGCAGGTATGGGTTTAGACGGCCGTACTTTGGTAACCAAAACCAGCTTCCGTATTCTAAACACCCTATACACCATGGGTCCATCGCCTGAGCCTAACTTAACCATTCTTTGGTCTGAACAGCTTCCAGCAGGCTTTAAACACTATGCGGCTAAAGTTTCTATTGATACCTCATCAGTTCAATACGAAAACGATGACTTAATGCGTCCAGACTTCAACAACGATGACTATGCAATCGCATGTTGCGTATCGCCAATGGTGGTAGGTAAACAAATGCAATTCTTTGGTGCGCGTGCAAACTTAGCGAAAACCTTGTTATACGCGATCAATGGTGGTGTAGATGAAAAATCAGGCGACCAAGTTGGTCCAAAAACTGATCCAATTTCAAGCGAATACTTAGATTACGATGAAGTAATGGAAAAAATGGATCACTTCATGGATTGGTTAGCAACCCAATATGTGACTGCATTGAATATTATCCACTTCATGCATGATAAATATGCATATGAAGCTGCGTTAATGGCATTCCATGACCGTGACGTATTCCGCACTATGGCTTGTGGTATCGCGGGACTTTCTGTGGCAGCAGACTCACTTTCAGCAATTAAATATGCGAAAGTAAAACCAATTCGTAGCGATATTGAAATCAAAAACAAAAAAGGCGAAGTGCTTGGTGTAGCGAAAAATGTGGCAACCGACTTCGAAATTGAAGGCGAATACCCACAATTCGGTAACAATGATAACCGTGTAGACGATATTGCGGTTGATTTAGTTGAGCGTTTCATGAAAAAAATCCAAACGCACAAAACATATCGCAACGCAACCCCAACACAATCTGTGCTTACCATTACCTCTAACGTGGTTTATGGTAAAAAAACTGGTAACACCCCAGATGGACGCCGTGCAGGTGCACCATTTGGTCCTGGTGCAAACCCAATGCACGGACGTGACCAAAAAGGTGCTGTGGCTTCATTAACTTCTGTTGCTAAATTGCCATTTGCTTACGCGAAAGATGGTATCTCTTATACCTTCTCTATCGTACCAAATGCATTAGGTAAAGATTATGAAGCACAAAAACGTAACCTTGCAGGTTTAATGGACGGTTACTTCCACCACGAAGCCGTGGTTGAAGGTGGTCAGCACTTAAATGTGAACGTGTTAAACCGTGAAACCTTGTTAGATGCAGTAGAACACCCTGAAAAATACCCACAATTAACTATTCGTGTTTCAGGCTATGCTGTGCGTTTCAACTCTTTAACTAAAGAGCAACAACAAGACGTTATTACACGTACTTTCACAGAATCGTTCTAAGCAACAAAACACAATAGAATGAGCTAAAAAAACCTCCACAAATTGCTTGTGGAGGTTTTATTTTAGGTTAACAGAACCCTATCCGCCTTGTCGTTGCAGAAAACGCTGGTTTCACTTCACACTCACCTTGTAATGCGCTCAGCCAATCTTGCACCTTTTGAAAAGGAGAAAATTGATGACGACGAGCCACCGCAGCAAAATCGCCAGGCGTCAGCAGATTAAGCGATTCAATCTGACCTAAATCCTCTTCCGATAACAACGGTAACCCTAAAATTTCCGCTTGTTGTTTAGCAAAATCTAAACGTTGTGGCAGCGTTAAATAATCAAACTTCAATTTCAAATCAAAACGGCGTAAAGCGGCAGGATCAAGCACTTCAATTAAATTTGTTGATACCACCATCAAGCCCTCAAAGCGTTCAATTTGTGTTAGCATTTCATTCACTTGTGAACGTTCCCAGCTTCGATTTGCTCCTTCTCGAGAAAATAAGAAGGTATCCACTTCATCTAACACTAATAACGCATTATCAGCTTTCGCTTGTTCAAAAGCTTGAGCAATATTTTTTTCTGTCTCGCCTACATAACAATTAAGCAAATCTGAGCCTTGTCTTAACAACAGCGGCATATCCAACTCCTCTGCAAGCCATGCTGCCCAAGCAGTTTTTCCTGTTCCTGGCGGGCCATAGCAACAAATTCGCCCTTTTTTCGACCGTTTTAACCCTTCACTAATGCGATGAATATTGTCATTACAAGCAACATAATCCAAGTTATAGTTGGCTTTGCCTAAAACAAGCGGTTCGATTTTCGGTTTATTTTGCGATTTTAATGTTTGATTAAACATCATGAGCAAAGTCTCAGCAAAATTTGACGTATTGAGTTCCTTTGCCACCCGAATTGTGCGGCTTAAAATCGCAGGCGTTAATGACCGCACTTTAGCAAAATGCTGGACATAAGCCGGACTTAATTTTCCCTCGGCCAACTGCGTAATGAGTGCCGATTTATTTCTCAACGGCAAATCAGGCATTTCTAAAATAAAATCAAAGCGACGTAAAAAAGCAGGATCTATGCCAAAAACAGAATTAGATAGCCAAATCATCGGCACGTTATTATTCTCCAGTAACTGATTTGTCCATGCTTTATTTTTTTGTGCAACAGAACGCTCCATGAGCGAGCCGTTAAACACATCTTCAATTTCATCAAAAATTAAAAGCGCTTGCTTGCCGTTTAATAACGTTTGAGCAAGGCGACTGTAGTTCAGGCGTTGCTCTGCCTTCACAACATCTCCGTCAGAATCCATATAAGTAATGTTATACGCCGAAATCCCTAATGCTTGTGCAAGCAATCCGGCAAATTCGGTTTTACCGGTGCCGGGCTCGCCATAAATTAAAAGATTCACGCCTTTCTGATGATGTTTTAGTGCTTGTTGCAAATAGGTCAACATCATATCTTTCATGCTAGCAATATGTACAAAATCATCCAGTTGCAGACTTGGCACTTGAGGTATTTCTGTACAAGATTTCAACAGAGCATATTCATTTAGAGGCTGTGTTACAAATTCATCAAAATCTAAGGTTTCGCCCCACGCTAAATAATCTTGCACACCATCTAGGCGATAATTCCGCTCAATTAGCCCATAAGCATCAAGTTTACTGCCTTTCTTTAAGGCGGACAGAATCTCATTTTTCGGCTGTTTCAGTAAATCTGCCATGATCGTAGCCGTTCTTTGTAAATCCGATTTCGGCAAGCACTCAAACAAATCCTGCATAGCTCCTTCACTACGTAAATGCATGGCAAAGCGGAGAAGTTCCTGCTCAACGGGATTCAGCTGCAAAAATTCCGCCAAACTTGCTAAATTTTCATAAGCTTGTTTCCATAACTCCGATAAAAGTGCGGTAGATTTTTGAAGTGTTTTATAACGCTCTTTTAAAAGCTGACGAGCAACCGTGCGTAGATTTTTATCATTCTCTAATTCTTCAGGCAGCCCAAACGCACTGGCAATTTCATCACTTCGCCAACTACTCTCTCGAAACACTTCGGAAAAACCTTTATGCTCAAATAAAATTTTGAGCATCATATTTTCAGTATAAGAAGACACTGTCGGTGGGTTTAATTTATATTCGGACATAAAAAATACTCCTTACTGGGTTAGTAAGGAGTATTTTAGTGAGAGGTGCGACAAAAGGTGTCGTTAGAATTTTTTAATATCCAGCTTTTTTATTTTATCTAGATTATCTGTAATGATATCTAATAAAGGTTTACATAAATCAAAAATTTGTTCAGCTAATTCTCCATTAGGAATTTTTCTCAGAATTTCTGCATCCCAATTTCTTAGACTTCCATCAAAATACTTTCGAATAACCCAAGATTTTTTTTTATTAAAGTGAGCTTTAATATCTGGATTATCAAAAATTTCATTCAGTAAATCATATAGTTTTGGGTATTTATCCTTATGACAATATACCCCATAATGTCCGCCTCTAAGATTAGCGTAATCAAATTCAGCCCCAACCCCCCAATAAATATCTTCAGCATCAAAGTAAATTCCAAAACCTTTACCTGTTACTTCTCCATTAAGATCACATTTCCAGCCGTAATTCTTTAACTTTTTATAATCATAAGCAAAACGTTCTTGTAATTGTTCAACTAACCTCTCTATCAAATTTTCATATAGCTGTTCTTTTGAATCGATAACACTCAAGGCAGAATGTAATGCATCATTATTTTCATTTTTCATTAAATATTTAACTAAATCATCATTAGTTTCAGTATTTCCCATAAGTTCCTCACTTAAAAATTTTTTAAAATCCTGACTAAATTGTTTAACCGCCGGTGCTATGATCAATGTGTTATCTAGCCAATCAACCAAATCTTTCGCTGACAGTAAGATAGCTTTTTTAGCGCCGATTAGCTCTTCCCATTTATCTTTTTCAATGGAGTTTTCGGAAGGAGGTTCCTTAAAAACAGGAAGATAAATAAGACAGTATTCAACTTCTCTATATCCCTCTAAATCATCTCGATAATCTTTTAGCTGCTCTTCTTGGTCAGAGGCAAATCTCAATTTATTTTCAATTGAAACTATCCAGCGACGTTTATTATTTAAAAATCCCTCAATAAAAATATCATGCCGACGATTTTCACTTGTTGCTTTTTCAACACACACCTGAATTTTGTCGTATGCTAGAAAGTTATGTTTTTCGATATATTTCAGAAAACTATTTAAAAACAAATCTCCTTGTCCATGAGTTTCTTTCGGATCTAGTAAAAATGCAAGAATTTTTGATAATCCCATCTCATCCGTTCGTAAAAATTGAAACGGATTAAAACGATTTGAGTCGTATAGTTCAGTTTTTTCACGTTGTAATCTAAAATTTTCAATCACTTGATTGATAGAAATTAAAGAATCAACTATCTGGTTAATATTATTTGCCATAGCGGCTCCTTAGGTTAATTAAAACACACAGATTATAACCGACAAATCATCATAAAACCCTTGTTTCGCAATTAATTTACGACACACCGTCAATCGAGATTTATCATTATCATATTGTTTCCAAATCTTTTCTCTCACTTCTTCTGTAAGACCATCTGTTAATCCGTCAGAACACAGTAATAAACTTTCTCCTTGTTTAATTTCAATTTCCTGATAAAAGATTTTATCTTGAAATTCAGAATAATCGGCGACTAAACAAGAAGAAACGCCGCCATAGATCGTGGCGAAATCTTCCTCTTTTTTATTGGGGAAATCAGCTAACAATTCAGAAAGAATAGAATGATCTTGGGTGATTTGTTGCCATTTACCTTGTGCATCAATTAAATAAGCACGACTGTCGCCTACGCTGAGAATTTTCGCTTTACGGGTTATTTGATCAATCTCTGCTGCTACAAAAGTGGTTGCTGAGCCAAAATAATCCTCCGCTAATTCTGCTGATAAACTGGATTGCAAATCGTAGATCGTTTGACGACTTATGCTTTCTATTTGGCTTAATAATTGCATAGCCAACTTGCTCGCTTTTTCAGGTCGGTTGCTATTGGAAATACCATCTGCCACGCCCACAATAAAGTGCGGTCGGTTTTCAAGGCGTTTTTCAGCTGTTTTGAGTTTATATTGAAACACCGCCTCGCCATTAAAAAGGGCATCTTGGTTGTGTCGCTTATTACTGCCAATTTGTTGGCAGAAGGTAATTTCGCAAAAATTTTCCATTATTCAACCGCTTGTTGAGAAGGATTTAGAAGGCGATCAATCGCTTTTAGCGCATCTAACGCTTTCATTTCTAGACTTAAAAAGTGCATTTTCGGCACGCCTGCATCTTGAGGGTTAATACGGATAAATCCGCCCTTTTTTGCTTTTGCCGTACGTTCAGAAAAGCGACGCACAGTTGGAATTGCTTTCCCTGCCCCCAGTTCGATGACGACGAGATTTTGCACTTCTTTTAACCATAAATCGAGCTTATTTCGTTTTAAATTTTGATAATTACTGCTGTAAAAATAATCGTCAAACATAAGCACATTTTGTCTTGCTAAACGCTGACAATAAGGGCAACGAGGCGGCTCACTCAATAAGCGCAAGTTTTCATTATCCACCACAGGTTGAAATTCTTTTGCAGACCAGCTCAGATCCCGGCAATTATGCACACACTGCAAACGCTCTAGTGTGCCATGTACTTCATAAATGCGCCCTTCTTCAAACCCCGCTTTCTGAAAATGCCCATCCACATTGCTTGTAAAAACAAAATAACCATGTAGTTTGCTTTCTGCCCAACGTTTTAAAATTTGGTAGCCATCATGCGGGATTGTTGCGCGATATTGCGATAAGCGATGCCCGTAAAACCAATAAGCTAACTCTTGATGGGTTTCATAAGCCAATGGCGTCGCAATATCTTGGAAATTGATATTACGGCCTTTAAACATTGGATAAGCATTCCAAAATCCGCCAACGCTGCGGAAATCGGGCAGCCCAGAATCCACGCTCATACCCGCACCAGCTGTAATTAAAATGCCGTCTGCCTTGCGGATAAGTTCCACTGCATAATTTAAGTCATTTTTCATAATACTTTTCTCTGCCCATTTCTCATTGGTGAAATAACGCCTGCTTCCTCTAGTTGATCTAAAATTCTCCCTGCCCGATTAAATCCCAAACTAAACTTTCGCTGAATCCGTGAACAAGATGTAAATTTTTCTTGTTGCACAAATTTTTTTACATCCTCAAAAAGTGGATCGCGCGTATCAGTTACTTTCATTGACATAATTTTTCTCCTCTGTCGTTTTTATAACTCCCTAGAAAAAGGCTTAAGAGTGCTATAAGAAGTAAAACCTTTCTTTTATGGAAAAATTATATGGAAGGGAGCGACAGTTCGTGTCGTTAGTGAATATTACAAGCGGTTATTTTTAGAAGGTTTTTTACAAATAATAGCTTCCGTATTGCAATATGCATATTTATCTGTTTATATATACATATAGCTTATTAAGGAAAAAATATGAATAACCAAAATCCGATTGAAATTTACCAAGCTCAAGATGGCACAACGCAAGTGGAAGTGAGATTTGAAAATGATACCGTTTGGCTTTCCCAGGCGCAGATGGCAAATATTTTTGATACTAGCTCAGATAACATAAGCCTACATTTAAAAAATATTTTTAATGAAGCAGAACTTGATGAAAATTTAACTACCGAGGATTTCTCGGTAGTTCGACAAGAAGGGAAAAGACAAGTTACTCGTAAGGTTAAACATTATAATTTGGATGCTATTATTTCTGTAGGCTATCGAGTGAAGTCTAAATCTGCAACAAATTTTAGAATTTGGGCAACTGCACGTTTAAAAGAATATCTGACTCAAGGCTATACCATTAACCAAAAACGTTTACAGCAAAACGCTCACGAATTAGAACAAGCACTTGCACTTATTCAAAAAACGGCAAATTCATCGGAATTAACGCTAGAAAGCGGTCGTGGATTAGTGGATATTGTCAGCCGTTATACGCATACGTTTTTATGGCTATAACAATATGATGAAGGTTTACTTACCGAACCACAAACACAGCAAGGCGGTACGTTACCAACTTATATTGAGGCCTGTTCTGCACTAGCAGAGTTAAAATCACAGCTGATGACAAAAGGTGAAGCGAGTGATCTGTTTGGACGTGAACGAGATAATGGCTTATCTGCGATCCTAGGTAATTTAGATCAAAGTGTATTTGGTGAACCCGCTTATCCAAGCATTGAAGCAAAAGCAGCACATTTACTTTATTTTGTCGTCAAGAATCATCCTTTTTCAGATGGTAATAAACGTAGTGGCGCATTTTTATTTGTAGATTTCTTACATAGAAATGGGCGTTTGTTGGATCATAATGGATACCCAGTTATCAATGATACTGGGCTTGCAGCACTCACTTTATTAGTTGCAGAATCTGATCCGAAACAAAAAGAAACGCTTATTAGGCTTATTATGCATATGCTTAAATATAAGCAAGATAAGTAATGAAAAATAGCGACCGAAGTCGCTATTTGTTTAAAAAGTGCGGTCGATTTTCTATGATTTTTTAATTTTCTCCAATAACTCAGCGACCACTTTCGGAACGCCCTCGCCCGCTTTTTCTTTTATTGCAATCACTTGCTTACGAACAAATCCTGTATTTGGGTTAGGATCAATCAAATAAATTGGCGCTTTGCTTGGGGCTTCATTGACCAAGCCATTGGCTGGATACACTTGTAAAGAAGTGCCAATCACTAACACAATATCTGCTTGTTCCACAATATCAACCGCTCGTTCTAGCATCGGCACCATTTCACCAAAAAAGACGATGTAAGGGCGCATTGGGTGTCCATTTGGATCTTTATCTTCTAATTTCTGATCACCAAAACAATCCACAACATAACTTTCATCAAAACTACTGCGAGCTTTATTTAATTCACCGTGTAAATGCAACACTTTCGAGCTGCCTGCACGTTCATGTAAATCATCAACATTTTGCGTGATGATTCTCACATCATAGGCTTTTTCTAGTTCAACCAAGGCGAGATGCGCTGCATTAGGCTTAGCTGCTGCCGCATTTTTACGGCGTTGATTATAGAAATCAAGCACTTTCGCGCGGTTCTTTTGCAAGGCTCCAGGCGTGCAAACTTCTTCTACTTTATGCCCTGCCCACAAGCCATCTTCCGCTCTAAAAGTTGGAATACCACTTTCGGCACTAATTCCTGCTCCTGTTAATACCACGCAAATTGGTTTATTTTTCGCCGTCATTTTTCACGCTCCTTTTTGTTCTAAAATTTCATCAATCTGTCTATCTCTAGCCATCATGCCAAATATATTTCCCGCTTTATAAAGTGGTTGATAAGCATAGTTTTCAATATGTAAGAACGGCTTATCTGAAAGGCGTTGGAAATATTGTTTTAGCTGTGATTTTGAGCGTAATAACACGTCATATTCGGCTTGAATATGAACACTCATTGCTTCAATACGCATTTTAAAGTCATCACTGAGATAAGGGCTGATAATTAAATAGACCGTTTTCTGTTCGGTTGTTGTTTCATTCGCATAAACACATGCCAAATTAAACACTTGCCATTTATAGCGATCTGCAAAAGCACCAATGATTCGACTTTGCTCTTCATTTTCAACTTGCACGAGAGCGGCCGGCTTTTTCAAGCAATCTTGCAAAATATCACTTGGTGTAAAAGACCCACAGTCCAAATAAGATAGTACGCAGTTCCAGTTAGCAAATTGTTCAGTACCAAAATGTAAGTGTTTACCTTCGAATTTATCCGCGCCATTTTTAGTGCGATCATCAATTAAATAATCGCCTTGGTTCAGGTTTTTATGGTGAGATAAAATTAACCGCTTGTATAATGCCGAGCCTTTTTCTTCGCCAAAATAACGCTGAATCCATTTTACTTTATCGCTCCACGCCGATGGATTATGCCAAGGCGCGGTAGAAAGTGCGTAAATATGATATTTCTTCATCAATTTATGAACCGCAGAAATCGCGTTTGGCATGGGTTCCATTAAGCTAAAAATACCCTCGACTTCATCATATCGCCCCTCATACTCTTGCTTGGTTTTCTCATCTAATTTTGCAATACCAGACGGGAAATCAACCATCACATTATCCATATCAATATAAACAATTTTCTTCATTTTAATGCCCTCTCTGTTGATGGCTTAATGATAAAAGATGAAGCGACAATTTATGTCGTTAGGTATTTTTGTCTAAATAAGTGCGGTCAATTTCTTGGTAATCTTCACCAAAATGGGCAATCCACCATTCCAGCATGGCGCTCTCAATCACGGTCGCGGAAATTTCATATTCAGTTCCACAATCTTTTACAGTTTGATCGGCTGAAAGCGGGGTTTCTGTCAAAAAGCCTCCCGTTTGTTTATCAATACGGAACGTTAAACGAATCTTTCTACCAGAGCTAAAGCCAAATTTTTGGCTTTCAACATAAGCTTTTAGATTAAATTTCGGGCGTTCAAATTGCATTGTGCTGACATTTACTTCAAGTAAACGATGCAAGGCTAAATGTAAAATATCGCCATGTTCATATTCTGCCACCACATAACTGCTAGGGCCTTGTTGCACAAGGGCTAGAGGCTTAACTTTTGCCTTATGTTCTTTGCCGTGAATACTACGATAATGCACTTGCAAAAAGCGGTTTTGATAAAGTGCGGTACTAATTTGCTTAAAAATTTCAGGATCAATTTTTGCTGGCAACAATGGTTGGCTAGTTGGTGCAATAGCCACTTTATTGAGCCATTCTGAAGCCCCTTTTTTATGCAGTTCATAAGCAAGATTGTAATCTGCTTGTTTAAAGAACCCCTCCATCGATTGCATAATATTGGCAGGTAAAATGCCAGCTAAATATTGCTTTGCCAACATCAAAACCAACGATTGCTGTTCATTTAAAATTGGCATATCTAAGCCTTTTGCATCGGGTTTCCAACGATAGCTATAAGGCTTATCACTCCGATTACAGTCAATTTCAAATTGTTCACATAACGTATTCAATGCACGCTGAATACTACGCACATCTCGCTCAATGCCTAATGCGAGCAATTTTTCTTGTAATTCTGATGTGCTAATGGAAGTGTTTTTCGGAATTAAACGTAATAATTCAAGATAGAATTTTAGGGAGGATGATTCGGACATATTTTAAAATTAAATAAAAATTAGCATGGTCATTATTCTAGCAAAAATGGAGAAAAAACATACTCAACAAATCTGCAATTATTTTGTGAAATCTGACCGCTTGTAAGGCATTTCTGCTAAAATACACCGTAATAGTTAATTTAATCATTTAAGGAAAGCATCATGTCTGTTTTAGCTCGCTATCACTCCTATGAATCTTGCGGAACCGTTGATGGACCAGGTATTCGCTTTATCCTCTTTTTACAAGGGTGTTTAATGCGTTGTAAGTATTGTCACAACCGCGACACTTGGGATTTAGATGGTGGCAAAGAAATTAGTGTAGAAGATCTGATGAAAGAAGTAATCACTTATAAACACTTCATGAAAGCAACCGGCGGTGGTGTTACTGCTTCTGGTGGTGAAGCCGTATTACAAATGGAGTTCGTGCGCGACTGGTTTAGAGCCTGTAAAGCAGAAGGCATTGATACTTGTTTAGATACCAACGGCTTTGTCCGCCATTACAGCCCTGTGGTTGATGAAATGCTAGAAGTGACCGATTTAGTGATGTTGGATTTAAAACAACTCAACGATGAAATCCATCAAGACTTAGTCGGCGTTTCTAACAAACGTACGCTAGATTTTGCACGTTATTTACAAAAACTCAATAAACGTACTTGGATTCGCTATGTTGTGGTGCCCGGTTATACTGATGATGATGATTCTGCTCATCGATTGGGTAAATTTATTGAAGGTATGCAAAACATCGAGAAAGTCGAGTTGCTTCCTTATCACCGTTTAGGCGCACATAAATGGAAAACGCTTGGCTACGACTATGAGTTAGAAGGCGTGTTACCACCGCCAAAAGAAACCTTAGAACGAATTAAAAGCATTATTGAAAGCTACGGACACGTAGTAAAATATTAAGAAAACAAGCGGTCGGATTCAGTTCTTTTTTTGCAAAAAGAAGAAAAAATCTGACCGCTTGCGTTTTTTTCTTGAACTCCCTGCCATTTAGCCTCATATTGTGAAAGTTTTACAACCTTATCGCATGATAAAAGGATGAATTTTATATGTCTAATCCACTTTTAAATTACACTGGCTTACCTGCCTTTTCAAAAATCAAACCTGAACATATCAAACCAGCCGTAGAAGCCGTCATTAAAACTTGCCGCGAAACGATTGAAGAGGTTTCACAAATTGAAAATCCAACTTGGGAAAATTTCTACTTACCGCAAGCCGCCGCTGGTGATCAATTTAGTCGCGCATGGTCGCCTGTTGGCCATTTAAATGCGGTGAAAAACTCGCCTGAATTGCGTGAAGCTTATCAAACTTGCTTACCGTTATTATCAGAATACAGCACTTGGGCAGGACAACATAAAGGGCTATATGAAGGCTATTTAAAACTTAAAAACAGCCCAGCTTTCGAAAGTTACTCTTTAGCTCAGAAAAAAGCGATTGAAAACAGCCTGCGTGATTTCGAGCTTTCTGGGATTTCTCTGCCTGAAGATAAACAAAAACGCTACGGCGAAATTTCTGCCCGTCTTTCTGAATTAAGTTCCGATTTTAGCAATAACGTCTTAGACGCAACAATGGGTTGGGATATTGTGATTACAGATGAATCACAATTAAAAGGTTTACCAGAATCTGCACTAGAAGCTGCAAAACTTTCTGCTGAAAGCAAAGGGAAAAAAGGCTATCGCTTTACCTTAGAATTCCCAAGTTATTACCCTGTCTTAACCTATTGCGAAAACCGCGAATTGCGTGAAATGATGTATAAAGAATATGCGACTCGCGCATCAGATCAAGGCAGTAATGCGGGCAAATGGGATAACTCAGCCAACATTGATGAAAAACTAAAACTCCGCCGTGAATTAGCGCAATTACTCGGCTTTGCCACCTATGCGGATTATTCGCTGGCAACCAAAATGGCTGAAAATCCACAACAAGTGGTCGAATTTTTAGAAGATCTTGCAAGTCGTGCTAAAAAACAAGCAAAAGAAGAACTTTGTGCCTTAAAAGCCTTCGTAAATCACGCTTGTTCAGAACAGCTAGAACCTTGGGATATTGCTTATTACAGCGAAAAACAAAAACAAGCACTTTATGCGATCAACGATGAAGAACTTCGCCCGTACTTCCCTGAAGATCGCGTACTTTCTGGCTTATTTGAGCTAATGAAACGCATTTTTGGTTTACGCATTGAAGAAAAATTTGGTATCGACACTTGGCATAAAGATGTACGCTTTTTCCAAATCTACGATGAACAAGGTGAAGAACGCGGTGCATTCTATTTAGATTTATATGCACGCGAAAATAAACGTGGTGGTGCGTGGATGGATGATTGCATCAACCAAAAACGCTTTGCCGATGGCAGCTTACAAAAACCTGTTGCTTACTTAACCTGTAATTTCAACAAACCTATTGGCAATAAACCAGCACTATTTACGCATGATGAAGTTACTACCCTCTTCCACGAATTCGGTCATGGCATCCACCATATGCTGACTCAAATTGAAGTGGGCGATGTCGCAGGCATTAACGGCGTGCCTTGGGATGCAGTAGAATTACCAAGTCAATTCTTAGAAAACTGGTGTTGGGAAGAAGAAGCGCTGGCATTCATTTCAGGCCATTATGAAACAGGCGAACCACTACCAAAAGAGAAATTAACTCAACTGCTCAAAGCGAAAAACTTCCAAGCAGCCATGTTTGTGGTGCGTCAATTAGAATTTGGATTGTTTGATTTCCGCTTACATTTAGCTGAACCACGTGAAGGCTTAGTGCTAGACACACTAAAAGCGGTCAAAGCTGAAGTTGCTATTGTGAAAACGCCTGAATGGGTACGCACACCGCATAGCTTTAGCCATATTTTTGCAGGCGGTTATGCTGCAGGCTATTACAGCTATTTATGGGCAGAGGTGTTATCAGCAGATGCCTTCTCAAAATTTGAAGAAGACGGTATTTTCAACCGCGAAACTGGGCAAAGTTTCCTCGATAACATTCTTACTCGTGGCGGTAGCGAAGAACCTATGGTGTTATTTGAACGCTTCCGTGGGCGTAAGCCAACGTTAGATGCACTATTGCGCCATAAAGGCATCGCTTAAACATCATCCAAGCGGTCATTTTTGCAAAAAAATTTGCAAATTCGACCGCTTGTCTTTTCTTTGATAAACAAATCGCTATAATCTTTCCCATTCCATTTGTAACGAGAAATAGACATGTCTTTAGATTTATCGGATATTCGCACGCAGATCAGCCAGCTTGATCGCAATCTTCTAAAATTGCTTGCTGAACGCCATCGCCTTGCTTTTGATGTGGTGCGCAGTAAAGAAATCACACAAAAACCGCTACGCGATATTGAGCGAGAAAAAGAGCTACTCCAAGCGTTAGTCAACCATGCAGAATCAGAAAACTATCAACTTGATCCGCAATATGTGACGCAAATTTTCCAACGTATTATTGAAGATTCCGTGCTCACGCAACAAAACTATTTGCAAGATAAGCTCAATGCGCAATCTGATGAAAATGTCTCTATTGCTTTTTTAGGCATGCGTGGCTCTTATTCAAACATGGCTTCACGCCAATTTGCGAAAAAATTCCAAGCTAACCTTGTCGAATTAAGTTGCAATACCTTCGCTGAAGTGTTTGAAAAAGTCTCACAAGGCGAAGCAAAATTTGGTGTGCTGCCGTTAGAAAATACCACCTCAGGTTCAATCAATGAAGTTTACGATTTATTACAGCACACAGATTTGGCTGTGGTAGGTGAACTTGCCTATCCCATCAAGCATTGCTTATTAACCAATGGGAATGTTGATCTCAATGAAATTGACACTATCTACACCCATTCTCAACCAGCACAACAATGCAGCCAATTCTTAGCACAGCTGAATCGCGTACATATCAAGTACTATGAAAGTAGCTCACACGCCATGCAAATGGTGGCTAGAATGAATAAACCCAACGTGGCGGCGATTGGAAATGAAGATGGTGGCAAACTCTATGGCTTAACCAATATTCAATCAGATATTGCCAACCAACCCAATAACCTAACCCGTTTTATTGTGGTGGCAAAAGAAGCGGTAAAAGTATCTCCTCAGGTACAAACTAAAACACTACTGCTGATGACTACCACGCAACAAGCTGGGGCATTAGTGGATGCGTTAATGGTATTCAAAACGCATGATATTCGAATGATGAAACTAGAATCTCGCCCTATTTATGGCAAACCTTGGGAAGAGATGTTTTATGTGGAATTAGAAGCGAATATCCATGCAGACAATATGCAACAAGCACTTAAAGAACTTGAAAGCGTAACCAGTTATTTCAAAATTCTAGGTTGTTATCCAAGCGAAATTATTCAACCAGTTAAACTCTAATTTTCAAGCGAGCTTTAGGCTCGCTTTTTTCATAGGACATCCCTTTGCTACTTATTATTGATAATCACGATTCATTTACGTTTAACTTAGTCGATCTGCTTCGAAAACTTGAAGTAGAAATGGAAATCGTCTCATCTGATGCACTTGATTTAGATGAAGTGGAGCAATTCAGCCATATCCTTATTTCGCCGGGCCCTGATGTCCCACGTGCCTATCCGAAAACATTTGAAATGCTTGAACGATATGCCAACCATAAACCGATTCTTGGGATTTGCCTAGGACACCAAACACTTTGCGAATTTTTTGGAGGCACACTTTACAATTTGGCTCAAGTTCGACACGGCGAACAACGCCCTGTGCAACAAATTCTTGATAACCCATTATTTGAAGGACTACCTGAGCATTTCTTAGTTGGGCTTTATCACTCTTGGGCAATTTCGCAAGACTCCTTAAAAAATACACCGCTTGTTACGACTACATTATGCGATCAAAACGTCCTCATGGCATTTAAACATCAATCTCTGCCTATCTACGGCGTACAATTCCATCCCGAATCTTTTTTAACAGAATATGGTGAGCAAATGTTACGAAATTGGTTAGCCATGAAAAACTAACTAAAAAAATAAAAACCTTGCATCAAGCAAGGTTTTATTTATTTAAAGAAAGGATTGTGTACTTTTTCACGACCAATAGTCGTATGTGGGCCATGACCGGGAACGATAATAAAATCATCAGGCAAATCAAATAACTTGGTTCGAACGGTAGCTAAAAGTTGCTCTAAGTTACCCATATATAAATCCGTACGCCCAATGCTATCTTTGAATAACACATCACCAGTAAAAGCAATTTTATTTTCCATATCAAAAAAGCCAATATGCCCTGGTGCATGCCCAGGCAAATGACGAATTTGATAAGTTAAATTCCCAACCTGAACACTTTGCCCTTCTTCTAACCAATGATCTGGCAAAAAGGCAGGAACAGGAGGAATTCCAAACATTTCGCACATTTGAGGCAATTGCTCAAATAAAGGCTTATCCGCCAGATGTGAGCCATAGACTTCTACACCGAAATGTTGATGCAAGGCCTCAACTGCCATAATGTGATCAAGATGAGCATGGGTAATCAGTAATTTTTCTACCTTAAGCCCTTCTTGTTCTACAAAGTGAATGATTTTTTCTGCCTCATCCCCTGCATCAATAATAGCGGCATTTTTATTTTCATCCCAAATCACCGTACAATTTTGCTGAAATGGGCTAACAGGAATAATTTGTAAATTAAACATAAATTTTGACCGCTTACACGCCAACCCAAGTTCTTACAGGGCCAGTGTCCACGTGAACGAAATTGCTTCTTGGATAATACCCAACGCCACCGTTATTCAGACTAAGTGCTGCATCTCTCACTTTCGCTAATGGCACGCCTGAAACTTGGAAATCGACTGCTTGACCACGAATATGGAAGCTATTGCTCGCTACACCGCGATGGTTACGACGCATTGCTGCATTGGTTTTCGCTGAGCGGTATCCGCTTAACACTAAAATTTCTGCATTACGAAAACCTAAACGACCTTGAAGTTGGTTTAATTTAACAAAAAGATTTGGGTCAATGGTTTTCACTTGATTGGTATGTCGATCACGCATTAAATAATTCAAAGCATTTAGATCTTTCGGCCCTAAACGTCCACCGAAAAAATTGACAGCGTGTTGTTCGCCAGTATTGATATTATGAAAACGTAATGCTAAAGGGGTTGATGTAGATAAACTTGCCATCACTTTACTAGGCAAAATTGTAGCGCCTAATACTAACCCGCCTAGTGATAACCATTTACGGCGTTGTAAATTAATTTGATTCATTTTAATTTCCTCAATGTAACTTGAGTGTATAGCGTTTATTACGCTAGAGATTTAATCAATCTATACTAAAATAGGTCGATTATAAAAATAAAATATCTGAGAAACGAGCCCGTTTCTCAGATTTTTCTCAAAAATGCGACTTAAATCACATTTTTCACTTGTTCCCAACTAATTGCTGTTTTCGGAATGTTGGTATCTAATTTATAAATATCCGGTAAGCTGTACACGGTTCCGTTTTCCACCCATGAGGTCACATAATAAAGATAAACTGGGTTATCTGAACGAATTTGTGCCGAAGTGGTTTTTTGGCTTGCTAACACCTGACCTTTCTTATCAACTGACCAACCAGCTTCTTTTAATAAGATTGTCGCTAAAGCATCAGCTTGTTCTACACGGACACAGCCAGAACTTAATGCACGATCTGTACGACCGAATAGCCCACGATTTGGCGTATCATGCAGATAAATCGCATTTGAACTAGGCATATTGAACTTATAACGACCTAATGCACTATCATCACCTGCTTTTTGGCGGATACGATAAGGTACGCTTTTCGCATTAATATACTGAGACCAATTCACGCTGCGTGGGTTCACTTTATTTCCAGCACCATCGAAAATTTCATAGTTTAAGCTATCCGCAAGTGCAGGATTACGCGCTAACTTTGGTACAATGTCTTTGGTTAAAATAGTTGTTGGTACGTTCCAAGGTGGGTTAACAACCACATTACTCAATTTACTATACATTACCGGTGTACGGCGATCATCGCGTCCAACAATTACTTTAGATTGCAGCGCTAAATTACCATCACGGAAATAGAAAAGCTGATAGCTTGGAATGTTCACAAAAATTCCGTTATTAAAACTTGGAATAATGCGTAAACGTTGAGCATTTAATGCTAACTTATAAAATGAGCTAGATGTTACAGAGTTACTTGCGCCAGCACTTGCAGTCTGTCCTTTACCTTTTTTAGCTTTAGCCGATTTCGTTGCTACACTACCGTTTGGAGACATAGCAAATAAACGCTGAACAGTTTCTTGATAGATGTGATTTTTCGGTACTAAATTAGCCACAAATTGCGCTGAGTTACCTTTTTTTACTGCGCTCATCCAAGCTGCAATGTGTTCAGCACTTGGTGCTTTTGTATTATATGAACCTAAATTGTATAACCAGCTGTTTGCATTTTGATATACATTTTTGTTGTAATAAAGATAATCTAAGAAACTATCTGTTAACAACATATCACGCGCTAAACCTTCTGGTTGACTTAAAATTTGTTGCAATGCTTTTGCTGATTTTGCAGAAACACCACTTGCAGCAAATGCAGCATACTCTTTTAAGAACTGGCGAGTTGCTGTTTTATCTTCCCACATTGGTTGGAAATCGTTATCTAGATAAACTTTCGCAGTTGCATTCGTTAACAACAAGCTATTAGCACCTACTGTTTCTCTGACTTTGGTTTCTGCTTCAGCTAATTTTCTTGCTTGTTCTTGGCGTAATTGTTCTTGCTCATAGGCATAATCAGCACGCTTTGAAAGTTCTGCCGCGCGGGCTTGTTGTGCTTCAAAACTTAATTGAGGTAAAACAGTATCTCCGGCACTTACCGCCGTTACCGCAGGGGTTGCCACATTAGCTGTTTCAGCCACTGCGATGGTAGAAAACATCATCAGCGGTAATAGTTTAAATTTCTTCATAAATAATCAATTTTGCAAATCTTTCATAAAAATATGACCGCTTAGCTAAGCCATCGCTAAGCGGCAAGTTCGGATATTATAACAATTTTGTTATTTTGTATCAATTTCCAACCAATCGACCATCATTTGCTCAGCTTCTTTCAAGAAGAAATCTGGTGCTTCATAGTCTTTCGGTAAGTCATCAATATGTTTTAACAATTTTTTGCCTTCACGTTTAAAACGTTCATTGATATTTTTCAAGCGACGAGCATCATCTTCCGCTTCCTCTTTTTGGCGTTCAGCTAAATTTAAAGAGGTAAACTTACGATTATCTCGCTCTCTAGCAATCTCAATTTCTTTATTTAATACGATAAATTCTGGAGATTGCTCAATTCGTGCTTCATGTTTGTCAGTCAATTGTGAAACAACATCACGAGCATGACCCGCTTCAGCATATTTTGCCGCTGGAATTTTATCCCAAGGTAACGCATTATCTTCGAAACTTTCGCCTGTTTTTTCAGCATTAATCACTTCTGGGAATTTAATATCTGCATCCACCCCTTTTAACTGGGTACTTCCACCGTTAATTCGGTAGAATTTTTGGATCGTGTATTGAATATAACCCAATGGCTCTTTATCTAAATCATAAATAAAGTTTAATGAGCGACTTTGCTGTACGGTACCTTTACCAAAGGTTGTCTGTCCAACGATAATCGCACGATTATAATCTTGTAATGCTGCCGCAAAGATTTCTGAAGCTGAGGCACTATGGCGGTTAATCATTACCATCATTTTGCCGTCATATAACGATGTATCTGCATCAGGATCTTCATGCACTTTAATCCGGTCGAAAGCATCACGGACTTGTACCACTGGGCCTTCTTTAATGAATAATCCAGTAAGTTCAATAACTTCAGTTAATGAACCACCGCCATTTTCACGTAAATCAATAATCAAGCCTTCTGCTTTTTTTCCCTTCATTTCGCTTAACAATTTACGCACATCTTCTGTTAAACCAATGTAGAAAGTAGGAATTTTAATTACCGCAATATTTTTACCGTCGATTTTATCTACCGTCAGTTTGGCAGCACTATCTTCAATACGCACTTTATCGCGGACTAAAGTAATAATTTTGGTTTTTCCACCTTTTTCTGGTTCAATTTCTAGGCGAACTTTTGAACCTTTTTTCCCTTTAATTTTATCGACCACATCATCTAAACGCCAACCGATAACATCCTCGATTGGTCCACTTTCACCTTGTCCAACACCAACGATTTTATCATTTACCGCAATACGTTTGCTTCGTGCTGCAGGCGCACCAGGTACGAGTGATTTAATTGTCGTGACATCATCTTCCATTGAAAGCGTTGCCCCAATTCCTTCTAAAGAAAGGTTCATACTTTCTTGGAAAGCCTTCGCTGAACGAGGCGATAAGAAGTTAGTATGTGGATCAATCTCTAGCGCAAATGAATTTAAATAAGTTTGTAAAATATCGTCTGCTTTCGTTTGAGTTAATCGTTTGATTGCTAGGTTATAACGTTTGGCTAAAGTCTTTTTAATTTCCGGCCATTTTTTATCTTTAAGATGTAAATTGATAATTTCATATTTCACGCGCGCTTCCCATAATTTATCCGCTTCTTCTACGGTTTTTGGGAATGGCGATTTTTCACGATCATTTTCAATTTCATCATTACCTTTTAAATCAGGCTCATTATCTAATAGAGACAAAGCAAATTTATAACGCTCATAACGGCGTTTTAAAAGTAAATCATAAATTGCAAATGCAGCATCTAACTGACCTTCATACAGTTGGTCATCTAAAACCGAAGCATATTTCTCTCGCAATTCGTCTATATCTGACTGTAAAAACGTCATATGCATACTATCAAGCATATTGATATAGCGATCAAAAATCTTACCCGCAAATTCATCATCTAATTTAAATTTGTGGTAATGCGATTGTGTTAGGCGAGCTGTAACACGTTTAGTCGAAATTTTGTGTTGTTCGCTCGGTTTAGGTAAAACAATTTCATTTTGTTGAATTTGCGGTTCAATCGCAAATACTTGACTGGTAAATAATCCAATCAACCATACTGTCATGAATCGGCTAAATTTATTCACTTTCATTAGCATTTCTCTTCACAATTAAAATCTACTTTTTAAAAGCAGTTAGGAGGCTCGGCCTCAAATATTCTTTGCAGAAAAAAGAACAACTACAAGCGGTCAGTTTTGCAAAAACCTTTACAAAATCGACCGCTTGATTGCATTAACGACCAAATTTGGTGGCTAATGCTGCAAGGCTTTCTGCAGAAGCTTTTCCATTATTTTGTGCGTTTTGTGGTTTTTTCACTTTATTGAATGGGCGTTTTTTAGCTTGTTCACTCGCTTTCTTTTTAAATGATTCTTTACGCTGTGCTTTACGTTGTTCTGCTTTACGTGCGTTAAAAGCTTCTTTCGCTTGCGCTAAACTTTGTGCTGCGTGTTCTGCTTGTTGAGCATCGACTACACCAGCTTCTTCACCTTGTAAGCCAACACGTACTGCATTTTCTTGACAGCAAGCCAAATAGCGCCAGCTCATCGTATAAGCACGTAATACTTGACGAAGTTGTGTTTTACTTACCGTTTCATCATCAGCAAGTGCTTCGGCTAAATCTTGGAATAAACCTACTTTTAATGGCTTAGCTTTACCTTCTAAACTAAAGCAAAGTGGGAATTTTTGTGCTAAATAGGCAATAACTTCTTTGGTTGGAGGGTTAACTTTATTGGTTGCACCTGCAGCCGGTTGGTTTTCTGATGGCTGTTGTGATACTTGGGTTTCTAATTCTTGTTCTGACATAATTTTTCCATTTTTGGTGTAAAAATTTGGTTTGCTAAAACGCCCTAAAACGCGCTTAATTAAAAGTCTCTACTATATTTTATTTGATTAGGAGAGTCTATCATTTTCACGCTATTGGGGCAGAAGTTTCGTTAAAAAGTTCCCTAAATCGTCAAAACTGACCAAAAGCAAAAATATTGATTGCTTTAGTAGGGGATAAATGGTCTAATCAACAAGCTTTTCGTTGCGTTAATGTGTTCTCTTTTTTCATCTCTATTTTCCAGAGCGTTCTGAGTAGTTCCATCCGCTCTCGTTGAGCATATTGATTATTTTTAAAAAGGAAAATGTTATGTCTAAACAAACAGGTACAGTAAAATGGTTTAACGCAACCAAAGGCTTTGGTTTTATCGCACCAGATCAAGGTGGCGAAGATGTGTTTGTTCACTTCTCTGCAATCGAAAACAACGGCGGTTACCGTACCTTAGAAGAAGGCGCGAAAGTAGAATTTGAAGTTCAAGCTTCAGATCGCGGTGCTTCTGCAGCAAATGTGAAAAAAATCTAATTTTTCTGAATTTTAAAAAACCTTGTTTTAACAAGGTTTTTTAATTATCTAATCAGTGTTAATAAACTTTGAAAACTTAACAGAAGAAATATCTTTTTTATCAAATTGAGTTTTCCTACCTTTCCCATTTCGAGTCTCTAAGTTTTCTTTAGCGATTAAGAAAATATTATTTCCAGAAGGCTTCAAATAATACCTTTCAAGATTAGCCTGTCCGTTTCCATATTCCAAATCTATGATAAACATGTCATTTTCTACATCTATGCTAGGAAAAACTTCATCTAACTCATCAAATAATTTCGTAGTATAAATATACTCACCATTTTTCTTAAAAAAGACATCATATCTTTTCTGCATACAAATCTCACCAGATTGGTCTAAATAAGAAATGAGAAACATCTTAGTGTCGTTTAAACTTACTGTTTTATCTAGCAAAATATTTTTATTTGATAATATTTGTGCAAGTACAACCTGTTCTTGTGTGCAAGGGTTAAATACTTCAATTGCTTTTGCATAAGCATTATTTAGCAATACCAAATATGAGAGCGTCATTAAAAAATATTTTTTCATAGCATTTCTTATTATTATCAATGAGCAGAAAATTAGGAAAAAGGGTAAAACATACGACTAATGTTTTACCCTTTGGTGTTTTCGCCTAAATTATAATAAAGCTTTTTCTATTTTTTCAAATAAATCACGCGCTAAATTATCTAGGCCTTTTAATCGTTCTAGCCCTCTGCGCATTAAGGTTTGACGTTGATTATCATAGCGAGAAAGTTTAATTAAAGGTTCAATTAAACGTGCAGCAACTTGCGGGTTGCTTTCATTCAATTTAATCAAGACTTCTACTAAAAAGCGATAACCAGAGCCATCAACAGCATGGAAAGCTTTCGGGTTTTGGCTTGCAAAAGCACCGACAAGCGCTCTAACACGATTCGGGTTATTAAAATTAAAGCTTGGATGAGCCATTAATTTCTCAACTATCGCTAAAACGTCGTCATCCGGTCTTGTTGCTTGCAATGCAAACCATTTATCCATAACTAAACCGTCATGACTCCATTGTGCTTCAAAGTCTGCTAGTAGTTCTTCTTGACAAGCTAACTGTGCTTTCGTTGCAGCAGTTAATGCTGCTAATGTATCAGTCATATTGTCCGCTTGTTCATAATGAGAACTTACCAATTCCTCGCCTTGATCAGTAAAAGCTAGATAAGAAAGACAAACATTTCGTAATGCACGTTTATCAATATCTTCTGCAACAACACGATAAGCACCGCATTGATTTTCTTGATATAAACGGAATAAACGATCTTGGCAAGCTGTTGCAATCGATTCTAATAGATATTGGCGAACGACTGCGATACCTTGTGGATCGATAATTTTGAACTGTTCAGCAAACTCTGTTTCTTTTGGTAAAGTTAACATCAATGCTTTTAAGCCAGTATCGACTTTCTCATCATCCATAAGCACTTTGAGTGCTTCCAAAAAGTCCATATTAAACTGCATCAAGTCACCTTGATGGTAGTTAAATAAGTTTTCGCGTAACTCACGATTGAACAAGGTTTGGATCATATCCCAACGGCTAAAATCATTCTCGACGCAAGTTAATAAACGGATTAACTGTGCTGTAGTATAATCATAACTTAATCGAACTGGTGCAGAGAAATCCGCTAATAATGCAGGAATTGGGCGTTCACTAACATGGTAAAACTCAAAAGTTTGCTGTGCTTGAGTCAAACTTAACACATCCCCTACTGAACCATTTTTGTCAATTAACGGAATTTTTTGACCGCTTGTTTCACCATATAACGCTAATTTAACCGGAATATGTAAATTTAATTTCTCTAATTGATCAGCTGTTGGTTCAGTAAGCTGGCTAATATGCAAACGATAGCATTGCGTATTTTCATCGTACTCATCACGCACAGTTAATTCAGGCGTACCTGATTGGCTATACCAACGACGGAATTGTGTTAAATCAATGTTTGAAACACGCTCCATTGCTGACACAAAATCTTCACAAGTTGCTGCTTTTCCATCGTTTTCTGCAACATATAACTGCATGCCTTTTTGGAATAGCTCTTCACCTAATAAAGTATGAATCATGCGAATCACTTCCGCCCCTTTTTCATAAACAGTGACAGTATAGAAGTTATTCATTTCGATCACTTTTTCTGGGCGAATTGGATGCGCCATTGGGCTTGCATCTTCAGCAAATTGGACAGTACGCAATAAACGAACATCTTCAATACGTTTTGCCGAACGAGACCAAAGATCAGAAGTAAATTCTTGATCTCTAAAAACAGTTAACCCTTCTTTTAAGCTTAACTGGAACCAATCTCGACAAGTAATACGGTTGCCCGTCCAGTTATGGAAATATTCATGTGCAATCACGCTTTCGATATTAAGATAATCTTCATCCGTAGCGGTTTCTGGTTTTGCTAATACAAACTTAGAGTTGAAGATATTTAAACCTTTATTCTCCATCGCGCCCATATTAAAGAAATCTACGGCAACGATCATATAAATGTCTAAATCGTATTCTAAACCAAAACGTTCTTCGTCCCATTTCATCGCACGTTTTAGGCTTTCCATTGCCCAGCCTGCACGATCTAAATTACCGCGATCGACATAAATTTCTAACGCAACCTCACGTCCACTTTTAGTGATAAATTTATCTTCAAGGAGATCAAAATCGCCTGCGACTAATGCAAATAGATAGCTTGGTTTGAAAAATGGATCTTCCCATTCTACCCAATGACGGCCATCCGCTAGTTCTCCTTGTGCAATACGATTGCCGTTAGAAAGTAAATACGGATATTTGGTTTTAGAAGCGGTTATTTTTGTCCGATATTTTGCTAAAACATCTGGTCTATCAAGCATATAGGTGATTTGTCTAAATCCTTCTGCCTCACACTGTGTACAAATGCCTTCACCCGATTGATATAGACCTTGTAGCGAAGTATTTTGGCTTGGATTTAAAGCAGTTTCAATTTGTAGTTCAAATTGATCCGCTAAATCAGACACATCAATAGTTAACGCTTCATCATCTTTTTGATATTGCAAATAAGCTACGCCATTAACTTTCAATGCGAGAAAATCAAAACTATGTCCATCTAAACGAAGCGTTTTTGCGCCGACTTTTTTACGTTCAACTTTTAAAGTTGATGTCACAAAAGTTCTATCTGCATCTAACTGAATATCTAAATAAATGTCGTTAACTGTAAAATCAGGTGCTTGATAATCTTTTCTAAATTTTGCTTTAGGTTGCATTGGAAAACCCCACTGGCTTAAATAAAAAGCGAATATGTTATTTAAGAGAAAATAAAAATGGGTTAAGGCATTTAACCCTAACCCATTAAGATATGATTGACTAAATTAGGACTTGCTCGCTAATTCGATAACCTGCCGGTGCGCTTTCTTTGTCTTCAAAGGTCACAAATTCCCACGCATTTTCATTAGCTAAAATAGCGCGTAGTAATTTGTTATTTACACCATGCCCTGATTTATAAGCACGGAAATCACCTAAAATATTGTAACCACACATGAAGAGATCGCCCACTGAATCTAGCATTTTATGCTTAACTAGCTCATCTTTATAGCGTAAGCCTTCTTCATTGAGAATACGATATTCATCTAATACGATAGCATTATCTAAACTGCCACCCAATGCTAAACCAATAGATTGAAGATATTCAACATCTTTCATGAAAGTAAAGGTTCTTGCTCGGCTAATTTTCTGAATAAAGTTTTCAGCAGAAAGATCCATTTTGAAATTACATACTGATTTACTAATCATCGGATGATTAAAATCAATTGTAAAATCTAATTTTAATCCATGCGCATAAGGTCTAATTTCTGCCCATTTGTCCCCTTCTTCTACTCGTACAGTCTCTTTAATGCGAATAAATTTTTTCGCCGCATTTTGCTCTTCAATACCTGCATCTAGTAAAAGATAAATAAACGGACTTGCGCTACCATCCATAATTGGAATTTCAGGCGCATCAACCTCCACAATGAGGTTATCTAGTCCCAATGCTGCCATTGCTGCATTTAAGTGCTCGACTGTTGAAATACGAACACCATCATCGTTGATCATGCAAGTACAAAGTTGAGTATCACGAATAGATTCTGCACTTGCTGGAAAATATACCGCAGGCTCTAAATCCGTTCTTGCATAGATAATCCCTGTATTCGCCGGTGCTGGACGTAATGTTAAGGTTACCTTCTTACCACTATGCAAACCGATACCGGTTACTTTAGTTGCTTGCTTTAATGTTCTTTGTTTAATCATATGTATATCCTATATACACCGGCTAAATCTTAATTAACGGCCTTTCATGAAGCCTGGAATTGAACCCGGTGAAAACAACCCAGCTGGATCCACTTGTTGTGGTCTTGGTGTTGTTTGTTGTGCTGGCTGACCAAATTGACTTGGTTGAGCCTGCTGTGCTTGTTGCCCATAAGCCTGATTATTAAAACCAGGTTGTACTGATTGAGACGCTACAGACTGTTGTTGGAAACCACCTAATGTATTAGTTTGACTAACACTATTGGTTGCAACGCGTGGATCAGCTGCTTGTACATGTTGTTGGGTGTTTAACATTGTATTACGTGGCATTAGTAACTCTTCAGTTTGACCTAAACCTGTCGCGACTAATGTAACACGAATTTGGCCTTCCATTTCTGGATAGAAAGTTGAACCCACAATAATGGTTGCATCAGGGTCAACCGCTTCAGTGATGTATTCTACAATAGTATTTACTTCAGCTAACTCTAAATCGTCGCTTGAAGAGATATTCACAAGAATACCTTTCGCGCCAGATAAATCTACATCTTCTAATAATGGACTTGCAACCGCTTCAATTGCTGCTCGCTCTGCACGGCCTTCACCTTCTGCAAGACCTGTACCCATCATTGCACGTCCCATTTCAGACATTACGCGTTTTACGTCTGCAAAGTCAACGTTGACTAAACCTTCTTTCGTAATCATATCAGTAATACCTAATACAGCATTACGTAATACATTATCTGCTACGCTAAAGGCTTCTTTAAATTTAATATTTTTAGGGAGAACTTTTAATAATTTTTCATTTTGAATGATAATAAGAGAATCAACATGCTTTGAAAGCTCTTTGATACCTTGCTCAGCATAAGCTGTACGCTTTCTACCTTCAAAATTAAATGGTTTAGTTACGATACCAACTGTTAATGCCCCTTGGCTTTTTGCGATTTCTGCAATCACTGGAGCAGCACCAGTACCTGTACCACCACCCATACCAGCTGCGATAAACACCATGTCAGCACCTGCAACCATGCTACTTAATGCATCGCGGTCTTCTTCAGCGGCTTGATAACCTACATTCGGATCTGCGCCGGCACCTAAACCTTTAGTAATTCCAGCACCAATTTGGATGGTTTGACGAACAGAACTAGTACGTAAAACTTGAGCATCTGTATTCACAGAGAAAAACTCAACGCTACCAATATCCATCTCATGACTGCTTGTTACCATATGGTTTAGGGCATTACCGCCGCCGCCACCAACACCAATAACCTTAATGATTGCATCAGGTGTAGATTCGAAAATAGGTTCGAACATGTTTTTTATCTCCCTAAAGAGTCGACGAATCGCCAACATCATAAATAATTAAAAACTTTTTTTGACATATGTCGCTGTTTTTTCAACAGCATATTTAACAGCTTCCCAAATACCACTAACTGGTTTAGGTACAGATACGCCTTTCATATTAGGCATTGTATTGTGGTGATTGTACTGTAAAAGCCCTAAAACGGTTGCATACTGTGGTTTACTTACATAATCGGTTAGCCCTTCAATGTTTAAAGGATTGCCAACTCTAACATGAGAACCGAAGACATTTTCAGCACATTTTACAACATCTTCAATCTGTGAGCCACCGCCAGTTAATACAAATCCTGCAATTAAATCGTGTTTTATGCCTTTTTGGAACAGATCTTGTCGTAATTGCATCAATTCATGCTCAACAACTTTAAATAAATCGGTATAACATTGACTTGTTACTTCTGCAACTTGTTCCCGAGTAAAACCTCTACGCATGGTTCCCGCTAAACCAATGACTTCAATTTTTTGATCAGCATGATGCGTTGGAGGACTAATTGCACTACCATATTTAATTTTAATATTTTCGGCTTCCGCTCGTGATGTTGCAAAAACGTTCGCCAAATAATCGGTAACATTATTACCTGCATATGGCAATACTTTACTAAAACGCAAAGCGCCATCGGTATAGACTAAAATATCCATAGTCCCGCCACCAATATCAATTAAGCAAACACCAAGCTCTTTCTCATCATCTGTTAACACAGAATAGCTTGATGCAAGACCAGAGAAAACTAAACCACTTTCGTCTTCTACTTTAAGTTTTGCACGCTCCACTGCATTAACCAGATTACGCTTCCAATCTTGATGACAAGCAATTAAATGCGCTTGTGCTTTTAGACGCATTCCAGATAAACCTAATGGGTTTTTTGTTGCTGGTAAATGATCGACTCGATACTCTTGCGGAATAATATGTAACATATCTAACCCATCTGGCAGTTTTACTGAACGAGCCAGATGAAGCGCTGAATCAATATCTTCTTGTGTCACTAAACCAGATAATGGCACCGTACCACTTTCATTTAAAGCCGTAATATGTTGCCCTGAAATTGCTAAGGTCACGCCCATGATGTCGCAATCAGCCATAGACTCAGCCTCAGCCACCGCACTTTCAATCGATCTTACCGCGGCATCGAGATCAATTACACCTCCGCGATCAATCCCTCTAGAAAGTGCTGTTCCTCGACCAAGCACGGTCACAACACCATCAGGTCTTACTTCTCCTACTACGGCAACAACCTTTGATGTGCCAATATCTAATCCTACAAGCGTTCGAGATTCTGCTACTTTTGTCATATTATTTGATTACTATATTTGCTATTTATTGTGATAATGGACGGAAACCAACCGCAGCGCCGTGTTCATAACGTAAATCTACATATGCCAATTGTTGTCCTTCCGGCACATTAATTTTAGGGAAAATGGTAACAAAACGATCAATTTTAGGCGTCCATTCTCCTCGTCCAAGGCGAAGCTCTACATTATTTGATAATGTAATTGCCCAAGAACCCCGGTTATCCATAGAAAGCGATTTTAAAGATAAATTCCTCGCTTTTAAATCTGCTTGGATATGATCCCAAGCCGAAAGCACAATTTTGCTTTCTTTATCTGGGCCGAATAAAACAGGTAGCCCTGTTTTATCAAAACGCTCAACAGGCAAGCTAAATACATCGCCTTGTGCTGATAAATATTGGATATTGTTCCAAATAGCAACGGGTTGGTATTCAATTAGCGAAATACTCAAACGATCAGGATAGACTTTCCGTACCACCACATCTTTTATCCAAGAAATTGTCAATAACTTATCTTTAACTTCTTGAATATCTTGACCGAAATATCCTTTTAGAGTCGGAGATTTCGATAAAGTTTCTCGGATATCAGCATTTGTTGTAAATTGCGTTTTATTCGTTAATGCATAAGCTCTAATTGGAGTTCGATCTAACGAATCCAATAAATTTTGCCAGTTGCTATAAACAATTACCATTAAGGCAAAACATAATAGCATAATCAGTGGCTTAATAGATACCAACCTTTGCGCACGAACTAAAGACTTTTTAGGTGCTTTCGGCGCCTTTTGGGTATTAAAGCGAACATTTTTATGTTTATTCTTGCCAAAAATTGCCATATTAAGCGCTAAGCTCCAATACCTTTTCAACTAATTGTTCAAAAGAAAGCCCAACTGTATTTGCTGATTTAGGGAAAATACTATGACTTGTCATACCCGGGCAGGTATTCACTTCTACCAAACGGAATTGACCATTGGCATCTTCCATAACATCAATACGGCTCCAACCACGACAACCCACAACATCAAACGCTTGTTTTACAATTTTAGCCACTTCAGCTTGGCGTTCGTCACTTAATGCTGGTACCACATATTGAGTGTTGTCTGAAATATATTTTGCGTGATAGTCATAAAACTCGCCTTCCGGAATCACTTGAACTGCCGGTAAAACTTCGCCATCTAACACTGGTACAGAGTATTCTGCCCCTGCCAGGAACTCTTCAACTAATACAATATTATCGAATTTTAGTGCAGCTTGAATAGCAGGTTGCAATTCAGCTTCAGTTTTCACTTTAAACACACCCACGCTTGAACCTTCACTAGAAGGCTTAACAAATACTGGCAAACCTAATTTTGCAATAATCTCTGAAGAATTGACCGCTTGTCCTTTTTTAATTACGACCATTTCAGCAGTTGGTAAGCCTACTGCTTGCCATAATAATTTAGTACGGAATTTATCTAAAGTTATTGCTGATGCCATTACACCACAACCGGTATAAGGAATCCCCATTTGCTCTAGCGCACCTTGTAATACACCATTCTCGCCAATGCCACCATGTAAAATGTTAAATACACGTTGAATCCCTTTTTCTTTTAATTTTTCAATCGGGAAAAATTTCGTATCAATACCTTCTACATCATAACCAAGGCTTTTTAACGCTTCCGTTACCGCAGCACCTGAATTTAAAGAAACCTCACGCTCTTGCGATACACCACCGAATAATACGGCTATTTTTTCATTTTTAATGCTCATTTTATCTACTCTATTTATATTCTTTATACAAGCGGTGATATTTGTAAAAATATTTGCAAAATCCACCGCTTGATCATGATTAAGCTTTCCAACTTTCTGCTAAACCGCGAGAGATACGGCTTACACTACCTGCACCTTGCGCTAAAATTAAATCACCATCTTGAATAATTTGATCTAAAACATCGCCTAATTGTTCCGTATCCGAAACTAAAATTGGATCAACTTTACCTAAGTTACGAATAGAACGACAAAGCGATTTACTGTCTGCACCAACAATTGGCGCCTCGCCTGCAGCGTAAACATCTAACATCACTAATGCATCTACTTGCGATAATACTTGTACAAAATCATCAAATAAATCGCGAGTTCTCGAATAACGATGAGGTTGGAATACCATGACCACACGTTTACCTTCCCAGCCTTGGCGTGCCGCTTTAATCGTCACATCAACTTCAGTTGGATGATGACCATAGTCATCAACTAACATTACTTTACCATTCGGACGAATAAATGAACCGAGTTGGTCAAAACGTCTGCCAGCACCTTGGAAATCTGCTAATGCAGCTAAAATTGCTTCATTTTCAATGCCTTCTTCTTTTGCTACAGCTAATGCTGCGGTGGCATTTAATGCATTATGTTTCCCCGGAACATTTAATAACACCTCAATACGCTCGCCGGTTGGACAAACAACCGTATAATGCCCTTGGAAACCCGTTTGTTGGTAATCTTCAATTCGATAATCTGCTTTTTCACTAAAGCCATATGTCATCACTTGGCGACCAACTTGCGGAGCAATTTCCATCACGGTTTCATCATCAGCACACATGACAGCTAAACCATAGAACGGCAAGTTACGTAAAAATTTAACGTAAGTTGCTTTCATCTTCTCAAAATCGCCGCCATAAGTATCCATGTGATCTGGCTCAATATTTGTCACAACTGAAACCATCGGTTGCAAATGCAAGAAAGAGGCATCACTTTCATCAGCTTCGGCAATAAGATAACGACTTGCCCCTAAGTGCGCATTTTTACCAGCAGATTTAACCAAGCCGCCATTAACGAATGTTGGATCTAATTTTGCTTCAGTATAAATCATCGAAATCATTGCTGTGGTCGTCGTTTTGCCATGCGTACCCGCAACCGCAATACCATGACGGAATCGCATAATTTCTGCCAACATTTGCGCTCGTTGAATCACAGGAATTCTAGCGGCTTTTGCTGCAGCCACTTCTGGGTTTGAATCATCAATGGCACTTGAAGCAACAACTACGCTTGCCCCTTGAATATTTTCTGCTGCATGCCCGATAAATACTGTCGCACCCGCTTTTGCTAAACGTTGTGTCACTGCACTTTCCGCAATATCAGAACCTGAAATTTTATAGCCTTCATTTAATAAAACCTCGGCAATCCCAGACATCCCAGCACCACCGATACCAATAAAATGAATTTGGTTAACGCGGCGCATTTCAGGCACCAACTTTTTAATTTTATCTTGGAAATTTTGCATGATTGAATTCCTTACCATTTTAAGATTTTGCTTGATTATTTCGCTTCTTCAATAATGACCTGTGCAACACGCGCCGCCGCCATTGGCGTTGATTTTTCTCTTGCTCGCATTGCCATTTCTAATAATTTAGATCTATCTGCAATTAAAGGCGCAAGCGCTGCATATAAATTTTGTGGGGTAAAATCTGGTTGCTCAATAATAATTGCCGCACCAGCATCCGCTAAGTATGTTGCATTTAAATATTGCTGACGATCTTTATGCTGGAATGGAACGAAAATAGCTGGCAAGCCTGCAGCTGCAATTTCACAAACCGTTAAAGCGCCCGAACGACAAATCACTAAATCTGCCCACGCATAAGCAGCTGCCATGTCGTCAATAAATTCAGCCGCCATACCATTACCAGTTTGTTGATAAATCTCTTCAACACCAGCTAGATTCCCGCGCCCAACCTGATGGCTCACAAAAACATTCGCTCCTAATGCTGCTACAACTTGGGGAACTGTTTGGTTAATGACTCTTGCCCCTTGGCTTCCGCCCATTACTAAAATATTAATCGGATAACCACGCTCAGCAAAACGCTCCATTGGTGAAGGTAACGTGGAAAGATCAGCACGAACTGGGTTTCCGACTACTTCAGCATCTTTAAACGCTGTCGGAAAAGCTTGTAATACGCGACGAGCAATTTTTGCTAACCAAACATTCGTTAAACCTGCTACGGCATTTTGCTCGTGTAAAATAACTGGCACACCACAAAGTTTTGCCGCAATTCCGCCTGGTCCAGAAACATAACCGCCCATGCCTAATACCGCATCTGGCTGATATTGTTTAATGATTTTACGAGCTTGTAATACGGCTTTAAAAATCGCAAAAGGGGCTTTTAATAAAGCACCTAATCCTTTGCCACGAATACCTGAAATCTCAATAAATTCAATAGGAATCCCATGTTTAGGCACAAGATCTGCTTCCATCCGATCTTTGGTACCTAACCAGCGAATATCCCAACCTTGTGCTTGCAAATTTTGTGCTACAGCAATAGCAGGGAATACATGCCCACCAGTGCCACCTGCCATAACTAATAATTTTTTTGCCATTTGTTATTCTCTTTTATTGCACGATGCCTTTTTTAGGCAAATTCGTCATATTGTACAGGAAAATTGCATTTTTCGGAAAAAGAAAAGCGGTTTGTTTTTGTAAACAAACCGCTAATTTTATTCATTTTCTTTCAAGTGCGCATGCCCTATTCGCATTAGACGATTCTCATGATCGATCCGTAACAAAATTGCAATCGCCATCGACATAATCACTAAACTCGATCCACCATAACTCACTAATGGGAACGTTAATCCTTTCGTTGGCAGGAAGCCAGAAGCTACGCCTAAATTTACAAAGCCTTGTAAGAAAATCCAAATTGCAATACCAAAAGCACAAAAACCTTTAAAACGTTCATCGACTAACAGAGATTCTCGGCTAATTTTTAATGCCCGAACAGTTAGTAAAATAAGTAAAATAATCACCGCAATAATGCCAACAAATCCAAATTCTTCGCCAATTACCGCCATGACAAAGTCAGTATGGGCTTCAGGTAAATATTCCAATTTTTGAACAGAATTGCCTAATCCTTGCCCCCAGAATTCTCCTTGCCCAAATGCCATTTGAGAATTCGATAATTGGAAACCATCTCCATAAGCATCCGCAAAGGGATCCATAAATGAGGTCATTCGCTTCATTCGATAATCAGAAGTCACAATTAGTCCCATAAAGAGCATAACTGCCACAATCATCAAGAAAACAAATTGGCGAATCTTTGCCCCCATAATAAATAGCATGGAAAACGTGAGCACAACCAATACAAAGGTACTGCCTAAATCTGGCTGGCTAAGCAATAACACACCAAAAATAGCCAGCACCATTGCTGGGCGTAGGAAACCCCAGTTTTGTTGACGAATTTCATCAAATTTTCGCACATAGAAACTAGAGAAATAACAAATTATCGCCAGTTTCGCTAATTCTGCTGGCTGGAAATTCATAATTCCTAATGGAATCCAACGTTTTGCTCCATTGATTTCACGCCCAACGCCTAGTACTAAAATCAAAAAGAAAATAGAAATGGCTAATAAATAGACATTGTATTTTTCCCATGTTTCAATTTTAATCTGGACGAAAAACGCACACGCAATAATCGATGCAATAACGTAGCCACCATCACGCAACGCAAAATAAAACGGGTCATCATTTAAACGGGTACTAACAGGAATAGAGGCAGATGTTACCATCACAAACCCAAGCACCAATAGGCTTAAAAACAACCAAACCAAACTACGGTCATATAATGCCGTTGTTGAGGTCAAACGCGTCCACTCTACCCACTCATTTTTTATTTTTTCTAACATCAAGCGGTCGTTTCCTGTGCTAATTTTACAAATTCTGTTCCACGTTCTTCAAAGTTTTTAAACTGATCTAAACTTGCACAAGCTGGAGAAAGCAACACCATATCGCCCGATTTTAATTTTGGACGAATAGCAGCAACCGCTTCATACATCGTTTCAACCAACACACTTTGTGAAGAAAGTTTGGCTAATTCAGCGCCATCTTGCCCGAAGCAATAGCAAACGATATTCGGTTTATTCACTAATGGTTTTAATTCTGAAAAATCAGCTGCTTTACCATCGCCACCTAATAATAAATAAAGTGTGCCTGCCACTTCTAAACCATTAAGCGCTGCCACTGTACTGCCCACATTAGTCGCTTTGGAATCGTTCACCCAACGCACGCCATCATGCGTTGGTACAGCTTGGAAACGATGATCTAACCCACCATAAACTTGCAGTGCTTTCACAATACCTTCGCGGGGAATACCCGCCGCATCAGCCAACGCCATTGCAGCTAACGCATTCATCTCATTGTGACGCCCACGAATTAACATCTGTTTTGTCCCAATAATCGCCGTCTCTTCTGCATAAAGTACGCCATTTCGCAAGCTATATTCTGCATTGTGTTCTGCAAAACGAATCAATTTTTTAACCGCTTGTTCAGGATACGTTTGGGGATCTTCGCCATTCACAATGACGTTTTCTGCATTGTTATAAATTTTAAGTTTTGCTGCACGATAATCTGCAAACGAATCATATCTATCCATATGATCCTCACTCACATTCAGTACGGTTGCCGCAACCGCTTTGAGTGAAGAAGTCGTTTCAAGTTGGAAGCTTGAAAGCTCTAATACATAAAGCGCATAATCACCATTTAACAAGCTTAATGCAGGCACGCCGATATTGCCGCCCATTCCGACTTTAATACCCGCTTGCTTTGCCATCTCAGTTACTAATGTTGTGACTGTACTCTTACCATTTGAACCTGTGATGGCAATAATTGGTGCAGTTGCCTCACGGCAGAACAGCTCAATATCGCCCACCACTTCTACGCCTGCGTTAATCGCTTGCTGAATTTCAGGCGTTGCCAATGCAAGCCCTGGACTAATCACGATTAAATCGGAATTGAGTAGCCACTCAAGATTTAATCCGCCTGTATGTAATGGAATTTCTTTGGATAATTGTTCGATTCCAGCCGGTTTCTCACGGGTATCAATCACCTGTACTTTCGCATTTTTATCTGCAAAAAAATCGACACAAGATAAGCCCGTTTTGCCCAAGCCTATAATCGTTACTGTTTTATTTTCGTATTGATTTTGCATTTTTTATTCTCTTTTTGTTGTCTTACTTTCCCAACTATCCGCAAGCTAAGGAGTATAAATAACTATCTCTGCGGGCTTGTGTTTTTAGCAGGAATAAACGATTTCCAAGCTAGTTTTGAAGGTTCAATCGCTAAATCCGCCAAAACGTCATGCGTATTAAGATAACGAGCAGCAGGTAAGCCTCTTACACAAATTTTTTGCCATGCTTTGGGAATACGAATTTCTGCATATTCAGAGAAAGTAATTAAATATCTGCCTTCATATTGCCCATCTAACATTTTTTGAAATCCCGCCACTTTAGCCATGAAAAAGGCTGTGCCTTGTGGGATATTTTTGTCTGATACTGCCCAATCTTTGGTGTAATTTTTACAAGCAATCAAGTATTCTACTTGTTGAAGAGAAGAAGCGCCTAATTTCTAATATCCCGATCCGCCTTCCGCAATCATCATATTTAAATCAACACCTGTATAAACTAAAAGCGTTTTATTCTTCATTACATATCCTTTTGCAAACGTTTTGCTAAATCTGCCCGCTTGTTTTTCACATCGTTATGGCTAACTGTTTATTCATTGATAAAATAGGCTTTATCCCACCTTTGATTTTTCATCATATTTTGGTGGAAAAAAGCCTACTCAACTGACCTTAACGTAATTTCAATGTTACCAAGCCAATTAACACCAGCATTAAAGTAATAATCCAGAAACGAACAATAACACGTGGCTCTGGCCAACCTTTTAATTCAAAGTGGTGATGAATTGGTGCCATGCGGAAAATACGTTTTTGACGAAGTTTATAAGATCCTACTTGGAGAATAACGGATAAGGCTTCTACCACAAACACGCCACCCATAATCACGAGCAATAATTCTTGGCGAACCAATACCGCTATCGTGCCTAATGCACCGCCTAATGAGAGTGAGCCAACATCTCCCATAAATACTTGGGCAGGGTAGGTGTTGTACCATAAGAAACCCAAACCTGCGCCCACAATAGCGGTACATAAAATCACGAGTTCACCTGCGTTTTGTACGAACGGAATATGTAAGTATTGAGCGAAATTGTAATTCCCCGTTGCCCACGCGATTAAGGCGAATGCACTTGCCACCATAATGGTTGGCACGATTGCCAAACCATCTAAACCGTCCGTGAGGTTAACCGCATTACTGGTCCCCACAATCACAAAATAAGAAAGAATAACAAAGAAAATGCCAAGCTGTGGCATGAACTCTTTAAAGAACGGCACAACTAATTGGGTTGATGCAGTATCTTTTCCGACTGCATAAATGCCAAATACCGCAATTAAAGCAATCACAGACAACCAAAAGTATTTCCAACGTGCGATCAAACCATCTGTATTTTTACGTTTGATTTTCCAATAATCGTCCACAAAACCGACGATCCCATAACCAAATAAAACAAACAACACAAACCAAACATAACTGTTGCGTAAATCTGCCCAAAGCACAGTACTAATACCAATAGAGGCTAAAATCATCACACCGCCCATCGTTGGTGTGCCGCGTTTTTTGAAGTGGCTTTCAGGCCCATCATTACGTACTTCTTGCCCGAATTTTAATACTTGTAAACGGCGAATAACAGTCGGCCCAATCCATAATCCAATGCCAAGAGCAGTCAATAACGCCATAATGGCACGGAAAGTAATATAAGAAACGACATTAAACGCCGTATTAAACTGAACAAGATATTCAGCAAGCCAAACTAGCATAATAAATCCTTAAAATTGAATATGAAAAGCACGGCATAAATCCGCAATCAAAGTTTCCATTTTTTGGCTACGAGAGCCTTTTGCCAATAAAACAAGCGGTTGTTTTTCTGCAATTTTTTGCGAAATAATCGGTAGCAAGAAATCACTCATGGTTTGCTTATCGGTAAAATGATGCTGTGCATTAGCACTAATCACTGCACTTTCTTTACCAAAAGAGACGATTAAATCTAACCCTGCCTGTTGAGCAAAATCTGCAACTTCTTGATGGCACTGCGTACTTTCTTTGCCAAGTTCCGCCATATCACCTACCGCAAAAATACGAAATGCAGGGTAATTTTTCAGCACAGAAATCGCTGATTTCATCGAATCGACATTCGCATTGTAAGTATCATCAATCAGCAAACAGTGCTCGTTAATTTCAATAGGATATAAGCGTCCTTTCACTTGTGAGCGCTGTTCAAGCCCAGCTTTAACATCCACTAAACTTGCGCCAACTGCCATCGCTAACGCGGTTGCCGCTAAAGCATTAGAAACATTATGTGCACCTAAATAAGGCAAATTGATTTCAATTTCCTCTTCAAAGGCATGCAAAATGAAAGTTGAGCCGTTTAAATTAAGTGAAACGTTTTCCGCCCAGAAATCGGCGTAAGAATCGGTATCTGATCCTGTGTAACTAAACGATTGCAAGCTGTGCTCGCCAATCTCTTTCGACCATTCAGGGTAATAATGTGCCAAGTTCACAATTGCCGTTCCACCCGCTTTTAAGCCTCGGTAAATCTCACCTTTCGCCTCTGCCACGCCTTGAATCGAGTCAAAACCTTCCAAATGGGCAGGAGCAACGTTATTCACTAAACAGGCATCAGGTTGGGCGATTTGTGTGGTGTAAGCAATTTCGCCAATATGGTTTGCACCCAGTTCTACCACCGCAAATTTGTGTTGCGGAGTTAGACGGAGCAAGGTCATCGGCACACCTAAATCATTGTTCAGATTGCCGAAAGTATAAAGCACCTCGTCTTCACAAGCGGCCGTTTTTTGCAAGATTTTTGCCGTCATCTCTTTCACGGTTGTTTTACCTGATGAACCTGTCATAGCAACCGTTTTAGGATTCAATGTGCTTTTTAGCCATTTCGCTAATTCGCCTAAAGCTAATCGCGTATCCGCCACAATAATTTGCGGCACAGCAATCGGCAATTCACGCTCAACAACGAGTGCTACACAGCCTTGCTCAACAGCTTTTTCTGCATAATCATGTGCATCAAATTTTTCGCCTTTTAATGCAAAAAACAAGCCATTTTCGACCGCTTGTCGCGTATCGGTACTGACTGTCGTTACCGTTACATTACCATCACCAAACAGCCTTGCATGAAGGATTTCGGCGATTTGTTGGGTTGTTTGTTTAATCATTTTATTATCTTGTATCTGACTCTTTTATAAAGAGCGTTAAATTAACTTTGTTACTTTCCTTTGGCAACGCAACGAAAAGTAAAAAAAGAAAGGCAACCCTGCTGAATTGCTGTTCCTCTCTTAAATAAAAATTTTTACGTTCGGGCAATTCAGAAAGGAAAATAGTTCGTTAAACTTTAAAGATTTTTAACAAAACCATTAAACATAGATAGTGAAGCCCAAAATATAACAATAATAGAAACAATGAATATCAGATAAAATACAATTGCTTTTTTCCCGAGATTAAATTTACACAATATTTTCATAATTTCTAAACATGTTAAACCCTTTTCTAAACGCCTTATTTCTTTCTCATGATCATCAAGCTCCTTTATATCTTTAAATATTTCTTCAAAAAAGCTCATAACATTTAATAGGAATGCTAAGAATGCAGTAATAAATGGCGTAAAAGTAATCAGCGTATCCCTCCAATTATTTAAATTAAATGTAAATAGTACAAACTTATTGTGATGCCATAGATACGCCCCTATAGCCAAAAATAATGTAATTGGTGTCAAATTTCTAAGATACTCAAGAAATGGCTTTTTTATATCAAAAAGAAAATTTTTACAATTATCTAACCAGTCTTTTAAATACTTATTCTGCCCTATCCATAAAATAAAAAATATATTAACACCAATCAGCTCCAACAACCAATTCTTTAAAAATGTATCGGAAGAATATAGATAATACTCCCCTATAACCAAAAATGTAATTACTAGCAACTTTTTAAAACACTCAAGAAATGTTTTTTTTATATCAAACAGAAACATCACCCAATTTTCTTCTTTCTTTTCATCTTCATTCATAAATACTTCCTAGCCACTTCCTGATCTGAAAAATGATGCTTGGTCGTGCCAATAATTTGATAATCTTCATGTCCTTTGCCAGCGATTAAAATCACATCTTGCGGTTTCGCTTGCAGAATGGCAGTTTTAATCGCTTGTTCGCGATCATGAATGACTTGAACAATACCAACATTCTCAAAGCCCTTAAGAATATCTGCCATAATTTTCTGATTATCTTCAGTACGCGGATTATCATCTGTCGCAATCACACGATCTGCAAGCTGTTCAGCAATTTTTGCCATCATTGGACGCTTACCTGCATCACGATCGCCACCACAGCCAAAAATACAATAGAGTTCGCCTTCAGCGTGAAGTCGTGCAGCTTGTAATGCTTTTTCTAAAGCATCAGGCGTGTGAGCATAATCAACCAACACCAGCGGGCGATTTTCCGCAGTCACACACTCCATTCTTCCAGCCACGCCTTTAAGAAGCGGTGCGGTTTCAACTAATTTTTGCAAATCATGTCCAAGCACTAACAAGCCAGCTAACGCGAGCAGTAAATTGGCGACATTAAATGCCCCAATTAACTGGCTATGTAAAGTGCCATTGCCCCAGCTTGATTCAAATTCAATGGTCGCACCTTGTAAGGTAAACGCGACACGAGTCGCTTTAACATATCGGTGTGAAGTTTGAAAATCAGGATTTACGCTTACTGCAACGGCATCAGACAATTTGGCTAACCAATCTGCACCCATTTCATCATCGGCGTTTAACACCTTAGCCTTAGTATTAAGCTCACTAAACAAGCGGAATTTTGCCGCAGCGTACTCTTCCATTGTGTGATGATAATCAAGGTGGTCTCGACTTAAATTGGTAAACATTGCCAAATCAAATTGTAATGCTTCCGCGCGATACTGCACTAAACCGTGAGAACTCACTTCCATCGCACAAAAATCAGCACCAAGCGCAATAAAGTTTGCAAGATTTTGTTGAATTTCAACTGCAGAACCTGTGGTGTTAGCCGCTTCTTGAACTTGCCCAAATAAGCCATTACCAATTGTCCCCATTACAGCAGATTTGCCACCCAGTAAATTATGCCATTGCGCTAACAGCTGGGCTGTTGTCGTTTTGCCATTTGTGCCGGTAATGCCCGCTAACGTCAATTTTTCGCTTGGATTGCCATAAAATGTTCCAGCAATTTCAGAAAGTTTTTTTGCTAAATTGGGCACATTCAACACGCAAGCGGTCGAATTTGTAAAATCTTTTGCAATTTCTACCGCTTGTACATCAGCTTCGGCTTCAGCTAAGACTAACGCAGCCCCTTGCTCAATGGCTTTAGGAATAAAATTTCTGCCATCTACGCTATGGCCTTTTAAAGCAACAAAAACATCGTTTTTGCCCACTTTACGGCTATCTAGCGTCATTTGATTTAATTGAATGTTTGGCAGCTTAGTCGCTAATGTTTGAAAAATGGAAATTAAACGGTTCATAAAGTAAGCCCTATTGCGTCACCGGATGATGTTCGCTGTTTTCTAAATTATCCGGTTTGATATTTTTTGCTTTTAAGGTGTAACCCATAATTTTTGAGAATAACGGAGCAGAAACCGCCCCCCCATAGTATTTGCCTGCTTTAGGTTCGTTGATCAGTACCACTAAAGCAAAACGAGGGTTACTCGCTGGTGCTAAACCTGCGGTATAAGCTAAGTATTTCTCAACGTATTGCCCTTTTTCGAGCTTACGTGCTGTACCCGTTTTAACCGCTACGCGATAGCCATCGATCATCGCTTGTTGTCCGCCTTCGCCCTTTTGTGCAACACTTTCCATCATATGCACAACTTCACGCGTTGTTTTTTCAGGTAATACACGCTCACCAATGACTGGAGGGTCAACCCGAGTAATCGAAAGTGGACGATAAATACCAAAGCTGCCTAAAGTTGCGTAAGCACGTGCTAACTGTAGTGGTGTTACATTCAATCCATAACCGTATGCCATCGTTGCCCGTTCAATATCGGACCAGCGTTTACGATCACCATTCGTTCCGCGCTGTTCACCAAGCCCTAAGCCTGTATCTTTACCAAAACCCACTTTACTGTAAGTATCCACTAATGCAGTAGAAGGCATCCGTAAAGCCAAACGGCTCACCCCGATGTTACTAGATTTTTGTAAAATACCTGTAAGAGATAAGCTTTCTCTTGGCGCAACGTCTCTGATAGTATGTCCGTTAACCGTGAATGGGCGAGTGTTAATAATTTCACCGCGATAAGTCGCACCATTTTGTAGCGCCGTCAGTACGACTAAAGGTTTAACGGTGGAACCCGGTTCAAAGGTATCGGTAATAGCACGGTTACGCATCAATTCTGGGCGGAAACTATCACGCTTATTTGGGTTAAATGACGGCGCATTTGCCATCGCTAACACTTCGCCCGTTTGCACATCCACTAACACTGCAGTGCCAGATTCCGCATTATTTTCCTGCACCGCTTTTTTAATTTCTCCATAGACCATGGATTGCAATTCTTCATCAATACTCAATACAACATCTTGTGGATCATATTGTTTTTCATCACGAATATTTTCAATGACATTACCACGAGCATCTTTTCGAATGACCTGACGACCATTTTTTCCGATGAGTAAAGAATCAAAGCTACGCTCTATCCCTTCACTACCATGAATATCATCTACATCGGTAAAACCAATAAGCTGTGACGCTTCTTCTGCCAAAGGATACATTCGGCGAGATTCAGCTTTAAGCACAATACCATCAAGTTTGAGTTCTTGTGCATAGCGCGCAATCGCTTCTGATTCATGGCGAGAGAGGTAAAGAAAACGCAGACGAGCAGATTTATAAAGACGATCCATTAAATCGTTATATTTTATGTTGGTGGCTTTGGCTAACGCTTGCCATTTTTCTCGCTCAACTTTTGCTTGCTCATTATCTAATTGTACAAATGCTGAATTTGGATTGCTTCGAACCTTTTCAATCAACAAACTTTTTTCAATACCAGAAACGTCTGCGAGTAAATCCCAATATTTTGCATCTTGGCTATTTAAAATCGCCCGAGGATCAAAATCGACTTTTTCTGTTGATTTATTTTTTCGTTCTAAGAAATTAGAGACACTTTTTTCAATTTTACTTTTTGAGCTACCCGTTTCAATCGCTAAAGCTTTCCAACTTTCTGAAGTGCGTTTTACTTTGCTATCAAAATACTCTCGCGGATCTATCGTAATCGAATAAACTGGCACACTAATAGACAAAAAACGTCCATCGCGATCTAAAATACGACCACGTGTAAATGGTAATTCTTTAGTACGTAATGAGCGGTTATTAGCTTCTTCAATTAAACGCTCAGAATCAAAAATCTGAATATCGGCGACTTTCCAAACTAGCCCTGAGAGCATGGCAACCATCACTAAAGCGACCGTACCAAAGCGTTTATATAAATAGCTCGGTGCCGGTTGCATTTCAGGCGCATTTTTTGCTGTGCCTTGCGATTGAGCCTTACGTTTTAATTTGACTAACTTTGCCATGAATCTATGTGTTCTCTTTCGATATAATTATTCTACAAGAATCACTTCTTGCTCTTTTTGAATGGATTGCAATCCAAAAGTTTTTGCAGCCGCCTCTACCCGCGCTTTTTGGCTTTTAGAGTTTTCTTCTAATTGTAAATGGATATATTGATTATCCAATTTACGATTTGCCTGAATATATTGCCCTTGTTCTGCCGTTAATAAGCGCGTTTGATGAGTAACCCAAACTGTGCCAATAGCAGTAAAAACAATACCAAGTAACAATAACACTGGGAGCTTATTGTGGTTGATAAAATCATCACTGATGATTTGAAATAAGGGATAACGTTCACGGTTTAACATACAGTCCTCAACTTATCTTTTCTCAGCCACTCTTAACACCGCACTACGTGAACGCGGATTCTCACGAATTTCTTCTTCACTTGGCATAATTGCCTTGCCAATCGCTTTTAAGGGAATATCTTTATTCAGTTCACTTTCTAAAATCGGTAAACCACGCGGCACTTCTTTTCCTTTACTATTTTTCTTAATGAATTGCTTAACCATTCGATCTTCAAGCGAATGGAAGCTAATGATAGATAACCGACCTTGAGGCGCGAGTACTTCGATAGCAGATTGTAATGCTTGCGCAAGCTCTTCTAATTCGCTATTGATAAAAATACGAATCGCTTGGAAACTACGGGTTGCCGGATGTTTATGTTTATCTTTAAACGGCACTGCATCGCTAATGATTTGCGCTAATTGCAAAGTTCGGGTAATTTTTTGACCGCTTGTACGATTGAAATTCACAATCGCAGTTGCAATACGCTTAGCAAAACGCTCTTCACCAAATTCTTTTAATACCCAAGTCAAATCTTCAATAGATACCTGATCTAACCACTCTGCGGCAGAAAGCCCTTTTGTGGTATCCATACGCATATCTAATGGCCCATCGCGCATAAAACTAAAACCACGTTCTGCATCATCTAATTGCGGCGAAGAAACACCAAGATCCAATAGAATGCCATCAATTTTGCCCATTAAACCAAGTGACTGGCAAACCTCTGGAATTGCAGAAAAAGCCGTATGGTGAATTTCAAAGCGTGCATCTTCAATCGTATTTGCTTGCGCAATAGCACGCGGATCGCGATCGGTTGCGATCAATCTGCCTTGTTCACCTAATTTAGAAAGGATTAGTCTAGAATGGCCACCACGCCCAAAAGTGCCATCAATATAAATACCATTTTCTTTAATTGCTAAGCCTTCAACAGCTTCATGTAATAAAACGGTAATATGTTGATGATCTGCGCTTTGCATGTCGGTTCTCGATAGATAGTGAATAATAAAAAAGAGTTTATTTAGGGAGGAAAAGTTCCTCACAAAGGAGGAAATTTTATCGGTTCATTCCCAGTGGGGCAAGCAGTTTTACTGATTAAAAAAAATTAATTTAATGAGCAAAGAAAAAGCGGTCGAATTTTGCAAAACTTTTACAAAATTCGACCGCTTGAAAACAGATTAAAAGCCTATTTTTTAGCTAATTCATCCAAGCGTTGTTGAATTGCTTGAACATTTTCATCTGTGAAGAAATTAGGCATATTTTGCCAAATCGAATGGAAACCATAAGGCCCTTGCATCATCTCACGTTTAGCTTCCGCTAAAGGCCATTTTTGATAAATCACCCGATACATCGCTGAAATTAAACCAGTACGATCTGCACCATGATAGCAATGCACCAAGACCCCTCCTGTTTGTTGCGCTTGGCGAATTTGCCACAAGACATCTGCTACTTCTTGTGGGCTAATCGACCATGAAATTAACGGCGTATTCACCAACTTGATGCCAGTTTCACCAAATGCTTCCTGATCATCATTACGGTCAAAAAAGCGTAGGTTCACAATCGTGCGAACATCATGCTGCTTAAGTAACGGGTAATCTTTTGCGCTAAGCTGTTCACTTCGAAAGAGTTTTTTATCAACCTGATAAAGATTCACAGATTTATCAACAACCTTGGCCCAATGCCCTGTATTTTCAGGTGGCATTGGTGGCGTGCTTGTTTGACAAGCGCTGAGTAAAATAACACTCGCGAATAGAGCAGATAATTTTGTGGTTCTCATATTTCCTCACAATGAGACATTAAGGTGATTTTGCAAAAATTTCACCAAAATGAACCGCTTGCTTTGTTATTTTTTCTGCTGCGCTTCTCGTTGAACTTCACGCTTCGCTTTATGCAGAATTTGTTGCTGCTCACGGCGAGAATAAATAATTAGCCCAATCATCGCCGCAATAGAAACGCCGTAAGAGAGCCATACATAAAAGCCATAATTCCCCATTGCGAAAAAATCGCCAAGGCTTTCAAATTGAAAAGATAAATTCATTCAGTGCTCCTATTTTGTATTCACTAACGCTTTAACCCAAGGACGTTTATATTCATCATTTAATAAAGCAATACGATAACGCCAAATACTAAACCACGCGGTAAATAGTAAGCTACCGAAAATTGCGAGTAATAACGGAATAAGCATTTCAACAGCCATTGATGGCTTATCTAATTTAGTAATGGTTGCACCTTGATGAAGCGTATTCCACCATTCGACCGAGAAGTGGATAATTGGCAAGTTAATCACACCAACCACCGATAATACGCCCGCTGCTTTCGCGCCGGTTTGTTTATCTTGGAAAGCTGAATATAGCGCCATCACACCAATATATAAGAAAAAGAGCACTAAAGCAGAGGTTAAGCGAGCATCCCATACCCACCAAGTTCCCCACATTGGTTTGCCCCAAATTGCACCGGTTGCTAACGAAATAAACGCAAAAACCAGTCCGATAGGTGCCATGGAAATCATCGCTAAATTAGCTTGGCGAATTTGCCATACTAATGCCACTAGCCCTGCTAATGCCATCGACCCGTACACGCCCATTGACCAAATTGCTGCTGGCACATGAATAAAAATAATACGGTAGCTATCACCTTGCTGATAATCTTTTGGTGCAAAAGCCAAGCCCCAAATAAATCCAACGACTAATAAAATTAGGCTTAACCAGCCAAGTGTTGGTTGGATTTTTCCTAATAAGCGATACTGTGTTTCAGGTTTCGCATAAGGATGCAGAAATTTCCACATAGAAAATAAACTCCAAATTGGTAAGAAATTAGAAAAAAATAACCGCTTGTTTGACTACTGCAAGCTAATACGCAACGCACCAGCAATCGCAAAAGGCGAGAAAGTAAGCGTAATTGCTAATATTGCGCCAATAATTGCTAACTGCCCGCTATATCCCATATTCAATGTTGCCGCTTCTAACACCGCTGCAGCAAAAATAAGAACTGGTAAAAACAGTGGCAAAATCAATAAACTTAGCAAAGTGCCACCTTTTCGTAATCCAACCGTTAAAGCGACCCCAATCGCTCCTAAACAGCTTAAAATAGGTGTGCCTAGCAATAAAGTCAGAACTAAAGCCCACCAAACATGCATCTCTAATGAAAGTAAAACCGCTGCTATTGGTGAAAGCAGAATCAGAGGCAATCCAGTTAACAACCAATGTGCAAGCACCTTCGCTAAGGCGACTTGAGGCAAACCAACAGGTAATAACATCAATTGTTCTAGTGAACCATCTAAATAATCGTCTTTAAACAAACGTTCAAATGAAAGCAATGCAGACAACAATGCCGCTACCCATCCAATACCTGGAGCGATTTTACCTAGTAGTTCAGGATTCGGCCCCATTAACAATGGAAAAAGCGTAATAATCATCAAAAAGAACCACAGCGGATTTAAAATTTCCGCTGGCTTACGAAAGGCGATAGCAAGTTCTCGACGAATAATCGTAAATAAAATCATAATTTAAATTGATCTAATGAAAGAATCTTAACTTTTTCACTTTGTGCTGTTTGATGGCTAGTAAATATCACCATGCCTTCATTAGCACAATGTTGCTCAATATGACTAATCAATGAAGCGACACCTTTTTTATCAATAGCGGTGAAGGGTTCATCTAAAATCCAAAGTTTTTGTTTAGTCAGCCATAATTTTGCTAACGCCACTCGTCTTTGTTGCCCTGCAGAAAGATGAGAACAAGGTAAATCTTCTCGCCCAATAAGTGCGACTTTATCTAAAGCTGCCCACAAGGTTTCATCACCTAAATCTGAACCTTGTATCTTCTGATAAAAGCGTAAATTCTCCCATGGGGTTAATTCAGGCTTCACACCCGCATGATGCCCTAAATAGAACAATTCTGAATAATAGGCCTCTCTATCTTGATGAATAGGTATGCCATTCCAAAGCACTTGTCCTTCAGCAGGCAAAGCAAGACCAGCTAAAATGCGTAATAAGCTCGTTTTACCAATGCCATTATGACCTTCTATTTGAATCCACTCTCCACTGCAAATTGAAGCGGAGCAGCCTTCAAACAGGCGATTCTCACCTCTTTCACATGCAATGTTATTAAGCTCAAGTCGGTTCATATTCTTATTCGTTAATGCAAAATTTAAAGTAGGCAGTTTAGCATAAGCGCTTAAAATCATGTAGCTGAAAAGGGCAAATTTGTGAGTCACAAGCGGTCTATTTTTAGCTTTTCTTTGCAAATTTTGATGGGAATCAACCTACTTATAACTGTAAGGTTTCTTTAACAAAAGGCAGCGTTAATTTTCGCTGTGCTTGGAGAGAAGCCTGATCAAGCTGAGCCAGTACTTCTAACAGAGATTTTAGGTCTCTATCCAGATGTTTAAGAAGAAAGTTTGCTACTTCTTCAGTTAATTCTAGCCCTTTACTATAAGCTGCTCGCTGTAAGATTACGCGTTTTTGTTCATCATTAAGATCAGGAAGATGATAAACCTCTCCCCATGTTAAACGAGAACGCAAATCTGGTAATTTTATTTGAAGCTGATGAGGGGGGCAATTCGCAGAAATTATCAACAAAGTCTTATTTCCATTATGAAACAAACTTTGTTGTTCTCTAATTTGATTAAATAGATTAAAAAGGGCTAACTCCCATTCGTCATTACCAGCAACTAGCTCTAAATCATCAATACAGACTACGTCTAATTTATCTGCATTGTCTAATACTAAAGGCGAGAAATACTGACTTTTACTTAATGGAATGTAACTTGCACTCTGTTCATTTAACAGATAATGGTTGCTGATGGCTTTTAATAGATGTGTTTTACCCGAATTCGAACCACCCCAAATATAGAAAAAAGGTTGTTGAACTTCAACAAAATTCTGACGTAGAGAAGCTAATAATCCTTCATTATTTTCAGTATAAAAATTCTCGAAGGTATCTTCATCAATTTGTAAAATCGGCAGGGAAAGTTGCAAAACGAATTTAATCTATCAGTTAATCACTATGGCTGAAAGAATAACGGAAAAGTCTGCTATTGAAAAGCAAATAATAAAAGGAATGTGAGAAGTAAAGAGAGGAGCTATATCATCATGATGAACGAGCTTTAAAAACTGAATATCTAATTTAACATCTTTTAAAAAAACAAAAACCCCGTCACACTCAGTAACGGGGTCCTTTCTCTATTCAATCCGGCGATGCCCTACTCTCACATGGGGAACCCCCACACTACCATCGGCATTACAGCATTTTACTTCTGAGTTCGGTATGGAGTCAGGTAGAACTACTGCACTATGGTCGCCGGAATATCCGGTCATGATTCATCTCATTATCTTATCTATTCTTCTTCTCAAAACCAAAAACAAGCCTCAAAACCTTTCATTCCCACCCAAAAACACTTGAGCGTTGTATAGTTAAGCCTCTCGGGCAATTAGTATCTGTTAGCTCAACGGCTCACACCGCTTACACACCAGACCTATCTACGTCGTAGTCTCCAACAACCCTTACAGTCTTATAGACTGGGAGAACTCATCTCAAGGCAAGTTTCGTGCTTAGATGCTTTCAGCACTTATCTCTTCCGCATGTAGCTACCCAGCAATGCTTCTGGCGAAACAACTGGAACACCAGGGATGCGTCCACTCCGGTCCTCTCGTACTAGGAGCAGCCCCTTTCAATTCTCCAACGCCCACGGCAGATAGGGACCGAACTGTCTCACGACGTTCTAAACCCAGCTCGCGTACCACTTTAAATGGCGAACAGCCATACCCTTGGGACCTACTTCAGCCCCAGGATGTGATGAGCCGACATCGAGGTGCCAAACACCGCCGTCGATATGAACTCTTGGGCGGTATCAGCCTGTTATCCCCGGAGTACCTTTTATCCGTTGAGCGATGGCCCTTCCATTCAGAACCACCGGATCACTATGACCTACTTTCGTACCTGCTCGACTTGTCTGTCTCGCAGTTAAGCTTGCTTATACCATTGCACTAACCTCACGATGTCCGACCGTGATTAGCAAACCTTCGTGCTCCTCCGTTACTCTTTGGGAGGAGACCGCCCCAGTCAAACTACCCACCAGACACTGTCCGAGAGCGTGTTTCCACTCTTCGTTAGAACATCAAACGTTAAAGGGTGGTATTTCAAGGACGCCTCCACAATCACTGGCGTGACTGCTTCAAAGGCTCCCACCTATCCTACACATCAAAATTCAATGTTCAGTGTCAAGCTATAGTAAAGGTTCACGGGGTCTTTCCGTCTAGCCGCGGGTACACCGCATCTTCACGGCGATTTCAATTTCACTGAGTCTCGGGTGGAGACAGCCTGGCCATCATTATGCCATTCGTGCAGGTCGGAACTTACCCGACAAGGAATTTCGCTACCTTAGGACCGTTATAGTTACGGCCGCCGTTTACTGGGGCTTCGATCAGGAGCTTCTCTTTCGATAACACCATCAATTAACCTTCCAGCACCGGGCAGGCATCACACCCTATACGTCCACTTTCGTGTTTGCAGAGTGCTGTGTTTTTAATAAACAGTTGCAGCCAGCTGGTATCTTCGACCGGTTCAACCTTCAGGGGTAAACCCTTACAATCTACGCCGGCGCACCTTCTCCCGAAGTTACGGTGCTATTTTGCCTAGTTCCTTCACCCGAGTTCTCTCAAGCGCCTGAGTATTCTCTACCTGACCACCTGTGTCGGTTTATAGTACGGTTTAGTATAATCTGAAGCTTAGTGGCTTTTCCTGGAAGCGTGGTATCAGTTACTTCAGTGCCGTAGCACCTCGTCATCACTTCTCGGTGTTATGAGCATCCGGATTTGCCTAAATGCTCCACCTACCGGCTTAAACAACCATCCAACAGGTTGATAACCTAACCTTCTCCGTCCCCACATCGCAATTATACCAAGTACGGGAATATTAACCCGTTTCCCATCGACTACGCTTTTCAGCCTCGCCTTAGGGGCCGACTCACCCTGCCCCGATTAACGTTGGACAGGAACCCTTGGTCTTCCGGCGAACGAGTTTTTCACTCGTTTTATCGTTACTTATGTCAGCATTCGCACTTCTGATACGTCCAGCAAACCTCTCGATTCACCTTCATCCGCTTACAGAACGCTCCCCTACCCAACAGTATTGCTACTGATGCCGCAGCTTCGGTGACTAGTTTTAGCCCCGTTACATCTTCCGCGCAGGCCGACTCGACTAGTGAGCTATTACGCTTTCTTTAAATGATGGCTGCTTCTAAGCCAACATCCTAGCTGTCTAAGCCTTCCCACTTCGTTTCCCACTTAACTAGTACTTTGGGACCTTAGCTGGCGGTCTGGGTTGTTTCCCTCTTCACGATGGACGTTAGCACCCACCGTGTGTCTCCTGAGTATCACTCTTCGGTATTCGCAGTTTGCATCGGGTTGGTAATCCGGGATGGACCCCTAGCCGAAACAGTGCTCTACCCCCGAAGGTGTCCGCTCAAGGCTCTACCTAAATAGATTTCGGGGAGAACCAGCTATCTCCCGGTTTGATTGGCCTTTCACCCCCAGCCACAAGTCATCCGCTAATTTTTCAACATTAGTCGGTTCGGTCCTCCAATTAGTGTTACCCAATCTTCAACCTGCCCATGGCTAGATCACCGGGTTTCGGGTCTATACCTTGCAACTAGACGCCCAGTTAAGACTCGGTTTCCCTACGGCTCCCTTATTCAGTTAACCTTGCTACAAAATATAAGTCGCTGACCCATTATACAAAAGGTACGCAGTCACCC
>NZ_ALJP01000020.1:0-31077 GCF_000287615.1 Haemophilus sputorum HK 2154
ACACCTAATTTGAGGTGCAGATTATGTCCTACTCTTATCAATTTCGTTTGAAAATTATCAAACTCGTCACCGAACAAGATTATGGTATCCGTGAGGTGGCTAAACTTCATAAAATTTCCCATGCTCTCGTTATTTATTGGCTAAAAGCATTTCGGGAAAGAGGGCTTGATGGCGTAAAATCGCCTTATACGAACCTTCAAACACCGAAAATAGTGAAGCCAAAGATGAAAAAGAAAGACATTGAAATTCCAGAAACTACAGACTTTTCACCTAAAGCGTTTAAGGGAAAAGAATACCCATTAATTGCAGGGTATCAAAAAAAGAACTACTAGGACATACAAACTCAAAACAAAGATGGAAAGATCTTGTTTCTTGTGGAGGAAAGTATGGTGATATAAATCTATACTACTATCCACAAAACTATCAAATAAATGGTAAAAGATACAAAAATCATTGATGAATGTATGAATACTAAGGGGTATGTAACAGAACAGGAAAATCTAGAATATACAGAAAAAGCTTGTGAAAGATTTCTAGAAATACATCCTGATAACAAATATAGAGAATTAATAGCCTATATGCTAGATTTTGCTAAAAAGAGATAAATTATCGAGGATTAAGTGAACAGGAGTTTAGAAATGAATAAGACAGATCTTTTTAAGATATTTAAAATGACGATGTTTTTATTAGCTATGACGTATTTATATGTATTCTCAAAGTTTAATTTTAACTTTAGCAAAGTTAATATGTTTAAAGTGTTTGATTTTTTTCTATAGTATTTATCTTTCTATTATTTTGTTTTTATTTAGGGCAAATGATGAAAGATAAATTAATTATTTAGTGGTGTTTTTGTTACCCCAGGAGTTGATATTTTGGTAGCATACAATTTTAGATATCTAGCCATAAAGTGCGGTCAATTTTTAAAGAGTTTTAAAATATTTTAAAAACTGACTGCACTTTTGTATTGAGAATATTAGTTTATAGAATTTTAAAACAGCTTTTGATATCATATCGCAAATTTATCAATAACTTAATCTCTGCAGTATAATGAAGAACTTATCACGCTCTTTTCTTTCTAGTTTATTATTTATTTCGTCTTTGACTTTGGCAGCACCTAGCTCACCAAATGCAAATGTAGAAAAACAAATCAATGCCCAGCAACAAAAACAACAAGCGGAACAAGATGCGGCTATTTTAGCGCAGCAAACGCAATCCGCGAATGTACGCTTGGAGGGTGAAAAAGAAGCCTCACTTGGCTTTCCACAAAATGAAGCACAATGTTTTCCTATCAATCAATTGGTGCTGACCGATTATCAAGCTGAAGAAGAAAATTCATCAGCGTCTTCTCTTAAATTAATCCAACCAAGCCAATTCTCTTGGGCATTAAAGTCAGTTTATGCTGAGCGTGATTTTGCGCTGCCTGCTTGTATTGGCTCAGAGGGGATTAACGTATTACTTCGTCGTATTCAAAATCGTTTAATTGATTTTGGTTATGTCACCACGCGCGTGGTGGTGGAGCCACAGGATTTGCGTTCAGGTATGCTTGTACTCACCGTGATTCCAGGTAAAGTGGGTCGCATTCAATTACAAGACCAAAGTGCAATTCCGTTTGCCACCCGTGGTACCTTATGGTTTGCCATGCCAATGGCGCAGGGGGATATATTAAATATTCGCAATATTGAACAAGGTTTAGAAAACTTAAAACGTGTACCGAGTGCTGATGCGAATATGGAGCTTGTGCCAACAGATGCAGTCGGTGAAACAGATGTGGTGATTACTTATAAGCAAAGCTTACCTTTCCATTTAACCTTAGGCTTAGATGACTCAGGCAGTAAGTCTACTGGTCGTTTACAAGGTTCAGCCACGTTTTCTTGGGATAACGTGCTAACACTTAATGATATGTTCTATATCAGTGGCACACGTAGCTTTAAACGTGATAGCGATGATGCGGAAGGAGATTATGGCAGCAAAAACATTAGTCTCTATTATTCTATTCCTTGGAAGAACTATCTCTTAACTCTTTCCGGTTCAAAATATTCTTATCACCAAACGGTAGCGGGCGCGTTTGAGTCTTACACCTATTCAGGTGAAAGCCAACAAATGAAAGCGAATTTAAGTCGCTTATTATCTCGTGGAAGTCTTCATAAAACCTATGTGAATGCCGCTTTATGGACGAAAAAATCGCATAACTACATCAATGACACCGAAATTGAAGTGCAGCGCCGTCGTACAGCAGGTTGGGAAGTGGGACTTAATCACACTCAATACATTGGTGAAACAGTGTTACAACTGTTTGCGAACTATAAACGAGGTACGGGTGGGAATAAATCCTTACCAGCTCCGGAAGAAGAGTTTAGTGAAGGGACTTCCCGCATGCAGATTTTTACTGCAGGCGTTGATTTTACCTATCCTTTCACTATCGGCAATCAGCCTTTCCGCTTTAACACCAGTTGGAGTGGACAATGGAATGGCACACCTTTAACACAACAAGATAAATTTAGTATTGGGGGTCGTTATACCGTACGAGGATTTGATGGCGAGCTATCACTTTCCGGTGAAAAAGGTTGGTTGTGGAGAAATGAATTAGGTTGGAATATTGCGAATAAGGGGCATGAGTTTTATTTAGGGATTGACCGAGGTAAAGTGCGTTCTAGCCAAGAAGAGCTTCAAATTGGTGATAGTTTAATGGGGGGCGCAATTGGACTTCGTGGCAAGCTATGGGGCATTAACTACGATTATTTTGTGGGTACCCCGATTAAAAAGCCGGAAGGATTTAGAACCAGTCATGTGACAACCGGATTTAATGTGAGCTACCGTTTTTAATGCTCATGCTTTTAGATGAATAAATTGATTAAAACCAAATAGAATTTAAAACTTGAAGGAAATTAGAAAATGAATAAACGTCATTATAAAGTGATTTTTAGTCGCGTATTAAATCAGCTTGTCGTGGTATCTGAGCTGGCAAAATCTCAAGGTAAAGCACAAAGTGAAAATGTGAGTCCAGAACAAGAAAAAACAGAGCTGCTTTCAAGTACACTTTCACTTAAACCTATTCATTTCAGCTTAATGTTAGCATTGGGCTTCGTCTTTTTATCACCTTCTGTGCATGCAGAAGATATGGCAATTCGTGCTGATAAATCAGCGCCAGGTAATCAACAACCAACTGTGCTCCAAACAGCTAATGGCTTGCCTCAAGTTAATATTCAGGCACCAAGTAAAGGCGGAGTATCACGTAACCAATATTCGCAATTTGATGTAACTGAGAAAGGGGCAGTGTTAAACAATGCTCGTAAAGCAGCGCAAACGCAAATGGCGGGTTGGGTGCAAGGTAACCCGAATCTTGCTCGCGGTGAAGCGAAAGTCATTCTTAACGAGGTAAATTCAGCTAATCCAAGCCGTTTAAAAGGTTATGTAGAAGTGGCGGGTAAAAAAGCAGATGTCGTTATTGCCAACCCAAGTGGTATCCAATGTGATGGCTGTGGTGTGATTAATGCTGGGCGTACAACACTCACCACCGGCAAAGCAGAAGTTGAGAATGGTCAATTAAAAGGCTATCGCGTAAAAGGCGGTAAGGTGACTATTGGCCAAAAAGGGATGGATAATAGTCAATCTGATTACACTGATATTATCGCTGATAAAGCGGAAATCAATGGTGGTGTTTGGTCGAAAAATGGCATTAAAGTTACCACAGGTAAAAACAACGTTGACCGTACCAATGATTCGGTTGTGTACGTGGGGGATAAAAACACCGACAACACTGACCGCACTTCTGATACCCAAGACGAAAACCAAAGCTACAGTGTGGATGTGAGTCAATTGGGTGGGATGTATGCTGAAAAAATCCATTTAGTGGATAACGGCCAAGGTCTTGGTGTGCGCAATGCGGGGCACATTGGTGCATCTGCGGGAAGCGTGAAAGTTGACAGCCAAGGTAAGATTGTGAATGAAGGCTTTATTGGTGGTAGCGAAAATGCTCAACTCAATGCGAAAAAGAATATTGAGAACCGTGGCACCGTTTATGCTAAAGCTCAGACACAACTTAATGGTCAAAACATTGATAACAAACAGGGTGTTATTGCCGGTAAACAAGTCCAGCTTAACGCAAATAGCGTGGATAACCGCAAGCAATCGGATAAAGGCTCTTTAATTGTTGCAACAGAGAAAGCGACCATTAAAGCGAAACATGTAGATAACCAAGGGACGAAAGCTGGCAGCAAAACGGAACAAGGTATCCGTGGTGCTCAAGTGGCGATTACAGCTGAAAATCTTTCCAACCAACAAGGGGGCATCTACAGTGATGAGCATACCCAACTAGATGTTGCTCAAACTATTGATAACAAACAAGGTGAGATTGAAGCGGGTAAATCAATTGAGTTAAAAGCGAAGACTTTAGCCAATGAAGGTGATATCAAAACTAAAGGGGATTTAACGGTTCGTTTACAAGACAGTTTAACGTTAAATAATGCCTTCCAAGTTGGTGGTAATTTAGATTTTAAAACCCAAGGGGACTTTAAAAATAATAGCCAATTACGTGTAGGCAATAAGGCTGATGTTAAAGCAGCTAATGTGGATAACACTAAAGATGCTGAAATTAGCGGTAATGAAACACGCATTAACACAAACACCTTGACTAACCGCGGTTTAATTGATGGTGCATTGACTGTCGCAAAAGCAGTAACCATCAATAACTTAGGTACCGGTCGTATTTATGGTGACCATGTGGCTTTACAGGGAGAGAGTTTAAATAACCTTGAGGAAGGTGACAAATCTGCTGTAATTGCGGCTCGTGAGCGTTTGGATGTGGGTGTGGATAAAGTTTTAAACCGCAATGAAAGTACCCTTTTAAGTATGGGTAAGATTTATGTGGGTAAAGCGTTGGATGAAAACAACCAGGCTACAGGTAAGTCAGCGTATGTTCACAACTACAATGGTGTGATTGAAGCGTTAAACCTTTACGATAGTGCGAAAAGCAAAGCGATTACCTTTAATACAGGGGCAGTAGAGAATAAACACTTTTTCTTTGAAACAGAAAATGTGGATACCTCGTCTACGCCAGTTTTTGAGTATCGAATTGGAAATGATTCGACTATTTATGGTAAAGACTCTGGGGTTTATAAAGTAAAACAAGATGATAAGAGTAGCCGTGGTGGTTTGAACAAAAAAGTAAAAAATCTTTATCATATTTTTTCACCAGACGGCAAAATCGAAAGTAATAACTGGCATCAATATGATTATACCCGCACAGTGAATGAAACCGTGGTACTTAAACCAAAATACCAGGAAGGTAAGATTTTAAGTGGGGGTGGTATTGATTTTAATGATGCACATGTGGATAACCAAGACAGTAAGGTGATTGCTGGTGGTGTGATTCAAATTGCGGATGGGCAATTAAATCAGAAAGAGTTGAAAGGTCGTACTATTGTAACGGATGCAGGCCGTGTAACTGCGTTTTATAAAGGGCGAGCGTGTGCTAAAAAAATTAAGTACGTAGGATGTGTAGATCATTACGATACCACTAAAAGTGATACCAGTATTTATTATAAACAAAATGAAAGTGTGAAGGATTTAGGGGTATTTGCTTATAAAGAAAATGTGTCCCCTGAATTTACCAATAATGGTGTAGCGAATAAAGGTGATGTGGGGGATGTGGTGTTAAATCGTCTGACACAATCGCTAGATAAATCCTCGCTTTATAATGTGAATCCTAATGCACCAAAAGGCTATGTGATTGAAACCGACCCACGTTTTGCGAATAAGCAAAAATGGTTGAGTTCGGATTATATGTTCAATGCTCTACGCTACGATCCAAATAATATGCTGAAACGTTTGGGGGATGGTTTTTATGAGTTGCGTTTAGTTAATGAACAAATTAACCAGTTAACCGGTCGTCGTTATCTTGATGGATATCAAAATGCTTTAGAGCAATATAAAGGTTTGATGAACAATGGTATACGTTATGCTAAACAATTTAATTTAGTGCCGGGTGTTGGCTTAACCAAAGAACAAATGGCAGAGCTGACCACTGATTTAGTGTGGATGGTAAATCAAGAAATTACCTTGCCAAGTGGTAAAAAACTCAATGTATTAACGCCAAAAATTTACTTAGCCACTAATCGTACTCGAGTTACCCCAACAGGCTCTGTGATTTCGGGGGATAGCATTGTAGGTTCGGTAACTAATATGACCAATGAAGGGACGGTACTTGCTGCAAACCTAGTAAATTTATACGGTCAAGATTTAGAGAACAAAGGTCTGGTTTTTGCTAATAATGTCAACCTTAATGCTAAGCAAAAATTAGTGAACCTTGGTGGCAAGATTGTGGCGACGGATAGTGTGTCTTTATACGGTGGAAAATCCGTAGAGCTTGGTGCAACCACAACAGAAACACAAAGCCAATTAGGTCGAACAGAAACGGACAATAAGCTTGTCGATCGTCAAAGCGAGGTGACGGTGACAGGTAAAGGCGGTGAAATAACTATTAAAAGTGGCGGCGATATTACACTGAAAGCAGCAAATGTGAAATCGGCAGGTACAGTTGATGTAAATGCCAAAGGTAAGCTTTTGGTAACGACAGAGAAGCAAAGCAGTAAAGAACACTATGACTTTAGTGATAACCATCATTATCACTTAGATCAAGAAAATGAAGTAGGTTCAGTTATTGAGGGTAAAGACGGTGTACGTTTAATTGGACAAGAGAAGACGACACTTCGTCAAGCTAAGGTTAGTAGCGAAGATGGTAAGGTGATGGTTTCCTCTAAAGGTGATGTTCTCATTGAAGAAGGGCGCAATATTGAACATCTAGATACCCGTAATAAGCAAAAATCTAAAGGTTTATTAACCAAAGAGACCGAGGAGCGTCGACATCATCATGATTATGATTTAGCTGAAGGTAGTAAATTACAAGGTAAAAATGTTGAAATACTTTCTCAAACATCAAATGTTTCTGTAAAAGGATCTGACATTCAGGCTGAAGAGAATATTCATTTACAGGGTAATCAAGTCAGAGTGACAGCAAGCCTTGATAAGAGAGAAGTTCAAGATTCTTATTCATTTAAGAAGTCTGGATTGGATGCTTCAGGAAAAGGTGGCGCAATGCGAATTGGTTACCAACGAGACAAGTTAAACAATAATGGCTCAAGTTACAATGAAAGTGTAAATGGTAGTGAATTAGTTGCAAAAGATGGCAATTTATCTATTTATGCTCAACAGGATGTAGATATAGATGCTTCACGCTTAGCTTCTGGTAAAGATATGTCGATTACGGGTAAAAATGTTCATTTAAATGCGATGAATGAACAGCATGACAGTGAATATCACCAGGAACAAAAATCGACAGGTTTTGGAGTGGGCTTTGTGTATGATCCAGTTACACGAGCAAGAGAAAACTATCGTCAGAAAGAAGCCCAAGGTGCTACAAATAGTATTGTGGGTAAGGCTATGGGGGCATCTGATGCAGTTTCTGATTCCATAGAATCTATGGTGCGCGGTGTACAACCTTATGCTAATCACAATCGTAGTGAATCACACAAATACAATCAAAAAACAGTAGCGCAAACAACTTCACTTGAAGTTGGCGGCAATGTGAGCATCCATGCTAGAGAGGGCGATATTCGCACTAAAGGTGGTAGCATAAGTGCAGAAGGCGATGCACAATTTATCGCAAAAAATAATGTCGATTTTGGTGTGGCAGTACATGAGCAATCGCAACATGCTTCATCTAGACAACGAGGCGTTGGGGTAGATGGTTTAGCGAAATATGTGGCAGGGGTACATACACAGCGAGAAAATGGGGATACCAGCCTTCGCCAAGAGGTTGGTACCGAGATTTCTATTGGTGGTAAGAGCACTACAATTGCCAAAAACGGTGATATTACTCTAAAAGGAACGATATTTGTCTCTAATGACAAAAATATCCTGAAAGCTAATAATGGCGATGTGAAATTACTGACAGCAGAAACAACGGATAGAAGCACTCAGATGCGCAAAGGGCATAGTGTAGGAGAGGCGGCTATCTCAGATACTGAACGTTTCTTTGGTTATAACCGCACACGAATGAATCAGGATGGTGAGCAGGTAACACATCAAGGTAGTCAACTTGCAAGTCTCAATAGCACGGTTGATGTGTATGCGGGTAAAGATTACCTGCAAACAGCAAGTGAAGTTTTAGCCAAAGAGAAGGTCGATATTAATGCTCAAAATATCACTATCAATAATGCAATTAATCACCAAGAGAATAGCTATAGTGAGAGTGATTTAAAAATAGGTCAATTTAGTCGTGTAAAATCGCCAATCATCGATTTAATTAACACGATTGAAGGGGCGGTAAAAAATGACAAAGCATCTGACCGCTTGAAAGCAGCGAATGTAATGAGTGTAGCTGCACAGGGTTATAACTTATATAACTCCATCAGTAAGATGGCGACAAAAGACCCGAAATCTAACACCTATTTACTTCGTGTTGAATCGGGTAGCGGTGTGGCACATAGTCGTCAAAGCCAAGAGAGCTTGGGGGATATTAGCCAAGGTAGCCGCATAAATGCGAAAGAAATTAATCTTATTGCGCGAGGTGATGGCAGTTTAAATGAAAAAGGTGAACGCCAATTAGGGAATATCAATTTAACGCATACCGATCTCACGTCCCGAGATGAAGAAGGCAAGAGAATTAAAGATAGCAAAATTACCTTAACTGGCAATGAGTTAAATATCAAAGCTGGTGAAAGCCACACTCAATTTAAAGGGCGTAATCAAAGTGTCGGTGTTGAAGTAGGGATGGCTGCAACAGTAGGTGCTCAAACCGGTGTAGGTGTTTATGCACGAGTAGGCGGAAGCAGTGGCAAGGAAGATGGTGAAAGCAAAACTTACCAAGCGAGCCACTTAGAGGCACAAACCGTGACTTTAAACAGCCAAGGGGATACCAACCTGCTGGGGAGTCAAGTCAAAGGTAACACTGTTAACGCCAATGTGGGTGGTAAGCTCAACATTGAAAGTTTACAAGACGAAGAACGCTTTAAAACCAAATCAAGCGGAGGCGGTTTAGAAGGGGAATTTGGTTTTGGTAACAACTGGAGCTTGAGTGGTTATGGTAATGCTTCCAAAGGTACAACTCACCGTAAACAAGTGAATGAACAAGCCGGAATTTTTGCTGAAGACGGGGGGTATCATATCAATGCGGATAGCGTTCACTTAAAAGGGGGCGCGATTGCCAGCACTAACCCAACAAATAGCAAATTAGCCACAAACAAGCTGACCTTTGAAGATATTCAAAATGAATCGAGCAGCAGTGCAGCGAGCGCAAGTATTAGTGGAAGCTTAAAAGAGTCAAAAGAAAAATGGGTGGATAACGAAACGGGCAGAGCGGTTAAACCAAATACAGAAAATAGTACCAAACTAGACAGTCAACGTAGTGGCGGTATAAGCCCGGGCTTGCCGATGTTTGAGCGAGACAGTGACAGTTCGGTTACCAGAGCGACATTGACGGAAGGGACGATTATCTTGAATAAAGATACGAGCCCGACTATCACGACAGCAAAAGAGTTAGGCATCAATACAGACCTTGCCCAAGCTAACAATCAAGTTGCACAGACGAAGGATGTAAAAGCGCAACTCCAAGAGCAACAACAGATTTCGACAGCTATTGGTAATGTGAAATCGGCTGTGGATACTTATACGTCAAATAAATTAAATGAAGCAGAAATTACTGAACGACGTGCAAAGGCAGAATATGATAAAGCTCAGGCTAATAATGCAAGTAAGGAAGAGTTGGATTTCCTTGAATATCGGTTAAGAGAAGCTAAGCGAGAAGTAGGTGAATGGGGGTATGGCGGAGGAAATCGCCGAGCTATAGATACCGTTACAGCCCTCTTTACCGGTGTACTTTCAGGGCAAGGAGCTTCAGCCACAACTGTCGCCACTTTATCGCCAACGGTGAATAAACTGATTGCGGATAATACGCATGATAAAGTAACTAATGCACTTGCACATGCCGTATGGGGAGCGATTGAGGCTCAAGTCAATGGAGGAAGAGCAGCACATGGTGCGATAAGTGCAGCAGGGGCTGAATTATTGGCACCACAAATTGCCTCTATACTTTATGGTAAATCGGAAGCTGATTTAACGCCGGATGAAAAGGCGGATGTAATTAGTATGGCAAGTCTTGCAGGCGGTATTGCCGGTGCTTTAATGAACGGAAAATCAGAAGGTGTTGAAATCATTGGCAATACGGCAATTAATGCACAGATTGCGGAAAATACGGTAACAAACAATTACCTTTCCGGGTGGCAGGAAAAGCAAAGAGATGAGGAGTTTGCGGCATGTAATGGTAGCTTGCGCTGTGAACTAAAAACAGGAGTTTATTGGGAATTAGTGAGTTCGGGACAAGATACTGCTTATGGTGCCGGGCTTGTGGCGTCAATTCCTGTGGGGCTTTTTGAAACAGCGAAAGGCATTGCTGAGATTGCGGTGCATCCGATTGACTCACTGAATGCGATTAAGACCTTAATTCAAGAAGGCAATTTTACTGAAGCAATGAAACAATCCTATGCGAATAGAATTGATAAGATGATTGTTGAGTATGAGAAAGCGGGTGCAGAAGGGGCTTTCAAGGCTGGTTTAGAGACTGGTCAATTACTGCAAGAGACGGTGGGAATACTTGCCGGTGGTGCGGGTTTGGCTAAAGTTGGAATTAAGCTAACGAAAACAGCGACAAACTTAGCGAAGAATGTTGTTAAGCATGAAGAAAGGGTGATGGATGTAGTTAATCTAGGAGTAAATCGAAATAAAGGGTTGAATGAAAAGATTTCTAATCGCCAAAAAGATCATTATATCAACGAACAAGCAACTAAAAATGTTCATAAGGTCACTGCGCCAATTGATTTTGATGGGCATATATTAAATGTTGAGGTCTCTAAAAGAGGCAAATTGGTCGGTGGACATAGTATTGCGAATGGAAATGTTCATGTGATTTCAAAAGGTAGTCCAAATTCAGCAGGCGTATATGAAGCAAAAATTCAATATACGAATCCGGAAAATGGAAAGGTTCTCACTAAAAATTCAACGATGTTCCCTGATAGCTGGTCAGCTGATAGAGTAAAATATGAAGTCGATATGGCGTATAAAAATCGAAATGAATATATTAACCCTCAAAATGGAAAGGTTATGTGGGAATCAACTACACCTAGTGGTGTTAAAGTAACAGGTTATAAGGAACCTAAAGTAACAGTTTACCCACTCATGAAATAGGAACTAATTATGGATTTTAAATTTTATTGGTATATATCGTCTACATGGAAAGATGGGGTTTTGAGACCTGGTTGCTCAATGTTAAATGTAGATGAGGCTTTAAATATAGTTAATTTTTTGATTGATGATGAGGGATTAGGTGTAGGTCATTTGCAAAAGTGGATAAAAAATGGTCTTGAAGAGATTGATAAAATATCTAAAAAAGAAATTCCTGAATATGATATGTGGGGGCAAACTTTAGGTGCGCTAATCTCGTTAGATAAAGTAACTATTTATTGGGGTGATGAAGAATATCCTGATGATTATCTTGAGTTTGACCAATTTAAGACCATTTTATCTAATTGGTATGACTTCTTACTATCTGAACCCAATATAAGTAATGAAGTTTATTTTTCAGTTTAGATTAGAGGTATTTTATGACAGTCATGATTGGTGGACATTCCGCCTTAGGCAATATACGTGCTGATCGGATATTATACACTTATCCAAATGGCGTATATCTTGCACAAATTTCAGCTTTTGATAGTGAAACCAATAAATATATTGCTAAAACTAACAATAACGGGGAGACCTTGATGTTTCCCCAAACGTGGACGGCAGATCGTATTAAAGTTGAAATTAATTCTGCTTATATGAATCAAGTAGATGATTTAGATCCTATTCGTAAGGCTGAGGGCATGTGGGCAGGTATTTCAAATTCAGGTGTGCGTATAGAAGGTTATACCTATCCTGTCGTCACGGCTTTTCCAAGTGCTGAGCAGGAGTAAAGATGAAACTTATTTTTACGTATATTCAGCATAAAGGGCAAATTATTCCAACTTGCCATTTAGAGGAAAATCATCAACTAAATCCATTAACCGGCTATTTAAATGATCCAATGGGTGGTCCGAATTATTTCTCTTTTTTAGATTATTCATTGTCGATCTTAACAGATGAGAGGATTCAAGAAGCAGATATTTCCTCTAATTCTTGGGGTGTTGAGGTGATGAACGATCAAGTGAATTTTTATTTCCTCTTTGCCCAAGAAGAGGAATCACTTTATCTTACGTTGCCTCGTGGAATAATGATTGATGTGTTGAGGTTATGGCTAATTTTCCGAAGTCAAGAACCCGAAGAAGGCTTAACACATCGGTTAGAATTTTAAGTTAAAAGTGATCTGCACCCCAAAACCTGGACACCTAATTTGAGGTGCAGATTATGTCCTACTCTTATCAATTTCGTTTGAAAATTATCAAACTCGTCACCGAACAGGGTTATGGTATCCGTGAGGTGGCTAAACTCCAGAAACTACAGACTTTTCACCTAAAGCGTTTAAAAAGTTACAACGAGAGCTCGCCTTGGCTTGAGCGGAGATCGCTTATCTAAAGGAGTTGGAGGCGCTCGACCGTCAAAAACAACGACAGAAAAAAGAAAAATCATTGAAAGATTGAAGCCAGACCACACGTTAAATGATTTACTTCATGTGGCTAAAGGAAAATGGTATAAACTAGAGACGCAATGGAAAAATCTTTTAAATGAAGGGAAGCGGGTTGAAGTCAATATAAAACCTATTTATTCTGGCGGTAGTAAAAGACCTGATTCTTTTGAAATCTCTTATGCTGTAGATGGTAGGGTTTTACCTAAAGAATTTATTAAAAATACGCCAACAGGAAATTAAAAATGAAAGAACAAGAAATTTACCAAAAAATTGGGGAGTTATTGTGGTCAATAATGCCTGACGAAGCCGTAAGGATTGATTTTATTGGTTCTATATATCCTGAGCATTATTCTGGTGGAGCTGAATGGGTTGTTGCGAATGGTGATATTCATTACTTCCCATTAGGTCAAAGACCTGATGAAATTGAAGGTGAAATTATAAATTTAATGAAACAATTGAGAGCAACCTTATCTCAAGAATGGACTCAATATAAGTTTTCCCTATTTGATAATATGGAATTTAATATTAAATTTGCCTATGTTCCAGATGAAGATAGCTGGCCAATGCTCTATCTTCGAGGAGTTAGTGATCTTGAAGAAAATGAGATAAAGGAATATGGGATTCCTAGAGAGATTTGGGAAGAGCGAGTAAAAGCGAAGAAGGAACAACAAAATAGTTAAACTTTATACTAAAAGTGCAGTCAATTTTTAAAGAGTTTTTAAACCTCTTAAAAAATTGACCCCACTTTGTTACTTGGCTAAATAATCTTTTAATTTAGAAAGGGCTGCTTGCCCATCTTTCACTCCTAAATCATACATTGCCTGTACTTTAGCCAAGTCTTTTTCCAAACGGCTGATATCTAAACTTTCAGAAGGGCGAATCACAAAGATCTTTCCTGCTTTTTCCATTTCAATCACTTTTTCAACCGCTTGATTATATTCAGCATAACGATTTGCCCAACGCTCAATCAGTTTTGGATAGTTGCGGTAGAACAATTTAAATAGCCAGTTATTGCTTGGCTTTTTACGATAATCGAGCGGACGGGTCAAAATCACAATAATTTTGTCATAACCGAGCGCCATTGCTTTATCTAGGGGAATACTATCGGAAATGCCCCCGTCTAAATATTTTTTACCTTCAATTTCTACCACACGAGAAACCATGGGCATAGCAGACGTTGCACGTAATGCTTCCATTTGGGCAAATGCATCGGTAATTTTTACATATTCTGGTTCACCACTTTCAATGTTCGTCAGGGTTACCCAAAAGTCAATTTGTGAAGCAGTAAAGGTTGCTTGATCAAACGGGTCGAGCGTAAATGGCAGTTCATAAAAGGCGAATGCTTTATTGACCACATTGCCGGTGGTAAACAGACTATGCCAGCCCATATAACGCTTATCATGCAAATATTTTAAGTTGTAGCGTAATACACGCCCACGCTGTTTAGCTGGATAGTTAATCCCAAATAATGCGCCAGCAGAAACGGTGACTGCGCCATCAACGGCAATTTGTTCATCTAACAGCACATCGAGTACGCCTGCGGTGAACATACCACGCATTGCGCCACCTTCCAAAACTAAACCGATTTTCATGTTGCCTCCTAGGTTTGGAGAAGATTATAAGTGGAATCTTTCGATTTTAGAAATAAACTGTTTCCAAATGCGTTATTGTTTATCTTTTTGAAATTTATATAATTTAAAAAACATTTCATTTTAATAAGGAATTCTTTATGACCAAGAAAATCGCAGTATTAGTAGGTAGTGGTAGCCAAACTTCGATTAGCCAAATTGTGGCACATCATTTAGCAAAAGTTGCGCCAGCAGGGCTAACCTTTAATTTTGTTCAGATTGCAGATTTGCCACTTTATGATCGTGATTCAGATAACCAAGAGATTGCCTCTTATCAACGTTTCCGTGCAGAAATTGCTGCAAGCGATGCGGTGTTATTGATTACGCCAGAACATAATGCAAGCTTTTCAGCTATGATTAAAAATGCGATTGATATTGGCTCACGTCCGATGGGACAAAGTTTATGGATTGGTAAACCAGCAGGTATTGTTTCTATTGGTGCGGGTGCAGCTGGTGGTGTGCGTGCAGCAGATCAGCTTCGTACTGTGTGTTCAGGTTCATTTGTGAATATGCCAACCGCGCCTTTTGCTGCGAATGTAGGAGGCGTTTTTAATGGTGTTGTTGGGGAAAATGGCGAAATTGTTTCAGAACCAGTCAAAAACATGTTAGCAGGCTTTATTGAAAGTTATGCGGCATTTGTGAATCGTTTCTAATTCAACTCATAAAACAAAGGCACAGAATAGTGATTCTGTGCCTTTTGCTTATTTATCAGCTGAGATTAAGCTGCTTGCATCGCTTGCCAGACTTTAAGAGCATCAGCGGTTGCTTCCACATCATGCACACGCAAAATTTTAGCGCCATTTTGAGCGGCTAATAATGCACCTGCCACAGAGCCAACTAAGCGTTTTTCAACAGGCTGATTAGTAACTGCCCCAATCATTGATTTACGCGAAAGCCCAGCAAGAACTGGAAAGCCTGAAGCCACAAAAGCATTTAAATGTTTTAATAACGCGAAATTGTGTTCTACTGTTTTGCCAAAGCCAAAACCGGGATCTAAAATAATATGCGATTGTTCAATCCCTGCTTGTAAGCAAGCAAAAATGCGTTGATTGAGGAAATCTGCTACATCATCTAACAAATCATCATAATGCGGTGCTTGCTGCATCGTTTGTGGTGTGCCTTGCATATGCATTAAGCAGACAGGTAATGCCAATTCTGCTGCGGTTTCTAGCGCCTGAGATTCTGTCAGCGCGCGAATATCGTTGAGCATATCAACCCCTGCACGCGCGGCCTCTCGAAACACTACAGGTTTAGAGCTATCTACAGAAATCAAACAATCAAAGCGTTGGCGTACCGCTTCAATCAACGGAATAACGCGATCAAGCTCTTCTGCCTCGCTCACAATTGGTGCATTAGGGCGGGTAGATTCGCCCCCAATGTCAATAATATAAGCGCCATCGTTGAGCATTTTTTCTACTTGCACTAATGCTTTATCTAGCGAGAAAAATTTTCCTGAATCGGAGAAAGAATCAGGCGTAAAATTTAAAATGCCCATAATTTGCACTTGGCGCAAATCGAGCAAACGCGGTTGTTGCTGCTGATTTTTAAAATGAATTTCCATAATACCTCACAAGCGGTCTAATTTTGACGAAGTTTTGCTAATACGCCTTTTAAGGTTTTATCAAGCGGTGCGGTAATAACCATTTCTTCGCCTGTTTTAGGGTGCGTAAAGCGAATGGAATAAGCATGTAAGAATAAGCGGTTAAGCCCAAGTGTTTGCATTTTAGCATCAAATTCCGCTTCGCCATATTTGTCATCACAGGCAATAGGATGACCCGCATATTGCGTATGCACACGAATTTGGTGTGTTCGCCCCGTAACGGGTGAGGCTTTCACTAAAGTGGCTTCTTGACCGTAGCGTTCTTCAATTTGGAAGCGTGTTTCAGAGGGTTTCCCCGCTTCGCTGACTTTCACAATGCGTTCGCCACTGGCTAATTCATTTTTAAGTAACGGTGCTTTAATCGCTTTAACATGCGATTGCCATTGCCCACGCACTAAAGCTAAATAATCTTTCTGTACCGTTTTTTCACGTAATTGTTCGTGTAAATGGCGCAGCGCTGAGCGTTTTTTGGCAACCAGCAAAATGCCCGAAGTATCGCGGTCGATACGGTGCACTAGCTCTAAAAAGCGTGCTTGTGGACGGAGCGCACGCAAGGCTTCAATCACACCAAAATTCAGTCCACTGCCACCGTGTACGGCAATGCCAGACGGTTTGTTAATCACTAATAGCACTTCATCTTCATACAAAATTTGCTGTTCTAATTCAGCAACTTTGCTGAGCTTGGTTGAAATTGGCGCTTCATTTTTTTCGGCTACGCGTACAGGTGGAACGCGCACCACATCTTGCGCTTGTAATTTGTATTCAGGCTTAACGCGCCCTTTGTTCACGCGCACTTCGCCTTTACGCACAATGCGGTAAATGAGGCTTTTCGGTACGCCTTTAAGTTTAGCTAAAAGAAAGTTATCTAATCGCTGTCCAGCCTCATCTTCTGAAATATCCAGGAACTGAACACTTGCACTAATTATTTTTTCAGTTGTCATTACATTGCTATTGGGTAAAAATATTGCCCGAATTTTAACATAAAGCCCTAATTAAAGGGGAATTAGATCAGGAGAATCTATGAGCAAAGCGGAAACTGCAGAAAAAGCGGTCGAAAATATTAACGTAGTGGCTGAAACAGGCAAAATTATTGATAATGTTAGCAAAATGAGCTGGGAAGGCGTCTTACATGAATGGGTCATTCCTTACGGTACCAAATTCTTGCTAGCGATTGCGATTTTTATCATCGGTAAATTTTTAGCACGAGCAATCAGCAAATTGCTTGGCAAAGCGGCATTAGCTTCCACCAAAGATGAGATGATTCAAAGCTTCGTATCATCGATCAGTTACTTTTTACTGTTATTGATGGTCGTGATTGCCAGCCTTTCACAGCTAGGGATTAACACTAGCTCCCTTGTAGCATTGATTGGTGCGGCTGGTTTAGCAGTCGGGCTTTCATTACAGAACTCTCTGCAAAACTTTGCGGCTGGCGTGATGTTGTTGATTTTCAAACCATTTAGAAAAGGCGATCAAATTGAAACAGGCGGTATGATAGGAACAGTTGAGCAAATGGGGATTTTAGTGTTGGAATTGCGGACAGCCGATAATAAAACTGTGCTGATTCCTAACAGCACCGTGTTCTCTGGCAACATTGTGAATTATTCAATCAACCCTACTCGTCGCTTGAATTTCTTATTTGATATTAGTTATGACAGTGATTTGCGCCAAGCAAAACAAATTATTGAGCAAATTTTAGCTAGCGATAGCGCGATACTTAAAACGCCAGCAATTAACGTTGTGGTTTCTGAATTAGCAGCAAGCAGCGTGAAATTGAGCGCGCAAGCGTGGGTAAATACTCAAGATTATAGTCCAACGTTGGGCCGGATTTTAGAGCAGGTGAAATTAGCCTTTGATGAAGCGGGCATCGTGATTCCGTTTAATCAATTAGATGTGAATTTAGTGGGCAATTCAGAAAAAGTTTAATGTATTTGCAAAAGATTGATTAAAAATCACCGCTTGTAAAGGGCTTAGCAATCGTGCTAAGCCCTTTTTGTTGGCAAGTGATTGGGGGGAATATGCTATACTTGCTCCAATGATTTTAATTTGAAAAGAGGAAAGTGAAATGAGTCATTCGGTAATTACAGTGATCGGGCAAGATCGTGTTGGGATTGTTTATGATGTTGCAAAGATCTTAGCAGAAAATAACATTAACATTCTAAACATCAGCCAGCAGCTGATGGAAAACTATTTCACCATGATTATTTTGGTCGATACCGCAAAATGTCCGAAATCATTCCCAGAATTAGCCGCATTTTTTAGTGAAGAGAGCAAACGCCTTGCGCTAGATATTCGTTTACAAAATGAAGCGATTTTCAAAGCGATGCACCGTATTTAGGGGGGAGGATGAGTATTCAATCTAATGAAATCCTAGAAACCATTCGCATGGTAGCGGATCAAAACTTTGACGTGCGCACCATCACGATTGGTATTGATTTACACGACTGTATTAGCAGCGACATTAACGAACTTAACGAAAATATTTATCGCAAAATTACCCATATTGGACGTGATTTAGTCGAAACCGCTAAAACGCTTTCTGCAAAATATGGTGTGCCTATTGTGAACCAACGTATTTCAGTGACACCGATTGCGCAAATTGCAGCGGCAACGAAAGCGGATTCTTATGTTTCCATCGCGCAAACATTAGATCGCGCAGCCAAAGCGATTGGCGTTTCTTTCATTGGGGGATTTTCCGCGCTTGTTCAAAAAGGGATGTCGCCAGCAGATGAAGTATTAATTCGCTCCATTCCAGAAGCGATGAAAACCACCGATATCGTGTGTAGCTCAATCAACATTGGTTCAACCCGTGCGGGCATCAATATGGATGCAGTGAAATTAGCAGGCGAAACCATCAAGAAAACGGCTGAAATGACCCCAGAAGGTTTTGGCTGTGCGAAATTGGTTGTGTTCTGTAATGCTGTGGAAGATAACCCATTTATGGCTGGCGCATTCCATGGTTCAGGCGAAGCCGATGCTGTGATTAACGTTGGGGTTTCAGGCCCGGGTGTGGTTAAAGAAGCATTAGAAAATTCTAAAGCGACTACGCTTACAGAAGTGGCGGAAGTTGTGAAAAAAACGGCTTTTAAAATTACCCGTGTCGGCGAGTTAATTGGGCAAGAAGCCTCAAAAATGTTGAACATTCCATTCGGTATTTTAGATTTATCCCTCGCACCAACCCCAGCGGTAGGCGATTCTGTGGCTCGTATTTTAGAAGCTATGGGCTTAACCGTCTGTGGCACGCATGGCACAACAGCGGCATTAGCATTGTTAAATGATGCGGTGAAAAAAGGTGGCATGATGGCATCTAGTGCAGTGGGGGGATTAAGTGGTGCCTTTATTCCTGTGTCAGAAGATGAGGGGATGATCGCAGCAGCTGAAAGTGGCATTTTAACATTAGATAAATTAGAAGCGATGACAGCGGTTTGTTCAGTCGGGCTAGATATGATTGCCGTACCGGGCGATACTCCAGCGCATACCATTTCAGGCATTATTGCTGATGAAGCGGCTATCGGTATGATTAACAGTAAAACTACCGCAGTGCGTATTATTCCCGTCACCGGTAAAACGGTTGGCGAAAGCGTGGAATTCGGTGGCTTACTTGGTTATGCCCCGATTATGCCGGTTAAAGCAGGCTCTTGTGAAGTCTTCGTCAACCGTGGCGGACGCATTCCTGCGCCAGTACAATCAATGAAAAACTAATTTCATTCTAAAAAGCGCCTTTAACAAAAGGGTGCAAGGGAAGATTGAAATGCGGAGTTTAAAGGTTCTCCAGCTTCTTTCTTCCCGTTTTTCTTTCTCACAAGCGGTCAATTTTTAAAGTATTTTTACCATGAGCGAACAACTTTTAGATGGCGTGCCATTAACTGCGTTATCCGGCGTCGGTGCGGCTATTGCAGAAAAACTCGGGCGAATTGGCATTCATAACGTGCAAGATTTGCTCTTTCATTTGCCAATGCGCTATGAAGATCGCACGCGTATCACACCAATTGCGGATGTGCACGCAGAGAGTTTTGCCACCATCGAAGGTTTTGTTCAATTAGCGGAAGTGCAGTTTGGGCGACGCCCGATTTTATCGGTCACGCTGTCAGATGGCACAAGCAAAATCATGCTGAAATTTTTTAATTTTAACGCGGGAATGAAAAATAGCTTTGTGGTTGGCGCACGCGTGAAAGCGTTTGGTGAGGTTAAACGCGGGCGTTTTATGGCGGAGATTCATCATCCTGAATATCAAGTTTTACGCAATAATCAGCCACTTACCTTAGCAGAAACGCTAACCCCAATTTATTCTACAACCGAAGGGCTCAAGCAAGCCTCTTTGCGTAAAATGACCGAACAAGCGCTGGCTGTGCTTAATAATGTGAAAGTTGCAGAATTATTGCCAGATCAATATAACCCGCATCAATATAGCCTCAAAGAGGCTTTGCAGTTACTCCATCGACCGCCACCTAGTATTTCTGCGGAAGTATTGGAAAAAGGCGAGCATCCTGCACAAAAACGCCTTATTTTTGAAGAACTGTTGGCGCATAACTTGGCTATGCAACAACTTCGCGTGGGTGCAAAACAGCAACAAGCGCAAGCGTTACATTATCAAACGGATTTAAAAGCTCGTTTTCTTGCCTCGTTACCTTTTGCTCCAACAGGCGCGCAACAACGGGTAGTGGCAGATATTGAGCGTGATCTTGCACAAGCTTCTCCAATGATGCGATTAGTGCAAGGCGATGTAGGTTCGGGAAAAACGTTAGTCGCAGCCCTTGCTGCATTATTAGCGATTGATAACGGCAAGCAAGTGGCATTGATGGCGCCAACAGAAATTCTTGCTGAACAACATGCGAATAATTTTGCGAACTGGCTTCGTCCGTTTGGAATTGAGGTGGGTTGGTTGGCTGGAAAGGTTAAAGGCAAAGCCCGTACGGCTCAGTTAGAAGCGATTAAAAACGGCGAAGTGCAGATGATTATCGGCACTCATGCGCTTTTCCAAGAAAGCGTCGTATTTCACGATTTGGCACTCGTTATTATTGATGAACAGCACCGCTTTGGTGTACATCAACGTTTAACATTGCGTGAAAAGGGGGCCAAAGCAGACATTTATCCGCATCAACTGATTATGACGGCGACACCGATTCCGCGCACGTTAGCGATGACGGTTTATGCCGATTTAGATACTTCCATCATAGATGAACTGCCACCCGGGCGTACACCGATTACCACAGTAGTCGTTTCTGAAGATAGACGGGGAGAAGTGGTACAGCGCGTTTATCAAGCGTGCAAAAATGAACAGCGCCAAGCTTATTGGGTCTGTACTTTGATTGATGAATCAGAAGTCCTCGAAGCGCAAGCGGCAGCAGCGATTGCCGAAGATTTGCAACGTGCGCTGCCTGATTTACGGATTGGTTTGGTGCACGGGCGAATGAAACCGCAGGAAAAACAAGCCATTATGGCGGAGTTTAAAGCGGCTAACTTAGATTTGTTGGTGGCAACTACCGTGATTGAAGTGGGCGTAGATGTGCCGAATGCAAGCTTGATGATTATTGAAAATTCAGAACGCCTTGGATTGGCACAGCTTCACCAATTACGTGGGCGTGTTGGGCGAGGAGCAACGGCTTCCCATTGCGTGTTGATGTATAAACCGCCGTTGGGCAAAATTTCTAGTAAACGCTTGCAAGTCATGCGTGATAGCCAAGATGGTTTTTATATCGCAGAAAAAGATTTAGAAATTCGTGGCACAGGCGAGATTCTTGGCACGAAACAAACAGGCATGGCGGAATTTAAAGTAGCTGATCTCATGCGGGATCGCAAAATGATTCCGCTGGTGCAACGTTACGCTAAGCAAATTATTGTGGAAAATCCACCGCTTGCAGAAGCACTGATTAAACGCTGGCTTGGCGATCGGGCAGAATATACCAATGCTTAATGTTGATTTCCCCGCTTCAACTTTTTGGATGAGGGGAATTTTTTTCTCTTTTGCTTTAGTGAAGGCCAACTAAATTTGCGATCTGGCTCGAAAAAGCATAAAAATTTGCTACGCAAGCGGTCTGATTTTTTCTAGGATTTGCAAAATTTTTGTGAAGGAGAAAAGCATGTCGCTGGCGATTGTATACAGCCGAGCTTCAATGGGTGTGGAAGCGCCATTGGTGACGATTGAAGTGCATATTAGTAATGGGCAGCCCAAATTAACGATTGTAGGGTTGCCTGAAGCTACGGTGAAAGAGGCTGGCGATCGGGTGCGAAGTGCATTGATGAATGCCAATTTTTTCTACCCACCACAACGCATTACCATCAACCTTGCGCCTGCCGATTTACCCAAAGAAGGTGGACGATTTGATTTGCCGATTGCTATCGGCATTCTTGCCGCCAGCGGGCAGATTGACTCTGATTTACTCAAACAGTTTGAATTTCTCGGCGAGCTTGCACTAACAGGTGGCTTGCGTGGGGTGCATGGTGCTATTCCGGCTGTTATTTCTGCTGAAAAAGCAAAACGGAGCATGATTTTAGCGCGCCCCAATGCGAATGAAGCGTCGTTAGTTTCAAATGCCAAAACCTATTTTGCCTCCTCATTACTACAAGTGGTGAATTTTCTTAATCGGCGTGATGGCTTACCGATTGCGCAAGAAATTTTGCAAAATGCTGAAGAAAAGTCACCGCTTGTAAGCCGTGATTTAACAGATATTATCGGCCAGCAACATGCTAAACGGGCGCTAATGATTGCTGCTAGTGGGCAACATAATCTGTTGTTTCTCGGCCCACCCGGCACAGGCAAAACCATGCTGGCTAGCCGATTGGCTGATTTATTACCAGAAATGTCTGATAGCGAAGCGATTGAAACAGCATCAGTCAGTAGTTTGGTGCAAAATGAACTGAATTTTCAAAATTGGAAAGCACGCCCATTTCGTGCGCCGCACCATAGTGCATCTATGGTCGCGCTAGTAGGCGGCGGTTCTATTCCTAAACCTGGTGAAATTTCTTTAGCGCATAACGGCGTTTTGTTTTTGGATGAATTGCCAGAATTTGAACGTAAGGTGCTAGATGCGCTTCGCCAGCCATTAGAATCGGGTGAAATCATTATTTCTCGCGCTAATGCTAAGGTGCAATTCCCTGCACGTTTTCAGTTGATTGCTGCAATGAATCCAAGCCCAACAGGACATTATCAAGGCACGCATAATCGCGCCTCACCTCAGCAAGTGATGCGCTATTTAAATCGCCTGTCAGGGCCGTTTCTTGATCGCTTTGATTTATCGATTGAAGTGCCGTTGTTACCGCAAGGCGCGCTTCAAGCAGGAAATGAGCATCGAGGAGAAACCACAGCACAAGTGCGTGCGCGTGTATTAAAAGCCAGAGAAATTCAGTTTGCTCGCGCAGGGAAAATCAACGGTCAGCTTTCCACACGAGAGATTGAACGAGATTGCCAGTTATCTGAACAAGATGCCCGATTTTTAGAAAGTGCTTTGGCAAAATTAGGGTTATCGGTTCGTGCTTATCACCGTATTCTCAAAGTCTCTCGAACAATTGCGGATTTGGCGGAAGAAAAGGATATTCAACAGGTTCATTTAGCAGAAGCTTTGGGTTATCGCGCGATGGATAGATTACTACAACGGTTGCAAGGCGGGCAGTAAGGGAAAAAGAATGGAGTCTGTTACTGCAAAATGTTAGGAAAATCTGACCGCTTGTACAGATAAAAAAACGGCCATGGATTCAATCCTTTGATAGCGGAGGATTTCATCTTATGACCGTGATTTCATGTTATCGATCGATTTTTTCTCGCATTAACTCAATGATGGCAGTGATTGCCGGTGTTGGTGCGGGAAGTTGGTGCATCACCCAGCGAAATAGCTCAGGATCAGGATAGGTTAGCATTTCTGCAAAGGCTTGCTGTTGAGCCTCAGTTAAGCTATCAAAATGATTTTGGTAAAATGGCATAATCATTTTATCTAGCTCACGCATCCCACGGCGACATGCCCATTCTAATTTAAAGCGGTTAATTTCAGCCATTAGTTTACCTCGTTAATTCGTAATTCTTTTGGTACTTCAAAGAACATATTCTCTTCTAGGCCTTCTAGGTTAGCGACTTCGGTAACCCCTAATGTTTTCAGGTGAGAAATTACCGACTGCACCAATACTTCAGGGGCAGATGCACCAGCCGTAATTCCGATAGTTTCTACATTTTCTAACCATTGCGGTTCGATATCCTGTGGACCATCAATCAGTTTAGCTAGCACGCCCATTCGAGATGCGAGTTCTGCTAAACGATTAGAGTTTGAAGAGTTTTTCGAACCAATAACTAACACTAATTGCGATTGTTTGGCGAGCTCTCTAACCGCTTGTTGGCGGTTGGTTGTAGCATAGCAAATATCATTCTTACGAGGGCCTTGAATGGCAGGATATTTTTCTTTCAGTGCATCAATTACACCACTCGTGTCATCAATCGAGAGCGTGGTTTGGGTCATGAAAGTTAAATCATCGTCATTAGAAACAGGCAGATGCGCAATATCTTCGACTGATTCAACTAAATAAATGCCGCCGTTTTCGTTATCGTATTGCCCCATTGTGCCAAGGACTTCTGGGTGACCTTCATGCCCAATGAGAATAGCTTTAGTTCCACGTTTGCTTGCACGCGCAACCTGCATATGTACCTTGGTTACAAGCGGACAAGTGGCATCAAAGACTTTTAGGCCACGACGTTTTGCTTCTTGGCGAACGGCTTGAGAAACACCATGAGCGGAGAAAATCACAATCGCATCGTCTGGCACTTCATCCAACTCTTCAACAAAAATAGCCCCTTTGGCTTTTAAACCGTCCACGACAAAGCGGTTATGAACGACTTCATGGCGAACATAAATGGGTGCGCCATGAATTTCTAATGCAAGTTCCACAATCGAGATTGCGCGATCAACGCCAGCACAAAAACCGCGAGGGTTAGCTAATAAAATTTTCATTTAATCACTCTTTGTTTTTTCTTTTTTACCGTCTAAGAATGCGGCAAGAATCAATAAACCAGCGCCCACTGAAATTGCAATGTCGGCTACGTTAAAAGTGGCGAAGTGGTAGCCGTCCCAGTTCCAATAAAAATCAATAAAATCAACTACATAGCCATTGTAAGCACGGTCAATCGCATTGCCTAATGCGCCACCGATAATCATCGCATATGCAGAATTTTCTAATTTTTTACCCGCTTGCGAGCGTGCTAACATCACAACGAGTGCTAAAGAAATCACAATCGCTAACCCTAAGAAGAAATAAGTTTGCCAGCCATCATGATTCGCTAAGAAGCTAAATGCCGCGCCGTAATTACGAGCGTAAGTGAGGTTAAAAATAGGTAAAACATTCACTGTGTCATACAAATTAAAATTTTGCACGATGACATATTTCGACCATAAATCGCCCACAATCACAATAAGGCTCAGCCAGAGCCAAATTAAACCAGATTTCTTTTGCATTAGAGTGCATCCTCATTTTCTTCGCCGGTGCGAATGCGGATCGCCCGTTCTACATCATAAATAAAAATTTTACCATCGCCGATTTTACCTGTTTGGGCGGTATCAATAATCGCTTCAAGGCAATCTTCCACTTGATCGTCTGCCACAACTACTTCAACTTTAATTTTCGGCAGGAAATCAATGGCATATTCCGCACCGCGATAGAGTTCAGTATGACCTTTTTGACGACCAAAGCCTTTTACTTCAGTCACTGTCATGCCCGTAATGCCAGCATCAGTTAAGGCCTCACGGACATCGTCTAATTTAAATGGTTTAATTATTGCTTCAATTTTTTTCATTTTGTTTCTCTTCTTGCAGATTTTGGTCGGAAACTCTCACACACTTCGGCATGGGTTTCGATATAAATATCGCTTAATAATTGTAAACAGTACGGTATTGCAGAGAAAATCCCTTTAACAAGCGTTTTTCCTTCACTATCTTTAACCCCTTCTAGCGTTTCTTTAATTGCTTTTGGTTGGCCGGGTAGGTTTAGAATGAGTGAATCGTGACGAATGACGCCCACTTGGCGGGAGAGAATCGCGGTTGGTACGAATTGTAAGCTCACTTGGCGCATTTGTTCGCCAAAGCCTGGCATTTCACGGTGTGCTACAGCGAGTGTTGCATCTGGGGTGACATCTCTTTTGGCAGGCCCAGTTCCCCCTGTGGTCAGCACCAAATGGCAGTGATGATTATCCACTAAGTCGATTAAAGTTTGCTCGATGAGTGGTTGCTCGTCTGGAATTAAACGCACTTCAACATCAAATGCTTCGGTTAGCGCTTTTTCTAGCCAGCTTTGCAGCGCTGGAATCCCTTCATCTTGATAAACACCTTGTGAAGCACGATCGGAAACGGAAACAAGACCGACTTTGAGTTTTTCTTTATTTAGCATTTTAACTTCTCATTTAATAAAGACGCCGTAAATAATCGCTAACAAATCTCCCCTTTCCCCTCTTTACTAAAGAGAATCTTTAGTCAATTAAGAGTAATGGGCTGAGTCATATTGTTATAAGCGATATTGAATACGTGCATTGATATTCAATATTCAATATTAACTCAATCAAAACCCCTCTTTTACAAAGAGGGGAAGGGGAGATTTGGCAGTCGTGATTTACAGAGAAATCCAGTTAAGTTTAACCATTATTTTTGTGGCTCAGCCGTAGATGGGGCTGCTTTTTCTTCTTGCATTTTCATCATTTGCATTGCCATATCCACGCTTTTCTCTACTGTTTTACGGCGCGGATCTTCTTCGGGAATCAGTTTTAACATCATGCCCCAAGTCATGGCAGCCATTTTGTAATCTTCTTCTTCAAAAGCACTGAAAGCTAATAGGCTAAGTGCATCAAGATTAGTATGATCTTTACGAAGAATCTCTTTTAGCAATTTTTTGCCTTGCTCTTTGTCTGCTGGCGTATTAGAGGTCATAAGCAGTTGAGCGTAGGTTGATTGATATTGCAAGTTTTCAGGCTCAAGTTGTGCCGCTTTGCCGTAGCTTTCATAGGCTAGTTGCCCATCTTCTTTCGCCATCCCAATTTGCCCTAGCATAAACCAACCTTTGGCATTTTGCGGGTTATTCTGCAGGTCTGTACGTAGTGCAATCGCAAATTGGTTCAGCTCGGCTTCAGAAAGTGGATTTGTATCTTCACTTTTAATGCGTTCGTAAAAATAGGTGAGCTTTTGATGCGTCATGTTTACCATGTCAGCCGCTTGCCATGAGCCGACTTGCCAGTACGCACCGACACTAATTGCAGAAACGGCAACTAACAGCGCGGCAAAAGTTCCTTTACCAAAGCGTTTTTGAGAAGCAACTTGGTCTTGAGTTTCTGCTGGAATATCGTCTAACAAGCTTTGTTGAAGCTCAAGTTTTGTCTGTTCAGCATCTTCAATTACACCTTCGTTAGCTTCTTTTTCAACTTCATTAAGACGATCAAAATAGAACGCTTTGTTTAGTTGATCTCGTTCAGTTTGTGAGATGCGGTTTTTTTGTTTGAGTAACGGGTAAAAGCCGATGGCAGCAATCACCAAGGTAATTAATAGGGCGACAAGCCAAAAAGTCATTTTTTATCCTTATTTAAAATTTCATCCAAACGGGCTTGATCGAGAGCCGATTTTGTAAATTTTTCGGTATTTTCGACCGCTTGTGGCGCTTTACGGCGACGTAGAATGAGCCCAAGCCCTGTTAAAATCAATAAGACAGGCAACACCCACAAGAAAATAGTTGCCGGCGTCATTGGTGGGTCGTAGGTAACGAAATTGCCGTAGCGCTCAATCATATATTCTACCACCTCTTCTTTGTTTTTGCCTTGCTTGAGTAGCTCTAAAGTTTTACCACGCATATCTGTTGCAATGGTTGCATTAGAATCCGCAATGTTGTTGTTTTGACACTGCGGACAACGCAAGGTTTGAATAAGAGATTGATAGTCTGCTTCTTGCTGCGGGTTATCGAATTGGTTGAATTCGATAGGGGCTGCAAAGCTAACATGACAAAATGCTAATAATAGAAAAGAAAATTTTTTAGTGAACATCATGGTTTTAATTTCTCATAAATCGGTTTCAATGTTTCATTCCATACTTTTTCATTTACATCGCCTGCATGGCGGTAGTGAATGGTGCCTTTGCCGTCAATAATGAAGGTTTCAGGTGCGCCATAAACGCCAAGATCTAAGCCAAGTGAGCCTTTCGGGTCAAAAATAATCGCTTTATAAGGGTTGCCGTAACTCGCTAAAAATTTCATTGCTTTTGGGCGTTCGTCTTTATAGTCGATGCCAACAATTTCTACCCCTTGTTTAGCCAGTTCGGTTAAATAAGCGTGTTCCGCGTAGCAAGTTGGACACCAAGTCGCCCACACGTTTAAGAGGCGAGGATGCCCGGTTTTTACCACGTTTTCATCTAATATTTGAGCTTCATTTACGACTGACTCTAATTTGAATGTCGGCACAGGTTTGCCTACAAGTGCAGATTCAAGTTTTTTCGGGTCATCCCCATTGCCGTTGCGGAAAAGCTGTACCATTAAGGCAATACTGAGGGTTAGGAAAATGGCTAAAGGAAGAAAAAGTTTTTTGTTCATAATAAGCGGTCGTTTTTGGTTGAAGTTTTGCAAATTGAAATCACCGCCGTTGAATTGACTAAAACATAAGTGATTTCTGCCAATATCAAAAGGAATGGTTAGGCAGCTAGGTGTATCACCAATCCTTTTTGCTGTTATTTTCTTAATTTCACGGTTTGAATTTCGTGATTATGTCCTTTCTCTAAAATCAGATTCGCTCGCTCACGGCTTGGCAATATATTTTGTTTAAGGTTCAAGCCGTTGATTTCATCCCAAATAGTGGAAGCGGTGTGAATTGCTTCTTCTTCCGATAAACGAGAGTAGTGGTGGAAGTATGAATTTGGATCTGAAAATGCGCTGCGTCTGAATTTTAAGAAGCGATAAATATACCATTCTTTAAGTAATGCTTCATCTGCATCCACATAAATAGAAAAATCGACAAAATCAGAAACGAAAACATTATGCGGGCTTGAAGGATAATTCATGCCACTTTGTAATACATTTAAGCCTTCTAAAATGACAATATCCGGTTGATCGACAATGTTAAATTCATTTGGAATGATGTCGTAGGTTAAATGCGAGTAGATCGGCGCTTTCACTTCGCGCTTGCCAGATTTAATGTCCGCCACAAATTGCACCAAACGATGGATATCATATGATTCTGGAAATCCTTTACGTTTGAGCAGTTGTTTTTCTTGCAAAGTCGCTAATGGATATAAAAAGCCATCAGTGGTGATTAAATCGACTTTACGATCATGCGGATAGTGAGAAAGCAATGCTTGTAAAATACGTGCAGATGTACTTTTTCCGACAGAAACACTCCCAGCAATGCTGATAATATAAGGGACTTTGGGCGCTTCGACACCTAGAAACTTATGTAACACAGCCTGACGCTTTAAGTTTTCTTCTATATAGTAGTTAATTAAACGAGCAAGCGGGAGATAAATAGTACGAACTTCTTCAAGAGACAGTTCTTCATTAAAACCTAATAGGGGTTTTAAGTCTTGTTCTGTGAGTTTTAATGGTACAGATTTACGTAGGGCTGCCCATTGCTCACGATTAAAGGTTAAAAAAGGCGTGATTTTTCGGTTTTGTTCGAGGCTCATTGCCAACATCTCTGATTTTGTTCACTAAAAAGTCACCGAAACGGTGAAAGAATGGTGCAAACTATACAATATAAATCAGTCTTCTTGGCGATTTATTCCCTAAAAATGCATGAAACTTTCTATTTTTTCATCGTTTTGCTGATTTAAACGGCGAAAGAAAGGAATTTTTTATTTTTTTGAAAAAAGTACTTGCGCCCCATTAAAAAATCTCTATAATGCACCTCACTTGCTTACGACAACGCAATGCCGACTTAGCTCAGTAGGTAGAGCAACTGACTTGTAATCAGTAGGTCACCAGTTCGATTCCGGTAGTCGGCACCATTTTGTGTAGTTTAGTCAAGTATTCAATTAAAGCGTGGAGGGGTTCCCGAGCGGCCAAAGGGGGCAGACTGTAAATCTGTTGGCTCAGCCTTCGAAGGTTCGAATCCTTCTCCCTCCACCACTTTCCTAAATTGAATCGCACAGTATGGGACAGACGAATTTAGAACAGCGGGCATCGTATAATGGCTATTACCTTAGCCTTCCAAGCTAATGATGCGGGTTCGATTCCCGCTGCCCGCTCCAAACGCTGATATAGCTCAGTTGGTAGAGCGCACCCTTGGTAAGGGTGAGGTCGGCGGTTCAAATCCGCCTATCAGCACCACTCTTCTTTTCTAACTTCTTATCTTTTCTCATATTTAAGTTTTATATTCTACATGTGGTTAATGTGGTTATACACCATTGTAACCGTGTTTGTTTAAGAGGCTTTTTAAAAATGTCTAAAGAAAAATTTGAACGTACAAAACCGCACGTTAACGTGGGTACAATCGGCCACGTTGACCATGGTAAAACAACTTTAACAGCTGCAATTACAACTGTATTAGCAAAACACTACGGTGGTTCAGCGCGTGCATTCGACCAAATCGATAACGCACCAGAAGAGAAAGCTCGTGGTATCACCATCAACACTTCACACGTTGAGTACGATACTCCAACCCGTCACTACGCACACGTTGACTGCCCAGGACACGCGGACTATGTTAAAAACATGATTACCGGTGCGGCACAAATGGACGGCGCAATCTTAGTAGTAGCAGCGACAGATGGTCCAATGCCACAAACTCGTGAGCACATCTTATTAGGTCGCCAAGTAGGTGTACCTTACATCATCGTATTCTTAAACAAATGCGACATGGTAGATGACGAAGAGTTATTAGAATTAGTTGAGATGGAAGTTCGTGAACTTCTTTCACAATATGACTTCCCAGGTGACGATACACCAATCGTACGTGGTTCTGCATTACAAGCATTAAACGGTGTTGCAGAATGGGAAGAAAAAATCCTAGAATTAGCAAACCACTTAGATACTTACATTCCAGAGCCAGAGCGTGCGATTGATAAACCATTCTTATTACCAATCGAAGACGTATTCTCAATTTCTGGTCGTGGTACAGTAGTAACAGGTCGTGTTGAGCGTGGTATCATCCGTACTGGTGATGAAGTTGAAATCGTAGGTATCAAAGATACAGCGAAAACAACAGTAACTGGTGTAGAGATGTTCCGTAAATTATTAGACGAAGGTCGTGCGGGTGAGAA
>NZ_ALJP01000021.1:0-37187 GCF_000287615.1 Haemophilus sputorum HK 2154
TTTTGAAAGTAATAAATTTAATATTTATCTTTTCAACTTAAAGATATTAAAAATAAAGCAGGAAAAGACCAAATTTCAGATTTTATTTTTTACACAATGTGCTTAGATAGTTAACAGATATCCATATAGTCATCGAACGTATGATAAATTGGTAAATCGCATAGTAGCATAAATTAGCATTGGCCACATTTAACTCTATAAGAAGTATTACTAAGTTTGATTATACAGTTTTTACACTTATTGATTATAGTTTCTTAATCTTCTCATTTTTCCTCTTCTAACTTGCCACGTACTGGAACATCATAAAAATATTTCAAATCTTTATTGAAAGTGTATTAAAATATATGCTTATATTTTATAAATGAGGGTAATTAAATGTGGTCAGATACTGAATCTAAAGAAGACTATCTCAATTTTGGTGAAGTATCCCAAATTGTTACTGAAATCTTAGAAACTGAAGCTATGCTCCCCGTTTCAATAGGTATTTTTGGTAATTGGGGTGCAGGTAAATCTTCTCTATTAAATTTGATTGAGCAACAAATCGAACCTGATGAATGGATTGTGATTAAATTTGATGCTTGGCTTTATCAAGGATTTGATGATGCCAGAACGGCTCTTTTGGAGACGATTGCAAACCATTTGATTCAAGCTGCCAAAGATGAAGAAACCATCTTGAAAAAATCCCAAAATTTATTAGTCAGAATTAATGGTCTACGTTTGGCTGGTTTTCTTGCGGAGGGGGCTGCTTTAGCTGCAGGTTTTCCTACTTTTGGTTTAGTTTCCAAAATATTTGGAACGGCTCAAAATGCCTTGGATGGAATTCAAGATGAAACGGAAAGTAAGCAAGTTATAGAAATAGGAAAAGAAATTGTTGATTCAGGAAGAAAACTTATCAACCCCAAAAAACAGCAAACCCCACCACAACAAATCGATGAGTTTAGAAAAGAATATGGTGAGATATTACAGAGTTTAGGTAAAAAGTTGGTTATTGTGATTGATAACCTTGACCGTTGCCTGCCTGCTAATGCTATTCAAACATTAGAAGCCATTCGTTTATTCTTATTCTTAAATCGTACAGCTTTTATTATCGCAGCTGACGAGGAAATGATCCGCCATTCAGTTGCCGAACATTACAAAGATTTGTCGTATCGTCATCAAATTGATTATTTGGACAAGCTCATTCAGATTCCTATTCGTGTACCTAAAGCAGGTGTTCTTGAAATTCGTGCGTATTTGTATATGCTGTATGCTATTCATCAAAAAGTGCTACCCGAAAAATTAGCAAACTTACGCCAATTTTTAGAAACTCATTTGCAACAATCTTGGCAAGATCAATCCTTAAATCCAGAACAAGTAGCCAAAACTATTGAAGAGCAAGATAATCGAGCTCTCTTGTCAGATTTTGAAAGAGCAAACAGAATAGCTCCTCTATTAGCAAATTCACCTAATATTCACGGTAATCCTAGAATTGTAAAACGTATTTTAAATACTATTAAAATGCGTGCCAAAATCGCAAACAAGCGTCAAATACCGTTAGAGGAAGCGATTATTACCAAATTGGTGATTTTTGAGCGATGTGTGGATTCTGATGTGGTAACAAATTTTTATCAACGTATTAATGAAGAAGAGGGTAAACCTGAATTATTAAAAGAGCTGGAAAATCACAATGAGCAAAATTTATCAAAACTCTCTGAAAATAAGCCCATTCAAACATTTATCAAAGAATGGGCAAAGTTAGAGCCAAAATTATCCAATGTTGATTTGCGCGCGGCGATCTATTTATCCAGAGAAACCATACCGCTAAATACTTATACCGCTCAACTTTCTCAAAAAGCCCAAGATGCTTTAAACATTTTACTTACAACCACATCAAGAACAGGCTCACAAAATACTCAGAACGCTATTCAGGGATTAACAATTGATGAACAAATCTCCGTTATGGAAGCATTGATTGAACAATTAAGAAAACTGGATAATTGGGATAAAAGCCCAGATGGTTTTATGGGGGCTTGTTTGCTAGCGGCAAATTCAGAAGACGGTGCAAAAATTTTAGCTCGCTTTATTGCTGAATTGAAAAATAAAGACATTAACTATCCGTGGTTGAACAAAAGATTAAAAAGTGAAACTTGGTACAAGGAGTAAGCAATGGGCACTTCACAATCTAGCGTAGGGCCAAATGGTCGTTCGCCTCTATTACCCTCTTGGGTTGATGATAGTCAGACATCGTTACAAACACCAGACCCACAGAGATTAAAGGGATTGCGTCAGGCAATCGGTAGGGCTGTACGAAGCGGTGGACGTGATGATGTCCGTAAAGCACTTGGGCATTATGCACGAAAAGCCAGTGGTGGTAAGTATATAGCTGTCCAAAAATTGGGGAAAATTACCCAAGCAGGCTCGGGTTTATTTGGTATTTTTTCAGGCAGCCAGCAGCAACAATATTCGGTTAATTTACATAGTTTAAATGGTCAGCCTTGTGATCTAGTCATCAACCAAATTACTCAACTTTTGTCTGGTCATCACGGTGATTCAGACAAAATTCGTTCTGCAATGAATATTGCTTTATCAGAAGCATTGGAAGGAATGACAACTTTTGATGAAAATAGCATTACCACTGAAGTCATTGGTAAAATGATGATTTGTTATTTAACCGAAAGTATTTTTCTGCAAATTGCACACGATGCCGGTAAGGCTTGGAAGAAAGGCGATGATCCTGTGCAAATTGCCAAAGCGGAAAATGATTTACGGCAACTCATTCGTGAAGTAGTAGATATTAAGCTTGCCCCTAAATTTACGGATGATGTTTGCCAGTTAACAATTGAACAAATGCAAGAAATTCAAAACCAAGCTATTTTGGAAATTTGGGAAGAATGGGAGGATTATTGATGACTCAATTGGTTTTTCATCACGATATCAATCAATTAAATAACCTACAAAATGGAACAATACCTGTTCATTTATATGGAATGGGTAATAAAAATCTACAAATTGCCCATATCGGTAATATGGTTTTAGATAGGGTGAGAAGATTAGGCATTAGACTTAATAACCAAGTAATGGATTTTCTAACCATTGCTATGGCAGTAACGGCGGCAGATACTTTTGTTTTGCGAAAAGATACCGCAAATGGCTGGTGCCGTTCCTTTTCTATTACTTTACCATTGTGCCAGCCAGCTATTTGGCAAGCAAACAAAGTTCATTTAGAACACATTTTACACTTTTTAAGTGGTGATATTTGGCAATTTGATTTTCAAGAAAACGGGCAGAATCCTACACAACCTTATTCACAAAATGGTAGAACCAAGTTAGTAGATTTAAGAAATAAAGACTGTGTTTGTTTATTTTCAGGTGGTTTGGATTCATCGATTGGGGCAATTGATTTATTGGAACAGGGGCACTCACCTGTTTTGGTTAGTCATTCTTATAAAGGTGATAAATCACGTCAACAAGCGATTATTCAGCAACTTAACCAAAATGGTTATATCAATCAATTTTCTCAATTTAATGCGATTGCACAGCCCCATTTAAATAATGGTAGGGCTACTGAAATCACAATGCGAACCAGAAGTTTGAATTTCTTAGCATTTGCTATTGTATCAGCTTATGCATTACAGGATGTGGTGCAAAAAGAGATTGATATTTTCGTACCTGAAAATGGGGTAATCTCAATCAATGCACCTTTAACAGTACGCAGAGTAGGTACTTTAAGTACCCGTACCACTCACCCTTATTTTATCCAAGAAATACAAAAATTATTCACTGCAGTCAATATTCCTTTCACTTTAAAAAATCCTTATCAATTTAAAACCAAAGGGCAAATGATAGCAGAATGCAAAAATTTACCATTATTACAGCAAATTATCCCTGATACTGTTTCGTGTAGTCATTGGAAACGCAAAAATCAACAATGCGGGGTTTGTGTTCCATGCTTGATTCGCAGAGCGTCATTGCATTATGCTGGTATCACGCATGATGCTGGATATGAATTCAATGATATTCGACAAATTTTGACAAATCGAGATAGGAAAGATGATTTATTTGCTTTAATTAACGCTATTCATCAAAAAAATCATCGTAATATGAATCAATGGGTTTTACAAAGTGGCTCACTACCGACTCAACAATTAAATCAGTTTGCAAATGTTCTTATGAATGGATTGGATGAAGTGGAAAAACTTTTAATGGTGAACCAAATATTATGATGGATATGCATTGCCATTTGGATTTATATACTAATCCACAATACGTTGCAAAACGATGTAAAGATGAAAATATTTATGTCTTATCTGTTACAACTACACCAAAAGCGTGGTACGGAACAAGTTTATTAGCAAAAGACTGCCCTCGTATTCGTACTGCCTTGGGATTGCATCCCCAACTGGCTCACGAACGTTGGCAGGAGTTAGATTTGTTTGATGCATTATTAAACCAAACTCGCTATGTGGGTGAAATTGGTTTGGATGGCGGAAAAGAGTTTAAAACACATTGGGAAACCCAATTAAAGGTTTTTCGCCATATTTTAAGAAGCTCAGCAAAATCTGGAGGAAAAATATTAAGCATACATTCTAGGATGAGTGCACATGCTGTACTAGATGAATTAATCCAAGTAAATGGTAATTTACCAATCCTTCATTGGTTTTCAGGCACAAAACAACAACTAAAACGAGCGATTGAAATAGGCTGCTATTTTTCTGTAGGACCTGCAATGTTAAGCAGTAAAAAGGGGTATGAGTTGACCCAACTTATGCCGATGGAAAAAATATTGGTTGAAACTGATGGACCTTTTGGGAATTTTAAAACACAAGCTTTACTACCCTGGGATGCCAATATTGCCATTGCAATATTGGCAGATATTTGGGGGATGAATATTTCAGAAGCTGAGAATATATTGAAAAAAAATCTCTTTAGCTTAGTTTCAAAATATATATAAAGCACAACTTCTCCTTATATCTTCCATAAAAATTTTCCATTTTCTCAAATAATCTTGATCTTTTATAATATCTTTTATTTTTAAACTTAACCAGAACCATTAGGATATACCATCCCTAATGGTTTAATTTAACAATTAAACATTTTTTGAAAAATCCTAAATTTTATGATCTGTTCCGAAAAGTTGGAAGCTTAGTCCAACAACTTTTTAGGGCAGATCAATTTTTACTTTTTCTAAATAAAAGGTAAGAAAATGTAGCAGAAATAACAAATTGGCATAGTAGACAAAATAGCCACTAAAAAGTGGCTTAAAGCCTTATAATACAAGGTATTAAGCCCTATTTAATTCAATTAATTACTTGTGATGGTAGGGGCGGTCTAATGAAAGAACTATTTGATACTCCAGTGCAGATGTGTCAGTTTCATATGGTCGCGATTGTGATGCGAAAATTAAGGAAAAACATCGGTCACAAGTGGGTTAAGAATTGAAAATAATTGCGAAATCATTGGTAAAAAGTTCAAGAAATGACTTTTATCGTTGTTTGTATCCTTGGTTTATAAAACATGAGAATTTTTTAAAAGAACGAAGTGATAAAGAGAATGAAAAAGGTTATTTTTATTATAAATATAGAAATATAAGAGCGGCTTATGTAAGTTTGAAGTATTATATAAATTATTTATTTACTTTTGAAAAGAATACTGAAATAAATATCGAAAATATGATAAATAGGTTAGAAGGATTATTTAAATATCAAAAGTTTCAATTAAATGAACATAATGGATTAACGAAAAAACGAAAAGTTATATTTATAAAGGTTTTTTAAATAAAAAGAGTTGCTAATATTTTGAAAAATAAACATTAGCAACAGTTTTGTCTACTATGCCAATAAATTAAACCTTTGTACAAATGTTACATAATACCGCAATTTTTTGCAAAAATACGACTGCTTGTCATTAGCTGTTTTGCGCTACTTCTGCCGCAGGTTTACGGCGTTTACCAATGTTTTTGGTATCTTTATGACGCACTTTTACTTTCGCCTTTGAGGCTTCTTTTTTTGCTTCTTTGCGTTTTTTAATGCGCGCTTTTTCTTTTTTGCTGGTGATATTCAGTTCGCCATCTTTCGGTGCTTTAGTGCGTGGCTCTAAACCTTCTACCACGCGTGATTTCAATGCTTCTTCAGTATAGCGTTTGATTTTACCAAGTAGTTTGTAGTCGTGTGCTTCTACTAACGAAATTGCAGAACCCTTTTTCCCAGCACGCGCAGTGCGTCCGATACGGTGTAGGTAAGTATCAGCACTATAAGGTAGGTCGAAGTTAATCACATAATCAACATCGTCAATATCAATGCCTCGAGCGGCAACGTCGGTTGCGACCAATACGTTAACCACACCTTCTTTTAAGCGGTTAATTGCTTGGTTTCGCTGGGTTTGCGCCATATCGCCTTCTAAATAGGTTGAGCGTAACCCTCTTTTGCGTAGTGTTTCACTAAGCTCACGGACATCTTCACGGCGGCGAACAAAAACAATCACTTTTTCCATCTCTAAACTAGGAATCAAACGCGCCAGTAATTTGGTTTTATGTTCTAGATTATCGGCATGATAATACCATTGATGGATTTTTTTGCGCTCACGGCGACTTGGTTCTGCTTCAATTTGTACAGGATCTTGTAATAGACGCTCAGCAAAATCAGTCAATAATTCACCTTCAAGCGTAGCAGAGAATAACCAAGTATGTTTGCGCCAACGGGTTTCTGCAGCAATTTTTTCCGCATCTTGCCCAAAGCCCATTTGCAGCATACGGTCTGCTTCATCAAAAATCAGAATTTCTACCGCACGGCAATCAAAGTTTTCTTCTTTGATATATTGCATTAAACGCCCTGGTGTTGCGACAACGATGTCTTGGTTGCTGTTAAATACTTCGCCGTGGTTTTGGTAAGCCACACCACCTGTAATCGTCGCAATGCTTAGTTTGGTAAATTGGGCGAAAGATTGGGCTTCTTCCGCAACTTGCATAGCGAGTTCACGGGTTGGGGTTAGGATTAAAATACGGGGTGCACCGGGTTTACGGCGCGGGTAGTCAAGCAAGTGTTGAATTGCCGGTAGTAAAAATGCTGCGGTTTTTCCTGTTCCTGTAGGCGCGGAGCCTAATAAATCTCTGCCATCTAGGGCGTAAGGAATAGTTTGCTCTTGCACAGAAGTGGGGCGTTTGTAGCCTTTTTGTGCCAAAGCTTTTAATAATTGGGGAGAGAGGTCGAGTTCTTCAAAAGTAAGAATCGCATTTTCTGAGGTCATATAATTCCTGATGCTACGCTACAAGCGGTTTAATTTTATTACGGTTTTGCAAATTATAGCATAATCAAAGAACCGCCCAAATAAGAAAGGCTAAGTCGATGCTTAGCCTTTCTTTCTCGTTTATGTATTATTTATTTAAAGTTAATACTACGCTTTCACCAGCAACAACTTCGCCAGTTTTTTTGTTAAGGTTGCTAATTTCGTCCATGTTTGAAATCACAACCGGCGTTAATACAGATTTTGCTTTTGCTCTTAAGGTTTCTAAGTCAAATTTGATAACTGGGTCACCAACTTTAACACTTTGACCTTCTTCAGCGATACGCGTAAAACCTTCGCCTTTTAATTCAACGGTATCAATACCGAAGTGAACGAATAATTCTACACCGTCTTCTGATTCGATAGAGAATGCGTGATTGGTCTCGAAAATTTTACCGATGGTACCATTTACTGGTGCAACGATAGTATCGCCATTTGGGTTAATAGCCACGCCATCACCCACAATCTTCTCAGAGAAAACCACATCAGGCACATCTTCAATGTTTACAATTTCACCTGAAAGTGGTGAAAAGATTTGAATTTCTTTTGATTCTTTTTGTTTTGAACCAAAGATTTTGCTTAAAAAGCCCATAAAATTCTCCGTTTGTAAGAACAAAATTCCCTTCTATTTTATACGAGAATTCTGTTTTTGTATGCTAAATTATCAATAATTAGCTAAGTTTTGCGTAAAAATCATTAACTAAACGTTCAATATCTGCTGCAGTTGGTTGTGCTAAGGCTTCATCTGCTAAAGCTTTTGCGTCTGCATAGCTGATTGAACGAGCGAGTTTTTTTACGTGTGGTACAGAAATTGCACTCATACTGAATTCATCTAAGCCCATACCCAGTAGCAATGCGGTAGCGCGGACATCACCGGCTAATTCACCACACATACCAGTCCATTTACCTTCAGCGTGAGAAGCATCAATAACTTGTTTGATTAAATTCAACACAGATGGGGTTAATGGATTATATAAGTGAGCAATGATTTCATTGCCACGGTCAACGGCAAGGGTATATTGCGTTAAGTCGTTGGTACCGATACTAAAGAAATCAACTTCTTTAGCAAGATGACGCGCATTCACTGCCGCTGATGGGGTTTCAACCATTACACCTAATTGTAAGTTTTCATCAAAGGCATGACCTTCTGCGCGAAGTTGTGCTTTTAATTCGGCTACGATAGATTTTAATTCACGAATTTCTTCTACTGAGATAATCATCGGGAACATTACCGCTAATTTACCAAAAGCAGAAGCACGAAGTACTGCACGTAATTGTGTGTCTAAAATTTCACGGCGAGTTAAACCAATACGCACTGCACGCCAGCCTAAGAATGGGTTCATCTCTTTTGGTAAATCAAGGTATGGTAATTCTTTATCCCCACCAATATCCATGGTACGAAGAACAACTTGTTTGCCTTCCATCGCTTCAACGATTTCTTTATAAGCTTCAAATTGTTCTTCTTCACCTGGTAATGAAGCGCGATCCATAAAGAGGAATTCAGTACGGTATAAGCCGACAGATTCACCACCATTGCGTAACACGCCATCGACATCACGAATAGTCCCGATGTTACCGGCCACTTCAATACGGTGTCCATCTAAGGTTTCAGCAGGCAGCTCTTTTAATTTTGCTAATTCTGCTTTTTCTGCTGCTAATTTTTCTTGCTGTGCTTTGAAAGCTGCAATTTCAGTTTCAGACGGATTGATATGAATTTGGTTGCTAATGGCATCTAAAATGACTAAGTCACCTGTTTTGACATGAGTTGTGATATCGTTAGTCCCCACAATTGCCGGTAGTTCTAATGAACGCGCCATAATTGAGGTATGCGAAGTACGTCCACCAATATCAGTAATAAAACCTAATACTTTGTCTAAGTTTAATTGTGCGGTTTCAGATGGAGTTAGATCATAAGCAACAAGAATAGACTCTTCTTGAATATCGCCTAAATCAACGATATGCATGCCTAAAATGTTGCGTAATAAACGGTTACCGATATCGCGAATATCACCAGCACGCTCTTTTAAGTATTCATCATCAATTTCAGATAATACGGCAACTTGTTGGTCGATAATCTTGTTTGTTGCAACATCAGCAGTAACAAGGTTTTCTTTAAGATAAGCGAGAATTTCTTCTTCTAACTCTTCGTCTTCTAAGATCATTAGATGACCTTCAAAGATAGCGGCTTTTTCAGCGCCTAGCGTACGTAGCGCTTTTTCATGAATAGAATTGAGTTGTGCTGCGGTTTTTTCACGACCAGCATAGAATTTAGCAACTTCAGCATCAATTTGGTCAGCTGAAATTTTTTGGGTGTTAAGGACGATAGGCTCTTCTTTTAAAACTAATGCTTTACCGAAAACTACCCCTGGGGAAGCTGCGATACCTGTAACCATAATAAGATCCTTTTGTTGTTGGAATGAAAAACTATGGCAAGCCGAAACTTGCCATAGAAAATTCGATTATTCTAATGTAGGGATTAAATCTACTAAGAAATCAACCGCTTTTTGCTCATCTTCGCCTTCAGCAGTAATGGTAATATTTGTACCTTGTGTTAGGCCTAATGTTTGCAGTTTGAATAAACTTTTCGCACTCGCACTTTTACCGCCAGAAGTGACTGTAATGTCCGAAGCAAATTGTTTTGCTGCTTTTACAAATTCAGCTGCTGGACGAGTATGTAAGCCACTTGGTGCGGTAATAACAACATCTTTAGCGTATGACATAGGATTTCCCCTTATTGTGTAAAGTTAAAACTGGAAAGAGTTAGCCTCTAACACCTAATCTTTTTCACTTTACTACAAAATGGATATAAATTCACGAATAAAAATAAAAGAACGGTATAAATAATGATCTAAATCAGGTTGTTTTAAGAACATTTATGGATAAAACCGAAAATTTAACAAAACCTACTGTATAAAATTTACAATTTTGTAAACTCTGTAAATGAGTAAATTTGCAAAAAAATGCTAAAATCAGACCGCTTATTATTTTGAGGAATTTATGCGTCGATTTTTTGTTTCAGCTCCCGCTTGGGGATGCTATTTAGGCTTAGTTTTTTTATATAGCTTCAGCTTCTGGCAACTTATCTTGCACCGCCGAGACGAAACCTTTTGGTCTTGGACGGATGCATTTACCATTCTGAAATATAGCATCTTACAAGCTGGATTATCCGCACTTCTTTCTACCATTTTCGGATTGTGTTTAGGGCGTGCATTTTTCTATTTAAACTTTAAAGGTAAATATTTTTTACTTAAAACTTTTTCCTTCATTTGGACACTTCCATCGCTCATTGTTATTTTTGCCGTGATTGGTGTCTGGGGAAATTCAGGTTGGCTTGCACAAATTTTCAGCTTTTTAGGCTTAGAGTGGCAGTTTTCGCTTTATGGTTTAGTGGGGATCTTACTCGCACATTGCTTTTTTAATATCCCATATGGGATGTTATATAGTTATGCTCTTTTAAAGCTGATACCTAATAGCCAACATAAATTAGCAGCGCAACTGAACATCACAGGCTGGCAACGTTTTAAATTGGTAGAATGGCCAATCTTGAAAAAGAGAATACCTTTTGGCTTTATGACGATTTTTCTAATCTGCTTTACCAGTTTTCCAATAGTGTTAATGTTGGGCGGTGGGCCTAAATATAGCACATTTGAAGTTGCCATTTTCCAAGCGGTCAATTTTGAATTTGATTTTGCAAAAGCAGTGATGTTAATTGCAGTTCAAGTTGTTGTAGCGGTAGTTTTGAAAATATTGCTCAATATGGTAACGCCAAAACAAGAAAAAATCGTTTTAACACCAGATGTTGAAAGTTGGATACCGCAGTTATCTAATTTAGAAAAACGTGGTTTACAAATCATACTTTGGACGTTTGGTTTTGCTTTACTTGTTCCGCTATGCAGCGTCATTTGGGAAGGCATTAGTGTTTCGCATTTAATGGAACGTTTACAAAATCCAATGTTATGGCAGGCAACGGCTTATTCTTTAATGCTTGGATTTATTGCTGCTATTGTTGCTGTTTGTGTTGCTTATTCTGTCGCGTTAGCCGCTCGTCATTTTTATTATCAAAAGCAATTTATTCGCCATGCATTTCTAGCGAGTACAGTCGTCTATCCACTTATTTTTCCGATTTTTTTGCTTTCGGTTGGGCTTTATTTCTTCTTTCAAAATAGCGAACTTTCGACGTTTCAGCTATTGTTACTAGTTGGTGTGTGTAATGGTATTGTTACGCTACCTTATATTTACAGTATGATTTTTGATGCACTTTGGCAAACGCTGACTCGCCAAGATAAATTAGCGAAAAGTCTCGGTTTAAGTGGTTTCCGACGTTGGTGGATTGTTGAGAAAAATTATCTTGTTCGTCCATTGTTGAATGCTTTTGCATTGGCAATGTCTTCAAGTCTTGGCAGTTTTGCGGTTATCGCTTTTTTTGGTAGTCCAGATTTTAGTTCGCTGCCTTACTTGCTTTATCAACAACTTGGCAGTTATCGAATGGAAGATGCAGCAGTCACAGCAGTTGTGTTAATGGCCATTTCTGCACTTCCGTTCTGGGTACTAATGAAAAATAAAAAAGGTTATATATGATTGATTTAGATCTGATTTTTAACTATGAAAATAGCCCGATGCACTTTGTTCTTCAAGTTGAACAAGGGGAAAGGCTAGCAATTATTGGTGAAAGTGGGGCAGGGAAAAGTACGTTATTAAATTTGATCGCGGGCTTTGAAACGCCTGCAAGCGGTCAGATTTTGCTAAATGATTGCGATCATACGCAAACTCAACCTGCTGATCGACCCGTTTCAATGTTGTTTCAAGATAATAACCTTTTTCCTCATTTAACGGTGGCGCAAAACATTGGTTTAGCGCTAGCGCCAAGCTTATCGCTAAATGCTACCCAACAGCAACAAGTAAGAGAAATTGCTGAAAAAATGGGTATTGAGCCATTGCTCAGTCGTCGTGCCGATCAGCTTTCTGGCGGGCAGAAACAACGTGTTGCTTTGGCAAGAACGTTGCTACGCGATAAACCTATTTTACTCTTAGATGAACCTTTTTCTGCGCTTGATCCTATTCGCCGTCATGAATTACAACAGTTTATTTTAGAGATTTGTATTGAGCGAAACCTAACACTTTTAATGGTAACTCACCAATTAGAAGAAACGAAAAACTTGTTTACACGGGTAGTGGAAATTCGAGAAGGACAAGTTTTTCCGTTATCTGATTAGAAAATGTGATCTATATCACAAAATTCATAAAACAGTTGAATTTCAGGTTTTTTTTACTTTGTTTGCTAAACCGTTTTAGTTAGAATGGCGCCATTACTTTTTATCATTTATGTAATCCTTTATAGAGGTGATTTATGAACTTCCCAAAAATTGCGGAACAAACCATTGCAAAGTTAGGTGGTAAAGAAAATATTACTACCCTTGCTCACTGCGCCACCCGTTTACGTTTAACCTTAGCTGATGAATCGAAAGTGGATAAAGAAGCCATCGAAAATATCGAAGGCGTAAAAGGTCAATTCTCAACGAGTGGCCAATACCAAATTATTTTTGGTTCAGGCACGGTAAACAAAGTCCATGCTGAGATGCAAAAACAGATGGGTATTGGTGATATGAGTACAGCGGAAGTAGCGGCTGCTGGCGCTGCAAATCAACCTCTTTTACAACGCATTGTGAAAGGGCTTGCAGATATTTTCGTTCCAATTATTCCTGCAATCGTTGCAGGCGGTTTGCTGATGGGTATTCACTCAATGTTGACCTCCATCGGCTTTTTCTGGGAAGGACATTCAGTTGTAACCAAATATCCAGGTGTTTCGGATTTAGTTGATTTTATTAACACAATTGCTAACGCACCGTTCGTATTCTTACCAGTATTGCTTGGCTTCTCAGCTACTCGGAAATTCGGTGGAAATCCATTCTTAGGTGCGGCATTAGGAATGCTTTTAGTTCACCCTGCATTAGCAGATGGTTGGAACTATGCGAAAACCTTAATGGAAGGCAAAATTACCTATTGGAACGTATTTGGTTTAGAAATTGAAAAAGTGGGCTACCAAGGCACCGTGATTCCAACGATTGTGTCTGCATGGGTACTCGCTACACTTGAAAAAGGTTTCCGTAAATTTGTGCCGTCTTATTTAGATAACCTTGTTACCCCGATGTTCTCATTATTCATTGCGGGTTTCTTAGCCTTTACCGTGATTGGCCCAGTTGGTCGTGAAGCGGGTAGCTTAATTTCTCAAGGGTTAACTTGGTTATATGACACATTAGGCTTTATTGGTGGTGGTATCTTCGGGGCATTCTATGCGCCAATCGTTATTACTGGTATGCACCAAACCTTTATTGCCGTTGAAACCCAATTATTAGCAGATGTAGCGAATACGGGCGGTACTTTCATCTTCCCAATTGCTGCAATGTCTAATATTGCACAAGGTGCAGCTTGTTTAGGTGTGGCGTTTACGATGAAAGATGCTAAAGTTCGCGGTTTAGCGATTCCATCTGGTATCTCTGCATTATTAGGGATTACTGAACCAGCTATGTTCGGGGTGAACTTACGTTATCGTCATGCATTTATTGCCGCGATGATTGGTTCAGGTTTAGCGAGTGCTTTCATTGCAGCATTTAACGTAAAAGCAATTGCATTAGGTGCAGCAGGTTTCTTAGGTATTCCATCTATCAAACCAGATAGTTTAGCGATGTACGCTATTGGCATGGTGATTTCATTTGCCGTGGCATTCTCTGTGTCTGTTGTATTAGGCAAACGTGCACAAGCAAAACAAAAATAATTAACTTTTGAATCAGTTTGGGGATTATGCCGAAAAAAGGTATAATCCCCTTTATTTTTTAAAGTTTAAGAGCGTGTTATGAGCCAAATTCCATTAAGAAACGAACAAGAAATTGAGAAAATCCGCGAAGCCTGCAAATTGGCTTCTGATGTATTAGTGATGATTGCCCCTTATGTGAAAGAGGGTGTTAGCACAGGGGAATTAGATAAAATTTGCCATGATTATATGGTTAATGAGCAAAAAGTGATTCCAGCGTGCTTGGGTTATCACGGCTTTCCGAATGCGACTTGTATTTCGGTCAATGAAGTGGTTTGCCACGGTATTCCAAGTATGGACAAAATACTTAAAAATGGCGATATTTTGAATATTGATGTGACTGTCATTAAAGATGGTTATTTCGGTGATAACTCAATGATGTATGTGGTTGGTGAAACGAATATTCGTAGCCAGCGTTTAGTGGATGTCACGCTAGAATCACTGTATATCGGCTTACGCACGGTAAAACCGGGTATTCGCTTAAAAGAGATTGGAAAAGCCATTCAAAAATATGTCGAAAAAGAGGGTTTTTCAGTAGTTCGTGAATATTGCGGACATGGCATTGGCACTGAATTCCACTGTGATCCACAGGTGTTACACTATAATTCAGATGATGGCGGTGTTGTGCTAAAAGAAGGGATGGTCTTTACGATTGAGCCAATGGTGAATGCGGGTAAAAAAGAGATTCGTAATATGCCGGATGGTTGGACAGTAAAAACCAAAGACCGCAGCCATTCAGCACAATTTGAGCACCAAATTGTCGTGACGAAAGAGGGCTGTGAGGTTATGACAATTAGAGATGAAGAAATTGCTTCAGGACGTATTAGTCGCTTTATGAAAAATAGCTAGTTTGGCTTGATAAATAACAAGCGGTTTAATTTGCAAAAAATATTGCGAATTAAACCGCTTGTAGCATTAAAATTAGTCGATATTTTTTAATTCTTCTTCAGATAGTGTTTCTTTTCCGTCATTCGGTTCAGTGACTTTACCATCATTGACTTTAAACTCTAGGTTTTGGAAGTAGGCTTCTCTAAACATCGTATAGGAGTCTGAAGATTGTTGCAGTAATGCATCTTGATCTAACAAGTTTGCACGTGTATCTACACCTTGCACTGCAAATTTCGCAATGGCCCATGGTGTGGTAAGCAGTGATAAGACTGGATATGAGGAGTCCACCACTTTACCCACCGCTTGGCGCGGAGTAGTTGAACCATAGCCTGGCACAACCACATAAGCGCCTGTACCAACGCCATATTTGCCCATGGTATCGCCAAATTCACGCTCGCCGTTTTCTAATTTTAAATCTGGTGTTTTGCTTGCCCAGTCAATTAAACCGCCTAAACCGAAAATAGAGTTAATCCAGAAACGGTTTAAATGCACCATTGCTTTTTGGCCTTCACCTTCTAATAAACGATTTACGAAACTAGCTGGCTCATCTAAGTTATTTGCAACATTGACTAGACCTGTTTTGATAGGGCTTGGCACATAATCACGCCAGCCTGTTGCGACAGGTTTTAAGACATAAGGATCGATATATTCGTAGTTTACTTTCCACATTGCGCGGTTAAAGCCTTCAAGTGGATCTTTACGTTCGCCCGTTGCAGGATCGATAGAGGAAGAACACGCACTTAAACCCATTACACTGACGGCTAATAAAATAGCTTTTAATTTCATAGAAGATTCCTTAAACAAATTTGTTGCCATTCTAGCTAACAATCGACAAATTACAAGTAAACAATGGTAAAGAGAAATCTAGACGTCTAGATTGCTTTTGATTAAAATAGGCGCATTTTTTGTATGCATTAGGATTCAAATATGACTGATTGGAACGGTGAATATGTCAGCCCGTACGCGGAACATGGCAAAAAAAGCGAACAAGTGAAAAAGATTACGGTCTCTATTCCGATTAAAGTATTAGAGATCTTAACCAACGAGCGCACTCGCCGTCAGATCAAAAACCTTCGCCATGCAACAAATAGTGAGTTGCTATGCGAAGCCTTTCTCCATGCCTTTACAGGCCAACCGTTACCCACCGATGAAGATTTACTCAAAGAGCGCAGTAATGAGATTCCTGAAGAGGCAAAACTAAAAATGCGAGAGTTAGGGATAGATCCCGATAACTGGGAATACTAACTTTCGATTTTCTTTTCATGTCGAGGCAATTAATTATGCACTATCAATTAAATCGTGAAGCCCGTTGGGCATTCATTTTATCGCTTATTTATCTGTTAGGCTGGGTCGGCTTTGCTTATTTTTCCCCAAAAGGGAAGGGAGTATTCGGCTTTCCCATTTGGTTTGAACTCTCCTGTTTATTCTTGCCACTGATTTTTACCCTTTTGGTTTATCTAGTGGTCAAAAACATTTATCAAGAGATTGATTTGGAGCAGTCAGATGAAAAATAGTGAAATGTTAATACCGCTGATTGCCTACCTATTTTTTGTTTTTAGTGTGGCGTATTACGCTTATCGTCAACGAGCAAGCGGCAGCTTTTTATCAGAGTATTTCGTTGGTAATCGCTCGATGTCTGGCTTTGTGCTAGCAATGACCACAGCAGCCACTTACTTAAGTGCTAGTTCTTTTATTGGCGGGCCTGGGGCTGCTTATAAATATGGTTTAGGCTGGGTACTGCTTGCTATGATTCAAGTGCCAGCTGTGTTATTAGCGTTAGGCGGCTTAGGTAAAAAATTCGCTTTGTTAGCGCGTCGTTATCAGGCAGTTACGGTTAATGATTTATTATTCGCTCGTTACCAAAATAAATGGATTGTTTGGTTTGCCAGCCTTGCCCTAATTCTCTCTTTCTTTGCGATGATGACCGTACAATTTATCGGTGCGGGTCGACTGTTTGAAACCACGTTTGGGATTTCTTACCAGAGCGCAATTTTAATTTTCGCGCTTACTGTAGGGATTTATACCTTCATTGGTGGTTTCCGTGCCGTTGTATTAACCGACACCATTCAAGGCATGGTGATGGTAATTGGAACGCTCTTGCTATTGGGTGGCGTTATTTATGCATTAGATGGCATCACACCTGCGATGGAAACTTTAGAAAAAATCAATCCGCAGCTGCTTGAGCCTTACGGGATTGATGAGCGCCCATTAGATTTTACTTACATGACGTCATTTTGGGTGTTGGTTTGTTTTGCATTGGTTGGTTTACCGCAATTAGCTGTGCGTGGCATGGCTTATAAAAACAGCCGCTCACTACATCAAGCTTTAGTGATTGGTACTGCTGCAGTGTTTATTTTGGTATTAGGCATGCATCTTGCTGGCGTGTTAGGGCGAGCAGTCGTACCAGATTTAAAAGTGCCAGATCAAGTGATTCCAACATTGATGTTACAAGTGCTTCCGCCAATGGCTGCGGGTATCTTCTTAGCTGCACCGATTGCCGCGATTATGTCTAGTATTGACTCTTTATTGATTCAATCATCTTCTACGCTCATTAAAGATTTATATTTGGCTTGGAAGCCAGAGGCGGTGCATGAGGAAGCGAAATTAAAACGTTTTTCAACTATCACCACGTTACTCATTACCGTATTGCTCGTGGTCGCGGCATTTGATCCGCCAGACATGCTGATTTGGCTGAACTTGCTTTCATTAGGCGGTTTAGAATCGACTTTCTTGTGGGTAATTGTGCTAGGCGTTTATTGGAAAAAGGCAAATGCAATAGGTGCGTTAAGCTCTATGGTGGTGGGATTAAGTAGCTATATCATCATTCACACGTTTAAACTTAGTCCGTTTGGTTTCCATGCGATTGTGCTAGCGGTATTGTTAAGTTTAATTGCCTTTTTAATTGGTAATTTGTTTGGTAAAAACGACCGCTTGTAAAGCAAAAAAGTGCGTGGATTTAAATCCACGCACTTTTTTATCACTTATTCATAAAAGACCACTTCATCTACTGATAAACTCACTCGTGTTCCCGCTTTTCCAGCCACAATGTCTTCAATGTCTGACAGTGAACCAATCGCAGCGTCTTTACCTGTCGCTTTCACAAAGTTAATCACAGCTTGTACTTTTGGTCCCATAGAACCAGCTGCAAATTCTGCGCTTAATGCTTCAAGAGCAGCAGGATTGGCTTTAGCAATTTTGCGTTCCCCTTCTTTTTGGAAGTTTACACAAGCGGCATTCACATCGGTGGCGATAATAAATAAATCGGCATCAAGCTGATTAGCAATGACGGCCGTTGCAAGATCTTTATCCACTACCGCTTCTACACCGGTTAATTGCCCTTGTGCATTTTTCACACAAGGTACACCGCCACCACCACCGCAAATGACAATGTGATCTTGAGCTAATAATGCTTTCACGGCATTTATGCCTGTCACATCTTGTGGTTTCGGGCTTGGTACGGCACGACGATAATATTGCCCATCTGGCATCACCGTCCAGCTTTTTTCTGCGGCTAATTTTTCAGCTTCTGCTTGAGTATAAACTTGCCCAATCGGTTTGCTTGGTTTGGAAAAGGCAGGATCGTGTTCATCAACAATAACTTGGGTAACTAACGTTTGAGTCGGTGTCTCTGTAAGCAAGTTAGTAAGCTCTTGTTGTAACATATAGCCAATCATGCCGACAGTTTGTGAAACCAGTACATCTAATGGATAGGGTTCGATTTTGTTATCTTGTGCATAATAAGCTGCGTGTTGAAGCGCTAATAATCCAACTTGCGGACCGTTGCCATGAGAGATAATCAGTTCGTTCTTGGGTTTGACTTTTGCCAGCTGTTCTGCGGCTAAACGAATATTGGCAGATTGATTCTGGGCGGTCATTGGCTCGCCCCGTTTTAGTAGTGCGTTTCCACCTAGTGCAACGACGATTCTCATTTTGGCTCCTTAATGCTTATCTCTGGTTTTTATTGAAAAGTCCGCGCACGCAAGCGGTCAGATTTTGCGAAAGTTTTGCGTACGCGTGAACAATGTCATGGCGGTTAAGCAAGGCTTGCAACCATAACTGCTTTAATGGTGTGCATACGGTTTTCTGCTTGCTCGAATGCCACATTCATTGGTGATTCAAACACATCTTCAGTCACTTCAATCCCATTTGCTAAAGCAGGATAGAGGGCTGCAATTTCTTTCCCGACTTTCGTTTCGCTATTGTGGAAAGCAGGTAAACAGTGCATGAATTTCACTTTTGGGTTACCAGTGCGTTTCATCAATTCAGGTGTCACTTGATATGGCATGAGCAGATCGATTCGCTTGCCCCAAGCTTCTAGTGGCTCGCCCATTGACACCCAAACATCGGTATGCACGAAATCTACACCTTTAACGGCGGTATCAATATCTTCAGTAACGGTAATACGAGCCCCAGATGCTTCTGCAAATTTTTGACACATTGCCACTAATGATTCTTCAGGTAAGAGTGCTTTGGGTGCACAGATACGCACATCCATGCCTAATTTTGCGCCAATAAGCAGCAAGGAATTACCCATATTGTTACGCGCATCCCCAATGTAAACGTAGCTAATTTGACTTAATGGCTTCTCACTGTTTTCCATCATAGTTAAAACGTCTGCTAACATTTGTGTTGGGTGGAATTCGTCTGTTAAGCCATTAAAAACGGGCACGCCAGCATATTCTGCTAATTCGTTTACGACAGATTGTTTAAAACCACGGTATTGGATGGCATCGTACATTCTGCCTAATACGCGAGCGGTGTCTTTCATTGATTCTTTATGCCCGATTTGTGATGAAGTTGGATCAATATAGGTCACATGCGCGCCTTGATCGTAAGCAGCCACTTCAAAAGCACAACGGGTACGGGTTGAGGTCTTCTCAAAAATTAAAGCAATGTTTTTGCCTTTTAATAATGGCTGTTCCGTGCCGGCGTATTTGGCGCGTTTCAGATCGCTTGCAAGGTCTAATAAGAATTTGATTTCACGTTCAGTATGATTAACAAGACTCAATAAATGTCTGTTTTTTAAATTGAATGCCATGATTTAACTCCTGAGAAGCATTGGTAAAAGAAGCAGAAAAGTAAACCGCTTGTGATGAGTAAAAGAAAAGGGGAAGAGAAAGAAAATGTTTGTGAGATAAATGAAAATAGAAAGGGAAAAGGGACCGAACAACAGGGAGGTATAATCAGAAAGAGATTGGGTTCAGTGAGCATTTTCAGCCTATCTAAAATAATGAAATTTATCTTAGACGCGTATTTTAGCAAGATTTATGCGCTTGTCAATGAAGCAATCGGTTGCTTTTGCGATCTTATTCTACTTTTATGCATTTTTATGCAATTAAACTGCATAAAAATCACTAGAAAAGATAAAATAATTTGAATAGTTATACCTCTTTAGGATTATCTGATTTGCGAAAAAGCAAAGTTGGTTCTAACTATTAAACAAATTGAAGTATGTTGGCCGATTTTTTGCTATGCTAAGCACCATTTTTAGATTTAATTTTTTCAATTTTAACTATTCATTGTTGATGGAGTGAGAGATGAATCCAAGACGTAAATCTCGATTAAAAGTGGTGGTTGTGATCTTATTTGGATTAGCGGTAGCAGTTGGGCTAACGCTTTACGCATTAAGTCAAAATATTGACTTATTCTACACACCTTCTGAAGTCGTTCAGGGTAAAAATAATGACCCGAACCAAAAACCAAGTGTAGGTCAGCGTATTCGTGTTGGTGGTATGGTGGTTGAAGGCTCGGTAAAACGTGATGAGAAGACTTTAAAAGTAGAGTTTGAAGTTGATGACATTGGGCCTGCGATTTCTGTCGAATACGAAGGTATTTTACCGGATCTCTTCCGTGAAGGTCAGGGCATTGTGGCACAAGGGGTGTTGATTGAACCAACTCGCTTACGCGCAACAGAAGTACTGGCAAAACATGATGAAAACTATATGCCACCTGAGTTAGGTGATAAATTAAAATCACAACATAACCAAATGGGTGTTTCTGATGCTGATATGAAAGGGGAATCTGCACGCGATAAAGCAGTGCAAGGAGAACAAAAATGATTGCAGAACTTGGCAATTACGCCTTGGCATTGGCGCTAGCTTTATCTGTTTTCCTAGCAGTCCTTCCGTTGATTGGTGCTGAAAAAGCAAATGTGAAATTGATGGCGTTAGCCCGTCCACTAACTTGGTCAATGTTTTTAGCATTGAGCCTCTCGTTCGGTGCGCTATTTTACTTGTTCGCTGTTAATGATTTCAGCGTGCAATATGTCGTGAATAACTCCAATTCACTATTGCCGTTGCAATATCGTTTATCAGCGGTGTGGGGTTCGCACGAAGGTTCATTATTGCTATGGATCTGGTTGCTTTCACTCTGGGCAGTTGGTGTGGCGACTTTCACCCGTAAGATGCCAGAAGAAGCGGTGGCTCGCGTATTAAGTGTAATGGGCTTAGTGAGCATTGGCTTTTTAGTCTTTATTATTTTTAGCTCAAACCCATTTGGTCGTACTTTCCCAGATTTCCCTGCAGATGGACGTGAGTTGAATCCAATGTTGCAAGACGTTGGCTTAATTTTCCACCCACCGTTGCTCTATATGGGCTATGTAGGTTTCTCTGTGGCGTTTGCTTTTGCCATTGCCTCATTGATGAGTGGCAGATTAGATACCGCTTGGGCAAGATGGTCTCGCCCATGGACAATGGCTGCATGGGTTTTCTTAACGCTCGGTATTATTTTAGGTTCATGGTGGGCGTATTATGAATTAGGCTGGGGAGGCTGGTGGTTCTGGGACCCAGTTGAAAATGCATCTCTAATGCCATGGTTAGCGGGTACGGCGCTGATTCACTCGCTTTCTGTTACTGAAAAACGCAGTACGTTCAAGGCGTGGACAGTATTATTAGCTATTCTTGCTTTCTCATTGTGTTTACTTGGGACTTTCTTAGTCCGTTCAGGCATTTTGGTTTCTGTACATGCCTTTGCTTCTGACCCAACACGTGGTTTGTATATTTTGGCTTATTTAGTGTTGGTTATTGGTGGCTCACTACTGCTTTATGCCTTCCAAGGAAACAAAATCAAAAGTTTAGATAACTATCAACGTTATTCGCGTGAAAGCTTGTTATTACTTAATAACATCATGTTAATGGCGTTTTTATCGGTCGTCTTTTTAGGCACGATTTTACCGTTAATTCATAAACAAATTGGTTTAGGCAGCATTTCTATTGGTGCACCGTTTTTTGACCAAATGTTCTTAATTTTAATGGTGCCGTTCTCACTTTTATTAGGAATTGGCCCGTTAGTAAAATGGCGCAGAGATCAAGTTTCTGCAATTCGCACACCAGTCATTATTTCACTGATTATGATGGTGGCACTAGGTTTCGGTTTACCATATCTTGTTGGTGATCGCTTAACTGTAACTGCCGTATTAGGTGCCATGATGGCGGCCATCATTGTGATTTTAAGCCTTTATGAAATGCATACGCGTGCGACACATCGCCATTCATTCTTAACTGGTGTATTTAAACTTTCGCGTTCACATTGGGGCATGACTTTAGCCCACTTAGGTGTCGCAATGACAGTTTTCGGTATTGCAATGAGCCAAAACTTCAGTATTGAAAAAGATGTCAGAATGCGTGAAGGCGACAGCGTACAGATTTTGGATTACCAATTTACGTTTAAAGGCTTGAAAATCACAGATGGTGCAAACTATCAAGGTGGGACGGCAGATATTGCGATCACTAAAAATGGCAAACCAGAAGCCACGCTTCATGCAGAAAAACGTTTCTACAATGTCAGCAAAATGGGAATGACCGAAGCGGCTATTGATTGGGGCTTCTCTCGTGACCTTTACGCAGCACTTGGCGAACAACTTGAAGATGGCTCATGGGGCTTACGCCTTTACTACAAACCATTTATTCGTTGGATTTGGTTTGGTGGTTTATTTATGGCAATCGGTGGTTTACTCTGTATGCTAGATAAACGTTACCGGATTCGAGTGAAATAAAAGTGAATCTCAACTTTGCAGTATTATTGCAAGCGGTGAAATTTTTCGCATTATTTGCAAATTAAAATCAAAAGGCTAATGTTAGGTTGTTTAACATTAGCCTTTCTTTATTTCTTACCTCTTACGACATTCTTCCATTCTCAATGCCAATCACCTGATCGCAAATCGCCATGGTAGATTGGCGATGACTCACGAGAATAATCAATTTTTCTGCCTTCACGTTCAACAAGGATTTCAAAATCATCGCTTCGTTTAAGCTATCCAAATTACTGGTCGGTTCATCGAGTAAAATAATCGGTGCGTTGTGTAGGAATGCACGAGCAATACCGATACGCTGTTTTTCACCATCAGAAAGGTTACCGCCCAATTCCGTCATTTTTGTTTGATAACCTTCTGGCAAGCTTAAAATGAAATCATGAATTGATGCTTTCTTCGCGGCTTCCATAATTTCATCTAACGTTGCGTCACGGCGGGCAAGGCGAATATTTTCCTCGATAGTTTCGTTGAAAATATAGGTTTGCTGAGTAATGTACGCCATATTGTCTCGCAAACTACGGGTGTTGATATTCGGTAAAGTTTCACCGTTAATTTTAATGCTACCCGATTTAGGATCGTAAAAACGCATCAGCAGTTTTAACAGGGTACTTTTACCGCTACCACTTCTGCCATGAATGCCTAAGATTTCTCCTTTTTTCACAGATAAGCTAACATCCGATAAAATTTGTTCTTCACCGTAGGCAAAGTTTAAGTTCTCAACATCAATGCGAGAAACCTCTTTCAAATCGACCGCACTTTCTACGTCTTTTAATTCGGGTTCTTCTGCTAGCAAGCTCAATACACGCTCACCTGAAGCCAAGGTTTGTAACAAGTTGCTTGAAAGGTTACTTAATGCAATAACCGGGCCATAGCTCGACATCAATAAAATCACGCCAATTAAAAAGGCAGAAAAATCAATCTTATCTAGACTAAACAAAATTAAGCCCGTGAATAACATAATGATGTTAAACGCTGATACCGCCACTTCAGTGTAAACGCGCACTTTCGCTTCTTGGTCTTTAATGCGCTCAAAGGCTGTATCGATTTTTTGGCTGCGTTGTTGAATTTCATTTAAACGTTGTTTCGCATAGCCGAAAAGTTGGATTTCTTTCATGCCTCGTACGCTATCAAGGAAGAAATCATTCATTTCGCCTACTAATTCACGATAGCGTCGGCCATCTTCACGCGCCAATTTGGTGGTGATAATGGGTAAAATCACGCCCACCGTTAAATAAGCGGCTAATGCCACAAGCACAAACCAACCTGAAAGATGCCCAAAGACTAATAATAAAATCGCAGAAGTAAAAAACGCGATCATAATCGGTGCAATGGTGTGCGCATAGAATACTTCGAGCAATTCGATATCATTAGTCACCAAGGACACTAATTGCCCCGCTTGCTTGTCTTGCAACTTCACAAAAGCCAAGCGGCGTAAAGAAGAAAACACTTTATCACGCAATAAGGCCAATAATTTAAAAGCAATGTAGTGCCCTGACATTTGCTCTAAATAACGCAACGCGCCACGAGCCACCGCTAACACGATAAGTGCGGTCAAAATTCCAGAAAAACTTAAATGGGTGTCAAAGTTTAATAAATTTACTAAACCCATCGCTCCAAGCACCATGATAAAGATAGCGGCAAGGAAACCGAGCGTTCCCATCGTGATGGTAAACGCCATGATATGCGCCAATGGAGTCACTAATTTCAATAAATGCCCCATCACAACAAAACCATTTTTACGCATTTGCCACCTCTCTAATTTGTTCTAAATCTTTTTGTTGTTGGAACATTTCAGCGTACGCACCTTGTTTTGCCATGAGGTCTTTATGCGTGCCTTGCTCAATCAATTTGCCTTGTTCAAGCACGTTAATGCAGTCTGCATTCACGGCATTGGCCAAGCGGTGAGAAATCATTACAATGGTTTTTTGTTGTTTAAATTGCTGAATGAACTGCAAAATAATTTCTTCGCTTTCTACATCAATGTTACTGGTCGCTTCATCAAAAATATAAAGCTTGGCATTGTGTAATAAAGCACGCGCTAAGGCTAAACGTTGGATTTGACCGCCAGATAAATTCGCGCCACGGCTTAATAACTGCATCTCTAATCCACCATTATCTCGAACGAATTGCGCCAAATTAACTTGTTCTAAACACGCATAAATTTGCTCATCTGTGGCATCAACTTTCGCCATCTTCATGTTTTCACGTAGCGTACCTTTAAACACATAACTGCTATGGCTCACCAAAGAGACTTTTTCATAAAACGAATGACGATCAATGGATTGAATTTCTTGACCATTGAATAGAATTTTGCCTTGTTGTGCTTTATTAAAGCCCATTAGCAATGAAACCAAAGTGGATTTACCACAACCACTTTTACCCACAAATACCGTAAGCTGATTTGGTAAGATGCTTAAATCCAAGCCAACAATCGCAGGCTTCTCTTCGCTGTAAGCAAAATGCAGATCTTGAATATCCACTTGAATAGCATTTTTCGCTGCAAAATCGACCGCTTGTGTTTGAGTTTCCACGGGCGTATCTAACAATGTGAAAATCTTATCTGATGCCGCTTTACCATTCATCGCTACATGGAAGAAAGAACCCAATAAACGAAGCGGAATAAAGAATTCAGAAGAAAGCAGAATAAATAAAATGACGCCTAATACGGTTAATTGATTGTCTTGGAATTGCAACAACGCCGTTAAAATCCCAATTGCCGCACCACCGTAAGCCAGTAAATCCATCAGCGATACTGAGTTAAGCTGCATGGTAAGCACTTTCATGGTAATTTTGCGGAAATGTTCTGCTTCTTCATCCATTGCTTTTGCTTTATAAGCATCATCTTGATAGATTTTCAGCGTAATTAAACCCTGTAGGTTATCTAAGAAACTGCTGCCTAATCCCACATAAATGGACCAATATTTTGCCAAGAGTTTTTTCGCAATTTTGTTCACTGCAATGATCGACATCGGAATCAACGGCACACAAATCAGCAAAATTACGGCTGTTTTAAAGCTGAAAAAGATCAGGAAAGCAAAGAGTGTGAGTGGAGCAAGCAAGCTATAAAAAAGCTGAGGCAAATAACGCCCGAAGTAGATTTCAAGCTGCTCCACACCTTCTGAGGCCACTTGGATAATGCTTGAAGTAGATTGTTGATTCACTTGGTTAAGCGGCATTGAAGCCAATTTGCGATAGATGAGGCTACGCAGCTCATGTTTGACTTTCGTACTGGCAAAATAAGAGGCCTGCACCGATTTTTTACCTGCAAAGGCACGCAACGCCAAAGCAGCAATTAAAACGATACCCAAAATGACCGCACTTATAGGGCCCAGTTCATTAAAATAAGCCGCCTGTAAAATATAAGAAAACACGACGGCACTAATAATCCCACCAATTAACGCCACCCAATTCCATAACACCGTGATGCCAATCCATTTTTTACTGTCGGCCACCGTGTTAATTAGGCGTTTATCTATCATCATAATGATTGCTCCTAACACTTTGATTTGCAGATATAGGTGATAAACCTATTAAGATCCATCTACGGGAAATAGATAAATTTCACAGAAAATTCTATCAAATAAGTTAGCGCTTATAAATAATGAGAATGATTTTTAATACTTAAGTGGTATTTAAAGCGATTTACATCAAGAAAAGAGCTTTAATGTATGTCTTTTGAGCTCTTGTCTATTGTACTTTTTGGAGGTATTGGAAAACAAAATCTTCATAAGATTGGCACTTATGAAGATTTTGGTGTTAATAGGAAAAATGGTATGGGCATTATTGTAAAACAATGCGATCACGATTTTTTTCAAGTGTGGCGTTTCCAATACCAGAAACTTCTTTGAGTTGTTCAACACTTTGAAATGCACCATGTTTGGTGCGATATTCTATAATGGCTTGCGCTTTTTTGGCGCCAATGCCAACTAGTTTATCTTGGATTTCTGCTGCACTGGCTGTATTGATGTTTAGTTGATTTGGATTAGCAGCAACAGTGCTAGGCGCTGTAGCAGGCTGCGTTACAGTTTGTGTAACAGGTGCGGTGTTTGGCATGGTTGCAGGGATGATTTGTTCCGCAAAAGCATGACTAGACATAATTAGCCCACTAAGTAAGCAAGTTTTGATAAAGTGTTGTGGTTTTTTCATGAGATTTCCTTCTGTGTTGAAAATGGCAACACAATACAAAGGGCAATATTTTTGCTCAAGCAGCAAAATTGGAATTTTCGAGCGAGATCGCAAAAATAGGCAAACAGGAGCCTTTTAAGGCTGAATTGGCAGAAATAAAGCGTTTTTGTCACAAATCAGAAAAAACAGACCGCTTGCAAATATAAATTTTCGTAAAAATCGTGCCGAAAAGGCGGAAATAATTTAGAATAAAGGTAATTTTTTTATCTTCTATCGGATCAAATTATGTCTCAGAATAATTTTCGTAAAGAGCCAACTTTTGGCGAACCTTCAAACAATACACAAACTCCAAACGTTTCAGCCGAAGCAGAAAATGTAAAACCTATTGCGCCTTCACTTCGTACGAACACTAGCCCAGGTCATACTTTTGTGCCACCGCTTAAACGTCCAGAAAACAACACAGAAGCGCCAAAAGCTGAAGAAGTAAAAAAAGCTGAAACCGCAAAACCAACAGGATTTACTTTCGAGCCTGTGGCAGAAAAAGCAGAGAAAACAGCTGGTGCAGCTGCACAAGCGGTTAAAAATGCTGAAGAATCTGCAAAAAGTGCGGTGCAAGAAGTGGCAAAAGCTGCAACAGCAGCGGCAGAGCGAGTGATTCCAAATGTTAATGCAGGTCAAAGTGCTCAAAAACCAGCTGCGACTCCATCAAAAGGTCGCCGTTTAGGTTTAGTTGCATTATTAGCCGCGATTCTTGGTGCAGTATTCTTCTGGTTAAAACCAAGCACGCCAGAAACGGTGGAAGAGTTGCAGCAACAACAAGGTGGCAACTTACCAATTGAATTCCGTCCAGTGGATGAAGCGGAAGCTCAACGTGCTGAGGCTCAAGCTAAAGCAGAACGTGAAGCAGCTGAGAAAGCACAACAACAAGCGCAACAACCTGCTCAAAGTGAAACGACAGCTGCGACTCAACCAACTGAGCAAGTTCAAACGCAAGCAACGCCACCGGCAACAATTGGTCAAACACCAGCTGTGGAAACGCCGATTCAGCCAACAACACCAAATGCGGTAAACACTACTACTGAGCCAACGCAAACAGCGGCAAATACTGGATTACCAACACCACCAGTTAAGGTAGAAACACAAAAACCAAAAACACAAGGTAGTGTAATTCATCAATCTGAGCATAAAGCAACGCAAAAACAACCGCCTGTAAAAGCCATGACAGCGGCTGAATTTAATGAGAAAAAAGCGAAAAATGCACAGATGGATCAGTTAGTGAAGAATGTAGAATCAGGTAAACCTGTTCCAAAAACAGCTACTGCACCAGCAACACAAAAACATGCAGAGAAAGCTGCAACAACAGCTGCATCTGCACCAGTGGCTTCAACCAATAATGCGGCAGTTTCTAGCAAAACGATGACGGTACCGAAAAGTACTTCTTTAATGCAGGTATTCCGCGATAATAAACTGAACATCTCTGATGTGAATGCGATGAGCAAAGCAAATGGCATCGTGAGCAAATTAAAAGAGAATGAAAAAGTCACGGTTCGTTTAGATAAAAACAATCGTGTTGTAGAAATGAGTATTGGCTCAGGCGGTAAATTTACTCGTCAAGCTGATGGTTCTTACACCTTTAAATAATCCTTTTTGCTAAACGCAACGCCATGCGCGTTGCGTTTTTTTATCCTAGGAGTGTATATGACATTTATTGCCAAAAAGCCCCTTCAAATTATGATGCTTTCTTTAAGCATTGGTTTAGTTTCTGCATGTGCAAAGATTGAGCCATCTCCAGTTGAGCAAGTCCAAAAAGCCAACAAAGTCAAAGCTAAAAATAGCGCACAAGCTACAAAAGTCAGTAAAGCTAAAGCACAAACGGAAAGCCGTTTTGTTTGCCAGAATGATCGGCAAGTGCGCGTAGCGTATTTGAAAAAACAAAATGGTCGTAACGTTAAAAGCAATCGTGTAACCGTAAGTTACAACGGTATTTCTCACACACTTTCTCAAACAGTGACGAAAAATGGCAAGAAATATAGCAATATGCGCTGGACATGGTGGGAACCTCGCAATGGTAAAGCAACATTGATTGAGAATCCGCAAAAACCGTTGGCAGAAAATTGTACTAAAAAGAAATAGAATTAAAGCATGAATATTCTAGTGATTAGCCCTTCTTGGGTGGGCGATATGATGATGTCTAACGCCCTTTATCAGCAACTCAAAACAAATTATCCTGATTGCGAAATTGATGTGATGGCACCTGATTGGTGCCGTCCATTATTAGCAAGAATGCCACAGGTAAGAAATGCTATTTCCATGCCAATTGGGCATGGTGCTTTTCGTCTTGCTGAACGTTATCGATTAGGGAAGGCGTTACGCAATCAATACGACTTGGCAATCGTGTTACCCAATTCGTTAAAATCCGCGCTGATTCCTTTTTTTGCGAAAATTCCAAAGCGCCGTGGTTGGAAAGGCGAAAGTCGTTATGGCTTATTAAATGATTTGCGCACCAATAAAAATGACTATCCAATGATGGTGCAACGCTACGTTGCCTTAGCTTTTGAAAAAGGGCAAGTGCCGAGCGCTGAGAATTTGCAGATTGCTTTTCCTTATTTGCAAACGCAAGCGGTCGAAATTGCGGCAACCAAAGCAAAATTTGAAACGGCGCTTAAACAAACCGAAAACCGCGCAGTAATTGGTTTCTGTCCTGGTGCAGAATTTGGCCCTGCAAAGCGCTGGCCGCATTATCATTATGCAAAATTAGCAGAAATGTTAATTGAAAAAGGTTATGCAATTTATCTATTTGGATCGAAAAAAGACCAAGAAGTTGGAGAGCAAATTCGTCAAAGCATGCCGGAATCATTACAACCCTATTGCTTGAATTTGGCGGGGCTAACTGATTTAAACCAAGCGGTTGATTTAATTGCAGAGTGCACCGCAGTAGTTAGCAATGATAGCGGATTGATGCATATTGCCGCAGCGCTGAATAAACCTTTGGTTGCTTTATATGGCCCAACTAGCCCAACTTATACGCCACCGCTTTCATCAAATGCTCAAGTCATTCGTCTAATTGAAGGTGGCTTAATTAAAATCCGAAAAGGTGAAGGTGCGGAAGGTTATCATCAAAGCATGATAGACATTACGCCGGATAGCGTGTTAGCTGCGCTTAAAAATTTTGGCATCAATTAAATTTGGGTATATAGACTCGAGTCAAGCGGTTAAATTTTGCAAATTTTTTACAGATTTAGCCCGCTTGTTGGAGCGGAAATATGCAAAAAATAATGGAAGTCAGCTTTTTAGCAAATAAACAAAACGAGTATCGACTTTATAGAAAAATTGTAAAAGGCAATTTGTGGAAACGCCCTGAATACCGCATATTTATCATTTTTGAGTTTTGTGTGGCGTTCATTACTGGCCTGTTTTTGGGCTTTGCCTATTTATATTTTAAAAATGTCTATTGTTTCCTTGATCATTATGGGTTTGATGAACTTCAAGATTTTGAAATTGCCATTTGGTTGACGATGATTGGGTTGATTATGCATGCAGTATATACAAACCGCATTCGTCCATACCTTAGTAATCGTGCTTGGTTTCGGATTTCATTTCAAGCTGATAAGGAACATCGTTACACTTGTGCCCTTTTAGAAAAGGGTATTTTGCTTCAGTTTGATGAAGAAAATTATTCAATCACGAGTTATTCTCAGCTTAATAAAGTGATAAGCATGAGTGAACACTTGATTATTATCACAAATTCCTTCAAAATGTTTATTATTCCTAATCATGCATTTGAATCAGTAGAGCAATGTCAGCGTTTTCAAGATTATTTAACCAATAAAGTGAATGAAAGTACTCATAGTTAAAACCTCTTCCATGGGGGATATTATTCATACTTTGCCAGCTTTAACTGATGCACAAAAGGTAATTCCTCATATTCAGTTTGATTGGGTTGTAGAAGAAAATTTTACAGAAATTCCACATTGGCATTCAGCGGTAAACAAGGTTATCCCTGTTGCAATTCGCCGTTGGCGGAAGAATCTTTTCTCATGGCAAACATGGCGAGAGTGGCAGGCATATTTAACCTTATTGCGGGCGGAAAAATACGATGCGGTGATTGATGCACAAGGCTTGATTAAAAGTGCGGTGTTAGTCACAAAGCAAGCAAACGGTGTGAAGTATGGTTACGATAAATATTCTGCACGAGAAGGCTTGAGCAGTTGGTTTTACGATAAAACATTCAATATTTCTTATCAACAACATGCCGTCGCGCGGATTCGTCAGCTTTTTGCCAAGGCGCTAGATTATACCTTGCCTGAAGAAATAGGCGATTATGGCATCGTCCAACATTTTGCAAAAAATAGAGAAAATTCGACCGCTTATGTGGTGATGATTCATGCTACTACGCGTGCTGATAAGCATTGGCCTGAAACACATTGGGCGGATTTAATTCGGTCAACAACCGCGTTAGGTTTGCGGGTGCATTTACCTTGGGGAAATGAGCAAGAAAAGGCGAGAGCAGAACGCTTGGCAAAATTATCTGCAGATGTTGTGGTGTTGCCGAAAATGTCGTTGACTGAGTTGGCGTTGGAAATTGCAAATGCAAAAGCAGTCGTATCAGTTGATACAGGATTAAGTCATTTAACCGCAGCATTGGATAAACCGAATATTATTTTATACGGCGCAACTGACCCGAAACTAATAGGGGCGTATGGTAAGAATCAGCATTATTTAACCGGAAATAATATGGAAAGCATTTTACCGTATCGCGTTTGGCAAGGTTTGGAAGCTTTATTTGAATAAAATAAAAATGGGGATATTTGTTGATGACTTGCAAAACATTAATCTCTTTTTCCCTTCTTGAGTAAATCACACTTAAAATTATAAGGAAATCGTTTTATGAAAAAACTATCGCTAATTGCTGTTCTTAGCCTTTCTCTAACCGCCTGTGCAAAACTCGCAATGCCAACTTTAACCAATACTGCAAGCCCTATTGCTCAAGTTTCTGCGAATTTGAGTGATAAAGAATTCGGTGAGCATATTCTAAAAGAAGTTTACCCTAATGCAGTCTATGATAAAAAAGAGGGTTTATGGAAAGTTGTTTCAGGGGATATTGAGCATTATGTTGATTATGATTTGAAAGATATTCAAACTAGCAACGGCGAAAAACGTTATTTAGCGCTGAACTATAGCTTAAGTTTATCGAGAATTTTTAATGAAGAATTGCGTTTATATACTTTCAAAAAATCATTAAATGGTTGGGAGTTAGAAAATCAAGAGTATATTGATGGCGATGTTGATGCATTAAATAAACACCCATTATTTAAAGATGAAGACAAGTATCTTGGTAACGCGAAGGTGGTTCAGCTCGGAAAAGAAGCACTAGGTTTCCAATTATATTTTGCTGATGGTGGCAGTGGCGGTATGAATAGCGATATCCGTTGGATCTACGTTGTTGACAATAAAATGAAAGCCATTACGGGTTGCTATTCGGAAGAATGGCGTTGGAATCCAATGTCTGTTGAGTGTAAACCGAAAATTCGTTCAAATCTTAAATCGATAGATGGTTTTTATCCAATAGAACTCAATTATAAGATTACAAAACATACTGTTGGCGATAATAGTTTAAGTGGTGCTGAACAATGGAATGCTAGAAAAAAAATAGGGGCTCATAGTGGTGTAGTACGAGTAGATTTTAATCACCAAACACAAGCCTATGAATTACCTACTGATTTTAAAGAGATTAGTTATGATCACGATAAACTATGGCAGTACTTTAATAGCGCAACCACCTCTAAAAAAAGTAAGTAATCATCAATAGATAAGAGAAATTTATGATAAAGAGGGAAATCTTTTGTCTAGGCTATCAGCTATTCAGATAGATATTATGGTGGACTGAAGGTAAGTGATAGTCATGAACAAGCTGCGCTATGCTTGACATTTGATCGTAATCCCTCTAGAATTTAGCGTCCTTTCAAATTCGAAAGGACGTTTTTTAATTTTATTTTTAATAATTTTAACTGGAGCTTTTAAATGGCAACTATCAACCAATTAGTACGCAAACCGCGTGTGAAAAAGGTTGTAAAAAGCAACGTTCCTGCATTAGAGGCTTGCCCGCAGAAACGTGGCGTGTGTACTCGTGTATACACTACTACACCTAAAAAACCAAACTCTGCATTACGTAAAGTTTGCCGTATTCGTTTAACTAACGGTTTTGAAGTAACTTCATACATCGGTGGTGAAGGTCACAACCTTCAAGAGCACAGTGTTGTGTTAATCCGTGGTGGTCGTGTTAAAGACTTACCGGGTGTGCGTTACCACACTGTACGCGGCGCATTAGACTGTGCAGGCGTTAAAGACCGTAAACAAGGTCGTTCTAAATACGGCGTTAAACGTCCTAAAGCTTAATGGAACTCCGTTAAGTAAGGCCAAACGTCTAAATTTTTAAATTTATACCATAAACTCCAGTCAATCGTGCTTAGCACCATAGATGAGTTTTGGAATATCCTGAATATATATAAACGGAGTATTTACAATGCCACGTCGTCGTCGTATTGAACCTCGCAAAATTCTTCCAGATCCAAAGTTCGGTTCTGAATTACTTGCAAAATTCATCAACGTTTTAATGGTTGATGGTAAAAAATCTACAGCAGAAGCTATCGTTTACGGTGCTTTAGAAACCTTATCACAACGTACAGGCAAAGATGCTTTAGAAGCTTTTGATGCTGCACTTGAAAATGTACGTCCAACTGTTGAAGTTAAATCACGCCGTGTGGGTGGTTCAACTTACCAAGTGCCAGTTGAAGTACGTCCAACTCGTCGTAATGCATTAGCAATGCGTTGGGTTATCGAAGCAGCTCGTAAACGTGGTGATAAATCAATGGCATTACGTTTAGCAAACGAATTAACTGACGCAGCTGACAACAAAGGTTCAGCAGTGAAAAAACGTGAAGACGTTCACCGTATGGCTGAAGCGAACAAAGCATTCGCACACTTCCGTTGGTAATCGTTGCTTTAAAGCAAAATTATTAGGCTTCATCTCTGATTTTTTAGGTGAAGCCTTCCCCATATTAAGAATTTAAACCCAAACAAGGTAATAAGTAAAAATGGCTCGTGTAACTCCTATTGAGCGCTATCGTAATATCGGTATCAGTGCTCATATCGACGCAGGTAAAACAACTACCTCTGAGCGTATTCTTTTCTATACAGGTGTAAGTCACAAAATCGGTGAAGTTCACGATGGTGCTGCAACCATGGACTGGATGGAACAAGAACAAGAACGTGGTATTACCATCACCTCTGCTGCAACAACAGCATTCTGGTCTGGTATGTCACAACAATATCCACAACATCGTATCAACGTTATCGATACTCCGGGACACGTTGACTTCACAATCGAAGTTGAACGTTCAATGCGTGTTCTTGATGGTGCGGTAATGGTTTACTGTGCAGTAGGTGGTGTTCAACCTCAATCAGAAACTGTGTGGCGTCAAGCAAACAAATATCAAGTTCCACGTATTGCATTTGTAAACAAAATGGACCGTACTGGTGCGAACTTCTTACGTGTTGTTGAACAAATCAAAACTCGTTTAGGTGGTAACTCAGTTCCTCTTCAACTTCCAATTGGTTCAGAAGAAAACTTCAAAGGTGTGGTTGACTTAATCAAAATGAAAGCAATCAACTGGAACGAAGCTGACCAAGGTATGACATTCACATACGAAGATATCCCAGCAGATATGTTAGAAGCGTGTGAAGAATGGCGTAATAACCTTGTTGAAGCAGCAGCTGAAGCATCTGAAGAGTTAATGGACAAATTCTTCTCTGGTGAAGAGTTAACTGAAGAAGAAATCAAAACAGCGTTACGTCAACGTGTATTAGCAGGTGAAGTAATTCCAGTTTGCTGTGGTTCTGCATTTAAAAACAAAGGTGTTCAAGCAATGCTTGATGCGGTAATTGATTACTTACCAGCACCAACAGATATCCCAGCAATTAAAGGTATCAATGAAGATGACACTGAAGGTGAGCGTCACGCAAGCGATGATGAGCCATTTGCTTCATTAGCATTCAAAATTGCAACTGACCCATTCGTAGGTAATTTAACCTTCTTCCGTGTGTATTCAGGTGTAATTAACTCTGGTGATACTGTTTACAACTCAGTTAAACAAAAACGTGAACGTTTTGGTCGTATCGTACAGATGCACGCTAACAAACGTGAAGAAATCAAAGAAGTTCGTGCGGGCGATATCGCTGCAGCAATCGGCTTAAAAGATGTAGGTACTGGTGACACATTATGTGCGTTAGATGCGCCAATCATTCTTGAGCGTATGGAATTCCCAGAGCCGGTAATCTCTGTTGCGGTAGAACCAAAAACTAAAGCAGACCAAGAAAAAATGGGCTTAGCATTAGGTCGTTTAGCACAAGAAGACCCTTCATTCCGTGTTCACACTGATGAAGAATCGGGTGAAACCATTATCTCTGGTATGGGTGAGTTACACTTAGACATCATCGTTGACCGTATGAAACGTGAGTTTAAAGTGGAAGCAAACATTGGTAAACCACAAGTATCTTACCGTGAAACTATCCGTACTCGTGTTAACGATGTGGAAGGTAAACACGCAAAACAATCTGGTGGTCGCGGTCAATATGGTCACGTTGTAATCGACTTATACCCATTAGACCCAGAAGGTCCTGGTTACGAGTTCGTGAACGAAATCAAAGGTGGTGTAATCCCTGGCGAATACATCCCAGCAGTTGATAAAGGTATCCAAGAACAACTTAAATCTGGTCCATTAGCTGGTTACCCAGTAGAAGACATTGGTGTGCGTTTACACTTCGGTTCATACCACGATGTTGACTCATCTGAATTAGCGTTCAAACTCGCAGCGTCATTAGCGTTTAAAGCGGCGTTTGCAAAAGCTAACCCAGTATTACTTGAGCCAATCATGAAAGTTGAAGTGGAAACTCCACCAGACTACGTTGGTGATGTAATTGGTGACTTAAGTCGTCGTCGTGCGATGGTAAATGGTCAAGAAGCAACAGAATTCGTTGTTAAGATCAATGCTGAAGTTCCATTATCAGAAATGTTTGGTTATGCAACAGACTTACGTTCACAAACTCAAGGTCGTGCATCATACTCAATGGAACCATTAAAATATGCTGAAGCACCGAAAAACGTTGCTGATGCAATCATTGAAGCGCGTAAAGCGAAATAATCATTTTTAACTTGAGCCATAGCAATAGGGCTATGGCTCCTTTTTAGGAAGCTATCAAAGTGTCTAAAGAAAAATTTGAACGTACAAAACCCCATGTAAACGTGGGTACAATCGGTCACGTTGACCATGGTAAAACAACTTTAACAGCTGCAATTACAACTGTATTAGCAAAACACTACGGTGGTTCAGCGCGTGCATTCGACCAAATCGATAACGCACCAGAAGAGAAAGCTCGTGGTATCACCATCAACACTTCACACGTTGAGTACGATACTCCAACCCGTCACTACGCACACGTTGACTGCCCAGGACACGCGGACTATGTTAAAAACATGATTACCGGTGCGGCACAAATGGACGGCGCAATCTTAGTAGTAGCAGCGACAGATGGTCCAATGCCACAAACTCGTGAGCACATCTTATTAGGTCGCCAAGTAGGTGTACCTTACATCATCGTATTCTTAAACAAATGCGACATGGTAGATGACGAAGAGTTATTAGAATTAGTTGAGATGGAAGTTCGTGAACTTCTTTCACAATATGACTTCCCAGGTGACGATACACCAATCGTACGTGGTTCTGCATTACAAGCATTAAACGGTGTTGCAGAATGGGAAGAAAAAATCCTAGAATTAGCAAACCACTTAGATACTTACATTCCAGAGCCAGAGCGTGCGATTGATAAACCATTCTTATTACCAATCGAAGACGTATTCTCAATTTCTGGTCGTGGTACAGTAGTAACAGGTCGTGTTGAGCGTGGTATCATCCGTACTGGTGATGAAGTTGAAATCGTAGGTATCAAAGATACAGCGAAAACAACAGTAACTGGTGTAGAGATGTTCCGTAAATTATTAGACGAAGGTCGTGCGGGTGAGAA
>NZ_ALJP01000022.1:0-27904 GCF_000287615.1 Haemophilus sputorum HK 2154
TGTAAGGGAGGTGCTCTCCCAACTGAGCTAATCGCCCACTTGAGACTTAATCAAAGGGATTGAAAATGGAACACTTTGGAAAAAGTGGTGGGCGATACCGGTCTCGAACCAGTGACCCCCTCCTTGTAAGGGAGGTGCTCTCCCAACTGAGCTAATCGCCCTTCTGATATAGCAAGTGGCTATAATTTGAAGTTTATGAATAAGTCTTAAGTGGTGGGCGATACCGGTCTCGAACCAGTGACCCCCTCCTTGTAAGGGAGGTGCTCTCCCAACTGAGCTAATCGCCCATTTTCAAATTAGATTGTCAGACATGAACACTTTGGAAAAAAGTGGTGGGCGATACCGGTCTCGAACCAGTGACCCCCTCCTTGTAAGGGAGGTGCTCTCCCAACTGAGCTAATCGCCCATGTCGTGAGGAGGCATTATAGAGATTTTTCCTTGCTCGTCAAACGCTTTTTTTCAAATTCAACGCATTTGTTGTTTTTTTCAACCAAACTCCGCTTTTTTTATCATTTTATTCGCCAAAACCGCTTGAAAAAAGAGTAAAATAGCGCTGTTTAACTAAATTATTACAAAACAGGCAATAAATAATATGAACATTGAAACCCTCTTTCCTTTAGATCCAAATGTTAAAGTGCGTACTCGTTTTGCTCCTAGCCCAACGGGTTACCTTCATGTAGGTGGCGCGAGAACAGCGCTTTATTCTTGGTTATACGCTAAACATTTTAACGGTGAATTCGTATTACGTATCGAAGATACCGATTTAGAGCGCTCAACGCCTGAAGCAACTGCAGCAATTTTAGAAGGCATGGAATGGCTAAATCTTGAATGGGAACATGGTCCTTATTTCCAAACAAAACGTTTTGATCGTTATAACCAAGTGATCGATCAAATGATTGAAGAAGGCACCGCATATCGTTGCTATTGCTCAAAAGAACGCCTTGAAGCTTTACGTAGTGAACAAGAAGCCAATAAAGAAAAAGCAAAATATGATCGTCACTGCTTAAATGATCACACACATTCTGCAGATGAACCACACGTAGTACGTTTTAAAAACCCAACTGAAGGCTCTGTGGTATTTGAAGATGCTGTGCGCGGACGTATTGAAATCAACAATAGCGAATTAGATGATTTAATCATTCGTCGTACTGATGGCTCACCAACTTACAATTTCTGCGTTGTGGTTGATGATTGGGATATGGGCATTACACATGTTGTACGTGGTGAAGACCACATCAATAATACCCCACGCCAAATCAACATTTTAAAAGCATTAGGGGCACCAATTCCAACTTATGCTCACGTTTCGATGATTAACGGTGATGATGGTCAAAAACTTTCTAAACGCCACGGTGCAGTAAGCGTAATGCAATACCGTGATGACGGTTATTTACCAGAAGCTCTAATTAACTACCTAGTCCGTTTAGGTTGGGGGCATGGCGACCAAGAGATCTTCAGCCGTGAAGAGATGATCGAATTATTCGATATTCATTCGGTCAGCAAATCTGCTAGTGCATTTAACACTGAAAAATTGCAATGGTTAAACCAACATTACATGCGTAGTTTACCCGCAGAACATGTTGCAAAATATCTGCAATGGCATATGGATGCACAAGGGATTGATACAAAAAATGGCCCAGCATTAGAAGCTATTATTCCAGTATTAAGTGAACGTGCAAAAACTTTAAAAGAATTAGCTGCATCAAGCCGTTATTTCTACCAAGAGTTTGAAGCCTATGATGAAAAAGCTGCAGCGAAAAACTTCAAACCTGAAGCGGTTGCACCACTTGCAAAATTATTGGAAAAATTGACCGCTTTAACTGATTGGAATGTTGAAGCAATTCATGATGCAATGAATGCAACAGCAGCAGAATTAGAAATCGGTATGGGTAAAGTCGGTATGCCATTCCGCTTAGCGGTAACAGGTTCTGGTCAATCTCCATCAATGGATATTACTGCTCAGCTTGTTGGCCGTGAACGTACACTTGCTCGTGTTCAAAAAGCCATCGACTACATTCAAGCCCAAGCCTAAATAAAGATTTCGGCTTGACACCTTTTCTGATGCTATTTATGATAGGCGTCACGGGGATATAGCTCAGTTGGGAGAGCGCTTGAATGGCATTCAAGAGGTCGTCGGTTCGATCCCGATTATCTCCACCAAATTCTAATTTTATATAGTATGATATAGTCCGATAAAGCCTTGATATATAGCATATCAAGGCTTTTTTGTTGTTCTAACAAGTCCGATAGAAACCAACCAAATCCACAAATTCTAGTAACACTAATAGTAACACCATGCTATGATAGGATCATATAGTGTTACTAAATTAATTATAACTTTATGATTTATAAAATAAATTTATAAAGTTTTTAGTGTTACTTCATTTTGGAGGTATCTAATGGCAAGAAGAACAACTCCCTTAACAGATACGGAGATAAAAAAAGCTAAGCCAAAAGAAAAAGAGTATAGCTTATGTGATGGTTATGGGCTTTTATTAAGAATTAAGCCTAACGGCTCTAAATTATGGCTATTTAATTATATACGACCTATTCTTGGTACAAGGACTAATTTAGGGCTAGGTACATATCCGATAGTTAGCTTAGCTGAAGCTAGAATGTTAAGAGATGACTGTCGTAAATTATTAGCTCAACAAATTGATCCTAAAAAACATAGAGAAGAACTAGAAAGAAAGCAGCTTATGGATACTCAAAGTTCCTTTGAGAAAGTTGCAGAACTTTGGAAAGAGAAAAAAAGTTCAGAAGTTGAAGAGAAAACGATCAATAAATATTGGCGAAACTTAGAGCTTCATCTTTTTCCTTTGATAGGTCGATATTCTATTAAAGAAATTAAGCCTTCTTTAGTAGTCCAAATGTTAAAGAAAGTGGAGGAAAATGGATCTCCAGATATGGTTCATAGACTATGCGGTCATCTAAATGAAATCTTAAATTTTGCGGTTAATAGTGGGTTAATTGAAAGTAATACTTGCCTAAAAATTAGCTCTACATTCAAGTCTGTTCGTCAAAGAAATAACCCTAGAGTAAGTATTGAAGAAATTCCTACCCTTATAAAATCAATACATAGTGCTAAGATTGAAAAGAAAACTCAATTATTAATCTTATTTCAATTATTAACAATGGTTAGACCTAATGAAGCAAGTAACGCTTCATGGAGCGAATTTGATTTTGATAAAAAAGAATGGAATATTCCTGCTGAAAGAATGAAAGTGAGGTTTCTACATACAGTACCATTATCATCCCAAGTAATGGCTTTGATAGAACAGCTAAGACCAATGACGGGTCATAATAAATATTTGTTTACTCATAGAAGTGATTTAAAGAAAGCAATGAGTTCATCTACTGTTAATATGGCACTAAAAAGGATGGGTTACAAAGATAAACAGACTGCACACGGATTAAGGGGATTGGCTAGAACTTTTTTAGCAGAACAAGGCGTTCAACATGAGCATGCTGAAGCTTGTCTAGCACATAAAACAGGAAGCCAAGTTAGCCTAGCTTATAATCATGCTAATTATTTGGAGAAAAGAAGGGATATTATGCAAATGTGGGGAGATTATATTGAGAAATGTTCTCAATCTTAAATTTTTTAGGAGAAATTACCATTAAACGGAGTTGTTTTTTTTTGACCTGCCTCTATTAATAATAAAAAAAACAACTAAATTTATTTATAAATTAGTTAAAAACACTTAATGAGTATCTATCTTGATAGATATGATTACTTACCTATGTAAAAGCTACAAATACAAATTGTAGCTTTTACTATATATTAAGATCTCTTAGCTACGTTTATTTTTGAAGAAGATTATCATTATAGATCTATATAGAGAGCTAAGGCTGATGATGAGAATCATCAGCCCTTGATCTATAATTTTTATTAATTAATAGAATTCTAATAATATGGGATCTTAAAAATAGGAAATCACTTAGATATAGAATATATAGTCAATATAATGCGAGAGACGCTTATGGCAGGAAAGATAAAAAACACGTAGGGTAATTCATCTATCCCTAAATAATGCTGCTAGCAGTGATTTAGATAGGTTATACAGCGTTTTCTGATAGTTAAATAATTTAGATAAAATAAGTATATTATAGATAGTGTCTATTTCGATTTAAGCAAAGAAATAATCTCTTTCAATGCTGAAATCTCGCTATCTTTTTGTTCAATCACTAGATCTCTTTGTTTCAATAGCTCATCTTTATGCGAAATAGTTAGTTTTAATCGATCGATTTCTGATGTCAAATTCTCATTTGAACCGTAGTAGTTAGTGTTATGATCATTCATGAAGAACAGTACATTCTTATCATCATTTTTGATTAGTTCTAAAACATCAATATTAAAGATATTGGCAATTTGCTCCAATTTATGAAGATTGAGCTTAGTTTCTCCACGTTCAATTTTTGCATATAGAGTTGCTGGACATACAACGGTGTCTCCATTGACTATAACGAAGATGACCTTCATCTGGATCAGGAGTATCCCATATCCAGTAAAACTCTTCTTTGAGTTCATAGGCTTCTTTTAAAGCAGGAAGATTACCTAACCAAGTATCTAAGAGGAATGATTCACGTTCATTTAGATCGTGTTTACGCTTTAGAAGGATAAACCTTTCACGCATAAGGGTACGTCTTTCTTTTTGGCTCATATGGGCTTTCAAAGACTTTCTGACGTTATCTAAGGCTTGATTAGCCATTCTAACTACATGAAACTTATCTACGACAACTTTAGCGTGTGGAAGGATAGTGTTCACTGCGTCTTTGTAGGGCTTCCACATATCCATTGTGACGTACTCAATGTAAGTCCTGTCACTGATTTCTGAAAGACGTTGGATGACTGTTTCCTTGTTACGGTTAGGCTTGATGTCATAAATAGTCCTGCGTTCAATATTAGTCAATACAAGCCGAGGTCTACGGATAATATGTATCTCGTCTATCCCAAGCCACTTAGGAGTTTCAAACTGGTATTCACGTTCTTTGAGTGCCACATAGTCCTTAAAAACGTTCCTAATGGTTTTCTCGTCAACACCAACGCTTTCTGCGACTTCTACAAAGGTCTTAGACATGGATTGCTCTTGAATGGACTTTAAAAGCCTTTTGGTCATACTACGCTTTTCATCTACAGATATTAGGCGTTCCTAGAAGGTAGATCCGCATTCACGACACTTGTATCGTCTACGGTTCAATTGTAAGCCCACTCGCTTTAAACGAATGGGCAAATCCATAATTAGTTGATTTCTTGAACTGTGTTTGTACAACTTGTCAAAACCACATTCAGGACAACGTTCAGGTGGTCCGACTGCTTCAACTTTAAACATCATATCGGTTTCATTTTATTGTGGCGGTTCTATTGTTTTAATGTCTGGTAGGGATAATAAGTCTGACATATTATTCATCCTTTATTACTCTGCGGTGTTAAGGTATCAATTATAGATTTGATGTCGAAATCATCAGTGTTAAATTATTTTTGTGACCACAAATGCACTTAGAAAATCCCTTAAAGCATTAGCTGGTTCACTTGAATAGGGAGTTGTAAAAAAGTTCCCTTAGCCTGCACAACAAGATAATTTCGAAATATCTTTATCGAACGTAAGTGCAACTAATTTTAGCCCTTCAGCCATTGTTAAATATGGTGCTAGGGTTTCTGTTAAATCTTCTATCGTTAAGCCAAATTTAACAGCTAATGATGCTGCATAGATGACATCTCCTGCATTTTCAGATACAATATGAACCCCTAATACTTTTAGTGTTTCTGCATCTGCTACTAGTTTAAATACACCGGTTGTTTCACGGTTTACAATTGCTCTTGGAACAGCATCTAAAGGTAATACAGATGTCTTCACATCATACCCTTTCTCTTTTGCTTGTTCTTCTGTTAAACCAACCGTTGCAACCGTCGGATTCGTAAACGTAACAGCAGGAACTACCGATAAATCTATTTTTTTGTTTAATCCACCAATAGCATTATCAGTAATAATTCCACCTTCATAGGCTGCTACATATACAAATTGTGGTCCTAAAGTCACATCTCCTGCTGCATAAATCTTTTCATTACTTGTTTGACCAAAATCATTGATCAGGATTTCATTATTTTTTCCAGTTTCAACACCTGCTGCACTTAAATTTAAAGAATCCGTATTTGGTTTTCTTCCAGTGGCAACAAGTAACTGATCTGATTCAATGACTTCTCTACTGCCATTTACTGTTACGTAAACCCTTTTTATCTCTCCACTTTGTTCAACACGCTCAAAAGTTGCCCCTTTGACAAGGTTTATACCCTGTTCAATTAACGCTTTTTCAACTGACTCTGAAATCTCAGGATCATACTCCTTTAAAAGTCGCTCACTTCTTTGCATAAGCGTTATTTCTGAACCTAAATGATGAAATAGTTGTCCAAGCTCCATTCCAATGTATCCTGAACCAATTACAGTTAATCGTTTTGGTATTTTCTTTAACTCAAGAAGTGTTGTACTAGTTAAATAGTCCATTTTTTCAAGTCCTGAAATTTGGGGCAACGAAGGCGATGCACCTGTTGCAATTAAAAAGCGTTTTGCAGATAACTTTGCCCCATTGACCTCAACCGTACTAGCATCAACGAATTTTGCTTCACCTTTAATTAAATCAAAATTATATTCATCAATTAAATCCATATATTTTTGATTCCGAAGTTCGCTCACCAATTTATCCTTTTGCGTGATTAAACTAGCTAAATCCACTTCTCCAGCGGATGTTTGTAAACCTATAAACGGATTGTCTTTTGATAAATGATTGATTTCCCCTGCCCTAAGAAGAGTTTTTGACGGAACACAGCCAATATTCACACAGGTTCCCCCAACCGTTCCACGCTCAATCATTCCAACTTTTGCACCGTATTCTATAGCTTTAATTGCCGAAGAAAAGGCAGCAGCACCAGAACCAATAATAAGAAGGTCATAATTGTCTTCATTAATTAACGCCACGTTTTCTAGTGATGATACTTCTTCAATTTCTCCGGCTTGGTAATTTGCTTCATCAATCGCCTTTATTGCACTTTCAACCTCAATATCATCGGGCAGTTCAAATACTGCTTCACCACGACGATAACTAGACTCAATATTTTTAGCACCTATCTTTTCAAGTGCTGATTCTACGTGTTTTTCACAACCCGTACAGGTCATTCCTGAAATGTTTACCTTAAATTTATTCATAAAAAAGCTCCTTTCGTTAATTAATCTCTCATGTTAATGTTTCTATTATTGGACACGAATGTAATTGCTTTTCAGCTGGACATCGTTGTTTTAAGTCGTCTAACATAGTTTCAATTCGTTTTAAATCCTCTATTTGTTTTTGCACTTCCTTTTGTTTTTTAGAAACAAATTCGAACATATCTTGACAACGAACTTCATCTTTATCTACAACACCAAGTAATTTATAAATCTCGCTTAAAGAGAAACCAAGTTCCTGTATTCGTTTAATAAACCCAACACGCTTAACGTCATCATATGAATATATCCGATAACCAGCTTCCGTTCGGTGAGGTTCTTGTAATAAATTTTTTCGCTCGTAATATCTGATCGTTTCTTTATTAACTCCACATTTATCTGCAAACTCACTAATGCGATAAATCATCTTATTTCACCCCCTGAATATTATAAACCATGTACCATAGTACACGGTCAAGTAAATTGGACTATTTTATTTTTTTCCCAAAGTATCACTCGTATGTGATTGATACTTTTATATAATACTATTGATTATCCTAACATCCCACCAGAAAATCCAATTTAAACACCAGTTGTTTTTAAACTATTAAGAAAGTAATTCCATTATATATTCCGAAGACCCAAAAAAAGAAATAATGCTAAAAAATGCATTTAATGAATTTTCATTAAAAATGGATAAAAGAGAAAAAGAGCAGCTATCTGAATTAGAAAATAAATATTCTAGTAAAAAGAACAGTCTTCTTCAGATAAAAATAAAGCTATTTCTGATTCGGAACAAAAATTACTAGAAAATGAAAATCATTATAAAAGAATGTCTAGCCAAATCGAATTAGATGCTAAAAACTATAAAAGAGCAGGAGCAAGTGATAAAGAAGTGTCTGAGTCTTTAGAACGTAACAAAAAGGAACTTTCTAATAATTACAATCATCATAAAAATAGATTCAATCAAGAAAGGGATGATAAGGTTAAGAATATTGAAGATAATCTTAGGATTTTAGAAGAATCTTACCCTCAAGATATTAATAGAGTAAAAATTTATTATCAACAAGAAAGGGATAAATATTTATCTGAAACTAAAGAACAGTTAGATAAAATGGTTAGAGAACATGAACAAGCAATAGAAGTTTATAGAAATCAATATAACAGTGGCATAAAAGCACCTATACGTTATAAAATTGAAAGTAGTGATAATGGAAAAGATTTTTATGTAACTATTCAATAAAAAATAAAGCCTAATAGATTAACTCCCTATTAGGCTTTTATTTTATAAAGTTAAATTTATATTAAGGTATTCCATGAGAGCATTTTGAAGTGGTATAACATCTCTCCTAGATTTAAATTTATGATCAACAATATCATTTAATTCTTTAAGGCTGGTTTTAATTTCCATAATTTCATTTTTTAAATCTAAAATATTCATTTTACGAATGAAGTTTTTTACTTTTTTTAGTGTATTCTTATTCAATTCATTTTCCATTATATTTAATATTCTTCTCATTTTAACCATTCTTTTAAAATCATTATCTTCTATATTCAATATACTATTAATACTTTCTTCAAATGAATCGTATCCATCCAATAATTTCTCATTATAATTGTAAAAAAATGCGATAGATACTGACTTTCCTATTCTTGCTTGAGTTCTAAAAATTGCTTGAACTATTTCTGATTTTACTAGATCTTTAGATTCTATTTTAGTATTTAATACTTCAGAAAGTCTCTCTGCATGAAATGAATTATTAAACCACTCACCAAAAAATATTATTGAATCATATTTTATATACTCATTTGTAGCTCTACACTTTCCTGAATTATAATGAATAACCTCATATTTATCTCGCAAATCTTTACTAATATTTTCTTTAATGAAGTTAGGTAGATTCTCTATATGAAATGTATTATTCCATGTAATAACAAGATGTTTATTTCCATTATTCATAGAAATATATTTCTCAAGTTTTCTTATGTCTTCAACAATATCTTTTTTATGTTTCTCATTACTTTTTCTTGTCCTTCGTGTTGATAACAATGTATCATAATAAATATTATTATTTATAACTACTTTACTTTGATTATATCTTTCTATATTCCAATTATTACTACCTTCAAATAAAAATTCTGCTGTGGCATCTAAAATAATTAATTTTGTATCTTCATCTATAAAGTCATTAATATCTTGGTGTATGATAATATCTGATGATATATCTGTATTAGATAGATCTCCTAAAGATACTATAAGTTTATTGAATAGCCAGCTAACTCTTTCATGATATAGTTTTTCATTTTTTATATCAGGTAAATCATTAAATAATTCATTAAATATATTTTTGTCAAAATTTATTATATTCTTAATTGTCTCCTTATTTAGCCTTATCTCTTTTCCGTATATCAACTCTCTCTTATAAAGTTCTACTAATAATTTCTCATGTTTTACTACTATATCCGTATAAGGGGTCTGGAATTCATCAAAGATAACTAATTCTCTCTTTGTTATCTCTTTCTTTATGGGATCATCATAGTTAATAAATATATTGCTTGATTCATATAAAGCCCTCCAGTTATTAGTTACTACTATTCTATATTTTGACAAAGCATAAATATTACATTCTAATTCTTTTAATGTATCGCTTCCTTTATAAATTCCACAAATGGACTGTTTAGGATTTAATGCTTTAACATCAAATACAAGCCTTTTAATTTCTTCATTTGTTTTTACAATAATCAAAGTAGACTTATCAGTATTAGCACAAAGAACCTTTAAATTTGTGGTTTTCCCTGAGCCGCAACCCCAAGCTAAGACTTGCCTATTTGAATAGCTATCTATGCTATTCTTAAGTTTGTAACTGCTATCATCTACTTTATCTAGTAAATAGTTACGCCTAGAAAGTAGATAGTTATTATCATCTACATTGTAATCAATCTCATTATTTTTTAATCTCCATCCCTTCCATTTATCTGGAAAACTTACATTTTCTTTCTTCATAATAATCTCCATAAAAAAGCCACTAAATAGTGGCTTGGATTTAAATTTTTAGCATATAGATATTATCTATTTCAGTTCTTTTTAAATAATCTACTTTTATCAATTCATTTATAGCTTTAATGAATAAATCTCTTTTTAAGTTAAAAACAGATTCCGAGTTGAAAGTAGTTAACGTTATTTCTTTATTTTCATTTTTACTTTTTATGATTAATGTGTATAAGACATTTCTAGCATTGCTAGTTAACTTCTTAAAACGTTTCTCTAATGGCAATTTCCTATTAATAATTGAAAAAATCTTATCATCTACTGTTTTAAGCATAGATCACCTCATTTAGGTTTTTAATGTTGTTTAAGTACCGATTTACATCAGATTCAAAGTAGCCTACGGAGTTAGCTCCTAGGCTAACTTTTTTGGGAAAATTAGGCTTATAATAAGCAGAACTTTTATCCTGCCAAGTGTAGAATGTACTTTTAGATATTCCTAATATCGTTAAAAATTCTTTTACCCTGATTATTCTATCCATGGTAAAACCCCTATATATAAAAAGGGTATTACTCTTTAGTTAGTAATACCCTTATATTATTGCGTTTAAAAAAATGATCTGTAATATCACTTTTGATAAGGCGTATAGCCTCTATTTCATATATTAATAAGAAATCCTTACTGTTGTATGGTCTAACTAAAATCAACTTGAGACCATCCTATACTTCCTCCAGATTGCTTGCAAGCATTTTTTGAACAAATTTTCTGCTTTCCAACATAGGAAACTTATCTTATTCATTCTCATATATAACTAATGTTTTCATTAAGAAAATTTTTAAAAATTTCTGTCTAAAAAATAGTCGAATAATACTATTTTACTTTTTTAGATATTTTCCTATTGTTGTGCTACCATTAACTCACAAGGTAGCATACCAGTGCTTTAATTATTATAGATAATCTATCACTTCATTTTTTAGTAACACCAATAGTAACACCGAATACAATCCCAACAAATAAAGTTATTATAAATAAAAGACTTATATTACTAGTTCAAGTGAGATTATCCCACCAAATAAAACAGAAGCCTTGAATCATTGATTCGAGGCTTTTTCTTTTCTGAAATTCAGCAAAGTCTTTATGATTCAATAAAAAAGCCCTGAAGCTCACTTCAAGGCTTATTCATTATTACTGATTAGAATGGGAATTTCATTCCCGGTGGTAATGGCATACCAGCAGTAACGCTTGCCATTTTTTCTTTCTGTAATTCTTCTGCACGGCGTACAGCATCATTAAATGCTGCAGCGACTAAATCTTCAACCATCTCTTTATCATCTTCCATCAATGATGGATCGATTTCAATACGGCGACAGTTGTGTGCGCCATTGATCGTTACTTTTACTAAGCCTGCACCTGATTCGCCAATGACTTCCAGTTGCGCAATCTCTTCTTGCATTTTTTGCATACGCTCTTGCATTTGTTGCGCTTGTTTCATTAGGTTGCCTAAACCACCTTTTCCAAACATCTGATGTTCCTCATAAAAATTAAAAGACGGCTCATTTTACTGAACCGTCTTTGATTAGGCAAGCGGTAGGATTTTGCATTTTTTTTGCAAAATTGACCCGCTTGTACGTTACTCAACTGAGAATTTTACTGGCACGGTAACCTGTGATGGGAAGCCCGCTGGTGGTGCTTCTACACTGGTACTTTCTACGGCTTTAACTGCAGCACCGTCTAAACTTTCGTTGCCTGAGCTATTTAGCACTCGCACGCCACTAATTTGACCGCTCGGCGATAAATTAAAGCTTACGGTTGCCGTTCCCATCTTACGCATCATTTTTTCACGTTTTGGATAGGTATTATTTGCTCGGCGCTGAATCGCACGCTGTAAAGTTGCTCGGTACGCATTTATATCACTGCTTGATGCGCCTCCAGCCTTATTACCGCTGCCATTACCGTTGCCACTTGCCGCATTGCCATTTGGTGAGCCATTTGCACTACCAATATTCCCTTTGCCAAGTGGATTACCATTAGCAATTCCCTCTTTGGCTTCTTTCCCTTGTACTACATTTGGTGCAGCCTTAGCGACAATCCCTTGTTTTACTTCTGGACCGGTTTCTATTGCTTTAACTGGTTTTTCTACTTTTGGCTTCTCTTTTGGTTTTTCTTTCGGCTTTTCAGGCGGTTTCGGTTTCTCTTTTGGTTTTTCCGGTGGTTTTTCTTTTGGTTTTTCTTTCGGTTTTTCTGGTGGTTTTGGCACAACTTTTGGCTCAGGAATAGCCTCTTCAACCGGTTCTGGTTTTGGCTCTTCAATGACCTCTTCTGGCTCTGGAGCTTTCTCTGGTGCTTTTTCCTCTGGAGTCGGTTCTGTTGTCACTGCCACCTCAGGTTGTTCAGCAAGAGCAGCCATCATTTCCATCGAAATACTGGAAACTTCTTCTTCAACAACTGGTTTCGTGTCAGTTAAACGCAAACTCAAAAACCAAAATAAAGCGACCGCCATCGCATGTAGGATGATGGAGGTTGCTAAACCAATCCGAGAATTTGTTTTATCCATTCTCTCATCCTATTTGCTATTTGCCATTATCTTTACGTGTAATAATGCCAACATTTTTAATGTCATTAGCAGACAATAAATCCGTTAACTCAACAAATTTCTCAAAGCTAACCGCACCATCAACTTTTAAGGTAACACGCTGGGCTTTATCCCAAGTACGAATCTCATTAGTTAATTGTTCTTTGTCTGTTGGCTTATCGTTAAAGTAGAACTGATTATCGGCCGTAATCGTGATGAGTTTTGCCAAATCATCCGCTTTCACATTTTGCGTTGTGGTAGCTTTTGGCACATTCACTTGAATCTTACCTTGCGAGATAAATGAGGCTGTTACCAACACAATCGCAAGCAACACCAACATAATATCGATAAAAGGAATAATGTTGATTTCATCAAATTTTTTCATTGAACACCTCGTTAATTTCTTGAAAAATTCGACCGCTTGTTAAGCGTCTTTACGAGCGTGTAATGCTTGCCATCTGAGTTTATTTTCATCTACTTTACGGTTAAAACCGCTATAAAACATCATTGCGGGAATAGCGACTAAAATACCTGCTGCCGTTGCTTTTAGCGCTAAAGAAAGGTGAACCATGATAGATGCTGCATCAATCTCTCCACCAGCATGACCTAACTCATAGAAAGTTAATAAAATCCCGATCACTGTTCCTAATAAGCCGATATAAGGCGCATTTGCCCCAATCGTTGAAATTGTGGTTAAGTTACGCGTGAGATCAATTTCTAGTTCTTCTTGAGTCTCATATTCGGCCACTTTTAAGTTGCTATAAAATAAAATTCGTTCAACAATTTTCCAGACTAAAATAATGCTCATTAAGCCTAATAAGCCTAAAATAATGTAGTCAATGTATGCTTGTAAGAATTGAAATAGTTGCTCCATAACGTCCTCTACGGAAAATAAAGAAAAAATGCGATAACGCATTTGAAAATTGTTCGTAATTATACTGGGTGCATTAAAAATTTCAACTTGAAATAATAGAGATTCTCTTTTAGATTTAGTGATATATTACGCTTTTTTTCAGCGAGAATAATGATGGAAACCTTTACTGAAATTAGCCCACAACAAGCTTGGGAATTGTTACAAACCGAAGAAAATGCTGTGCTAGTCGATATTCGTGATAATATTCGTTTTACTTATAGCCACCCACAAGGGGCTTTTCATTTAACCAATCAAAGTTATGGGCAATTTTTAGATGAGGTCGATTACGAAGACCCCATCATTGTCAGTTGCTATCATGGCAATTCTAGTCGTAATACCGCACAATTTTTAGTTGAGCAAGGTTTCGAACAAGTTTATAGCCTTGCCGGTGGATTTGATGGTTGGATGCGAGCAGAATTACCTATTGAAACCGCATATCCTTAACCCTATTTGGCACATATTTATAAAAGGTATAGAGAATGGATTATATTGTTAACGTTACCGAAGCAAATTTTAGCGAAGTGTGGCAAGCCACCCAGCAGATTCCTGTTGTATTTAGCTTTACCTCTTTGCAAGATGTTGCTTCTATTGAAACTGATGCCATGCTCAGACGCTTAGTCGACGAGTACCCCAAACAATTTCTATTAGCCACCGTCAATTGCGATGAACAGCGTGAACTTGCGATGCAATTTCGTGTGCAAACCTTACCTACGCTCTACTTTTTTTCAAACGGTCAACCCATTGATATGGCGCAAGGTAAACTCAGTGAGCAAGAGCTACGCATACGTTTAGCCAACATTTTACCGAAAGAAGAAGAACTCAAATTCAATCGTGCCTTAGAATTATTGCAAGATGAACGTTATGAGCAAGCACTTCCATTATTAAAATCAGCTTGGGAGCTGAGCGAGAAAAAAAATAGTGATTTTGCCTTGCTCTATGCAGAAACATTTATTGTGATGAAGAAAACGGAAGAAGCCAAAGCCGTATTAACCCAAATTCCGATTCAAGACCGAGATTCTCGCTGGCAAGGGCTTCAAGCACAAATTGAATTGTTAGAACAAGCCGCTGAGTCGCCTGAATTACAACAATTACAAGCCGATTACGCCACTAAAAAAACACCAGAAATTGCGATACGTCTAGCAAACCAGTTGCACCAAGTCGGTAAAAATGAAGAAGCCTTAACGCTCTTATTTGAATGGTTAAAAGGTGATTTAAATGCAGGCAATGGTGAGGTAAAAAGTCAATTTTTAGCCATTCTTTCAGCATTAGGCAGCGATGCTATCGTACCGAAATTTAGAAGACAGCTTTATTCTTTGCTTTATTAATTACAAGCGGTCAAATTTTTAGCGAATTTTACAAACAAGGACAATACAATGACAACCAAACATGCCAAATTATTGATTTTAGGTTCAGGCCCAGCAGGTTATACCGCAGCAGTCTATGCCGCGCGTGCTAATTTAAACCCAGTATTAGTTACCGGTATGCAACAAGGCGGGCAATTAACTACCACAGATGAAATCGAGAACTGGCCAGGCGAATACGAACACACTACCGGCACAGGCTTAATGGATAAAATGCTTAAACATGCCGAAAAATTTAATACTGAAATTGTGTTCGACCATATCAACAAAGTTGATCTCTCTAAACGTCCATTTACGCTGACTGGCGATATGAATACCTTCACTTGTGATGCTCTAATTATTGCCACTGGTGCATCTGCTAAATATTTAGGTCTGCCATCAGAAGAAGCTTTCAAAGGCAGAGGCGTTTCAGCTTGCGCAACTTGTGATGGCTTTTTCTATCGTAATAAACCTGTTGTCGTGGTAGGCGGCGGAAACACGGCTGTTGAAGAAGCTTTATACTTAGCGAACATTGCAAGCGAAGTGCATTTAGTACATCGTCGTGATAGCTTCCGTGCAGAGAAAATTTTGTTAGGTCGCCTACAAAAACGTGTAGAAGAAGGCAAAATCGTATTGCATACCAACCGAACTGTTGAAGAAGTATTAGGCGATAATGCAGGTGTTACGGGTGTACGTGTTATCTCCACCGTTAATGGAGAAAAAGAAGAAATCAAAGCGGATGGCTTCTTTGTTGCTATCGGACATGCCCCAAATACAGCTATTTTTGAAGGTCAACTTGAATTAGATAATGGTTACATTAAAGTAAAATCAGGTCTAGAAGGCAATGCAACCGCAACTTCTGTCGAAGGCGTATTTGCGGCTGGTGATGTGATGGATCATAACTACCGCCAAGCCATCACCTCTGCTGGAACAGGCTGTATGGCAGCATTAGATGCTGAACGTTTCTTAGATGCACAAGAGGCTTAATATGAGTTTTACTGTTATTATTCCTGCCCGCTATGCTTCGAGCCGCTTACCTCGTAAGCCTTTGCTTGATATTGCAGGCAAACCGATGATTCAGCATGTTTGGGAAAAAGCCCAGCAAGCAGGCGCTAACCGCGTAATTATCGCCACAGATCATCCTGAAATTGAAGCAGTTGCCCACGCTTTTGGTGCAGAAGTTTGCATGACATCTACCGCCCACAATTCTGGTACTGAGCGCTTAGCAGAAGTGATCGAAAAAATGGCGATTGCCAATAATGAAATTATTGTAAATGTACAAGGCGATGAGCCATTGATTCCACCAGTCATTGTGGCGCAAGTGGCTGAAAACTTAGATAAATACCAAGTGAATATGGCAACGCTTGCGGTAAAACTGAACACGAAAGAAGAACTCTTTAATCCGAATGCAGTAAAAACCTTAACAGATCAACATGGTTTTGCGCTTTATTTCTCTCGTGCGCCCATTCCATTTGCACGTGATCATTTTGCGGATTGTGACGATGCTTTTGTTGCGAGTCAAAACTACCTTCGCCATATTGGCATTTATGCCTACCGTGCAGGCTTTGTAAAACAATATGTTGCTTGGCAACCGACAACGCTAGAGCAGCTAGAATCATTAGAGCAACTGCGCGCATTGTGGTATGGCGAAAAAATTCACCTTGAATTAGCCAAAGAAGTTCCTCAAGTGGGTGTGGATACCGCTGAAGATTTAGAAAGAGTCCGTGCGATTCTAAGCGCATAACAAGCGGTCATTTTTACAAAATCTTTTGCAAACTAGACGTTTTGTTACAATGGGCGCATTACACTATGCGCTCAATTTTTATTTCAGCGGAATCCCGCATTGGAGAAATTATGTTAGGAAATATCTTAGGCTCTGTTGCCTCTTCTATTTTAAACAACGGCAACAATAGTCAATCTACGGCTATCAACCTCATCAAAGCTTTATTGCAATCGCAAGGTGGCATTGAAGGCATTATCGCTCGTTTCCAACAAAGTGGTTTAGAAGGCGTATTAAAATCTTGGATCAGCGCAGATGAACCAAATCAACCTATTACTGCTAATCAAGTAACTGAAGTCGTTGGCCAAGAAAATATGGCTGTGGCAGCACAAGAAGTGGGCGTAGATGAAAAAGATGCTAGCGACATTTTGGCACAATACTTGCCAAAATTAGTCGATATGATCACACCAGATGGTAAACTACCAGACTTAAAAAATTTCAGTACTAACGATTTAATTGCACAAGCTGCAAAAGGCATGCTAGGGAATTTATTTAAATAATGTGTCAAGTTTACCGCTCTACCGCTAAAAAAGGCTTTTGGTTAGCTAGCTTATATAATTGGGTCACCATTTTAGGCTTAAACCAATTCTTTACTAGCAACGTACTGACAGAAACCGATCCTATCGTATTCTCATGGATGGGACAGGTTCTAATTTTGCTCTGGGGAGCGGTTTACTTTTGGCGAGCACATCGATTTAATCAAGCGCCCTTACTCACAAGCATATTTGCGATTACTAAGTTTATCTATTTCATCGCTTGGCTTTATTGGCTGCTTAATTTCCCAGAAAAACTAGATGCCCTTGCAGGTCAATCCATGTGGCTATTCTGTTTCTTCGCAGGCTATGGCTATATTGAACTTATGTTTGCAGGTTTCTTTAGTTTAGTTGCTTGGCATACATTTAAAGGGCATTATCGTTAAGCTCGTTTACTTAATGCAAAATAAAAGGACTGACTTTGAAAAACTCAAAATCAGTCCTTTTTTATGCGTTTATTGAAGTCAATTACTCAATAACTGGTTTATCGCCATTGGTTACACAACCTTCATCCACCATCACTTTTTTCGCATTTAATGTTGGTAGATCGTACATCGTATCGAGTAACAAGCCTTCTACGATCGAACGTAAACCCCTTGCACCTGTTTTACGCGCAATCGCTTTTTTAGCAATTGCAATAAGCGCAGCTTCACTAAATTCAAGTTGCACGTTTTCCATTTCGAATAATGCTTGATACTGTTTAATTATTGCATTTTTCGGCTCAGTCAGAATTTTAATCAATGCTGCTTCATCTAATTCTTGTAACGGCGTAACAACCGGTAAACGGCCGATAAGCTCTGGAATTAAACCAAAATGCACTAAATCTTCTGGCTCAACTTGTTTGAAAAGCTCGGTCAAATCTTGGCGATCTTTATCATTTTTCAGATCTGCTGCAAACCCGATCCCACCTTGTTTATTCGTGCGTTTTTCAACAATTTTATCTAATCCAGCAAAAGCACCACCACAAATAAAGAGAATTTTTGAAGTATCTACTGGTATCGTTTCGCCTTTAGGATGTTTGCGAGAACCTTGCGGGTTAATGTTCGCTACCGTGCCTTCAAGCAATTTTAAAAGCGCTTGTTGGACACCTTCACCTGAAACATCGCGGGTAATTGAAGCGCTTTCTGATTTACGCGTGATTTTGTCGATCTCATCAATAAATACAATGCCACGCTCAGCTTGTTCTGCATCAAAATCGCATTTCATCAACAATTTTTGGATAACGTTTTCCACGTCTTCACCCACATAACCAGCTTGAGTCAATGTTGTCGCATCTGCAACAGCAAATGGTACATTTAAGCGACGTGCTAAAGTTTCAGCCAATAAAGTTTTACCACTACCTGTTGGGCCAATTAACAAGATATTACTTTTACCTAACTCAACGCCATTCGTTGCTTCGTGGTTGCTAAATGCTGATTTTAAGCGCTTATAGTGGTTATAAACCGCGACAGAAAGCACTTTTTTCGCATATTCTTGCCCGATAACATAATCGTTTAAATGCGCCGTCATTTCATGCGGCGTTGGAACGTTATCGAAGAATTTTTTCTCATCTTGCACTTCATCAATTAACGGTTCTTCTTGACCGTTAATCAGCGCGTAAGATTCGTCAATACAATCGTTACAAATAAAGCCTTCTGTGCCTTCGATCAATTGATCAACTTCAGAACGTTTTTTACCACAAAAACTGCAATGTGGTTCTTTTTCAAATGTCATTATGCAGCCTCCCCACGAGAGGTTAATACTTTATCAATCAAGCCATATTCCATCGCTTCTGTCGCTGACATAAAGTTATCGCGCTCAGTATCTGCAGCAAGTTTCTCAAATGGCTGACCACTATGCTCTGCCATTTTACGGGTAAGCATCTCTTTTAATTTCAAAATTTCACGAGCGTGAATTTCAATATCGGTTGCTTGACCTCTTGCTCCACCTAAAGGTTGGTGAATCATTACACGCGCATTTGGCAATGCAAAGCGTTTACCTTTTGCGCCACCAGAAAGTAAAAATGCACCCATTGAACAAGCTTGACCGGTGCAAAGCGTTGCTACATCAGGTTTAATAAAATTCATGGTGTCATAAATTGCTAAACCTGCAGTTACCACACCGCCTGGACTGTTAATGTATAAATAAATATCTTTTTCTGGATCTTCAGCTTCTAAAAAAAGTAATTGTGCGACAATTAAGTTCGCCATTTGGTCTTCTACCTGACCGTTTAAAAAGATGATTCGCTCTTTTAAAAGGCGAGAATAAATGTCGTAAGAACGCTCCCCTTTTGAGGTTTGTTCTACCACCATTGGGATCAATGCCATGTGATATTCCTTTTGAGACTAAATTCGATTAAACAGGCGTATTTTAGCAAACTTTCAGTAAATCCTTAACAACAAGCGGTCAGATTGTTACAATCTTTTACCATTTAATAGGATATCGTATGCAATTTACTGAAATTAAAGAAAAATTTGCGCTTTGCAAATCTTGGGAAGAAAGATACCGCTTGTTAATTCAATTAAGTCGATTACTGCCGAAACCCAGTGAAGCAGAGTTAGCTAACTTAGCTGAAATTGAAGGCTGTGAAAGTCGTTTATGGTTTAGCTGGACAATCACACCGAGAACCGTTTTAGCTTATAGCGATGCTCGATTGATGCAAGGCTTGCTCATGGTTATTCGCACCTTGCTATTAGAAACACCAACAGAGGCAATTTCTAACATCAATTTACCCGCTTTATTTGATGAGCTAAAAATCTCCAACCATCTTACTAGCACGCGCTTAAATGGTATCGCTGAACTTCAACGCTTAATTCAACAAACAGCAAAACAAAATCCCTAGATAGAAAAAGGCCTCTGAATCAATCAGAGGCCTTTTCCCATTAACCAAGGAGGATAATATGAAATAAGTGGCGGAACGGACGGGACTCGAACCCGCGACCCCCTGCGTGACAGGCAGGTATTCTAACCAGCTGAACTACCACTCCGCAACTGGTGCGTGCATAATACGGATTTCGTCATCTTTCGTCAAACGCTTTTTGTTAAATTCAAACTTTTTTGCTTAATTTGAACACAAAAGGTGTTTTTTTAGTGCACATTCTCCGCAGCTTGATGCAACCAAATACAGTTCCCTTTTGATTTTTTTTCAATCAAGGCTAAAAAAGTTTCATGAGCGCTCAGTTCTTCATCTGAAGCATTTAACACAACCGCATTGCTGAGATCATAACTCATTTTCACAACTTCTTCGCCAATTTGGGCTGTTGCATTTTCTTCATCAACTAACAAAGCAATTTGCCCGCCAGTCATCATTAAAAACACATCAGCTAGAATCTCCGCATCCAGTAAAGCTCCGTGCAACACCCGCTTACTGTTATCAATGCCTAGACGATCACACAGTGCATCTAAGTTATTTCGCTTACCTGGGTACATCTTACGCGCCATCTGTAAACTATCGGTTACAGTGCATATTTCTGCTGTTTTCGGCGGAGGATCTTTGAGGTACGAGAATTCCTGATCCATAAACGCTACGTCAAAGGGCGCATTATGAATAATTAACTCAGCACCTTTAATAAAAGCCAAGAAATCATCTGCAATTTCGGCAAAAACTGGTTTATCTTGCAAAAACTCATTGGTAATACCATGAACACGAATGGCTTCTTCATCTACTTCACGTGGTGGCTTAATATACACGTGAAAAGTTCGCCCCGTCAGACGGCGATTAATCACTTCAACAGCACCAATCTCAATTATATTATGCCCAATTTGTGGCTGCCCCGTCATATTCATCCCAGTGGTTTCGGTATCCAGTACCACTTGACGGACTATCTGTTCATCACTCACTTTTTTGCCTCAAAATACACAATAAAAAAGCGCCAACCTGTGGCACTTTTTTGAATGGATTAACGTGAACCAATACGGTAAATATGTCGATTCGTTGCAATCTTCGCCGAAAGCCAACCAACAAAAATACAAGCTACGGTAAAGAAAAAGAATTCACTAAAGCCTAAACCATTTAAAGTGAAGTCCACACTAAAAATATCTGCAACATATTTTACGACGCTCGTAAAATAGTTAATTACCACACTACTAAAAATCGCTGCTAATAAGCTTCCTAAACAACCATAAATCATGCCTTTATACAAAAACGGGCGGGCAATAAAATGGTCGGTAGCGCCTAATAATTGCTGAACTTCAATAGCTGCACGACTGTTTGCAACATCGGTTCTTACTGCATTACCAATAACTAAAAAGACTGAAATCAGCATCAAAATAGTACAAGTCATTGCAACTCGCGCAATCAACCAAGTTAATGAACCTAATTTATCTAACCAGCCATTATCTAGGCGAACCTCTTGCACGCCTTTAATTGCTTGCAAACCATTGCGTAACGCTAACATATCATCATTGCTACTAAAGGCTTTTTTCGGTTTTAAGGTCACAACCGCCGGAAGAGGATTCTCATCAATAATATCCAGCGCCTCACCAAAGCCAGACCAAGTCCGAAACTCCTCTAAACTTTGTTGACGAGAAATATAATTCAGCGATTCAATTTTATCGGCATCAAAATGGCGAATTCGCTCAACCACCGCATTCACATCATTTTCAGAAAGGTTTTTATGTAAATAAACCGTTAATTCTGGCTCTGGGTAAAATTCTGTTGCAGCATGATTCGCATTTTTCCATAACAGATAACTCACCATTGGAATCATGAGCGAAACTGAAATGACTAATACCGTTAAAAAAGTACCAAATTTATGCTTCTTTAAATCTTGCCAAACTGAACGCAAAATATAGCCTGTTTGGGTGCCTAATTTTAAAGTCAAACGTGCCATGATTTACCCCTTAATATGACCTTGCTCTAGCACTAAACATGGCTTCGGACGTTTAGTAATAATATTCGTATCGTGCGTGGCAACAATAACCGTAGTACCTGCATTATTAAATTCTTCAAATAAACGGAAGATCTCAAATGAGAGTTTTTCATCCAAGTTCCCTGTTGGCTCATCCGCTAATAATAATACAGGGCGATGGATAATCGCGCGGGCAATATCTACACGCTGTTGTTCCCCTCCAGAAAGATGCACTGGCAAGAAATTCGTTTTATTGCCTAGCCCAACACGTTCTAGCGCTAAGCGTGCTTCTCTTTCTACGACTTGAGGGCTCATCCCCTGAATAATAAGCGGTAACGCAACATTATCTAAAATAGTTTGGTCTGGTAATAAGCGATAATCTTGGTGCACCATACCAATTTGACGACGTAAAAACGGTAATTCAACAGGGTTTAAACGAGTAATATCATGGCCGTTAAAAATAATTTGACCGCCATTCGCTCTTTCAATACCCATAATCAATTTTAATAAGGTACTTTTCCCTGCACCAGAGTGCCCTGTTAAATACAGCATCTCGCCTGCCGGCAGATGAAAATCAATGCCTTGCAGGGCCTGTTTTCCCCCTTTATAGGCTTTACTCACATTTTGAAATTTAATCATTGTATTTCCCGTTTCACGACAAATTAAATAAGCTACAAGCGGTCACATTTTTCCAATTTTTTGCAAACTGCTTGAAGCTAAAAAGCACTAGGCTTCATGTTCAAATAACGCTTCAATAAACTCTTCAGCATTAAATGGACGCAAATCTTCAATTTTTTCACCCACGCCAATGTAACGAATTGGTAAGTTAAACTGATCCGCAATGGCAAAAATCACGCCACCTTTCGCTGTACCGTCTAATTTAGTGAGCGCAATACCCGTTAAACCCACAGCTTCATTAAAGAGTTTAGCTTGGCTGATTGCATTTTGCCCCGTACCAGCATCTAAGGTCAGCATAATTTCATGCGGTGCGCTTTCATCATATTTTTTCATCACTCGCACGATTTTTTTCAATTCATCCATTAGGTGATTTTTATTTTGTAGGCGACCTGCCGTATCAGCAATTAAAATATCAATTCCTTTGGCATGCGCAGATTGCATAGCATCGAAAATCACTGAAGCTGAATCAGAACCTGTAGATTGTGCGACCACAGGAATATGATTACGTTCTCCCCAAACTTGTAATTGTTCAACAGCCGCAGCACGAAATGTATCGCCTGCCGCTAACATAACCGATTTACCTTCTTGTTGGAATTTACGTGCTAATTTACCGATAGTCGTCGTTTTACCCACACCATTTACGCCCACCATTAAAATCACATATGGCTTTTTACTGCTATCAATTTCTAATGGCTGGCTAACTGGTTTTAATACTTCTGCTAATTCGACTTTTAATTGCTGATAAAGCAAATCTGCATCTTTTAGCTGTTTTTTGCTCGCGTGTTGTGTCAAATTATTAATGATTTTGGTGGTAGTTGGCATCCCTAAGTCTGCCACTAACAATTGTTCCTCTAACTCTTCAAACAAATCATCATCAATTTTTTTGCCACGGAAGAAACTCAAGAACCCTGAACCAATACTTTGTTTAGTTTTAACTAACCCTTTTAATAAACGGCTGAAAAAACCACCTTCACTTGGTTTTTCTTGATAGTTTTCTGTTGACTCAGCAGGTACTTGCTCAACTTCAGCGTCTAATTTTTCTTCTTCTAACTCAACTAATTCGTTAAGCTCTTCAAAGTTTTCTTCTGCTGCCGATTTATCGCTAACTGCCTCATCTAACTCCGCATCTACAACCGCTTCAATTTTTGCTTCGAGTGTTTGATGGAATGATGCACTTTCTGGCTCTGGCTCTGGCTCTGGCTCTGGCTCTGGCTCTGGCTCTGGCTCTGGCTCTGGCTCTGGCTCTGGCTCTGGCTCTGGCTCTGGCTCTGGCAGATTATCTGTTTTTTCTTCAGCTTCTACTGCTAAATTTGCAAAATCTTGTCGATTTTCGACCGCTTGAGATAATTCATTTTCAGCTGTTGCGGTAACTTCTGCTCCCACTTCACGAATTTGAACAGACTCTTCTTTTTCTTCTTCAAACGACTGCTCAATTTTTTCGCCAACTTCTTCGAAGAATGTTTCTACTTCTTCCGTTTTTTCTTCCACGAACTCTTTGATAGAAGCTAATGTTTCTTCAATACGAGTTTCAACAGAAGATGTTGCTAAACTTTCTTCTTGTTGAGCAGTTACTTGCTCACTATTTTCTCCTTCAATAGGCTGAATATGCTCTTCTTCAACTGAAGCGGTAACTTCTTTTTCAGCGGTTTCTACTGGAGTTTCTTCATTTTTTGTTTCTTTTTTACCGAAGCCTAACCAAGACCAAAAGCCTTTTTTCTTTTCAGACATAATTTAATTCTCTTAGAGCAGTATTTGCGCCCAACTTATATTTAAAATAGAATAAACTGCAGTAGTTTAGCAAAAAATCCTTTTTATGAGTATGAAAAAAAATCGAAATGGGCGGGAGGCATCGCCAAATTCTCGTCCAACGGGAGAGGTGAGGATTATTGCAGGACTTTGGCGAGGTCGGAAACTCCCTGTATTAAATGCAGAAGGCCTGCGACCAACCACCGATCGCGTAAAAGAAACGCTCTTTAACTGGCTTATGAATGATATTGCGGGCAGTCGTTGTCTGGATTGCTTTGCTGGCAGTGGCTCACTCGGTTTAGAAGCCCTTTCACGCCAAGCACAAGCGGTCGTTTTTTTAGAAAAATTTACCCCAGCCGCCAAGCAGCTTAAGCAGAATTTAAGCGCATTAAAAACTGAAAAAGGTAGTGTCGTAAATAGTGATACCTGTCAGTATCTTGCACAAAAAAACAGTGAAAATGCATTTGATGTGGTATTTATCGACCCTCCCTTTCACCAAGGCTTCGTGCCAAAAATCTTAACCTTATTAACCGAAAATGGTTGGTTAGCAGAACATGCGCTACTTTATGTAGAAACGGAAAAAACACATGCTCCTCTCGTTTTACCGGAAGGTTGGCAAATTATTAAAGAAAAATCGGCAGGTATGGTAACCAGCCGCCTGATTCAAACCTAAGTGAGAAAAAGATGACAAAATTAACCCCTGATGAAGCGATTGATCTCGCATACGATATTTTTCTAGAAATGGCAGGCGAAAATTTAGATCCTGCGGATATCTTGCTATTTAATCTTCAATTTGAAGAACGTGGTGCTGTAGAAATGGTTGAAACCGCTGAGAATTGGGATGAAGAAATCGGCACACTGATTGATCCTGAAGCTTTTGCGGAAGTTTGGGTCGGTTTAGTGAATGATAAGGATGAAATGGATGATGTTTTTGCCAAATTCCTGATTTCTCACGAACCAGAAAATCGCGAATATCATGTCGTGTGGAAAGAATAATTCCTTAAAGCTATTAAATCCGACTTTTAAAGTCGGATTTTTATTGCCTCAAAAAAAGTAAGCGTGTTAAAATTCACACAATTTATTCGTTAAAATAAGGATTAAAAATGGAACAACTCATTTGCTATAAACAGATGCCGGTTTGGACAAAAGAAACCTTGCCACAAATGTTTCAAGAAAAACACAACACTAAAGAAGGCACTTGGGCAAAATTAACCATCTTAAAAGGTGAATTAAAATTTTACGTTTTAACCGAAGAAGGCGATGTGGTTGAAACGGCGATTTTCACCCCCGAAAATCAAGCGCCATTTGTTGAGCCACAACTTTGGCATAGAGTTGAAGCATTAACCGATGATCTTGAATGCCAATTAGCATTTTATTGTGAACCGAAAGACTATTATATGAAAAAATATAATCTGACTACGACACACTCTGAAGTGCTTAACGCTATGAATTATATTCAAGGTGGCAAAGCGTTAGATCTTGGTTGTGGCCGCGGTCGCAATTCACTTTATCTAAACTTAGTCGGCTTTGATGTTACTGCAGTAGACTACAATGAAGAAAGCATTGAATTCCTTCGTTATATGATTGAGAAAGAAGGGTTAAAAAATATCGAAACCGGTATTTACGACATCAACGATGCGACTATCGGCAGCCAAAACGGTGAGTACGATTTTGTGCTTTCAACCGTAGTGATGATGTTCTTAAACCGCGAACGTATTCCGGCTATCATTGAAAATATGCAGAAAAATACGAAAGTAGGTGGTTATAACTTAATCGTTTGTGCCATGAGCACGCCAGAATACCCTTGCCCAATGCCATTCTCATTCACCTTTGCAGAAGGCGAATTAGCGAAATACTACGAGGGCTGGGAATTAGTGAAATATAACGAAGATTTAGGTCACTTACACAAAACCGATGAAAACGGCAACCGTATCCAACTTAAATTTGCCACAATGCTAGCGAAGAAATTAGCATAGTTCCTGCCACAAGCGGTCAGATTCCGCAAAACTTTTGCAAATTCAGACCGCTTGTTCTTTATAAGATTAGAAAAATAGGCAATCTACGACTGCCTATTTTTTAATCTTTATTCTTTAAACTCAACTTGATACTGAGATGCAATTTGTGGATTAAGCATTAAAAGCTGTTTAATTGTTTCTTCCGCGGAAGATTTGGCCTCTTTTAGAAGATCACTTTCCATAATTTTCTTTTCTACTTCAATACGCTGATCTGAAAAGAACTTTTGATAATCTTTTATATTCCAACTAGAAAATAAAGAAGTAGACTCATCAAAAATTTTCATTGACTTCTCATCAAATTCATTAGAAAGAATTTTCGCATTTCCTATATTAGAAATAAGAATTTTATTTCCCTTTATTTCTGTTGAAACATTTGAAAGATCCACACCTAAAGTGACCTTTCCATCATAAGAAATAATAAATTTCTTAGATGTTAAAGGAAGATTAATTCCATAAATATTCTTTTTATTTTCAAACATTGCAGCATTAGTATAGAAATATTTATAACTTACAATATCTTTTGACTTTTTAATATAATTACCAACTAAAGATGTTGTAACATTAGTTTGCTCAGATGAATGTGAAACAATTGACTTATAAAACATATATATATTAACTATTACAAACAGTAAAATACCTGCAATAACTAAAGATTTTAAACCATTAGATAATTTATAGAATTTCTCAACTAATCCATTCTGTGGATTTTTTATATTTTCACTCATTTTAACCTCAATTTAAGTTTAAGAAGAAAAATTAATAGCATCATTAGAAAACATGGAAATAAATAAACCATAACCCAAATATAGAACTGACAATAAAAGCAGAAAAATACCTAAAATTACAATAAATTTCATACCAAATGATAAACGTCTAAAGCCTTTAATTGATAATGTTATAGGTTCATCATTTGGTTTTTTAATTCCATTTTTTATAACATCGACTGCGTCAATTATATTCGTCAATATCTTTGATAAGTTCATATCTTTTCTCTTGATGATTTAGATGAATTTATTATCTTATTCTTAAAAGGCCCTGAAAAATTTGAAAAATACATATTTCCCTCTTTCCTAATTTTCCCCCTATCATTTAACAAATCTAATAGTTTTAAAACCTTATCATTAGTTACATTTTTTACATTGCACTTCATAAGATAACTAAAGACTGTCTTTTCATCAGAAACTTGATTTTCAGACTGAAAAAATATAATTATATTATATAATAGACTATTTCTTTTCTTATAAGTTAGAATAAAATATATAAACACAAACCAAACGCACATAATAAATGCGCCAACTAATAACATAATTAAAGC
>NZ_ALJP01000023.1:0-139985 GCF_000287615.1 Haemophilus sputorum HK 2154
ATTTTTTATCTCCTATATTATTACTACCCTGATAGCAAGTTCGCAGCACTTGCCAAGCTGGAAGGCTAATCCTTCATCAAGCGGTCAACCACTTCTCTTGTTGCGTACGCAACAACTACTTCTGCTACAAGTAACCACATAACTTTCTCCTTCTGTTTCAATTTACCAATACGTTTTAAGCTCGTCAGCTGCCCATTTTCCGCTGAAGCTCACGGTGTAACTACCACTTGATAATAATAGTAATCACAGCATTAACTGTACCAATCATTACTTTCTCCCTATTGAGCTATTTTGGTTGCGGATAATAAAGAAATCTGCAAACACTTTTTCATTTTGCAAATTTGTATTAGCTGCGATAACCGCCACAGCAAGCGGGCTGTTTTGCTATTGTTTTTTCAACTCTTCTAACACAGCTTCAATAATACGAATCATGGTTTCTAACCTTTTCTTTTTCCTCTTTTATTAAATAAATAGTTTTACCCTGCGGACTCTCGGCTCCGCGAGCCGCCGAATTAATCTTCGGAAGCGTTTTGCACCGCTCTTGCGATTGCAGTTACAATCGCGACAACGACTAAGCGTTCAATCATTTTTTATCTCCTATATTATTACTACCCTGATAGCAAGTTCGCAGCACTTGCCAAGCTGGAAGGCTAATCCTTCATCAAGCGGTCAATCGCTTCTTTTGTTGTTTTGTTGTTATTTCTATTGAGAATAGTATCTCAACTTTCTTTGTTTCAATCTGTATTACAAATTTGTAATTGTTGCCGTGATAACCGCCACGGCAAGCGGTCGCATTAAAAACGAATAGGTGGTAATAATGCGAAATGATTGATATGTTCTGATGTAATCATGATATTTCTCCTCGTTTTCAATGATGCGCAGTTTAGCGATTTTTTACATTGCGTTTGCGTTTTGCAAATTTGTATCGCTGAACTGCTTGTTTTCGTTTCGATTGCGTTATCGCGTTTCGATGAGGGTATTATAGGGAGGAAAAAGGAGTGGCGAGGGAAATGCAAATTTGTAAAAAAATGCCCTTCAATAATTTGAAGGGCAATGAAAGAAAAGGTTTTAAATTAACTTTAAACGTTTTAAATCGGATTCTATTTCATCAAAATTAATATTCTCTAAATCAATATTGAGTGAATAATTCCCTGTTCTATGTGAAGCAGAAGGGATATAGTCACTTTTTGCACCTTTAGCGAGAGAGAAATACTCCATCATTTTCTTACGAATATCAGTTTGTGATTCTGATAACACTTTTTTTAGATCATTTTCAACACCGCTGCCAGCTAAACGTTCTTTCATTATATCTTTTTTCTCTTTTATTTCTTGAAAGTCAATGTTAAGTGGTTTAATGTCTCTATAAATTGCTAAATAAGTATCTCTGGTTTTTTCATCATCTCGAATACCAACATTCCAACCTTGTTTTTTAGCAACTACAAGACTCAATAAAAGAGTGTAACCTCTTGGTGCAAGTTTAATTTGTTTATTACCAAACATTACATTGCATTCATCCATTGGAGATAAAAATTTTAATGACGGCTGTTCTAATAATGCTTGCGCATTTTTTATCGACTCACTATAAGAGATAGATTGTTGTTTTAAATCTTCAGGCACTCCTAACCCCAATCTTACCCAAGGAATTTCAGCAAGCATTACCTTACCATCTTTGGCATCAATTTCTTTACCATCACGATCATTAATTAAATATGAATAAGGTTTCGGATAGTAGAAACTAGGTAAGTTTTCATATTGTGCATCAACTAAAACATGCGAAAGGCTATCTTGCTCACGCCCATAAAGCGAAAGCGCATACCCCATAAAAAAGCCCATTGTTTTGCGTCCACCAGCGATAGAAACGTGTAATTGCGAATTTTCATCTTGGCAGAGTTCACCTACTAATTGCACGATACTATTTGCCGCATATTCATTTTCTTCAGGGGTGCGAATGTCTGGTAAATTCTGACCGCTTGCGTCTTCAATAATCTTTACACAATTTTCATCAAAGTGAATAGAAGAAAAACCATATTGCTCTCCATAATCTTCGATAAATTCTTGCAATGCACCTTTGCTTTCTTTTCGTCCACCTTGCATACCAAGTAGTGTTTGAAGCAATTTATTTTTACCTTGTTCTGTAGTTATTACTTGAATTTCTGTTGGAATAAAGCCTTTTTCTGTATCTGTAACAAGCGCATAAAGGGTTTCAGTCACAACCGCTGGTGACATTCCTGTTACAGAAAGCAGTATTCTTTTATTATAATTACTCATAGTATACCTATCTTTTTCCAATCCATTCTTGAATTTTAGATTTTAATCGTTGTAAATCTTTTCCTTGGATAATTTCAATATTCAAGAAACTTGCACGATTTTTAACTTGTTCAGGCACTTCAAAATAACTAACTAGACATTTCTTCGTCATTAAACCACCGTAATCTTTAAGTGTTTCTAATTTATAAAGAATATCATCAGCTTTTATTCCACCACTTTTATCCATTAATTGTGTTTTACATTCAATAATATGTAATTTATTTTTTGCCATGAATATAATATCAAATTCATTTTTATTGCCTTTATTTTCTGCACTATATTCATTTTTACCTAGCTTAAATTTAGGATTTGCTACATCAACACCACAAGCAAGATCCTCTATATTAGAAATTTCTTTAAGTTGAAAATAGGTATAATCCTCTAACCAACCACCATTTAAGAAAGTTTTAATCTCTTTATTTTTGAAATCAATAGTTCGTCCATCATATTTAATTAATCCTTGATAATCTAAGCCTAGAAATAATTCATCCATCTTCTTAGTTTTAGGATTACCTTTCGTATATTCAGATTTATAACCATTGCTTTGAGAGAGAGTCGCATGCATATTAAGCAATGGAATCAGTTGTGTATAATCGTCATAATTCCTAATAAATGTCTCAACAGCAGCTAAGTATTTTTTACGTTCTAAGGGATTTTGCGTAGTTAATACTGTAGAACCATAAGCAGAAAGATAAATATCAATTTTATTTTTAGCTTTCATTTCTAAGTTTGGTAGCCATTGCTGCTCTTGGTCCTTAGAAATAAATAGAATTTGATTACTATCTGTATCAATATAAAAAATTGGCTTACCTAATGCACTAAACGCATTTTCAGCAGCAATAGACATTAATTTTGTTCCGCCTGTTACATTTAAAGCAATACTTTCATTTTCATATTCTTCAACTAGCTTGAAGATCTCATCTTCCATTAAACCAAAATTAAATTCATCAGAGATGTTTTTTAATTCAACTCTTACATTTAATTTTTCAAATGTTTTCGCCAAGTATTCAGCTCGTTGTTTCATTGCTTTAGAAACAAGAAAAATCGCTTTTTTAGGTTTAAACTCACTATCTAAAATAGGCAGTAAATTTGGTGCAGCTTGTGCTGAAACTAAACAAACGTGAATATCATATTTTTGCATAATAAAATCCTATAATTTTTCTATCCAAAATGGTTGGATTGAGCATTGTTGCTCGGTTAATTGTTCACACGTCAATTCTGTTCCACGTTGTTCGCGTGAAACATTAACAGATAAAAAATAAAATTTTGCCCCTTTTTGACAGATTTCTGCGGCCAAGTGAATAGGAAGCGTACCAATAACTACATCACCTGTTTGTACAAGTGAAGTATTTAAATGACTTTCAAAACGATCGATCTGGATATTTTGTTGTTTTACCCATTCAATCGCACCTTCATGTCTTGAAATAAACCACGTTGTCATACCTATTTCCTCAAAGATTTAAAATTAAATAATAGCAAGCGGTCTATTTTTTGTTATAAATTACAAATTTGTAATTTGATATTTACCTAATCCAAAGGTTGCATTTTTTCCACAATGTAACCATTGACCGATATAAAGCAACTTGGCTAATTCTGGTGATAAGTTTTTAAATTGCCATTTACCAATTACCCCTCCTAACTTCATTTTTTGTTCTTGTCGGGAAGAATAACGCGTCCAATCTTGCCATTTTAAGCATTTTTCATCTTCAATTTGCGCGATCTGATTTTTTAGTAACTCAAAGTCTAAATGTAATAGCTCAAAATGAAATTCACTTAATAACGCAATACGTTTAGCAAGTGAAATAAAAAAACGCTCTACATTGATTTCCTTATCACTCAATGGCTTACCGTTTTCTTGCAAACGTAAAGGAGTACTAATTTCAATCACAGCATTATTTGCAAAATGTTCCGGAAAATTCACCTCTTTACGATGTTCAGTAATATTGCCATCAAATAAAACAGACTCAAATCTTCTTGCACTTTCGTTAAACGCAGAAATATCCAATAAATTTGCTCTGCCATGCCCAACTTTATATTCAAACGCTCGTTTGAACGCAAATGCAATTAAAGGCAGTTGTTCGATTAACCGTCCAAACAATACCAATGAAAACTGAAGTATTTCACCCGAAAAATAGACTTTTTCGCCCCATGTAGGTGGTTCAATCATATAACCATTTGGCACTTGGCTAAATTTTTGAATTTCGTGTTCACTTGGTGCAGGTGTCTCAAAAATATTCGTGTAAGGGCAAGTACGATAAAGCGGACAACCTTTGCAATCTGCTTGTTTTGTCATGCAAGCAATTTTACGCAACGCACGCCCAAAGGCTCCACGCAAGGTAGAGCCTGCATATTCGGGCAGTTGAATAGGTTCAGTTACAGTGAAAGTAAATTGGTAGCGGACTATTGGCAGTGAACTTAGCATTATTCTGCCACCAGTTTATTGCGCAATTTTTTAAATTCTACGGCTGATTTTGCTTTTAAATTACTGAAACCACTTAAACCATCAACATATTTTTGTAAGCCTTCATTTGGTTTTGTAGGATCGATTTTTTCATAAAGATAATGACGATCTTCTTTATTCCATTGTTGAGCCTCTTCTAACAATTTTTGGGCTTCTGCAAAAATAGGAGATACTGTAAATTGTTTTCTTTCCTGAGAATCCCATTCGACCAACTTAGCTTCTACTAAACGTTGATTGTCCGAAAGCGAATCTAACAATGTTTGCTTTTCTTCTTCCGCGTTTTTTTCTGCTAAACGCTTGGCTTCCACCTCGGCTTGTAAGCGAGCTTGTTCTGCTTTTTGTGCTTCACGTTTCGTTAAAATTGCTGTGCGATCAAATTTGGATTTTGGCTGTGTCTCACACCATGTTTTTAAGACTTCATTTTCCGTCGTTGGATTAATTTCAACTAATGCCCAGCCTAAAGGTAGAAGGGCCGTTTGCTGCGAACCATTTATACCTGCTAACCATACGGTTGTACTGCTATCTTTAAACGTTGGTGGTGTACCTTTTGCTCCCATTATCTTAATTTGAGCAATATTATCACCTTGATAGGTTTTACTATCCGCTCCATTTTTTCCTAAACGGATTAAAGCAACATTTGGTAACGTTATCAGGCTTTCAAGTAATTTGATATATTGAGTAGCAACCAAATTACGCTCTTGTAATAGCTCTATTTCTTTTTTAAAAATAGGTAGATAGAATTTTTTAAGGGCATCAATAAGCTGTGTTAAAGAAAAAGTATTTTCACTTTTAGTTAAGGTTAATTGGCTTTGGAATGCACGATATTGTCCTGCAGTGATACATTCTCTACGTAATGCCATAGCCCGCCCTTTACCATCTGTTTTACCTAATTTCTTTTTAAAATTCAGAGCATAGTAAATTTTACTTTCAACTTGTGATTCTGGAACAAAATCACTAAATTTAATATGACGTAATTTACTTTCTCCAAAATCACCAATATATTCTTTAAGTAATTTTCCATGATCTTTTGCGTTTACTTTAGGATTATTTTTTGCCTGATGAGCTTGATCTAATAATGCTGTTGCCAAAGCCCCTTTAAATCCACTTCCCGGAATATAAGGTAAATGTTGAATGGGTAAATAAGCTGTACGTTCAATCGAGAGATTATTAATCACTTTATTACCATCATTTTCACGCTGTGCCACTTTACCAACACGATTTTTATAATCTTGTGCTAAACCTTCTGCGACATCTGCAAAATAATAGGCGCTTGCAATAGCTTTATCTTTTTGATTTAAGAAAAAACGTTGAATAGCAAGTAAATCTAAACGGTTCACAGCATTTAACAGCTCTATTCTCTCGCGTTCATTCAATGCTAATTGACTTGGCTCAAAATTAAATAACGTTTCGCCATCAATCACATAATTTGTTGGCTCAAAATCTTCTCCACAACCAATATGAATAGGACTTAATGGAGTTAAATAAACCTTGTGAGTTTGCATAAATTTGTTCATTTGTGATCCTTATGTTTAAAATCGACAAATAAATTTAAAACGGGAGCATAGCCCTGATGTACCGCATTTGGCTGAGCGTGAGAAACATTACCCAATCCATTCCCTAAAAATAATCGTGGTTCATATGTTTCAGGCGTAAAAATCGCAGCTGGCTTTGCCAAAATAATCGGCTTTTTAAATGGGCTGGAACTTAATGCCTGAATATTGCCGTGGCGACCAAATCTAGTGGTAATTTGGTAATAGCAATATGCTTTATCTAAACCTAAATTTTGTGGTGCACAATTTGCCAAAGTTAAATAGCAATTTGCATTTTGTTGGGTAAAATCTACCGCTTTTGAATTATCACAATAGAATTTTCCTAGCCCAATAGAAGCATCTCTCCCAAATCCAAAACTTCCTATATCTTTAAGGATTTGCGTTAAATCATCTAATGAAAAACGAACTTCATCTAATACGATATAAATATCAAATTTCTGTTCTATACCAAACCAAGTTAGCTCAGTTGAGTACGGGGCAAATTGTCCTTCTCCTGTCGTATTAGTTTGACGATTAATAGTATTGTGGAATTGATCTTGTTTTTCTTTTTCAAACTTGAAATTAGCTTGTAAAGCACATTCTTGCCAAAATTTTACCGCACTTTTTTTTACATCACTGATTTTAACCCATTGGACTTTTTTCAAACTTTTACGATCCGTTTCTGTTTTAGTTTCCCAAAATTTAGAAGGTAAAGTGGGTAAGGGTAGAAAGCCTTCGGGAAAAGCATCAGACACCACCATAAATGGGCGTTGTGCAGTATAACCGTCTAATAATTCAATTAATCGAGCTTCACCAAAGCGATTGCGTATCGCCCAGCAAAGTTGTCCGAATAGAGTATCACCCACCAAAGGCGTTCCAATCGCGCTTTGGAGGGTTAGTGTGAAACGATACAATTTCATAGCACCACCTTATTCAAAGGGTTTGATATCGTCTAAACTACGTAATTCCCCATTCACGGTTAATTCAACAAACTTCACTTTACCGTAACCACGTGAGCCTGAACCGCCAAGACTATCCATTTCAAGGAGTTTCAATCCTTTTAACACTAATGCTAAAAGTTCAGGTTTATCGCCTTCAAATTGGCGTAGCATTAGCTTAAAATCAAATTTTGCACCAGCAGGCACACGTTCAGTTTGGCGAGGATTACCAGCAGTGGACGTAATACGGTCGATAGTATTCTCATTTTTCGCTTCTGTTAAAAGTTGGTTATCATTACGAATAGATTTTTCCCATTCTGCATCTAATGCGCAATCCCAGAAAGCTAAACGAGAAACACCAATTTCAGCAACTTCTTGTTCACTATTTTTGGTATCACCACTAATGCCGAATAAACGTAAAATGTTTTTTACTTCTTCAGGAGTTTTAGATACTTCTTTTAACGTTAATGGTGTGCTTTGCACTGCACCCGAACGCCATTCTAATAAGGTCCGAATTTTCCCTTTAAGGCTTGATCCAGGAATATAAGGTGATTGTGTAATCGGGTGTTTAATTACTGAATTATCAATACCACCAATATGCATTTCGCTATCACCCGCACCAATATGTAAACCTGTTTGTAATTCTAATTTTGCTTTAATTTCAATAATATTTGTTAATTTCATAATTAGCATTCCTTATTAAATTTCTTCTAATTTGCAAAAGCCCATTACAGCTTCCATAAATAATTTTGCATCTCTTAAAGTTTCAACATTATTTGCTTGATCAATACAGCGATTAAATACTTCTGAGAAATTTCTATCAACGTGTTTACGCCCTTCGGCATATGCTACTTTTGCTTTTAACATTTTGATAAAAGGTACTAACTCCTTAAATTTATTTTCTTTATTTTCACGCGCTAATTGCACACGCTCATTCCACATCGCTAATTCATCATAAAACTTGCGTAATTGCGTTGTTTTATTAACATTCTTATTTGATTTAACATGTTGGGCTGCACGTTGCGCAATATCTGAAAAAATTTCAGCAGATTTATCTGTACCAAATTTAATTTCATTAATGTTTAACATAAGTTTTCCTTATCGTTTTTGATAAAAATAGTTTGTTAATGGAATAGCAAAGTTTAGTTTATATGTACCAATTCCTTTATCGCCTAATGAAATACTCATTTCACTTAATGCTTTATTTCGATTTTCTTTAGAGAGTTTATCCGTTACATAACGTGCGGTTCGATAATAAAAACGACTCCGCCATATTGTATTCTCAATATTCTTCATATCTGCCGCTTGTTCACATAAATGAATTAATGAATAAAGATAAGAAGTCGAAATTTTATAAGTTTCTGCTAAGCGGTGAATTTCTTCCTCTAAATCACAAAGTTGTTTCCAATCCGCCCACTTCACCGACCGATTAAAAATCGTCACTGCATTTTTTCCTTTCGCTGTAGAAACTTTTTCACCCTTATCAATACTTTTCGATTTATCCAAAGCGTCTTCAGCTAAATCGCCTAAACGTGGCACAGGAATGTTTGATTTACTCATTACCATTCCAACCGAAAAATGAATCTCAGGATTTCCCGCCACATATCGACTAAAAGCTTGTTGCATCGCGTGAGCAACTTTTTGTGTGGAATACCAAGGGCCAATCAAAAAGAAGTCATCACCACCCGCAAATACGGTGTACATATTGGGACTATTCTCAGCACAATATGCCGGCAACCAAAGGCTAAAAAATTGGTTCATTTGACGAGAAAGTGCTGCCATTTTCGCAATATTGGCAGGCTGAATACCTTTTTGGAAAATTGAACCAAGATTATCGACATCACCTTTTAAGGTCATTAAAGCATCTTGCCCTTCATCTTTAGTTTGAATTTCCTCAAAGGTAACAATTTTTCCTTGGTTATCAAAAGGCACATAAGCGTTGATATAACGACGAGCATAGCCATTCCAAATTGGAACATTGGTATTTTCTGGCAATGAAAAATCCCAAAAGCGGTAAATATCATTACTATGCAAACCAAACTTACCTGTATCACTTTCATTTTTGGTAAAAATAACTTTAAAACCAAAAATTGGTAATTTGAGAATTTGTGTCTCATATTCATGATGAATTTGTGTTTTTTCATCAGCAATAATTATGCGTTGTCGTTTAGAAAGCATTTCCCCAATTTTGATCTGATCTTCTGAAATAACCGAATAATCTTTACCCATTTGCGCAGGAAAGAAACTATTCATCGCACAAACACTATTAGGATAATTTTCTTCATGCACACTTTGCGTGGTATCCGTTAAATCTAATCGTTTGAGTTTTTGTTCTTCTAAATTTTCAAACAGTTTTTTCACTAATTTCTCATAATTACTCTGCTCGAATTCATGTGTTTGGGCTATCTGAACAGCAATACCTAATCCAATTAAACCGTAAGTTTCTTTAATAAACCATTGATTCAATTCATTTTTTATTTTTTGTATTGCTGTTTTTACTTTTTCTGTATTTGGTGCAATAATCAAAAATTTTCCAGCCGCATTCATCATTTGAGAAATCGTTGGCAAACTACAAGCACTTAAGATTTTAAGTGCTGCAAGTTCAGTAAATAGTGAGACTTGGAAAGAGCGACCACGTAGAATTTTTGCAGCGCCTTTATTCGATTCGCTGCCACCAGAAAAAATAAAATCTTGAATGCCAAAGAAGTCTCCTTGAATTAGTAAAAATGGAGCATCCTTCTCTGCATTTTCATCCGCGAGAGCTACCACAAATGCTGCCACGACTTTAGTAAAATCATAAAAAGAAATATCATGCCTATAAAGACTCGGAATGTGTGATGTAAAACATTGCATTGCCGTATCAAAATGATCTAACCATAAATTCAAATTTGTTTGGTGGGAATGTGGGATAGCGTCAATTCCTTTTATAAAATTACCCCATAATTCAGACAAAGAAGCCTTTAGCGTATTTTTAATAGGGAAAATAGAATTCGCTGATAATTCTCGATATTCATAGGAAAAAAGATTGGTATTAGGCTGATGTCCATTTTCTAAACTTATATTTTCAAATAAGCTAGATAATCTTTCATTTACAATGATTTCTTTTGATGATGAATTTCCTAAAACAATATCTTCTGCTTGAGAAATAAAAGATGATACATCTATTAACTGTAAATGTTTAGGGAAAGGAGGTAACAAGAATTGATGTTTTTTAGCAAATTCACTCAAATAATAATGAATCACTGAAAAAGCAAGAGAATTTCTGTAAATTGACATAATTACTCCATGTAATAAAATTTAGCTAAGTATAATCAAAATTATAAATAATTACTAATAAATAAACATTTATAAACTAATTTCTAATACTTAATTCATATGTTAACAATTAAATTACCCCTAACGTTTCCAATGCATACAAAATGCCATCTTCACGGATATCTTTGGTGACAAAATCAGCAATCGCTTTCAGTTCTTCTTCCCCATTTCCCATCGCAACAGAAAAACCAACCGTTTCAAACATTTCTAAATCATTAAATCCATCACCAAATGCCATTGCTTGTTGAGGTTCAAGTCCTAAATAAGCTAATGTATCTTCAATCCCACGTGCTTTAGAGTTTTGTTTAAGGAAAATATCTACTGCATTTTCATGCCAACGTACTGCTTTAAGATCGTCACCTAATACCCCCGCGGCTTCTACGGCTTCACGTTGTTCTTCATTATAATAAGCTAACATTTGTACAACGTTATTCTTCAAATAGAAATCTGGATCGATAAGGTAATCAGCAGTAATCGGGGTGGTCGCTTCTTTAACAATCGCATCATCCGCAGAAACCGCTATTGCTTCACGGCTAACGAACGCATATTTAATGCCTAATCGTTGTAATTTTTCAACCGCTTGCGTAATGCGCTCCGTGCTTAAGCCATAAGCGCTAATCTGCTGATCACGATAAAGATTATCCTGCCCGTTAATGGTTACTAATAATTGGAAACCCTCTTCATTCAGATATGGCAATAAAGCTTTAGGAAAACCACCCACATTTCGACCCGTTGCAATAGCTGGAATGATCCCTTTTGCTTTCAAGCGAGGTAACACTTCTTCAATAATTGAAGTGGGAATACGAGCTTCGTTTTTAATATATAGTGTGTAATCAATATCAAAGAATACGACTTTAATAGAATCTGGTGTGATTTTCATGAGAGTACCTTCTTACAAGCGGTGAGATTTTGGTAAAAATTTACCAAGATTGTACTCGCATTTCGAAGGCCGTCGCAAAATTTATTTGGCGGGTATGCTAAATTCTGCCGAAAAGGAGAAAAGATGAATCAGGCAGATTTTAGATGTTTCGAATGTAAAAAACGTTTAGCATTATCCCACCATGGATTTTGTAGTCGTTGTGTACGGTTACTGGAGAAAAAACCTTATTGTGGTCATTGTGGAATGCCATTATTAGAGTTTTCTATGCAATGTGGAGAGTGTTTAAAACACGAACCTAAATGGCAAAGGTTAGTTCGCATTGCGATGTATCAAAAGCCGCTTTCAGATTGGATTCATCGATTTAAATTTCAGCAACAATACTGGCTAGATAAACCGCTCGCCCGATTATTGCTGCTTTCATTAAGAGAAGCAAAACGAACACATAGTTTGCAATTACCTGAAGTCATTATGCCTGTGCCTCTATATTGGCAACGCCATTGGTGGCGTGGATACAATCAAGCGACGCTACTTGCCCGACCATTAGCCACCTGGTTAAGTCTACCATTAGAAGAAACTGCGATTAGTCGCATTCGCGCAACCCAGCCACAACGAGAACTTACCGCTAAAGCGCGCAGACATAACTTACAACATGCCTTTCATTATGCGCCTAAAAAACATTATGAACGTGTTGCTTTAGTTGATGATGTCGTGACAACTGGCTCAACTATCAACGCCATCGCACGTGTGCTACAAAAGCAAGGGGTAAAAGAAATTCAAGTTTGGACGTTAGCACGAGCTTAGCCGGCTCTGACAAAATAATAGATAATTTAAAGAATAGGTTAAATAACACCGAAGATTGGTGAAAAATAAAAGCGGTTAAATTTCTATAGTTTTTTGCAAAACATCAAGAAAATTTAACCGCTTGATTTTATTAAGAAGTCTTAAAAATTATTTAGTCAATTGCACTAAAATACGGCGAACAGGCTCAGCAGCACCCCATAATAATTGGTCGCCTACAGTAAATGCGGCTAAGTATTCTGGGCCCATCGCTAATTTACGTAAACGGCCAACCGGCACGCTTAATGTCCCTGTTACTTTAGCAGGTGTTAATTCACGTAAAGTAGTTTCTTTATCGTTAGGAATCACTTTTACCCACTCATTGTGTGCAGCGATGATTTGCTCAATTTCCTCTAATGGAACATCTTTTTTCAGTTTAATGGTAAACGCTTGGCTATGGCAACGTAATGCACCAATGCGTACGCATAAACCATCTACTGGAATTGGATTATCACTTAAACCTAAAATTTTGTTGGTTTCTGCATAACCTTTCCACTCTTCTTTGGTTTGTCCGGTTTCTGGTAATAATTTGTCAATCCAAGGAATGAGGCTGCCACCTAATGCTGCACCAAAGTTTGCTGTTGGGAAGCTGTCATCACGCATGGTTGCGGTCACTTTGCGTTCAATATCTAAAATAGAAGAGGCTGGATCTGCTAATTCTGCTTTCACGCTGGCTTCTAATTGACCCATTTGTGAAAGTAATTCACGCATATTTTTAGCGCCCGCACCTGAAGCAGCTTGGTAAGTTGCCACAGAAATCCACTCAACTAAATCTTTTTCGAATAAACCACCAATTGCCATTAACATTAAGCTAACGGTACAGTTACCACCGACGAAGGTTTTAATGCCGTTTTTTAAGCCTTCTGAAATAACATGTTGGTTTACTGGATCTAAGACGATAATCGCATCTTTTTGCATACGAAGTGCTGAGGCTGCATCAATCCAATAGCCATTCCAGCCGGTTTCACGAAGTTTTGGATAAACTTCATTCGTGTAATCACCACCTTGGCAAGTGACGATAATGTCTAATTTTTTTAATTCGTCAATATCGAAAGCATTTTTAAGATCGCCTGCTTCTTTACCTGCAAAAATTGGGGCTTTTTGACCCGCTTGCGAAGTAGTGAAAAAAACTGGGTTAATATTGGCGAAATCATTCTCTTGAACCATACGATCCATTAATACTGAACCGACCATTCCACGCCAACCGACGAAACCGACATTTTGCATTGTGTTGCTCCTGAATAATTAATAATGTTTTAAGGGGTAAGGTGCATAAATACTCTATTTCGACATAAAATGCAATGCTTGAAATCATAGTTTTTGCCGATTTGTAAATTTTGTACACAATACCCTAATAATAGGTAGAATTAAAGATATCATTTCATCAACCATAAATGGAGTATTACAATGAAAATGAAAAGTGCAGTCGCTATTTTAGCTAGCTTAGGTTTGTTCGCTGCAGTTTCTGCTAATGCAGAACAAGCGCCTGAAAAATTAGTTGTGAAAGTACAACAATTAGATGTTGAGCATGGCAATAAAGACGTAGGTACTGTTGAAATTACCGAATCACCTTACGGCTTAGTTTTCACTCCGAATTTAAATGGCTTAGCACCAGGCTTACACGGTTTCCATATTCATGAAAACCCAAGCTGTGAGCCAAAAGAAAAAGACGGTAAACTGACTGCAGGCTTAGCGGCAGGCGGACACTGGAACCCAAATAACGCTAAAGGTCATGGCTTCCCATGGTCTGATGACGCTCACTTAGGCGACTTACCAGCATTAACCGTATTACATGATGGTAGCGCAACTCAACCAGTTTTAGCACCACGTATTAAAAAATTAACTGAAGTGCAAAATCACTCTATTATGATTCACGTTGGTGGTGACAACCACTCAGATCACCCAGCTGCACTTGGCGGTGGCGGTCCACGCATGGCATGTGGTGTAATTAAATAAGTCAAAATAGACAAAAATAAAGTGGGTTAACGTTTTAAATGCTAACCCACTTTTTCATGACAAGCGGTAATTTTTTAATACCGCTTTACCAAATTATTTTAAACCAAGTTTCTTCTCAAGATAGTGGATATTCGTGCCACCTTTGCGGAAGTTTTCATCAGCCATGATTTGTTCATGTAATGGAATATTGGTTTTAATGCCTTCAATGATAGTCTCTGATAATGCGTGTTCCATACGACGAATAGCAATATCACGATCTTCAGCAAATGTAATCAATTTACCAATCATTGAATCATAGTGTGGTGGTACAGAATAACCCGCATAAATGTGGGAATCCCAACGTACACCTAAACCGCCTGGTACATGTAGAAGCGTAATTTTGCCTGGTGATGGTAAGAAGGTATTTGGATCTTCTGCATTGATACGGCATTCGATAGCATGACCTTTCACTTTAACATCCTCTTGAGTAATAGAAAGTGGTAAGCCAGCTGCAACACGTAATTGCTCTTTAACTAAATCGATGCCGGTAATCATTTCAGTAACCGGATGCTCTACTTGTAAACGGGTATTCATTTCAATGAAATAGAATTCGCCATTTTCAAATAAGAATTCAAAAGTACCCGCACCACGATAGCCAATTTCACGACATGCATTCGCACAACGTTCACCGATGAATTTACGCAATTCAGGGGTGATACCTGGTGCCGGTGCTTCTTCCACCACTTTTTGATGGCGTCGTTGCATTGAGCAGTCACGTTCTGCTAAATAAATCGCATTACCGTGAGTATCTGCTAAAACTTGCACTTCGATATGGCGAGGATTTTCTAAATATTTCTCCATATAAACCATATCATTATTAAATGCTGCTTTCGCTTCTGCCTTAGTCATCGCAATAGATTCTTCCAAGTCTTTTTCTTGGTAAACCACACGCATACCACGACCACCGCCGCCACCTGAAGCTTTGATGATAACAGGATAGCCAATGCGCTTAGCGATCTCTTTATTTTTTGCCATATCGTTGCCTACTGGGCCATCAGAACCTGGTACACATGGCACGCCTGCTTTTTTCATCGCATTGATAGCTGACACTTTATCGCCCATTAAACGAATCACATCCGCAGTTGGTCCAATAAAAGTAAAGCCTGATTTTTCTACTTGCTCTGCAAAATCGGCATTTTCAGATAAAAAACCATAACCTGGGTGAATCGCATCTGCGCCGGTTACTTCAGCTGCAGCAATGATAGCAGGAATGTTTAAATAACTTTTTACAGAAGGTGCTGGCCCGATACAAACGGTTTCATCAGCTAATAAGACGTGTTTTAATTCACGGTCAGCGGTTGAATGAACAGCAACCGTTTTAATACCTAATTCTTTACAAGCGCGCAAAATGCGTAGGGCAATTTCGCCACGGTTAGCAATGACAACTTTTTCTAACATTGCGTGTTCCTCATCGGGCAGGCATAGCCTGCCATTTAAAACAATCAAGCGGTAAAATTTTCTTCAAATTTCACCGCTTACCACACGGGCTTTGGCTCAATAAGTTCACCAACTGCCCATGCTACCTTATTCAATAATTACTAATTTTTGATCGAATTCAACAGCTTCGCCATCATTCACTAAGATCGCTTTTACCACACCGGCTTTATCTGATTCGATACGGTTCATCATTTTCATTGCTTCAACAATACAAAGTGCATCACCTACTTTTACTGACTGACCTACTTCGATAAATGGTTTAGCATCTGGGCTTGGGCTACGATAGAAAGTACCAACCATTGGAGAAAGTACTGCATGACCGCTTACTTCATTATTTGCTGGTGCTGCTGGTGCACTTGGCGCTGCTGGTGCACTTGTCGCTGCTGGCGCAGCAGCTGGAGCAGCAACAGGTGTTGGTGCAGCAGTATATTGAACTGCAGGTGCTGCCACCACTGGTGCTGCACGACTAATGCGTACTGTACCTTCTTCTTCAGACACTTCTAACTCAGTGATGCCTGATTCTTCAACTAATTCGATTAATTTTTTGATTTTGCGAATATCCATAATGAAATTCCGTCAATTATATTAAGAAATGGATGCCGTCCATCAAATATAGACGGCGGAAAAATATTTGTGTAGATTACCTGATTTTCGGCAATTTTGCGAATAAAATCTTCTAAAATTGGCGAAAGTTTGCTGAATTTACCACTCATCGTAGCAGTTATTTTTCAACCAATTTGCCCTAAATAGGACAGATAAAATTACAAATTTATGCCATACAAGCGGTCATATTTTCGTAAAAATTTCCAAAATAGGTGCTTATTTCTTATTCTTCATTGAATACCATAAAGGCAATTCCTCTTCGTTCAGCAATTTGGCGTTTATGTTTCCAAATGCGTTGAATTCGGCGGAATTTATTGCAAGTTAACGTTTTTTTGGGTTTCAGGCGCAATTTGCGTTTCATCTTCAACTCCTATTTGTTTTTCTTGATTTTTTTGTTCTTCTATACGCTGATGATTCACAATACTGTTGTAATATCGACGAATATTTTCAACATACTGCAACGCTTCAAAACCACGCGCATAGCCATATTTTAGTCCAGTATAATGTCGTTTTTCAGCCAATAATGGTAAGTTTTTCTTTACATCTAACCAATTATCCGGATCGCCACCAAGCTGACGGGTTAAACGGCGTACATCTAATAAATGACCTAAGCCCATATTATACGCCGCCAAGGCGTACCAAATTCGATCTTCTTGAGCGATAGTTTCGGGAATTTGACTAATCAAAAGGTGCAAATATTCCGACCCACCTCGGATACTCTGCTCTGGATGCGTTCTATCTGTTACTCGCATTCTTTCTGCGGTATCTTTCGTTAGCATCATAATCCCACGAACACCTGTTGGAGAGGTCGCATTCGGATCCCAATGTGATTCTTGATAAGCAATGGCAGCCAGCATTTGCCATTCCAGGTCGCCTTTATATTTTTCAAAAATCGGTTGATATTTCGGCAATACCTCTCGAATAGCTTGAAGATAACTCTGGGCATCAACATAGTCAAACTTATTGAGGTAGCTAAAATATTTTTCCTCAATTCGAGCAATTAACCCTGTATCATTTGCTTCGCCCATAAATTCAAGCACAGCCGCTTGTAATTCACTGTAAGTACTTTTCGGCAAATACCATAATACAGGCGCTTCATCCGTTAAATCAAAACCGACGGCAATTTTCGGGCTAATATGTTGCGCAGCAGAAATATCTACGGAAGTTGCCACTGTATAAGGAATTTTCCCTTCTGCAACTTGGATCAAAAGCTCTTCTTGTTCTGCTTCTTCCGCAATTCGCCAGTTAAGATTTGGGTTTTCTAATTTAAGTCGTTGTAGAATAGGTAAAACTGCCGAACCTTTAGGAATAACAAGCTCTTGCTTAAGGTCAGCTAAGCGATAAGGGCGAGGGGTATCTTTACGGTAAACCACCTGCCATGAGGTTGAATAATAGCTTGCACCAATCTGAAATTGCTCACTTAATCGATCTTGATACAACAATCCTGCTGCGGCAATATCAATTTCATTTTCTTTTAAAGCCTTGAAGATTTGTTCGCTATTATCAAACGCTTTAATTTCTAAATTCACATTAAGATATTCAGCAAACGCCTTGGCTAGCTCATAATCAATTCCCGCCTTACCTTCTGCACCAACGAAATAAGAAAGTGGGTGGTTAATTAGCCCCACCCTCAATATTTTACGTTGTTGCACTTGAGTATGACGATTCTCTTCGGCTAGCATGACTTTTTGCCATGGATAAACCATATCCCATGCCCAAAGTAGCAAAGCAAATCCAATGAAAAATCGAATCAATAAGCCTTTCAAATCAGCCTCTTATCTATATTTGTCTAAGAATCGGTAGTAAAGCATGCCTATTTTCAGCGCCAATTTTTTACCTAACTTACCGCCAGGAATACTCGGTACTTTTAAACCTTCAAAAATAGCCAAACGCTCATCATTGCCTTCAATCGCCTCAGCAATAATTCGCCCAGCAAGCCCTGTTAAAGCAACACCATGCCCAGAAAAACCTTGCGCAAAATAGACGTTTGGTTTTACTCGACCAAAATGTGGAGTAGCATTAAGCGTCATATCAATCGGCCCAGCCCAACCATAATCAATTTTTGCGGTTTCTAGCTGTGGGAATACGGCTAACATCTCTGAACGCATTTTTGCAATCATATCCACATTCGTACTCGAATCTGAACCGAATAATAAGCGATTATCTGCGGACAAGCGGTAATAATCTAAGAAAATATTGTTATCACATACCGACATGCCATTATTGATTAAGCTATCCGCCATTGCTTGAGAAAGGGGTTCAGTCGCAATAATAAAACTTTCTACTGGTAAAATTTTCTTCTCAATACCAAAAGTAATTCGTTTTGAAAGGGCATCGATATAAGCATTTGTAGCTAATACCACGTTTTCACAAGAAACTGCAAAACCTTCTGCAAAAACGACCGCTTGCGTATCGCTATTTATTTGAATATCGGTAACCGGTGAATGTTCAAAAATGGTTACACCTAATTGCTCGCATGCTTTGGCAAGCCCAAGGCAATAATTTAACGGATGAAGATGCCCTGAGTTGCTATCAAATAAACCGCCAACATAAATATCGCTACCGACATGTTGCTGCAACTGAGATTTATCCCATAACTGCATATTTTGATAGCCAAAAGTTTCTCGACTGGCTTTCTCCATTGCAATTAAGTCATCCATTCGACGTGAATTAAGCGCTAAAGTTGCATAACCCTTCTTCCAATCACATTGAATACCATATTTTTTTACACGCTCGTCAATGATATCAATCGCTTCAAGTGACATTTCCCAAAGTTTTTTTGCTTTCTCAAAGCCAACCTGTTCAATATATTCATCAATGCCTTCTTCAAAACCATTGATTGCCTGCCCGCCAGAACGTCCAGAAGCGCCAAAGCCAACACGAGCGCCTTCTAACACAATCACTTTTTTGCCTCGTTCAGCGAGCTCTAATGCAGTGGAAAGCCCTTGAAAGCCAGCACCAATAATGCAAACATCACAAGATTGCGGGGAGGAAAGACGCGGAAATTGAAGATTAAGATTTCGAGTATCAAAATAGTAAGATTTATAGTGTTCTTGGTATGCAAAATTCAGCATAAAATAAAAAGAATAATGAAAAATGAAGATGATTATAAAGGATTTAATTAGATTAAAGAAGAAGATTTAAAGCTTGAATGGCGCACCCGAGAGGATTCGAACCTCTGACCGCTCGGTTCGTAGCCGAGTACTCTATCCAGCTGAGCTACGGGTGCGTGATAGAATAAATGGCGGTGAGAGAGGGATTCGAACCCTCGATAGAGCTTTTTAACCCTATACTCCCTTAGCAGGGGAGCGCCTTCAGCCTGCTCGGCCATCTCACCACACACTGTGTCTGTGGGTGTGCATAATACTGGATTTCAGCGAGAAGTCAAACGCTTTTCTCACAAATTTCTGCATTTTTACAACATTTGCCGATCTAATAGGCAAAAAGCTGATTTTTTATAAAAAATGGGATTTTGCAAAACCTCTGCAAAATCCCACCGCTTGTTGTCTTTCACACGATTAGAAACGATAACCTACGTTTGCAGTGAAGTCATTGCCTCTTAGTTTGGTGCCACTACGTTTTAAGTTATTACGAGTGTACTCTGCACCGACTTCTACATTGCTTGAAACCGCATATTTCGCACCAGCGCCATAGCCGTAACCACGGAAAGTTTCATCGCCAACTTTGCTTGAGGTTGCATCTACTTTCACATAAGGCAATAAATCCGCCCCTACACGATAGCCTTGTTGGTAAGCCACTGTGTATTTATTTTTTTGTTTTACATCACTAAATACTTTGGTGCTACCTAATTTTGCTTTACCTTGAACAACACCTACAAGGTTATTACCGTAATCCATACCGTAATCTACAACTAATGCAGGACCCGTTGATTGTTTACCTTTGATGCCATCAACTTTGTATTTTGCGCTAGTTAAATCTACACCTACACCTACGCCAGTAAAAGTCTCACCTACAGGCGCTGCCATTGCAGATGCTGAAAATGCACCCGCGACGATTAAAGCTGCGATATGTTTCATATGTTATCCTCACTAAATAAAACAAGATAAAATGATAAGCAGAAACTGCTTATAAAGATAGACTCAAGAGTCTTATTCAAGTTCACCACAAAAACGATAACCTTCGCCATGAATAGTCACAATAATTTCTGGTGTGCTCGGATGATCCTCAAAATGCTTACGAATACGGCGAATGGTAACATCGACAGTACGATCGTGCGAACGAAGTTCACGGCCTGTCATTTTTAATAAAAGCGTTTCACGGGTTTGAATTTTACCCGGATTTTCGCAGAAATGTTGTAAAGCACGGAATTCACTGCGCGGTAATTTATTCTCTTCGCCTTCAGGGCTGATTAAACTACGGCTATTCACATCTAACGTCCAACCATTAAAGCGATATTGCTCAACTTGATTCCCTTCTTTATTGAGCGCTTGCTCTTCTAGCATGGTACGTTGCAATAAATTGCGGGCACGAATGGTTAATTCACGCGGGTTAAATGGTTTTGTAATGTAATCATCTGCCCCAATTTCTAACCCTAAAATTTTATCAACTTCGTTATCACGCCCAGTTAAAAACATTAAAGCCACTTTAGTATTTTCACGTAATTCGCGTGCTAGCATTAAACCGTTTTTACCTGGTAAGTTAATGTCCATAATCACTAAATCAATTTGCTGCTTGGCTAAAATAGCATTCATCGCAGCTCCATCGCTCGCTTCAAATACATCATAACCTTCCGCCTCAAAGATGTTCTTGAGCGTGCTACGTGTAACTGCTTCGTCTTCAACAATTAAAATTTGTGGATTGTGCATACTCTATTCCCTACATTCAGCAACAAAAAACGCGTTATTCTACCTTAATGATTTACTAACTAAAAAGGGCTATTTTAAAATTTGGTGAACTTTATCAAATTTTTGTTAAAAATAGCTTTTTTTCTACCGCTTGCAACCAACCTAAAAGGTTCAATTATTTTAGGTGGCGATCATCCACCCCTTTAATTAAATACTGCCCCTCAATATCTGCTAAACTTCTAAAACCAATATTGAAAATTTCGCAATGCTTATTACGATTAAGCGTTTGGTAATCAAAATTATCATGGTGATGCCCGTGGAAAATCTTACTTGCACCCATTTTTTTAGCCAGTTGATTTAATACAGCAAACCCTTGTGGATGGGGTTTTGGAGCTTCATGGCTAATCAGAATGTCTGCTTTCTCATTTTCTAAGGCCTCAACATCCGAAGGAAAAATTGAGGTTCGATGTCGAAGCGGTAATCCACCACGCCAGATTTTCTCTTGAGGCATATATTGGCAATAATGAATCGGATCAAAAAACATCGGGCGATTCGGTGGCATCCAAATATGTCCACGAAATACACCGCCAAGGCCTGCTATTCTTACCCCTTGAATCTCTTGTACCTTGCCATGCAAATTACGTTGCTTCCAATCACTTCCCCAAAGCGAGTCAAACGCTGCAACCGTTTTGCTATCATGATTGCCATGAATAAACCAAACATCAGCATAATTGGCTAATCGGTCTAACTCCGCAGGGCTAGTGAGCTGTAAATCACCCAAGATCACCAAAGCTACATTCGTTTGTGATGCTAAAATCGGATAAAGATGCGCATAGCTTCCATGTGGGTCGCCAGCAAAAAGAATCATGACTGACCATCCGTATTGTATTGCTTAAACTGAAGTGGAATCGGTTCATCATTTAAAATCGCTTCTACCACTTCTTTCGTCTGGTTATAACGATCTAAATAACTTGGCGATTCAATTTCAATATAAGGCACATGGTGTTTTTCTAATAATTTTTTCAATAAAGCTTGAAAACGTTGACGCTGTTTTTGCGAGCCTAAACTACGCAGCCCATCATCCACCCATTTGGTATTATTTGATAGCAAAATGGTCACATCAAACGGATACTCTCTAATCATTGAATCTAAGAATGGGTGTGCTTTGCCTTCATACTGAATACAAAAAGCTTGTGTAGTAATGTAATCGGTATCAATAAATGCAACTTTATGCGCATGTTTCATCGCATAATCAACATAACGTTGATGTCCTAATGCCATTTGCGGATAGTCAGAATATTGCATTGCCTGTTCATCGCCACCAAGCTGTTCAAACACAAATTCACGCCCATATTCCCAAGCAGATGTGGTATTAAACACATTTGCCAATTTGCTCACCAGCACCGATTTACCGCTACTCTCGCCACCTAAAATGGCAATGGTTTTGACAAAAAACGGACGCACCTCTTTTGGAATAAAACGCCAATATTGGAATGGATTATTTCGAATTTTTGTTGCAGAAACATTAAAACGCTCACGCGCTGGATCCACTAAAACTACTTCTAAATCTAAATATTTTTCATAAGGTGCTTTATCTTGCACCTCACTGCTAAATACCATTGTTGGGTGAATATTTTTCTGTTCAAACAACGCTTTAACGCGCTCAGCCCAAGCTTCCCAACCGTTTGGATAACTTGGAATGCCCTCTTCATTTAAGTGGTGAATAAAAATTTGCTTTTGCTGATATTTAAAAATCTGCTGCATCCAACGTAATCTATCTTGATTTGTCGGCATACGCTTCATTTTACTTTCTTGGAATAGCTTCAAATCACGCTCAGTGTCGGTACAAACCACCACATGCAATAAATCAACTTTACTGAACGCTTCGTAAATCATATTGATATGGCCAGTATGCACTGGGTAGAACTTCCCAAAAATAACACCCACACGCTGGTGATCGTTTTCAACAATGTTCAACACACGGTGCAAAGCCTTCAATTTATTGGCACTTGGATTTTTAATTTTGCCGCTGACTAATTGATTAAAATAAGCGCGTGTCACGCCTGCTTGTTCACAAACATCGTTTACTTTGAGGTTTAACTGTTTACGTTTAAATTGGAGGTATGCAAAATCTGCCATAGGGATACTCCCGTTAGAATATTTTGCTTATCATAGCCTAAAATGTAGCATTTGAATAACTTTTTATCTCCGTTTAATTTCCTCAATGCTTTATCTATATAACATAATCAAACAAGCGGTCAGATTTCATGCAAGATTTGCAAAAATCTCGCCAAATTCGACCGCTTAAGCTATAATCAGCAACATTTTCTACATTATTTGACGGATAAATATCTCGCCATGCAACTCATTCGAGGATTCCACAATTTAGCGCACAGAGCAGAACTTGAAAAAGGTTGCGTATTATCAATTGGTAATTTTGATGGTGTCCATCTTGGACATCAAAATGTTTTAGCTCGCCTTATTGATAAAAGTTTGGCGTTAAATTTGCCTTCCGTGGTGATGATTTTTGAACCGCAACCGCGTGAGTTTTTTGCACAAAAATCTGGCGATTTTTCGCAAAATCAACCACCAGCAAGATTGATGCGACTACGCGATAAACTCAAATATTTAGGCGAAGCAGGAGTGGATTTTGTGCTTTGCGTCCGTTTCTGTGAAAAATTTGCCAAGCTCAGCGCGGAAGAATTCATTACCGACCTATTGGTTAAACAACTGAAAGTGCGCTATTTAAGCGTAGGCGATGATTTCCGCTTTGGTGCTAAACGCGCCGGCAATTATGAAACCTTACGCAATGCCGGTTTAAAATATCGTTTTGCGGTAGAAGAAAGCCATACACATAGCCTAGAAGCAGAACGCATTAGTAGCTCACTTATTCGTGAAGCGCTACAAGCCGATAATTTAACATTAGCAGAAAAACTGCTTGGTAAACCTTATTCGATTGCAGGACGTGTTGCACATGGCAATAAACTTGGCAGAACGATTGGTTTTCCAACTGCGAATATTATGCTTAACCGCTTGGTAACCCCCATTCAAGGGGTTTATGCAGTGCAAGTGGAAACCAAATCTGGCAAATTTAATGGGGTTGCTAACATCGGCAACCGCCCAACGATTAATGGCACAAAGCCGCTACTAGAAGTACATATTTTCGATTTCAACCGTTCTATTTACGGTGAAGCTATTGAAGTAAGTTTCGTGAAAAAGCTCCGAGATGAGGTGAAATTCTCCAATATTGAAGCCTTAAAGCAACAAATTGAAAAAGATAAACAACAAGCGGTGGAATTTTTTAGAAGCATTTGATAATGCCTAAGCTAGGTATAATCTGGTTCCTTTGTGAATGAAAGTTAGATTTATTAATATGAGTAAATTATCTAAAACAGAAAAAATTGTAAAATTCTTAGAAGAACATCAAGGTAAAAAATTTACTACACGTGAAATTGTTGAGAATTTACTTATTCTATATCCTGAAGATTTTTCAGAGAAACGTAAAAAATATAAAGATGAAAAAACATTTATAAATCAGCTTTGTGCAGAAAGTAGTTATGCTCATTTGCAAGCCTCTCATAATGTTATTAAATATGAAAAAGATCCTGAATTGAAAAAATTCGTTTACTGGTATCAAAAAGAAGAACATGAAAATCCACTAGTAAAACCGAAACTAAAAGATAATTATTCAGAATATGAGCTTTATCCAAAATTTATTCAGTATTTACATCAAGAACTAGATTTATATTGTTTAAGAATTGATGAAAAAACGTCTACCAATATCAATGGTAAAGGAGCAAACAAATGGCTTCACCCTGATATTGTTGCAATGAAAGCACTTGATCAAGATTGGGATAGTTCTGTTAAAGATTGTATGAAACAGAGTTCAAGTCAAAATGTGAAACTCTTTTCTTTTGAAGTAAAAAAAGAATTAAATACCAGTAATTTGCGTGAAAGTTTTTTCCAAACAGTTAGCAATTCTAGTTGGGCAAATGAAGGATATTTAGTGGCTTCAAGTATTGCAAAAAATTGTTATGAAGAATTAAGAGTTTTATCTTCACTACACGGTATTGGTGTAATTTTATTAAATCCAAACCAAATTGAAGAAAGTAAAACAATTTTTCCTGCAAAACATAAATTTGATGTAGATTGGCAATCGGTAAATCGAATTGTGAATGTGAATACCCATTTTAAAGAATATATTGATTATGTTTCTGTTTATTATCGAACAGGAAAAATTTTTGAAAAGAATTGGAATAAATAAATTTAAATATCATTTTATTAACTGGAAACAAAAAAATGACTGATTACAAAAACACCTTAAATCTGCCTGAAACAGGTTTCCCAATGCGTGGGGATCTCGCAAAACGTGAGCCTGACATGCTTAAAAACTGGTATGAAAAAAACCTATACCAAAAAGTGCGTGAAGCCTCAAAAGGTAAAAAATCTTTTATTCTTCACGATGGTCCTCCGTATGCAAACGGTAATATTCACTTAGGTCACGCCGTTAATAAAATTTTAAAAGATATTATTATGAAATCGAAAACCGCTTTAGGTTTCGATACCCCTTATGTTCCGGGTTGGGACTGCCACGGTTTACCAATTGAGCTAAAAGTAGAAGGTTTAGTGGGCAAACCAAATGAGAAAATCTCAGCAGCTGAATTCCGCCAAGCTTGCCGCGAATACGCAAAAGAACAAGTAGAAGGACAAAAAGCAGACTTTATCCGTATGGGAATTCTAGGTAACTGGGATAATCCATACTTAACCATGAACTTTGAAACTGAAGCCAATATTATCCGCACGCTGGGTAAAGTTATTGCTAACGGTCATTTATATAAAGGTTCAAAACCTGTTCATTGGTGTTTAGATTGTGGCTCTTCATTAGCAGAAGCTGAAGTGGAATATGAAGATAAAGTTTCTCCATCTATTTATGTGCGTTTCCCAGCGGTCAATGCACAAGAAATAGAGCAAAAATTCGGTGCGGAAGGCAAAGGAAGTGGTCAAATTTCTGCGTTAATTTGGACAACCACACCTTGGACATTGCCATCTAACCGTGCGATTTCATTAAACGAAAATTTTGATTATCAATTAGTTCAAATGGGCGAAGAACGCTTGATTTTAGCCAAAGAATTAGTTGAGGCTGTTGCTAAAGCGGGAGAGATTGAACAGGTTGAAGTATTGGGCGAGACTAAAGGCAGCGAGTTGAATTTACTTCGCTTCCAACACCCGTTCTATGATTTTAGCGTGCCATTTATTTTAGGTGACCACGTTACCACTGACGGCGGTACAGGTTTAGTTCACACCGCACCAGACCACGGTCAAGACGACTATATCGTTTCACGCAAAAACGGTATCGAAATGGCAGGCTTAGTTGGCAACGACGGCAAATTCAAATCTGATGTACCATTCTTTGCGGGCAAAGGCGTGTTTGAATCGAATGAATTAGTGTTAGACAAACTCAAAGAAGTAGGCGCATTGTTCAAATTAGAACGCATTAAACACAGCTACCCACACTGTTGGCGTCATAAAACCCCAATTATTTTCCGTGCAACCCCACAATGGTTTATCGGGATGGAAACGCAAGGTTTACGCCAACAAGCCTTAGGTGAAATTAAATCTGTTCGTTGGATTCCAAGCTGGGGTGAAGCGCGTATTGAAAACATGGTAGCAAATCGCCCAGACTGGTGTATCTCACGCCAACGTACTTGGGGTGTGCCAATGACGATGTTTGTGCATAACGATACCGAAGAATTACATCCACGCACATTAGAAATCTTAGAAAATGTTGCCAAACGTGTAGAAGAAAAAGGTATTCAAGCTTGGTGGGATTTAGATCCGGTTGAAGTACTCGGCGAAGCAGATGCAAAACTTTATCGCAAAGTGCCTGATACTTTGGACGTATGGTTTGATTCAGGATCAACTTACGCTTCTGTGGTAGAAGCTCGTCCAGAGTTTAATGGCAATAGCGCAGATATGTATTTAGAAGGTTCAGACCAACATCGTGGCTGGTTTATGTCATCACTGATGCTTTCAACCGCAACGAATGGTAAAGCACCTTACAAACAAGTATTAACTCACGGCTTTACCGTTGATGAAAAAGGCAGAAAAATGTCTAAATCATTAGGTAATGTGATTGTACCAAGCGAAGTTTGGAATAAAAACGGTGCAGATATTTTACGTTTATGGGTAGCCTCAACTGACTACACGGGTGAAATTACCGTTTCACACAATATTTTAAACAGCGCAGGTGAATCTTACCGTCGTATTCGTAACACGGCTCGCTTCTTATTAGCAAACTTAAACGGCTTTGATCCTAAACGTGACTTAGTAAAACCAGAAGAAATGGTAGCACTTGATCGCTGGGCAGTAAGCTGTGCATTAGAAGCACAAAATGATATCAAAGAAGCCTACGATAACTATCAATTCCATACCGTAGTACAACGTTTAATGCGTTTCTGCTCAATCGAAATGGGATCGTTCTACTTAGATATTATTAAAGACCGTCAATACACCACCAAAGCAGATAGCCTTGCTCGCCGTAGCTGCCAAACTGCATTGTGGCACATTGCTGAAGCACTTGTGCGTTGGATTGCGCCAATTCTTTCATTCACGGCAGATGAAGTTTGGGGTTACTTACCACAAGTAGAAGGTCGAGCAGAGTTTGTCTTCACTGAAGAATTCTATGAAGGTTTATTCTCACTTGGTGAAAATGAAAAATTAGACGACAACTACTGGCAAAAACTCATTGCTGTCCGTGCAGAAGTTAACCGTGTATTAGAGCAAGCACGTAAAGACAAGGTCATTGGTTCAGGCTTAGAAGCAAAAGTGACTGTGTATGCGAATGAAGAAATTCAACCACTATTAGCACAGCTTGGCAACGAATTACGCTTCGTACTCATCACTTCACAAGCGGTCATCAAACCACTTAGCGAAGCAGATGTTGCAGAAGGTGAACTTGCAGGCTTAGCCGTCAAAGTTGAACGTGCAGAAGGCGAAAAATGCCCTCGTTGCTGGCACTATGCAACCGATATCGGTGCAAATGCAGAACACCCTTCAGTGTGTGGACGCTGCGTTGAAAACGTAGCAGGCAGTGGCGAAGTTCGTCATTTTGCGTAAAACAAATAAAATGTGGGGATGCATTTCCCATATTTTATTAAACTAATTTCTCCGTTTTTTCTTCTGCCAAATCTCCCCTACCCCTCGAAGCTCAAAGAGGGGGAATTTTTGATGAGGAATAAAGATCTTCATTATTTCGTAAAGATAAATCCCCTCTTTGAGCCTCGAGGGGTAGGGGAGATTTGGCAGTATTGATTAACGAAGAAATGATGTTGTATAACGTTCGAGTTATATGATACAAGGAAACCGTAAAATGCTGATTTTAAATAAACCTCAATATGCTAAAAAGCAACTGAATAATTTGATGTTTATTCCGCAACAAGCGGAAAAAGTCGAATTTCTTGCAGATAGCCGTGCGTTCAAAACGCGCATTTTACAGCTTATCCATTCTGCAAAATCCCGTATTTATTTGACCGCTTTATATTTTGAAAAAGATGAAGCAGGGCAAGAAATCTTAGCAGCCCTCTATCAAGCTAAACAAGCCAACCCCTCTCTTGAAATTAAAATTCTAGTCGATTGGCACCGTGCGCAACGCGGGCGAATTGGTGAAGGAGCAGTAAGCTCTAATGCAGATTGGTATGCAGAACAAAAAGCGCAATATCACCTTGAACAAGCAATTGAGTTTTGGGGTGTGCCAATTAACAAACGTGAAGTTTTCGGTGTGTTACATCTCAAAGGTTTTATATTTGACAACACGCTAGTTTATAGCGGTGCAAGTATCAATAACGTCTATTTACAACAGTTTGAGCGTTATCGATACGACCGTTACCATGTGATTGAAAACGCAACCTTAACCGACAGCATGGTTGAATTGCTAGAAAAACATATTATTAGCCAACCTGCAGTTTGTCGATTGGATGATGTCAATCGCCCGAAAACCTTTGAACTTCGCCCGCAAATTAAAGCGTTTCGCAAATATTTAAGCCAGCAGCAATATCAATTTGCCGGCAAAGCACAAGATGAAAACTTAAGCCTTTCACCGATTATCGGTTTGCGCAAACGTAATCAACTAAACAAAGTGATTGAAGCACTCTTTTACCAAGTGCAAGACAAACTTACGATTTGCACACCTTATTTTAACTTCCCGCGCTCGCTCCAACAGCGTATTAAATGGTTGTTAGAAGGCGGTAAATCAGTAGAAATTATCGTAGGCGATAAAACTGCAAACGACTTCTACACTAAACCAGAAGAAAAATTCACGATGGCATCAGCGCTGCCTTATCTCTATGAGAAAAACTTACGCGCGTTTGCTAGACGTTTTGACCATTTTATTCAAAACAAACAACTGACGATTCGCCTTTGGAAAGATGATGAAAACAGCTACCATTTAAAAGGAGTTTGGATCGATAACTGTTATATCTTACTCACCGGTAACAATCTCAACCCACGAGCTTGGGCGCTAGATGCGGAAAATGCGGTATTGATTCATGATCCTAAAGCAGAATTAAGTGAAAAAGCACAAACTGAGCTAAGCCATATTCGTCAACATACCAAAGTGTTAACCCACTATAGCGACTTAGAACAGCTCAAAGACTACCCAGAAGCGGTGCGCAAATTACTGAAAAAATTTGGCCGCGTGAAGCTCGATAAAGTCGTGAAAATGTTGTTATAAGAACAAATAAACATACTAGAAAGCAGGGCGTGTATAACACGCCCTACGCCTTCTTAACATACCTGAAATCCATATCAAGGAATCACTATGAGTGAACAAATCTACGGCATTCACGCCATAAAAGCTTTTTTAGATAATGCACCAGAACGCTTAATTGAAGTATTGGTGCTAAAAGGCCGCGAAGACAAACGTCTTAATCCATTATTAGGCGAATTAAAACGCTTAGGCGTGGCAGTTCAACAAGTCAACCGCCAAACTTTAGATAACAAAGCGCAAGGGGAAGTGCATCAAGGCATTATTGCGCGTATAGTGCCACAAAAAGAGCTCAACGAACATGATTTAGATGCGATTTTAGCCAACAAATCTGCGCCATTTTTACTCATTTTAGATAGTGTAACCGACCCGCATAACCTCGGAGCTTGTTTGCGAACAGCAGATGCAGCTGGCGTTGATGCCGTCATTGTGCCAAAAGACAAATCAGCCCAACTGACCTCAGCCGCACGAAAAGTGGCTTGTGGCGCAGCAGAAACTGTACCGCTCATTCGCGTGACAAACCTTGCTCGCACCATGCGTGAGCTACAAGAAAACCACAATGTTTGGATTGTAGGCACCGCAGGCGAAGCTGATGCTAGCATTTATGAAGCTAAATTAACGGGAGCAATTGCATTAGTGATGGGCGCAGAAGGAGATGGTATGCGCCGCTTAACACGTGAACATTGCGATCAACTCATTAGCATTCCAATGGCGGGGTCGGTTTCTTCTCTCAACGTGTCAGTAGCCACGGGTGTTTGCTTGTTTGAAATTGTCCGCCAAAAATTAGCAAACTAATCACGAAAAAAGACCGCTTGTACAAGCGGTCTTTTCTTATTGAAGATTTACCAATAAATCACTCACAAACGCCAAGCGTTTTTCCCCTTCTTCTAACGGGATGCTAAATTTGAATTTCAGTGGCCCATCAAATTTATATACCGATTTATCAGACTGAATCAGTTTCAAGAATTTCATCGGTTCGGGTTCTGCCGTTGGTAAGAATTCTAAATAACCGCCATGAATTCCCGCTTCCACTTTCTTCAAACCCAGCCCTTTCGCAATATGGCGAAGTTGCGTCACTTGGAATAAATTCTTCGTCGGTTCAGGCAATAAACCAAATCGGTCAATCAGCTCAACTTTCAAGGCTTTTAAAGCTTCATCATTTTCTGCTGAAGCAATACGCTTATAGAACGAAAGTCGCATATTCACATCAGGTACATAGTTATCTGGCAAGAGGGCTGGAATTCGTAATTCAATTTCCACCTGAGATTGTGTAATTTCATCTAAACTCGGCTCTCTACCCGCTTGTAATGCCTGCACCGCATTTTCCAGTAAATCCATGTAGAGTGAAAAACCGATAGATTCAATCTGCCCGCTTTGTTCTGCACCTAATAATTCGCCTGCACCACGAATTTCTAAATCATGCGTCGCTAATACGAAACCCGCGCCTAAATTATCAATTGAGCTAATCGCTTCTAAGCGTTGTTGTGCATCTTTCGTTAACGTTTTTGGATGCGGCGTGAGCAAATAAGCATAAGCTTGATGGTGCGAACGTCCTACTCGGCCTCTTAATTGATGTAGCTGCGCTAAACCAAACTTATCAGCACGTTCAATAATAATGGTATTTGCCGTTGGTACATCAATACCTGTTTCAATGATGGTGGAACAAACGAGCAAATTAAAACGTTGATGGTAGAAATCACTCATCACTCGTTCTAAATCTCGTTCGCGCATTTGCCCATGACCAATTACAATACGGGCTTCTGGAACGAGTGTTGCTAATTTTTCCGCACAGTTTTCAATCGTGGCGACATCATTATGCAGATAATAAACCTGCCCGCCACGCAAGATTTCACGCAGAATCGCTTCGCGAATAACCGTATCATCTTGTTCTCGCACAAAGGTTTTAATGGTTAATCGGCGCGCTGGCGGGCTAGCAATAATCGAGAGATCACGCATACCATTGAGCGCCATATTTAGTGTACGCGGAATCGGAGTTGCGGTTAGGGTAAGAATGTCAATATTCGCACGTAACTGTTTGATCTTCTCTTTTTGACGAACACCAAATCGATGCTCCTCATCGATGACCAATAAGCCAAGATCCTTAAACTGCACATCGTCCTGTAGCAATTTGTGCGTGCCGACTAGAATATCAATTTTGCCATCTGCTACTTTTTCTAAAATCGCTTTCTGCTCTTTCGCGGTTTTGAAACGAGAAAGTACTTCCACGTTGATCGGATAATTTGCAAAGCGATCTTTGAAGTTTTCATAATGTTGTTGTGCCAACAATGTCGTCGGCACCAGTACTGCAACTTGTTTGTGGTTTTCTACCGCCAAGAAAGTCGCCCGCATTGCTACTTCAGTTTTACCAAACCCAACATCGCCACAGACCAATCGATCCATCGCTTTTGGCAAACACATATCACTAATGACTGCATTGATTGCCGTTTTTTGATCGAAAGTCTCTTCAAATGGGAAAGTACCTGCAAATTGCATGAAACTCTCTCGATCATACTGGAATTGGAAGCCTTTTTGCGATTCACGTTTCGCATACACATCTAACAATTCTGCTGCCACATCACGGATTTTCTCTGCTGCTTTCTGGCGCGTTTTCGCCCAAGCTTCACTGCCTAATTTATGTAATGGCGCGCTTTCGTCCGCTCCGCCAATGTAACGCGAAATAAGATGCAAACTGGCAACAGGCACATATAATTTTGCTTCGTTAGCATAATTGAGCACCAAATATTCCGCTTTGACACCACCAGCATCTAACACCGTTAGCCCAGCATAACGCCCAACGCCATGTTCTAAATGCACCACCGCTTGCCCAATTTTTAGCTCGGCAAGATTACGAATCAAGGTATCTGGATTCACCGTTTTGCGCTTATCAGATTCACGTCTTTGCTGTACACGCTCGCCTAAAAAATCTGTTTCGCAAATGACTGCTAAATTCTGACCGCTTGCATTTTCAATAATAAAGCCTTGATCTAACGGTGAAACCAACAAGCTTAAGGCTAAATCAGCCGCTTGTAAGTTTGGAATTTGCTTCGGTTTCAAAGCCAAAGGCGAAAGTAAATCCAATAAGGTTTCACGTCGCCCTTCACTTTCCACCGAGAAAACAATACGACCATTAAATTTAGCACAAAAGGCTTCAAAATCTGCAAAGGGTGTTTTACTGCTGTGGTTGAGCGCAACTGGCGGCAATTTCGCTACATTGAGGTTACTTTTAGCGGCCGATTTACGCACTTTCTCAGCCGTTAAACTTAAACGTGCGAACCCTTTAAGCTGACGGTTAATCTCTTCAATCTTAAACCATAACTTTTCTGGTGCAAGTAATGGACGCATCGGATCGACACGGCGGCTTTCATAACGACGGCTCGCATCTTGATAAAACTGTTCTGCTTTTTCTTGAAGACCATCAAAAGTAATAAACAATGTATTTTGTGGCAGATAATCAAATAGACTCACCATCTCTTCAAAAAAGAGGGGCTGCCAATATTCAATGCCCGCATTCAAAATACCTTTACTAACCTGCTGATAAATATGTTCTGGCTCACGGCGGATTTCGCCAAATTGTTCACGAAATTTAGTTCGAAAATGTTCAATCCCTGCTGCATCGGTTGGAAACTCATGCGCTGGCAGTAAGTTAATCTCGTCAATTTCTGCAATGGTGCGCTGGCTGTCCGTATTGAAAGTGCGAATAGAATCAATTTCATCATCAAAAAAATCAAGACGAAATGGCGATTCTGCCCCCATTGGAAAGAGATCTAACAGCGCACCACGCACGGCATATTCGCCATATTCCAACACTTGCTCAACTGCACGATAACCCGCTTTGGCTAATTGGTTTCTGAGTGAATCAATCGAAAAACGATCACCTTTTTTAATTAACAATACATTATTAGCAAGATAATCTGGCGGACACAATTTCTGTAACAAGGTGTTAATTGGCAGCAAGAAAATTTGCTTATTGCCTTGTTGTAACTGAAATAGTGCGGAAAGACGCACAGAGATAATATCTTGATGCGGAGAAAAGTTATCGTAAGGTAAGGTTTCCCAGTCCGCAAAAACAGAAACAGGCAAGGCACTAAACTGCTTGAGTGCTTTTTCTAATCGATTCGCTGTCTGAGAATCTGGCGTCACCACAACACTCACGCCGTTAAAGTCTTGCGCTGCTTGCGCAATAATCAAACTATCGGTATGCCCAATAACATTCCCGAGCGTTTGATGATCCTGAAATTTTCCCCCTTCTTGCTGACTAATCAGCGGTAGGGTGTATTGAAGATGAAAAGACATAAGATTGTATGCTAAATAAAAATATTAGCGCTATTGTAGCCTCCACAGGCTTTTTTGCCAAAGAATTCAGCTTAGGCTTATAATAAGCCATGCAATTCAGCCTTAATCGGAGAAACCCCATGCATAAAACCATGCAACAAAAAGCGGCAGAAGCCCACAATATGTGTAAGTTAAAAGGTGAGTCGATGTTAGATAATCAAGACCGCCAATTGGCTTTTGAGATTGTCTATTCAAGTGAAGAAGAAGCATTGCAAGCGGTCGAATTTTTCACGCAAAAAGCAAAATCAGTGGAAAGCGAACCTTGTCAAATCACGCATGAAATCTTACCGCTTGCAGAAGGGTGTTTGTTAAAAATGGCATTACTTTTTAGCTGCCAAGCAGAGTTAATTCTCTTTCAAATGGCACTACGTTAACCATTGACAGCTGCAGTCACAACAATTTCTACTTTCCAATTCGGATCCGCCAAACGGGCTTCTACTGCCGCTCTTGGCGGGGCTTGATTAGGGGCAACCCATTCGTCCCACGCGCGATTCATTTCGGCATAATCGCCCATATTCGCTAAATAAACCGTTGCCATTAAAATGCGGCTTTTATCTGAATTCGCTTTTGCCAAAAAGCGATCAATCTCGCCTAATACTTGCTGAGTTTGTCTATAAGCATCTTGGCTTGCGTCAGTTGGCACTTGACCAGCTAAATAAGCGACACCATTAAATACCGCCACTTCTGAAAAACGTGAGCTGACATCAATACGTTGAATCATTTTTCTTCCTCTTTTCTCATACAGCCGCTAACAAAACGACTTTTCCCAACTTGTTGTTCAATGACCATCGTCTTGCCATCAAACGCTTTGATTTCCAGCCCTGAAAAATTACGCTGGCTATGCTGATAAGTCTGATAAATCTGCGCTTCGATTTTTTGCACTTGGGCATTAGTTTTCAACTCAGCTTCAATATCTGGATGATGTGCGCGACGAAGATTTTGTTTTTCAATTTGATAACGTAACTGCGTTTTATCTAACGCCCAATGACCTTGATATTCTGTTTGATAAGCAAAAATAGGCTGCGCTAATGGTGCTAAAATTAGCCCTTCAATCGTGAGTTTTCCATCTGCTGCATAGCGAACGTGATCTAAAATTTGTGCACTAGGCGGATAGTCCGTTTTACACACCCACTGCCCTACAATATCTTCGTTTTTAGCCGTGCTGCCACACCCTACCAGCGTCGCACTCATCAGGCATAATGCCATTTTTTTCATCTCATTTTCCTGTTTGAAAATGCAAACAAGCGGTGACATTTTGCAAATTTCTTGCGAAATCCCACCGCTTGTATGATTGACAGATTATTCTACTTTAACAATCCAACCTTCTGGCGCTTCAACATCACCAAACTGAATACCCGTTAATTCGTTATACAGTTTGCGTGTTACCGGCCCTACTTCAGTTTCAGAATAGAACACATGGAAGTTGCCTTTGTGCTGAATGCCACCTACTGGTGTAATAACAGCCGCTGTACCACATGCGCCTGCTTCTGCAAATTGGTCAAGCTGATCAATGTACACATCACCCTCTACTGTTTCCATTCCTAAGCGATTTTTCGCAATGTAGAGTAAAGAATATTTGGTGATACTCGGTAAAATCGATTCAGAAGCCGGGGTAACAAATTTGTTATCTTTGGTAATCCCAAAGAAGTTTGCCGCGCCCACTTCTTCAATTTTCGTGTGCGTTTTCGGATCAAGATAAATCGCATCCGCGAATTTACGGGTTTCTGTGCCTTGCGCTGCGGCTAATTCATGCGGAAGTAAACTTGCTGCGTAGTTACCGCCCACTTTCACGCCGCCTGTACCCATTGGCGCTGCACGGTCGTAATCTGTGGTAATAAAGTTAGATGGTGCTAAGCCACCTTTGAAATAAGCACCAACTGGGCAGCAGAATACTGAGAAAATAAATTCTGGTGCAGCTTTTACACCAATATTTTCGCCCACGCCGATTAAGAATGGGCGTAAATATAAGGTTGCGCCCGAACCATATGGGCCTAACCAATCTTGGTTCGCTTTTACCACTTCTTTACAGGCACGAACAAATAATTCGGTTGGCACTTGTGGCATTAACAAGCGGTCTGCTGTGCGTTGCATACGCGCTGCGTTTTCTTGTGGACGGAATAAGTTAATTGAGCCATCTTTACAACGGTAAGCTTTTAACCCTTCAAAACATTGTTGTCCGTAGTGTAATGCCGTTGAACCTTCGTGAATGTGTAAGGTGCTGTCTGTGGTTAATTTACCCTCATCCCATTTGCCATCTTTCCAGTGCGCAATAAAACGGTAGTCCGTTTTAATATAAGAGAAACCTAAATTTGCCCAATCTAAATCTTTTAAAGCCATTGTTGTGTCCTTTGTTATATGCGGTTATTTAAAAATAGTATCTCGATTTTAAGCGAAAAAAATGTATAAATGTAGAGAAAATGTGATTTATTTTCCCGTTAAAACAAATTCTTCAATATTTTGTGCTACTTTATTGACCAAAGTGGTTAAGGCTGAATCACTTGCCCACGCCACATGGGGTGTAATCAACAAGTTCGGTTGCGTTTTTGCGGTAAGCCAAAGCGCATCATCACTTGCTGGTGGTTCTTTAACAAGCACATCTAACGCCGCGCCCGCTAATTTGCCGCTTTGTAGTGCTTGTAGTAAATCTGCCTCGTTAATCAAACCACCACGCCCCGTGTTAATTAAACAAGCTTTCGGCTTCATCAAAGCTAGTGTTTTGGCGTTGATAAGCTGCTCGGTTTGTGGCGTAAGGGGGCAATGCAGTGAAATGACATCTGCTTGCTTTAATACCTCATCAAACGCAGTATAGCCTTCACGAACGGTTGTCGCATGTTGATGTTCTGCAAAAAGTACGCGCATTCCGACCGCTTGTGCCAGTCTTGCGACTTCATTCCCGATACAACCTCGCCCGATAATGCCGAGTGTTGAACCCTGCACATCACTAATCGGATAATCAACATAGCAGAACTGTCCGCAAGTTGCCCATCGCTCCGTCAGAAGTTGGTCGCGATGATAGTCAATTAAACGATGTTTCAGCGCATAAATCATTCCAATCACATGTTCCGGTACAGTCACCGAAGAATACCCAGTGACATTTTTAACGGTAATGCCTAATGCTTTCGCTGCCACCAAATCAATATTATTCGTGCCTGTTGCGGTAACAGCAATTAACTTAAGCTTGGGTAATTGGCTTAAAATTTCATGATTTAAAATCACTTTGCTGGTAATAATAATGTCAGCATCTTTCGCACGTGCTAAGACCTGCTCAGCTGCAGTATGTGCATACTCGGTTAATTGATGCGGAAATGAAAAACTGGGAATACGGTGGCTGGCAGGAATGCCGGTGCTGTCTAGAAATACGATATTCATGGAAAATTCCTTATCGCTGAGATCGAAAGCAAGCGGTCATTTTCGCAAAAAATTTTACAAAAATGACCGCTTGTAGATTAGTTCGCTGTGTCTAATTCAGGGAATGATTTTACTAAATCATCAATGGCTTTCATTTGTGAAACAAAAGCTTCAAGTTTCGCTAATGGTAACGCTGAAGGGCCGTCACATTTCGCATTGTTCGGATCTGGATGCGCTTCTAAGAATAAGCCTGCTAAACCTACTGCCATCCCCGCACGGGCAAGCTCAGTTACTTGCGCACGGCGTCCGCTTGATGCAGCACCAAATGGGTCGCGACATTGTAGAGAGTGCGTCACGTCAAAAATCACTGGGCAGCCGTTTGAAACGTTTTTCATCACGCTAAACCCTAACATATCCACCACTAAGTTATCGTAGCCAAAGTTGGTGCCACGGTCACAAAGAATCACTTTATCGTTACCACATTCCGCAATTTTTTCTACGATATTTCCCATTTGTCCTGGGCTTAAAAATTGGGGTTTTTTCACGTTAATCACGGCTCCTGTACGCGCCATGGCTTCGACTAAATCAGTTTGGCGGGCAAGGAAAGCAGGAAGCTGAATCACATCAACCACTTCCGCAACAGGTTGGCATTGATAGATTTCATGCACGTCTGTAATAATGCTCACACCAAAAGTTGATTTTAATTCTTGGAAGATTTTTAAACCTTCTTCCATTCCTGGACCACGATATGAATGAATAGATGAACGGTTTGCTTTATCAAAAGAGGCTTTGAACACATACGGCACGTTGAGTTTGTTTGTTACTTCAACATAATGTTCACACACACGCATTGCCATATCACGGCTTTCTAATACGTTCATTCCACCAAATAGGGTGAAAGGTTTGTCGTTAGCAACATCAATATTGCCGACTTTAACGATTTTATTGGTCATAAAGAGTCCTTTGTTGAGGGCTGCCGCTCTGCAAGCGGTCGGATTTTAGTGAAGATTTGAAAAACGCCATCAAAAACTGATGGCGTTTTATTTGACTAACATTTTACCCTGTTTAAAAAGGGTTTCAAAATGTTATTAGATATAGCCGTAAAGCCCTGCGAAGAGGTAACCGAACAAGCAGGCAGTAAATACGCCGATTAAGCCCGGTAAAATAAAGCTATGGTTAATCACGAATTTACCAATGCGAGTTGTACCTGAACGGTCGAATTGAATTGCCGCTAAGTCACTTGGGTAAGTTGGTAAGATGTAGTAACCATAACAAGCACTTGCGAAGGCTAAAATCACACCCGGTTCTACACCGATATTTAATGCAAGTGGAACGAATGCCACTAATGCCGCTGCTTGTGAGTTTACGAATTTAGAGATAAGTAACAACATTACCGCATAAGTCCATGGATGTGCTTTTACAATATCACCTAATGCGCTTTTCATCATTGGGGTATGTACAGCAAACATGGTTTCCGCCATCCAAGAAATCCCGAATACCGCCACTAAAGCAATCATACCAGAACGGAAAATTTCGTTTTTACTGATTTTACCTGCATCTGTTTTAGTGAAAATCACAATTAAAGCACCAGCAAGTAACATGAAAATTTGAATCACGTGTACCATGCCTAAAGGCGCGCTTTTCTTGATGCTATCTTTTAATGCGATGGTCGCATTCGCAATCGTTTCAGATTGACCATTTGCTGTCAGTACCACTTGGCCATTTTCTGCTTGTAAACTTTGAGTCACATTACCTTTGGCATCTACAATTTGAACGTTGTCATAAGCTGTTTTTGCTTTAGCTTTGCTCTCTTTTACATCTAAAGCCACTACGCCATTTTGTGCTTGCGCTAAAATTTGGCCATCTTTAACATTGAAGCTTTTCACAGCTTTGTTATCTACCACAACTTCAACTACTTGTGCTGGCGTATTTTTCTCAAATGATGGACGAAGCTCTTTGAAATAACCTAATAAAGCAACCAGTAAAATCGTACCGAAGAAAATCCACATCGCAGTCCAGCTAGATTGTGGTAATTTTTTGTCTAATAATGAAGTGCTGTCACCATAAACATATTTACGGAATTCTGGATCTTTAATTTTCGCTTGGAAGTCGGCGTCTTTGTCTAAATCTTTCCCTCTAAACCAGCTGAAAATCCCGATAGCTAATACCCCGAAAAGGGTTGATGGTACAGTCACTTTTAATAAGTCTAAATAACCGTCGAAACCAGCAAGTGGGTTTTTCGCATTCACTAAGAATGTCGTTAAAGTTACCACCGCCACAGATACTGGTGAAGCGATAATCCCCATTTGAGAGGCAATTGAACTTGCTGCCATTGGGCGCTCAGGGCGAATATCATTTTTAATCGCGATGTCATAGATAATCGGTAACATGGTGTAAACCACATGCCCCGTTCCACATAAAATGGTAAGAGAACAAGTGACTAATGGCGCAAAAATACTTACATATTTTGGATTTTTACGCAGTAATTTCTCAGCCACTTGCAACATGACATCTAAACCGCCACTGGCTTGCAATGTTGCTGATGTTACCACTACCGCCAAAATCGTTAGCATAACATCAATTGCTGGCTTACCCGGTTCAATACCAAAGCCGAATACCAATACGATTAAGCCGATACCACCTAGCATACCCAGTGCAATACCGCCTTTTTTCGCGCCATAGAATAAACAGATCAACACAATGACGAGCTGAATCGCAAATTGTGCGCCTTCCCCTAGGTTCATAAGAAAGTCCATAAATTACCTCTTTCGGATTATTAAAATGACTAAATTGAGTGTAGCATACCCCGTATGCTAAAACACCGCCTTTCTTCGCAGAATTTGATATAGATAAAGATTTAAGCTAGTTGAACGTTTGCGTTGCTGATTTAAAGAATAACTAAATCCAACGACGTACACGCGCGCAATAATCTTGATAATCCCGCCCAAATTTTTCAGTAAGCATTCGCTCTTCAGGCAAAATCTGGAAAATTTGAATATAGCTAATAAACAATGGCAATACCGATAATGCCCAAAGATTCCCTCGCCATAAAACAAAAGCAATCAACAAAATAGCAAGGCTTAAATACATTGGGTTGCGGCTAAAGCGAAAAATACCATGTTGAACAAGTGCAGAAGTCGCCTCTAATCGGCGAGGGTCAATCGTGGTTTTAGCTTGATAAAAAGCCCATAAACTTAAGCTCCCAATAAGGGTGGCAAGGATTCCTAACGCCACTGCAAGCGGTCGAAAAAAGGCAACACTTTGCAAATGAGGAAAGAGACTCATCAAGCCTAAAGCAAGAACAAAAACAATTGGCGGTGGCAGGCTTTTCATGCTGAAACTCCTAAATGAATTGTAATTTATAACGGGCTAATCTGACCATTTTGAACTTCGAAATGCTTATCGTCTGGTTGAATCAGCCATTGCATTTGGTTAAGTTGCTCATGCGTAATTGCAGTCACAAAAACTTGCGCTTGGCTTTCACGCAAACGCTGTGCTAATAGCGCACGCTTAGTTGGATCGAGCTCAGAAGCAAAGTCATCAATGAGAAACAAACACTGGCGAGATTTGTTCGCCACTAAATGTTCTCCTTGAGCCAGTCTTAAAGCACACATCAACAATTTTAATTGTCCGCGAGAAAGCACATCTTCAACCGGCAAACCACTGGTTCTAAAACGAAAATCCGCCTTTTGCGGCCCAACCATGGTATAACCTACCGATTTATCTCGTTCAAAACCTTGCGCTAGAATCTCTGCATAATCTGCACCCTTCTCCCAACCTTGATGAAAACTCACATTCACACTCAATTCTGGTAAAAAGAATTGCACTGTTTTTTCAATTTCAGGACGCAAGGCTTCCGTATATTCAGCTCGCATGGCGCTTACAATTTCAGCACATTTTACTAATTCAATATCCCAAGCTTTCAGCGCATGATAATGGTGAACTTGGTGTAATGCTGCATTACGCTGTTTGAGTAAACGTTTAAGGTTTGCCCAGTGGGCATAGAATTCAGTATGTTGATGAAACAGTCCCCAATCAAGGAAAGCACGGCGAAAACTTGGCCCGCCATTGAGCAAAGTTAACCCTTCAGGCGTGATCACTTGCATGGGTAATAAATGTGCTAAATCGGCAATTTTATTCCCGTCTTCTCCGTTAATTTTTAGTGTTGTATCGCCAGAACGTTTTTTTTGAATCCCGACAGACCAGCTGTGCTGTGCTTCTTCTAAGCGCCCATGTAAAACAAAATCATCTGCCTCGTGATGAATCACTCGCTGACTCACATGGCTTTTAAATGAACGGCCATGCCCTAAATAAAAAATGGCTTCTAGCAGGCTGGTTTTTCCACTGCCGTTTGCACCGACAATAAAGTTAAAACTTGGACTAGGTTCTAAATCGACAGATTGCAGATTGCGGAAATTTTGAATAATCAGGCGAGATAATGGCATAGAAGTGTATAAAAAGAAGTTTTTATTAAATCTCCCTCCAATTGTGGAGGGAGAAAAATTTAACAATTACAAACGCATCGGCATAATGACATATTCTGCCGTGCTATTATCGCAATCTTCAATTAAGCAGCTAGAGCTAGCATCGACTAAATTAAAACGTACACGTTCGCATTTTAACGTGTTAAGCACATCCAATAAGTAGCTCACATTAAAGCCAACTTCCATTTCTGGGCTTTGGTAGTGCACATCAATAATTTCTTCTGCTTCTTCCTGTTCTGGGTTATTTGCGGTAATTTTAAGCACGTTATCTTTAAGCGCTAAACGCACACCACGGAATTTTTCGTTAGAAAGAATCGCCGCACGCATTAAAGCACGTTTTAACACTTCGGTTTCTGCTTCTAAAATTCGATCTGCGTTACGAGGCAATACTCGGCGATAATCAGGGAATCGACCATCAATCAGTTTTGAAGTAAAGACAATGCCATTCATTGAAACACGAATGTTGCTTGAACCAATTTCTAAACGCACAGGCTCTTGATTGCCTGAAACTAAACGAGAAAGCTCAAGAACCGCTTTGCGTGGCACAATAACGGAATGGGTTGTCAATTCTTGACTTAGTGCCATCGTACAAACCGCTAAACGGTGTCCATCTGTTGCAACTGTGCGTAATAAATTCCCTTCGGTTTCAAATTTCATCCCGTTTAAGAAATAACGCGCATCTTGGTTTGCCATGGAAAATTGGGTCGCATCAATTAAACGTGCAAGGGTGGATTGATCAATGGTGAAATCCACTTCTGGCTTCCAATCCATTAAATTCGGATAATCACTTGCTGGCAAAGTCGCTAAATTAAATTTACTTCTTGCCGCACGCACTAAAGCTCTATCTTCCTCAAACTGCACCGAAATCATGCTATCTTCCGGTAGGCTTCGGCAAATATCTAAGAATTTTTTCGCAGGAATGGTAAATTTTCCGTCAAATTCGACCGCTTGTTCTAGCGTTGCAAGCGTCGTGAGCTCGACTTCTAAATCCGTTCCTGTCATTGATAACTGGTTACCTTGGATTTCAAGCAAGATATTGCCAATCACAGGCAGCGTTGGGCGATTGCTTAATACGCCACAGACCTGTTGTAATGGTTTGAGTAACTGTTCTCTGGTAATCGTAAATTGCATAATGTTGCCTATGTTGTCTAGGAAGAAAGTTTTCTGGTTAAATTAGTATAATCTTCTTGTATGCTGCTTTCACTTTCACGCAGCTTGTTAATTGCTTTACATGCATGCATCACGGTGGTGTGATCGCGTCCACCAAATTCGCGGCCAATTTCAGGTAAGCTATGGTTCGTTAGCTCTTTAGCCAAAGCCATTGCCATCTGACGTGGGCGAGCCACTGAGCGGGTACGAAGTTTGGATTTAATATCCGCTAACTTAATATTGTAATACTCTGCCACAACACGCTGAATATTTTCAATCGTAATTAAATGATCGTATGACGCAAACAGATCGCGTAAGGTTTCACGCACCGTATCTACGGTAATCGGCTGTTGTTTCCATTTCTGCCATGCAATCAATTTATTCAGTGCGCCTTCTAACTCACGCACATTGGTACGGAGTTTTTGCGCCATCATATAAGTAGCATCATCAGAAATTTCCGCGCCACGGTCTTCTGCTTTTTTACGTAAAATAGCGACACGCGTTTCTAATTCTGGTGGTTCAATCGTAGAACTGATCCCCCAACTCAAACGAGATTTAATGGCTGGATCAATGCCTTCTATATTTTTCGGGAAAATATTCGAAGTCAGCACGATCTGCTTTCTCTGCTCTAATAACGCATTGAACAGGTGTAAAAATTCTTCTTGTACTTTCGGTTTATCTGCTAAAAATTGAATATCATCAATCATCAACACATCAAGCGAACGATAGAATTTTTTGAGTTTATCCGCTTCCACACTGCTAGTGTTGATCGCTTTTAAAATATCGCGATAAAAACGTTCAGAGTGAATATAAAGCACGCGCAGATTCGGTGAGCGCTGTAACAACGCATTACCGATAGCATGTAATAAATGGGTTTTTCCTAAACCGGTACCGGCATATAGCGAGAAAGGATTGCAATGTGTCTGCCCTAAATCACTCACTACTTGTTGCGCAATTGCTTTTGCCAGTTGATTAGATCGTCCTTGAACGAAATTATCAAAGTTTTGGTTGGTATCAATTCCTGTGCGCAATCCACTTTCTGGCTTTTGCACGATGGATTCAATTTGAACAGATCGGCTTGATTCGACTGGTTTAATCCCAACTTCGATCGACACCTTTAACCCTTCATTTTTTGATAAAAAACGAGCGAGATCGATAATTTCGGCAAGAAATTTGTCTTTTACCCAGTTCTCAACAAATTGGTTGTGCGCATAAAGTGTGAGCTCTCCATTGGCAAAACTCGCCTGTAATGGGCGAAGCCAAGTATTATAGTCTGTTGGTGAGACTTTGGTTTGTAAATGATGTAAACAATCAGCCCAAAGAGAAGACACGTTTTGCTCCAAAAATTTGTTGTGAAAAGATTGGGTATAATACCCGAAAATCTTGTGGAGATCTTGCAAAATTTTCACAAAAAACGACCGCTTGCATTTAAATTTTGCGGGCGGATCTTATCGTTTAAATGCGCACGTGACTTTCTACAAGCAATTTCATCAAATTTCCGTTACAATATGCGCAATTTTTAGTTCTCCTTTATTAACATATATCAAGAATGAAAGACTCTATTATCAGTAAATTAGACAGTTTAAGTGAGCGCCATGAAGAGCTTCAAGCCTTATTAGGTGATGCTTCAGTAATTAGCGATCAAGACAAATTCCGTGCTTATTCGAAAGAATATTCTCAACTTGAAGAAGTGGTTGGCACTTTCAATCGTTGGAAAAAACTCAACAACGATATTGAAGAGGCTCAACTGCTTTTAGACGATCCGGATATGAAAGATATGGCAGCAGAAGAAATTGCCGAAAATAAAGCTGAGATCGAAAATTTAGAACAACACTTACAAATTTTATTGCTACCGAAAGATCCAAACGACGAATATAACGCATTCTTAGAAATTCGTGCCGGTACAGGTGGTGATGAAGCTGGGATTTTCGCTGGCGATTTATATCGTATGTATAGCCGTTATTGTGAAAGCAAACGCTGGCGAATTGAAGAAATGTCTGCCAACGAAAGCGAGCAAGGTGGATATAAAGAAATTATCGTAAAAATTTCAGGTGAAGGTGTTTATGGTCAACTGAAATTTGAATCAGGCGGTCATCGTGTTCAACGCGTACCAAAAACTGAATCGCAAGGCCGTATTCACACTTCTGCGTGTACTGTCGCTGTAATGCCAGAATTGCCAGAGTCTGAAATGCCTGAAATCAACCCTGCAGATTTACGTATTGATACTTACCGTTCATCTGGTGCAGGTGGTCAGCACGTTAATACCACTGACTCAGCGGTACGTATTACGCATATTCCAACAGGGATTGTCGTTGAATGCCAAGACGAGCGTTCACAACATAAAAATAAGGCAAAAGCGTTAGCCGTATTAGCATCTCGTATTGTACAAGTTGAACAAGAGCGTCAAGCGGCAGAACAAGCAGATACACGCCGTAATTTATTAGGCTCGGGAGACCGTTCAGATAAGATCCGAACATACAACTATCCACAAGGCCGTGTTACCGATCACAGAATCAACTTAACGGTTTATCGTTTAGATGAAGTAATGAACGGTAAAATTGATGAACTTATTCAGCCAATTATTACCGAATACCAAGCAGATCAATTAGCTGCTTTATCTGAAAATCCATAATTAAAGGGCTACCCTTTTTATTTACTTTATTAGGAACTGTTATGAAAAAACTATTATTAGTTGCAAGTATTTCTTTACTCAGTGGCTGTCACCTTTTTACGCAATCAGGGACTAGCACAACAACTTCACAACCACAAACTTCAGTAGATACATTAACCGCAAAACATTTTGTTGGCAGATGGAACTGTGAAATGGATGGTGGCAAAGTTGGAAGCTCAAACCAAGTTAATCTAGGCGAAGATGGTGTTGCAAAATACATTGGTTTGATTGCAATGCCAAAAGAAAACCCTGCATTCCAATTTGAAGTAACCCGTGATGGTACTTGGTCATTTGCTAACAATACGCTTGCGTATGTGTTTAAGAAAAGTTCAGTAAAACGTGCGCATACTGATTCTATGTTAAATAACATCAACAGCGACAAAGACGTACAAGCAATGGAAAAAGAATACTTTTCAAGCGTAAAAGCACAAATGTCTAAAGCTAACCAAAAACCAATTATGCTAAAAGTGAGCAACTTCTCCCAACATCGTTTTACTATTAGTCAAACTGTTGGAAACACTGAGCGTACTGGCCAATGCTCACGTCCAATGGCAAACTAATCTCTATGCTAGTGAGAAGCACAGCCTTGGCTGTGCTTTTTCTTTAAATCTTACATAACGCAAAATATGAAAAAATATCTCTTTTCCCTTGCAACATTATTTCTTTTATTAGGTTGTACAAACCCCAATAAAATAAACATAAAAGAAAAGGATTTAATGAACCAGATGTGGGTTTGCCAATCAGAGATTTCAGGCACAAATATTCGTATTCTTGAAACATTAGAGTTTTATGATAAAACTGTGAACCCAGCGACAAATAATAACGAATATATGAATACTGCTCTCTTCTACCCAAAAGATGATAAAGCGTTAAAACTTCATTTTCATGAATTAGGAAGCTGGAAAATTGTTGGCAATAAACTCTTTTATTTTGTGCATTTCTTAGAAAATAATAACAATATTGCAGACTTAATCGGAATAATGAATGAAAAAGCGGAAATCATAGACATCGCGCGAGAAATGCATTCAAATTATAAAGGGCAACCTTATAAACCGGAAGAGCTCGAACCAACAGAAGTCACCATTTCAGCATTTACCCCAAACGAGTTTACATTTAAGCAAAAAATTTCTTCTCACTACTCTCGTCATGGAAAATGTATAACTGAAAAGAAACTTGATGAAAAAACTTTAGATCAATAATTATTTATGAACTACACCGACTGGTTAGCCTTTGCGATAAACGCTTTAGCGCCTAATAAAGCCACCGATCCTTATCTTAATCCTAAAACCGATGCAAATTTGCTATTACAAGCGGTCACAAAACGATCGAAATCAGCTATTTTTGCCTTTGGCGAAACAGAATTAACGGAATCTGAAACTGTACAACTTGCCACATTATTAGCGCGACGTGTGCAAGGGGAGCCGATGGCCTATATCTTAGGTGAGAAAGAATTTTGGTCTCTTACTTTAAAAACCTCACCGCATACGCTGATTCCTCGCCCTGATACCGAATGTTTGGTTGAACAGACACTAAATTGGGCTAACAAGCGGTTAAAAACGCAAGCACATTTGCAAATTTTAGATTTAGGCACTGGCACAGGCGCAATTGCGCTTGCACTGGCTCACGAATTAGGCGAAAAAGCACATATCATCGGCGTTGATTTTAAAGCTGAAGCTGTGGCACTTGCACAAGAAAACCAAGCCAATTTAGGTTTGCATAATGTCGCATTTTTACAAAGCAATTGGTTTAGCGCCCTTGAAAATCGTAGCTTTGACCTTATTGTGAGTAATCCACCCTACATTGATGCAGAAGACAGCCATCTCAACGAAGGCGATGTTCGTTTTGAGCCCTTAACTGCATTGGTGGCAAATAACCAAGGATTAAGTGATTTAGCCCATATTATTTGCCATGCCCCTGCATATTTAAATGCGAAAGGCGCACTCTTTTTAGAACATGGCTGGCAACAAGCAAATGCGGTACAATCTTTATTTCGTGAAAATGGCTGGGTTGAAGTTCAATCTATGCAAGATTACGGTGGGCAAGACCGAATTACCAAAGCAGAACAGACAAAATAATGGATATTATTGAACAACTTTTAAAAGAAATCTCCTCAAATGAAGGACAAATCAGCCAAACTGAAACTCAAAAATATCTGTTTCAAGAAATGCGCCGTCTTTCCGCTTTAGTGGATGATGAAATTTCTGATAAACAAATTATTGCCAAAATGTCGCCATTGGTACGCAAAGCGAAATTGGCTGTGACCGCAGAAGATTGCCAAACGCGTGTTGAGCAGCTCATTGAGTTTGTCTATCACACTTTAGGCTTTCATTGTGAACCGGAAGGTTATTTCAACAGCAATTGCATTTTGCTGCATAAAGTATTAAGTGAGCGAAAAGGAATGCCTATTTCCATGGCTGCGATTGTGCTTTACCTTGCTGCTTCACTGGATTTACCGATTTTTGCAGTAAATTTTCCAACGCAACTGATTCTTCGTGCTGAATTAACACATGCTGATGGCAGACGAGAAACCCGTTTTATCAATCCATGGCAAGGCGATTACGTCAGTGTTGAAGAATTAGAAAAATGGCTGATGGCAGAAGCGCATTTTGGGGTAACGGTCACACCTGATAACTTGCGCCGAGCTGAGCCTGCAGAGTTGCTCGAGAGAGTGGAAATGCTATTTAAAATGGCGCTTACCAAAGAACAGAAATTTGAAGCGGCATTACGCTTAATTGAATACCGATTGATCTTCTCGCCTGAAGATCCATATGAAATTCGAGACCGTGGCATGGTGCTTGCTAGCATGGATTGCTATCAAGCCGCTTATGAAGATTTAAGCTATTTTATTGATCAGTGTCCAGAAGACCCTTCTGCCATGATATTAAAAAATGAAATTCAAGGCTTAGAGCGCAAATCTAAACAAAACTCACTCCACTAACCTGTGGAAAATACAATTCACACCTAAAAAATGAGCTTTTATTCCACAGCGAAGTGTTTGGTGTAATAACTATAAGAGGCTTAAAAAAGCGGTCTATTTTTAGTTAGCTTTTGCAAAAGCCTCTTGCAAAATTCTTTGTAATACCGTGATTTGCCCACTCTTTTGCCTTTTTAGGTCGTTTCAGGAATCTGTGGCAAATTCACAGCTTCCACCGAGCCTAGTGCTTTGGCTTTTTGATAAAATGCTAACTTGTATTCCAGCAAGTTTAAATAGCGTTTTAATTCGGCAATTTGACACTTTACATTTTCCGTTTGGCTTTCAAATAATGCAAGGCGTTCGTCAATGGTATCGTCACCAATGGTGGTACATTCAGCGAAGCGTTTGATGTCTTTTAGGCTCATGCCTGTATTTTTTAAGCATTGTAATAAACTCAACCATTGCAAGTCGTTATCAGTAAAACGGCGATTGCCGTGTTCATCGCGTCCAACGTTAGGCAATAAGCCCTCTTTGTCGTAAAAGCGTAAAGTGTGGGCAGAAATACCGATTTTTTCGGCAGCTTTAGCGGTGGTGTAAGTCATTTCCCTTCCTTCCAAATAAAAAGTTGCAAAAAATGCTTGCCTTAGAGTGAGCTCTAAAGTGTAAACTGTCATTATCTTGCTTATGCAAGGCAACTTTGTCAATGAATTAAGAGGAAAAACAATGGAAATTAAACAAATCAACTCAACAATTAAATCTCGTGCGGCGGTAGCATTCGCCCCAAATCAACCCTTACAAATTGTAGAAATCGACGTAGAAATGCCCCGCAAAGGCGAAGTGCTAATCCGCAACACTCACACAGGTGTGTGTCATACTGATGCATTTACGTTATCAGGAAGTGATCCTGAAGGCGTATTCCCAGTGGTGCTTGGACACGAAGGTGCGGGTGTAGTCGTTGCTGTGGGTGAAGGCGTGTTAAGCGTAAAACCAGGCGATCACGTTATTCCGCTTTATACCGCAGAATGTGGCGAATGTGAGTTTTGTCGTTCAGGTAAAACCAACTTATGCGTCTCAGTGCGTGATACACAAGGTAAAGGCTTAATGCCAGATGGCACAACGCGTTTTTCTTATCAAGATCAGCCGATCTATCACTATATGGGCTGTTCAACCTTCAGTGAATACTCAGTTGTTGCAGAAGTTTCACTAGCGAAAATCAATCCAGAAGCCAACCATGAACAAGTATGTTTGCTCGGCTGTGGCGTTACCACGGGTATTGGAGCGGTGCATAACACAGCAAAAGTACAAGAAGGCGACTCTGTTGCCGTGTTTGGCTTAGGGGCAATTGGTTTGGCAGTGGTGCAAGGTGCGCGTCAAGCCAAAGCCGGTCGTATTATCGCCATTGATACCAATCCTTCAAAATTCGAGTTGGCAAAACAGTTTGGTGCAACGGATTGTTTAAATCCGAACGATTACGATAAACCGATCAAAGATGTGTTGTTAGACATTAACAAATGGGGCATTGACCACACCTTTGAATGTATCGGTAACGTAAATGTAATGCGTCAAGCATTAGAAAGTGCACACCGTGGTTGGGGACAATCCATTATCATCGGTGTAGCGGGTGCAGGACAAGAAATTTCAACTCGTCCGTTCCAGTTGGTCACAGGTCGTGTTTGGAAAGGCTCCGCATTTGGTGGCGTGAAAGGTCGCTCTGAACTTCCGAAAATGGTGGAAGATTCAATGAAAGGCGACATCCAGTTAGAACCGTTTGTGACTCACACAATGACACTCGAACAAATCAATGAAGCCTTTGAGTTAATGCACGAGGGTAAATCGATCCGCACGGTTATTCATTACTAAGGTACGCGATGAAACTGATTGAACAACATCAAATTTTTGGCGGTTTGCAGCAAGTTTGGGCACATGATGCCCAAACGCTTCAATGCGAAATGAAATTTGCCGTCTATTTGCCAAATAATCAGGAAAATCGACCGCTTGGTGTGATTTATTGGCTTTCCGGTTTAACGTGTACGGAACAAAATTTCATTACCAAGTCAGGCTTTCAGCGTTATGCGGCAGAACATCAAGTGATTGTGGTTGCCCCCGATACCAGCCCTCGCGGAGAGCAAGTGCCGAACGATGCGGCTTACGATTTAGGGCAAGGTGCAGGCTTTTATCTTAATGCGACCGAGCAGCCTTGGGCGACGAATTATCAAATGTATGATTATATTTTGAATGAGTTGCCTAGTCTGATTGAGGAAAAATTTCCTACCAACGGCAAACGTTCCATTATGGGGCATTCAATGGGCGGACACGGCGCATTGGTATTGGCACTACGAAACCGGGAACGTTATCAAAGTGTTTCTGCCTTTTCGCCCATTTTGTCGCCAAGCCTTGTGCCTTGGGGAGAAAAAGCCTTTTCTGCCTATTTAGGAAAAGATCGCGAAAAATGGCAGCAATATGATGCCGGCTCGCTCATCCAACAAGGCTGTAAAGTGCAAGGTATGCGCATTGATCAGGGCTTGGAAGATGAGTTTTTGCCAACACAATTGCGTACCGAAGATTTTATCGAAACCTGTCGTGCGGCAAATCAACCGGCCGATGTGCGCTTCCACAAAGGCTACGATCATAGCTATTACTTCATCGCCAGTTTTATTGGTGAGCATATTGCCTATCATGCGGCATTTTTGAAGTAAGTAAAAGCGTGGCCTGTTTCCAAAGCTTTTCGATTAGTTAATGAGGTTAGTCGGTGAAAAGTAATCAGCCCCTTAATCAGTTGGACTAAACTTCCAACCGATTAAGGGGCAGGTTTTATTTAGTCTAAAGCCACCCTTTTCGTTTAAAGTAAACATAAGGTGTCGCTGCCGCGAGAATCATTAACCCAATTGCCATCGGGTAACCATATTGGAAATGTAGCTCTGGCATAAACTCAAAGTTCATTCCGTAGGTCGATGCCACCAACGTTGCTGGTAGGAACATCACTGAGACCACCGAGAAGAATTTCATAATACGGTTCTGTTCAATATTGATGAAACCCATCGCTGCTTGCATCAAGAAATTCACTTTTTGGAATAGTGATTCATTATGTGGTTGCAAAGATTCAATATCTCGCATGATATCTCGTGCTTGCTCTAGCTGATTATTTGGCAAACGAGTTTTGCGTAATAAGAAACTTAGTGCACGTTGGGTATCCATCAAACAGAGGCGTACTTTCGAACTGACATCTTCTAATTCAGTTAAATCAGAAAGCGCTTCATTAAGGCTATCGCCTTGCTGTTTACCATTCAAAATCACATGGCTTAAATTTTCTAAGTCTGAGTAAACGGTTTCAATGACATCAGCAAGCTGCTCGATTTTGGTTTCAAATAGATCTAACAACAATTCATAAGCATTGCTATCAATCAATTTCATACGACGTGAACGCATTCGATAAAGACGAAATGCAGGTAAATCACGTTCACGCAAGGTAAATAAACGCCCATCACGAATGGTAAATGCGACGGTTGCAATATCCGCATAACCATCATCATCAAGGCAATAAAAAAATGAGTGTAGATGTAACCCGTCTTCATCTTCAAAAAAACGTGCAGAAGCTTCTAAGTCTTCTAATTCATGTTCTTCAGCAAGGGTTTGGTCTAGTCCGAGTTTTAATACGCTACGTTCATCATCACTAGGGTCGATTAAATCAATCCAAATCGCATCATTAAGCTGATCGCGAGAGGTATCATCAATACTAATGAGATGGGCGTGTTCTAATGCAAAAGCGCGAATCATTTCATTTCTCCATAGAGTTAGGAGGTGATGAACAAAATGAACAAAAGGAAAAATACTAGGCGAGCGGTACCGACCAAGTCGGCATCTTGAGGCGGACAAGGCGGGTTAAAATGCAAAGTATCGACTATGGCTGTCCAAAATGTATAATCCTCAAGTAAAAATAACGGCGCAAATACTACAGAGGTTCAGCAAATGAGTCAAGAAAAAGGCAATCAAGCGGTCTATTTTCAAAGAATTTTTGCTAAATCTAGCTAACTGAGCGCTAAACTCCACAATGTATGTTTTTCGTTGCTTTTTATTTCAAACAATTCAGCGTATAATCGAAACGCAATTATTTTCTAATTTAAATTAAGAGGAATTCACTATGGGTATTAGCATGCCACAACTTCTGATTATTATTGCTATCGTTGTATTACTATTCGGAACGAAAAAACTGCGCTCATTAGGTTCAGATTTAGGCGAATCCGTAAAAGGCTTTAAAAAAGCAATGTCTGAAGAAAAACCACAAGATGCTAGCTTTGAAAAAGTAGAATCAAAAGCCGCTGAAAGTGCAGAACAAAAAGCAAAAGAAAAAGAGCAGGCATAATCCGTGTTTGATATCAGCTTTCAAGAATTACTTTTGGTATTCGTTGTAGGCTTAGTCGTATTAGGGCCGCAACGCTTACCGGTAGCGATAAAAACAGTCATGGGATGGATTAGAACCATTCGAGGACTAGCGGCGAACGTGCAAAATGAACTTGCCCAAGAGCTCAAATTAAAAGAGTTACAAGAAAGCATAAAAAAAGCAGAAGCCTTAAATCTGAGTGCACTTTCGCCAGAATTAAGTAAAACGGTTGAAGATCTTAAACAATCTGCTCAGCAAATGCAGTCTTCACTGAATCAAACTGAAGGTGAAATTCGTAAGTTGACTGATGAACAAGTTGCGGAAATTCAAGCAAAAATTGCACAAGAAGAAACTGCACATTCGCAAAATAGCGAAGAAACTCCACCGCTTGTTGCAGAGAATGCAGAAAACAATGAAGTGGAAACGGCACAAGTGCAAGAAGAAAACACGACTTCTGCAGCTGATATTGCCGAAATGGCAGAATTAGATGAAGAAAAGTTAGCCGCGCAGCTTTCAGCTTACTACTCACCAGATGATTTTGAAGCACCAAAATCGGAGGATAAACCGCATGCAAGCTGATCAATCCCAACCGTTAATTGCGCATTTGGTGGAACTTCGAAACCGACTATTAAGAATTTTCATTTTCATATTAGTCGTTTTTTGTGGCTTGGTATTTTGGGCAAACGATATTTATAGCCTACTTGCTGCGCCATTAACTGACAATCTGCCAAAAGGGGCAACAATGATTGCCACCAGCGTGGCAACGCCATTTTTTACACCCATTAAATTAACGGGTGTTGTGGCAATCTTTCTTTCCGTGCCTTTTATTTTGTATCAAGTTTGGGCTTTCGTTGCACCAGCCTTATACAAGCATGAAAAACGATTGATTTACCCACTATTGGTTTCCAGTACTTTGCTCTTTTATGCTGGTGTGGCTTTTGCCTATTATGTCGTTTTCCCATTAGTGTTCAGTTTCTTAACGAGCACCACACCGGAAGGCGTACAAATGGCAACAGATATTAGTAGCTATTTAGATTTCGTTCTGACTATCTTTATCGCTTTTGGTATCTGTTTTGAAGTCCCTGTGGCAATTATCTTACTCTGTTGGGCAGGCATAACGACACCTGATGATCTTAAAGCAAAACGCCCTTATATTGTGGTCGCGGCATTTGTCATCGGTATGATACTCACTCCACCAGATGTTTTTTCTCAAACCTTGCTAGCCATTCCAATGTGCTTGCTGTTTGAAGTGGGCGTTATCTGTGCCAGATTCTATAAACCACGAGAAGAATCTACCGAAGAGCCTTCACAAGAAAGCCAATCTTAATAACAAAAATGCGCACTTAGTTAAGTGCGCATTTTTTTGTCTTATTTTAACCATCCTGTCGGTGTGACACTTTGGTTATCCATCAACTTAATGAAGCCATAAACAACACGGAAAATGTACCAAATTCCTGCCGCCCAAATAATAAGCACGCCGATGAAAATAAAGGTAAGTAGTCCGCCAATCAACATCCCAATAACTACGCCCCAAAAAGTACGAATTAAATAGTTAATATGATCGTGGTAATAGGTATGAATCAATTCATCACGTCTAATATAAGCAAGAATGACGCCAATTAACGTAGGCAATCCCCCGAAAATCATGCCTAACCCAAACAAACCGTATAAAAGGTACATGAGGTTACGTTGTTTTTCTAATGAAGGTTGAGGTGAAAATTCTTCTTGCATAAAGCCTCCTTAAATAGACAAGCGGTCTGATTTTAGCAAAACTTTACCAAAATTTGACCGCTTGTAAAGTCATTCATTTTGGGAGAATTAAATCCCCTCACCATCCATGCCTTGAATATATTCAAAGTATTGATTCATCTCAAAGGCTGGTTTTTGCTCAGCAGACTGACTAATAATACGCGCTGGCACACCTGCCGCAGTAGCATGATCAGGCACAGGCTGCAACACCACAGAATTCGCACCAATTTTGGCATATTGACCAATTTCAATATTTCCTAAAATTTTGGCACCTGCGCCAATCATCACCCCCTCTCGGATTTTTGGATGACGATCACCGTGTTCTTTGCCCGTTCCGCCTAACGTAACGCCTTGTAGAATCGACACATCATTTTCAATCACTGCAGTTTCACCCACCACAATACCTGTTGCATGGTCAAACATAATCCCACACCCCACACGAGCAGCAGGATGAATATCCACATCAAAAGCAACCGAGATTTCATTTTGCAGATAAACAGCTAATGCTTGGCGACCTTGTTTCCAGAGATAATGGGTCACCCGATAGCTTTGCAAAGCGTGGAATCCTTTAAGATAAAGTAATGGTGTTGTCCATTTATCTACCGCTGGATCTCGCGTTCTAACCGCATCAATATCACACGCTGCACTCATAATAATGCTCGGATTAGCTTGGTAAGCCTCTTCAATAATCTCTTTCAGCGCAATGGCAGGCATAATTGGATTTGCCAGTTTATTCGCCAGAATATAGCTTAACGAGCCCCCTAGATGGCTATGCTTTAAAATGGTGGCATGGAAGAAACTAGCTAACATCGGTTCACTTTCTACCAACTGATGCGCTTCTTGACGAATAGCTTGCCAAATTTGATCTAATTCTGTTTGTGTCATTTCATTTCCTTTTGCAAAAAATTCACAAAATCCGACCGCTTATTCGCCTTTTCGCTCACGGCCTAGCAGAGATTTCACGACATCATGCGCATTTTTGCCTTCAAACAGCATTTGGTAGATTTGCTCAACAATCGGCATTTCTACGCCTTGCGCTTGTGCTAACAAGTAAGCTTCTTTGGTGTTATAGAAACCTTCCACAACCTGTCCGATTTCCGCCATAGCTTGTTCTGCAGATTGCCCTTGCCCTAAAGCTAAACCGAAACGACGGTTACGTGATTGGTTATCGGTACAAGTTAACACTAAATCACCTAGCCCCGCCATTCCCATAAAGGTTTTTGGATCAGCCCCTAATGAAGCCCCTAAACGGCTAATTTCTGCTAATCCTCGGGTAATCAATGCTGTTCTAGCATTCGCACCAAAGCCCATTCCATCAGAAATCCCTGCGCCAATCGCGATAACGTTTTTAATCGCCCCACCAAGCTGCACCCCCGTCATATCATGGTTAATATAAACGCGGAATGCTTTTGAACAGTGAATACGTTGCTGCATTTCATCAGCAAAAACCGGATCATTAGAAGCCAATGCAATGGCTGTTGGCATACCTGCCGCTAATTCTTTTGCAAATGTTGGGCCAGAAAGCACCGCTAGGGCGTGTTCTTTTCCAAGAATTTCTTCTGCTACGGTTTGTAGTAAACGCCCCGTGTCGCGCTCTAGCCCTTTGGTTGCCCACATAATACGGTGATCAGGGCGAATCAATGGCTTAATATTATTCAACACTTCAGCAAATACATGGCTTGGCACGACGACCAAAATATCGCGAGATTTAGCTAAAGCTTGCGCTAAATCAGATTCAATCGTTAAAGCATCAGGAAAAGGAATGCCAGGCAAGAATGCTTGGTTGGTACGCTCACGGGCTAATACTGCCATTGTTTCAGGCAGATGCCCCCATAAATAGGTTTGGTGACCATTACGAGAAAGGGCAATCGCTAAGGCTGTACCATAAGAACCAGCACCTAATACCGTGACCGGTGCAGAATAGGTTGAAGTCATAGATTCTCCTTAAAAGCTTGGCAAAAAATCATAAAAAAATGACCGCTTGCCGAGAATAAAAGTGCCGCTCAAAGGCGGGAATGGTTGGCATTGTATCAAAAAACCTTATGACTGCCAGCATAAAGAAAAAAGGGTATGCGCAAATTACGCATACCCTTTTATCAATAAGAAATTAGTTTACCGCTGTTTCGTCGCTTTGTTCAGCCGCCGCTTGGCGCTCTAAATAATCTACGAAAAGTGCATCAAAGTTTACCGGCGATAAGTTTAATGCTGGGAAAGTGCCACGATTCACTAAGCTTGAAATCAATTCACGTGCATAAGGGAATAAGATTGTCGGGCATTGTGACGCTAATGCGTGTTGTAATTGAATGCCTTCTAATCCTTTAATAGTGAACACACCTGCTTGTTTCACTTCGCAGATAAATGCAGTATCACCGCTATCTTCTAAAGTTGTGCTCACCGTCATGTGTAATGCAACTTCATAAAGATCTTCATCTACTTGAACAGTTTCAGTATCTAACTCAAAGCCTAACTGCGGTTTCCATTCTTGATGGAAAATCGTTGGAAGGTTTGGCGCCTCGAATGAAACATCTTTGATATAAATACGTTGAATTTGGAATTCTACCGGGGTTTGTTCGGTATTTTCTGCTACTTGATTCTCTTCAGCCATAATGTGTCCTTATTTCTTTTTCACAGTCGGTAAGTTTTCTGCTTTCCAGCCAACCATCCCTTCTTTTAATACATAAACTTGGTTGAAACCTTGTTTGGTTAATAGCTCAGCACTTTTGGTCGCGCTAAAGCCATTAGCATCTAATAAAATAACTGGGCGATCTTTGTATTTGTCGATTTGATGAACATTATTCGCTTTAATTTCGCTTGGTAACAAATGTACGCTACCGACTAAATGTCCTGCTTTAAATTCATCATCTGAACGCAAATCCACTACAACACCATCAGAATTATTAACCAATTGGGTCGCAATCGCGTTGTTAATTACGCGATATTTACTGGTTGCGCCTTTATAGAAATTCATCAAAACTGCGCAGAAGATACCTACCCACGCCATCACCATCACAGGATGATGGCTAACAAATTGTTGTAGTTGCTGAGTAAATGTTAAGTCCATTGTTCCTCTCTCTGTGAAATTCAAGCGGTCGGATTTTGCAAAACTTTTGCGCAAATCCACCGCTTGTGTGTCATTTTCCCTCAATATGAAGGCAATTTATGAAAGATTAAGCTTGAACTTGAGATTGCATTAACTCATCAAAAGAAAGTGCTTTATCTGTTACTTTCGCTTTTTCAAGTACAGCATCAACCGCTTGCTCTTCTAACACCACATTACGGATGTTTTCAGTTAATTGACGGTTTTTCGCATAGTATTCTACCACTTCAGCTGGTTGTTCGTATGCTGATGCGATATCTGCGATCATTGCTTCAACGCGTGCTTCATCGACTTTTAATTCGTTTTGGCTGATTACATTTGAAAGTAATAAACCTACTTGAACACGGCGTTTTGCATCTGCTTCAAATAATTCAGCTGGTAATTGTGCTGCCATTTCTGGTTTACCACCAAAACGTTGAACCGCTTGTTGACGTAATACATCCACTTCTTCCGCGATTGCTGCCGCTGGTACTTCAATATCATTTTGTGCGATTAAACCATTGATAACTTGGTTTTTCACACGTGCAGTCACTGCATTTTTCAATTCACGTTGCATGTTTTTCTTAATTTCTGCGCGTAAATCTTCAACTGATTTTGCGTTACCGAATTTTTTCACGAATTCTTCAGTTAATTCAGGTAATACAATGTTTTCTACTTTTTTCAAGATAATTGCGAATTTCGCTGCTTTACCTTTTAAGTTTTCTGAATGGTAATCTGCTGGGAAAGTCACATCAATATCAAATTGTTCACCCGCTTTGTGGCCAACGATACCCTCTTCGAAACCAGGGATCATACGACCTTGACCCATTGCAAGTGCGAAATCAGTTGCTTTACCGCCTTCAAACTCTTCACCATCTACAGAACCTACGAAGTCGATAACAACGCGATCTTCTGCTTTCGCTGCTTCTTGAGATTCAGCCCAAGTTGCTTGTTGTTTGCGTAATACATCAACCATTTTGTCTAAATCTGCTTCTGTGATTTCAACAACTGGTTTTTCAACTTCAATGTTTTCTAAGCCTTTTAATTCTACTTCTGGGAATACTTCAAAAGTTGCAGAGAAAGAGAAATCTTGACCTGGTTGATAGTTGTTTGGTGTGAATGTCGGACGGCCTGCTAGGGCAATTTTTTCTGCCATTACGCCTTCGAAGAATGCGCGTTGCATTTCATCAGATAACACGTCTTGACGTGCTGCTAAACCGAAACGTTGTTCGATGATTGAGTGTGGCACTTTACCTTTACGGAAACCATCTACGCGTGCATTTTTTGCATAGCCTTTTAATTGCTCTTTATATGCTGCTTCGATTTTGTCTGCTGGCACAGTGATAGTAACGCGGCGTTGTAAGCCTTCTAAAGTTTCGATAGAAATTGACATTCTTAAACCTCAATGAGATATATTATTAGATACAAAAATAGACAATCATTGTACTCATCAAAAGAAGATCTGGCAAGCCTTTGCCACAAAAACCATAAAAAAACGGAGCGTGTCTTCAACACGCCCCGCTTCTATATCATTGATTATAATCCTTTTGGAATACGGATTTTTTGACCTGGGAAGATCTTATCCGCATCTTTGATCACTTCTTTATTCGCATCAACAATCGCCGTATATTTTGCGCCATTGCCGTAAGCTTTTTCAGAGATCTTCCAAAGGGTATCCCCTTTCTCAATCACATAAAACTCATCATCGCTACCAAGTGACTCACCGTTTGCAATTTGTAAATTGTCGATATTTACGCTTGCAATACCAGCAATGTTACCTGTCATCAATACCGCTTTTTCAACTGCTGCCGCTGTTGCTGCCACACCAGTAATACTCGCAATACCATTTTCAACTTTCACTTCTACATTTTCAACGCCTGGATTATCGGCATTTAAATGCGCAGTAACTGCAGAAGAAGCTTCTTCTTCTTTGTTGAATAATTTGTTACCAATGTTTGAAACAAAATCAAATAAGCCCATTTTTGCATCCTCATTTTTTGCTGAAAGGGAGTTAATTTTACCACCATTTTATCGAAAATATGTCATCCTTATGTTAGAGTATTGTAAAAGTCTGTGATGAGGAGAATACAAATGAAACTCGCAGAAGCACTCATTGAACGTGCGGATTTACAACGCCGTTTAGCGCAATTAAAACAGCGTTTAATCCAAAATGCGCAATATCAAGAAGGCGAATCGCCTGCTGAATCGCCCGCACAATTACTGATTGAATATCATCAAACAAGCTTGGCTCTTGCCAATTGGGTCGTCAAAATTAACGTGGCTAATCATCAGGTGACGCTTGAAAATGGCATGAATATGGTTGAAGCACTGGCTCAACGCGATCGTCTTAAAACCGAACATGCTGCTTTGCTTGACCTTGCTAATGCAGCCATGCCAACCATGGATCGCTATAGCCATAGCGAAATCAAAATGCTCGCGGCTGTGGATATTCAAGCACTTCGCAAGCAAATTGATGAATTAGCTAAATCACTGCGCCAACTTGATACGCAAATTCAGCAAGCAAACTGGCTGACTGAAATTTAATCAATTTGGTGTTTCAATTTCAAGGCGAATACGACCTCGCTTAAGGGATAGCAAATTTATTCATCGAGATGAAGAGCAATCTCACTTTATTTATCGTGTCGCTCTGTAATGCTTATTGTGTAAATTGTATTGTGTACACTGTACTACCATGTATTGATTGAAATTGAAAAGGGTGGGATTGGGGTTTTACGAACAAGCGGTCGGATTTTGTAAAAGTTTTGCAAAATCCGACCAGTTCTATTTTTCATCGCTAGGATTTCAGATAGAATATCTGACAATTTTTACATTTATTGTTAAAGGACTCGTTGTGAAACAAGTGCAATTTTACTTGCTAAATCAGCCTAATAGTGAGCTCAATCTTGCTTGCGAATTAGCCGCTAATGCGTGGCGATTAGGCAAACGCGTGTTAATTGTCTGTGAAACGGAACAACAAGCCTTTGAAGTAGATGAATTACTTTGGGCACGCGATCCAAACGCCTTTGTCCCCCATAATCTTTCTGGTGAAGTCACGCAATATCCCACGCCAATTGAAATCACTTGGGCTGATAAACGTAATGCGCAACGCCGCGATGTGCTGATTTCTTTACAACATCACATCCCGAATTTTGCACAAAGCTTTACCCAAGTTATTGATTTTGTCCCGACAGAAGAAGAACAAAAAGCACTTGCGCGCGAACGTTACAAACAATATCGCGCAGCTGGCTGGCAACTTTCCACTCAACCAGCCTAAATTATACCATCTACATTTTAACGAGATTTTTATGAACCCAATGGATTGGCTTTATATCTTACCTGCAGTGGTATTTTTTAGTCTATTGATTCTTTACTGCTACTTTCTTGAACGACAGATTATTTATTTTTACGTCAGCTGCGATAATCTTTTGGATATTGATTATCCTGATTATGTCTTTAACGGTGCATTTTTCGATACTGTAAATAAACAGCTAGAATCGCATTTGGTGCTATACGCACAATCACATTTCTATCAATTAGGCATTGAACATCAATACGTAAAAATTACAGCTAACGTTAATTACGAAAAAGTGTCTATTGCCTGCTATATTGAAGCAACCCGTCAGCAACAAAAACGGATTCAGCAAGAAAGCCTAACCAGCATCAACATTAGCAAAGAAATTGAAGCGTTTTACCGTTTTATTGAAATTATCAAAAAACCGAAATACGCCCAAATTACCAAAACAAAAAATAGTACGCTCGAAAAATACGAGCTGGTCAAATAATTCAAGGGAGCACCAGGCTCCCTTTTCTTCAAGCATTTAGCACCATTGTTTGCTAAAATATCTGCAACAATTTTTCATCTGCGCCATTCTTATGATTTACTTTATCGCCGATCTACACTTAAACGAAGCCCAACCTGAAATTACTACGCATTTTTTGCAATTTATGCAACAAAAAGCACCGCTTGCAGAGGCTGTTTATATTTTAGGTGACCTTTTTGATTTTTGGATTGGCGATGATGAAGATTCAGCCCTTATCGGCCAAGTTAAGCAAGCTATTTCTAGCCTGACTCAAACAGGCGTGCCTTGCTATTTCATTTGCGGAAATCGGGATTTTCTCATCGGCAAGCGTTTTGCAACTGCCTGTGGCATGCAATTACTCCCTGATTATGCAACGTTAGATTTATATGGTAAAAAAACCTTAATTTGCCATGGCGATACGCTGTGCATTGATGATGTGAAATACCAACAATTTCGTCGGAAAGTGCATCAAAAATGGCGCCAACGCCTCTTTTTATGTTTACCCCTTGCGCTTAGATTGCTTATTGCACGGAAAATCCGCCAGAAAAGCCAACAAGATAAGCAAGGAAAAAGTGCACAAATTATGGATGTGAACCCACAATTTACGGCGCAAATTATCGAAAAATTTGATGCGACGCAGTTGATTCACGGGCACACACACCGACAAGCGGTACATTTTGAACCGAAATTTACTAGAATTGTGCTGGGAGATTGGAAAGCAGATTATGCCTCAATCTTAGCAGTCGATGAACAAGGCGCGAGATTTGTATGATTGATGTCATAATCCCTTGCTTTAACGCAGAAAAAACGTTAATGCGCGCAGTAGAAAGCGTGCTTGCGCAGCCTGAACTTGGCACACTTTGGCTCATTGATGATGCCTCAACCGACCATACGCTTGTTGTTGCAGAACAACTGGCACAAACTTTTTCAGCGCAAATTAAAGTTGAATCTTTACCTAAAAACGGGGGCGTTGCTAAAGCGCGCAATTGGGGGGCATTACAAAGCCAAGCAGAATTTGTCGCCTTTTTAGATGCTGACGATGCTTACGAACCAAACGCTTTGCAAGTTGCTCAAGCCATTTTTCAAGCAAGAAATGATGTCAGTTTGGTACGCTTAGCACTTAACCCCATTGATCTCCCTGCTCGTTATCATGAACATCCCAACTTCCCCCAAATATGGCAAAGTATGCGAATGACCTGTGGGGGTAATGTTGTTTTTCGTCGTGCATTTTTTCTTGCTTGCGGTGGCTTTCCACAAGATGAATTATTTCGCACCTTTGGTGGGGAAGATGGCGCACTTGGCATTGCCACAACGCGGTCCGCATTAGTCGCAACTGCTTTTGACTCACCGGGCGTGCAACATTACTGCAGAGATGGCATGCACGCAGAACGCCTGCTTGATGCTCTCTTATTTAACAAGCTACCTGAAGGCATTACCCCAGAACATATTGCTGAAGCTGAAGCTGTTACTGCGCGTATCTGCCAACAACTCCACTACTTAAAAACCGGCTTAACATCTGCTCAAACGGGTATCATCCCGATGACCATTACTTGGGCATAAAAAATCTGCAGCTTAATCAGTTAGCCAATTTATCTAACTTTTAGATGCAGATCTCTATTTTATTATTTAGCGCAAAGCGATTGGAGTGATTCAAGCGTTTTATAAGCAGTCATATCTGCTTGAAGTGGGGTAATTGACACACAATCTTGGTTGATTGCAGCAAAGTCTGTTCCTTCTCTTTCATCAATCGCGACACCGTTCGCGCCTAACCAATAAACACAACCACCGCGAGGGTCATTGGTTTTCACAATTTCAGCTGCTGGTGAGCGCTTGCCTAAGTGGGTGATTTTTACCCCTTTAAGCTGTTCATAAGGTAAATCTGGGACATTGATATTAAGAATTTCCCGCTGAGTCACCATGCCTTCTTTCAGCTTAGGAAGTAAATCCACTACCACGCGTGCTGCTGTTTCAAAATGATTTTTTCCAAAAAGAATGCCGTGGTATTTATCCTCTCCCTTTCTACCAACTAAAGAGACTGCAATACTTGGTAAAGGTAAATAGCGCCCCTCTAAAGCTGCAGCTACTGTGCCTGAATAAACCACATCATCCCCTAAGTTAGCCCCATGATTGATACCCGAAATCACAATATCAAAATCATTCAGAAACAAACCATTTAATGCTAAATGGACACAATCTGCAGGCGTACCAGCAATGACCGCATAATTGAACTCATCAAAAGCATGTACTCGTAATGGTTCAGTTAAGGTTAAGCAGCTTGATGCTGCGGTTCGGTTGCGATCAGGGGCAATAAGTGTGACTCTATGTCCTGCTTGGCGTAAAGCGCGTGCCAAAGTTTGGATGCCTTCAGCATGGAAACCATCGTCGTTACTAATTAAAATGTTCATTATTTATGCCTCTTCATCCAATTGAATCAATTCACGCACTAAGGCTGTCGCATAGCTACCACTTTCTAAAAAGAATCGTAGTCGTAAGCCTTCTGCTTCAAATACCCAACTCAGTTCTTTAGGCTGGCAAAGCATCGCTCGACGTGCTTCGTTCATTCGTGCATTTTTCATTAAGCCGATTAAGGCTTGTTGTTTTTCGATTATTGCTTTTTCTGCCGGATTTGCTTGGCACTCAAGCGAACGTTCGCCAATTAACGGGGCTGTCAGGTGAACATCACCTTGTAATAAACGTGTTTGACAGTTTTCAACTTCTTCAGGCGAAACATTAAAAAAGCTATTCGTGCCATTAAGTTGTAAATAGTCATAGGCTTCAACTTGCCCTATTTTTCCACTGGCAATTCGATCGGAAACCACTAAATTAAACACTTCGCTACGTGCCGCAGAAAGATAGAAGCTGCGCTTTTTGCGATCTTTAACTTGAATTTCACCTGCTGCCCAGCGGTGTGCTTGGGTTAAATTATGTCCATCTCGTCCAAAACGCTGTTCGGTAAAATAGTTTGGAAATCCGCCCGCTTGTAATTGGGTTAAACGTGTTTGGAGATCTTCACTTTCTTTCACATCACGCAAGAAAATCTCAAAATGGTTACCCGCTAATGCACCAACACGAATTTTTCGATTGTGACGAGTCACCGCAAGCACTTCTACGCCTTCACAAACAAATTGACTGAAATCAGGCGTTTCTTTACCTGCAAGGTGTAAACAGAACCATTGCTCAGTAACTGCATGGCGATCTTTTAATCCTGCATAACTCATATCACGATCGCTAATGCCCGCAAATTTTGCTAATTTTTCGCCAACAAATAACGTGTTTGCATCAGTTTTACGAATGTGTACAACAACAAATTCACCTTCTCCAGCTAATGGATAACCTAATTCTTCACGCACAATAAAATCTTCATAATAAGCCTTAAGGCGGCCAACTTGTTGTGGTTTGCCCAATAAATAATTTAATTTCATTTAAGATATTTTTAAAAGAGTAGAAAAGGGCTAGATTATACGCTAGTCCTTGTGATTGAGATCACAAAAAATGGATAAAATAAGCAAATTCTCCCTAAAATTTGGTATAGTTTGCACGTTTATTTTAACTTTATAGGAGAAATCAAAATGGCACGTCGTCCACTAGTAATGGGTAACTGGAAATTAAACGGCAGCAAAGCATTCAATGCAGAGCTTATCAGTGCATTAAAAGCTGAATTACACGGCGTTACCGGCTGTGATGTTGCAATTGCCCCACCTGTTATGTACTTAGCGCAAGCTGAAGTTGCTTTACAAGGCTGTGGTTGCAGCTGCAGCGGTAAAGGCGTGGTACAACTTGGCGCACAAAACGTAGATGTGAATGTACAAGGTGCATTTACAGGTGATATTTCAATTGAAATGTTAAAAGAGTTTGGCGCGAAATATATCATTATCGGCCATTCTGAGCGTCGCACTTACCACAAAGAAAGCGATGAGTTTATTGCGAAAAAATTCGAAGTGATTAAAAAAGCAGGTTTAGTGCCAGTATTATGTATCGGCGAATCTGAAGCAGAAAACGAAGCAGGTCAAACTGAAGCGGTTTGCGCACGTCAAATCGATGCGGTCATTAACGCATTAGGCGTTGAAGCGTTCAATGACGCAGTCATTGCGTATGAGCCAATTTGGGCAATCGGTACTGGTAAATCTGCAACTCCAGCGCAAGCGCAAGCCGTTCACGCATTTATCCGTGGTCATATCGCAGCAAAATCACAAGCTGTAGCAGACCAAGTGATTATTCAATACGGTGGTTCTGTAAACGATGCTAACGCGGCTGAATTATTTACCCAACCAGATATTGATGGCGCATTAGTGGGTGGTGCATCATTAAAAGCACCAGCATTTGCAGTGATCGTTAAAGCCGCAGAACAAGCAAAAGCATAATGACAAGCGGTCAGATTTTGTGAATCTTTTGCAAAACTGATAATCATAAAACTGAAAAATCGACACCTTTGGGTGTCGATTTTTTATCTTATCACGCTAGCACCAACGTTTAATTTTATGCCCAGCTGAGGCAAATAATGCCCCGAAAACAACAATAAATGCCCCAATAATACTTAAAAAAGGTAAATCTGGTTCATGGAAATATGCGGGTTTCCATAGGTAAGCCAATTCGGAAAAGCCTAAGGTAAAAATCGGAATAAGTGGCATGAGCAAACTAACTTTAGAAACATCCCAACGGTTTAACGCCTCAGCATAGCTGCCGTATGCAATAATCGTATTTAAACAACAATAAATTAAACAAATCAATGCAAATGGGCTTAATTTCTCACTTTGTGAAATATCTGCAAAGGGGGTAAAAACAATGCTGCAACCAATATAAATCACCAATAAAATTTGCAGGGAATTAAATTTCTGCAACATGATTTTTTGTGCTAACCCGTAACCAATCCACACAAGGCTTGCCACAAAGCCACAAAAGATACCGAAAGCATAATTATTCATTGCCGCAAAATCAGCAAATCGGTTATGGAAGAAAAGCCCAAGCCCAGTCAGCACCATAACAAAGCCTATTTTTTGGTGAGATTTGATGCTTTCTTTAAAAATAAATACCCCACAGAGCATCATCATAAAAGAAGATATTGGGCTTAAAACTTGGCTGGCCATGGGCGGAATATAGCGTAGCGCAACATTAAAAAGAAAGAAATTACCAGATAATCCAATGATCCCGATAAGCACGAAATAACGATAATTCAGACTAAAAGCGGTCAATTTTGGTAATTTTTTTGCAAAGGCTAACAGGATAAATACACCAACAGCTGCCGCAACAAAACGATACCAAACAATAGTTTGTGCGTTCAGTTCTTTAAGCACGGGCTGTAAAGCAATGGGTAAGGTTCCCCACATTAAAATAGCACTGAGCGTAAAGAGAAAACCTACCAACGGTTGTTTTTTCATAATTGTGTTATGTTTAAATACAGAAAAGCCTCGCGAAATTGCGAGGCTTTTAATTTTTCATTTTGAAATGAAGTAAACTCGTTATTATTCAGCAACGATGCTTACATATTTGCGATTTTTCTCGCCTTTCACTTCAAATTTAACTTTACCGTCTGCAGTTGCAAATAAAGTGTGGTCTTTACCCATACCTACATTTGAACCTGCGTGGAATTTAGTACCACGTTGACGAACAATGATGCTACCTGCTAAAACAGACTCGCCACCGAAACGTTTAACACCAAGGCGTTTAGCTTCAGAATCACGACCGTTACGAGTTGAACCACCAGCTTTTTTAGTTGCCATCTACTTGATCTCCTCTGAAATTATGCTTGAATCCCAGTGATTTTCACTTCTGTGAACCACTGACGATGACCTTGTTGTTTACGGCTGTGTTTACGACGACGGAATTTAACGATTTTAATTTTTTCGCCACGACCGTGTGCAACAACTTCAGCCACTACTTTAGAACCCGCTACAACTGGGGTACCGATTTTAACATCTTCACCGTTAACGACCATTAACACTGAGTCAAATTCAACTTTTTCACCAGTTGCTACTTCAAGCTTTTCTAAACGAACAACTTGACCTTCACTTACTCGGTGTTGTTTGCCGCCACTTTGGAAAACTGCGTACATATTTACTCCGCTATGTGTGCTATTTGCTATCTTGCGTAAGCACGATTTAAATTCATAAAAATAGGGCTTGAATTCTACGCAAAAACACATCAAAGAGCAAGTCTGAATTTCACAAAAATAGAAAATAATTGCAATTTATTTTCCTTTTCTTGGTCTTTAATGTGATGCTCCACTAGAAAATAGATTGATGACTAAAACGCCGAGAATAATCAATCCCATGCCAATAAACCCTGCAACATCTGGTTTTTGTCCGAAGACAAAATAAGCCACTACAGCGGTTAACACAATGCCTACGCCTGACCATACCGCATAAACAATGCCTAGCTGTAATGATTTTGTAATAATAGAAAGTAAATATAATGAGACGGCAAAAGCAATCAACGACACAACGGTTGGAAGTGCTTTTGAAAAACCTTCGCTGGCTTTGATACAGTTGCTGCCAATGACTTCAATCACGATGGCAAAGCCCAATAAAACCCATGGATTCATTTTTTCTCCCAATGAAAAAGCCCATCACAATTGTGATGGGCAATCTTTTATCTTTATGTAATTAGCCTGCAACTGCGATACGTTTCATATCTGTCATATAGCCACGTAACTCTTGACCAATTAATTCAACCGGGTGGTTACGGATTGCATCGTTTACATCACGTAAAGTAATGTTGTCGATAGCAACAGCTGGCGTTGCTTCACCTAAGTCACCTTTTTGTAAGGTTGGGATGATTTCTTTAGCAAGAATTGGGGTTGCTACGTTAGAGAATAAGTAGTTACCGTATTCTGCAGTATCAGAAATTACTACGTTCATTTCATATAAACGTTTACGCGCGATAGTGTTAGCGATTAACGGTAATTCGTGAAGTGATTCATAGTAAGCTGATTCTTCATAGATACCGCTTGCTACCATCGCATCAAAGGCTAATTCTACACCTGCTTTCACCATTGCTACCATTAACACACCGTTATCAAAGTATTCTTGTTCAGAAATTTTGATGCCGTCTGCTTTTGGTGCATTTTCAAAGGCAGTTTTGCCAGTTGCTTCACGCCATGCTAATAAGTCTTTATCACCGTTTGCCCAGTCAGCCATCATGGTTGCTGAGAAGTGACCGCTGATGATGTCATCCATGTGTTTGTAATATAAGAAACCAAGGCTTTCTTTGATTTGTTCAGCAAGTTCAAATGCACGTAATTTTGCGCTATTTGATAAGCGATCCATCATTAATGTGATACCGCCTTGTTTTAAGGCTTCAGTAATGGTTTCCCAACCGTATTGGATAAGTTTGCCTGCGTATGCTGGATCTTTACCGTCGGCAACTAATTTGTCGTAACATACGATAGAACCTGCTTGTAACATACCGCAAAGAATGGTTTGTTCACCCATTAAGTCAGATTTTACTTCTGCAACGAATGAAGATTCTAATACGCCCGCACGGTCACCACCAGTTGCTGCCGCCCATGCTTTCGCAATTGCCATACCTTCACCACGTGGGTCATTTGCTGGGTGAACCGCGATTAATGTTGGTACACCGAAACCACGTTTGTATTCTTCACGCACTTCAGTACCCGGACATTTTGGTGCAGTCATCACTACAGTGATGTCTTCACGGATTTGCTCACCCACTTCAACAATGTTGAAACCGTGTGAGTAACCGAATGCAGAATCTTTTTTCATTAATGGCATCACATCAGCCACCACTTTAGAGTGTTGTTTGTCTGGTGTTAAGTTAATCACTAAGTCTGCAGTTGGGATTAACTCTTGGTAAGTACCCACTTTAAAACCGTTCTCAGTTGCACGTTGGAATGAAGCACGTTTTTCCGCAATCGCTTCAGGGCGTAATGCATAAGAAATATCTAAGCCAGAGTCACGCATATTTAAACCTTGGTTTAAACCTTGTGCGCCACAGCCTACGATAACGATTTTTTTGCCTTTTAAGTAGTTGCAACCGTCAGCAAATTCGCTGCGATCCATAAAACGACAACGACCTAATTGGTCTAATTTTTCGCGTAAATTTAAAGTATTGAAGTAGTTGTTTGCCATAATTGTGTTCCTTTTTAAAATCGGATTGAATTGATGTGGTGCAGTATAACGTAATCGTTTAATTGCGTAAATTGAAGTTATCAGGATTTTATATTGCAATTTTTGCAATTAAAATAGCGCTTATTCCTAATTTCCTTATCAAATTCATGTAATTGTTTTTTGCCCCTTGCAAACCTTTCCGATAAAATGACCGCTTCACAAAGAAGCAGAAATTAACATGAAGATAAACCGATTAACTCTTGAAAAGTGCAAAGAGTGTGATGAACTGGTAAAGGTTCCGCATCAACTACACGGCCATATTGCACTCTGCCCAAATTGCCACGATGTGTTAGATAAAGATAACACTTGGAATTTACGCCGTTGTGCGATTATTGCTTTGGCAATTCTTATTTTAATGCCGTTTGCTTTTACTTATCCGCTCATGAGCATTGACTTGCTTGGCATGCCAATCCACGCAACTGTTTGGGGGGGCGCTTGGAAAATGGCCACAGAAGGTTATCCTTACACGGCGTTTATGGTGCTGTTTTGCTCCATTATCATGCCTATAGCCTTTGTTATTTTAGTACTGACTATCAGCGTTCAGCGAATTATTCATCAGCGCCCGCGTTATACGCTGATTTTTCTGACGAAAATTCAAGAATGGGTAATGTTAGATGTCTATTTGGTTGCACTTGGGGTCGCAGCGTTCAAAATCAAAGACTATGCTAGCCTGAGCTTTAGCATGCAATTAAGTGCTTTCGTGATTGTGACTATTCTCACCACGCTATTATTCATTAAGATTAACCCGAAAACTGGTTGGGCGTATTTTTACCCAGAATATCGCCCATTGCCATCAGATCACGTTGGGCATCCAACGCTTTGCCCAACTTGTGAATATACCTTTGATGAAAATATTGTTGACTTAAAAGGCAGACGACGTTGCCCGCGTTGTGAAAGCAATCTTTCTGTTCCCGATAGCATAAAGCTACAACGCGTGTGGGCGGCACTTATTGCAGGGGTAATCATGATGATTCCGGCAAATACTTTGCCGATTTCCGCTACTGGACTGGCTGGTGCGGTATCTGCTGATACGCTGTTTTCTGGTGTGCTAACTTTTATTAGCCTAGGTAGTTATTCAGTTGCGGCGATCGTTTTTATTGCAAGTATCGCAGTGCCATTTAGCAAAGTTGCCGTTCTTTTTTATCTATTATTGGCGATTCATTACAAATGGAAGCACCCAATTCATTTACAAATGAAACTGCTTCATTACGTGCATTTTGTTGGGCGTTGGTCGATGCTCGATTTGTTTGTATTAGCGCTAATGATGTCATTGTTAGAACGTGGGCAAATCCTCAGCTTCTCGGTAGGTGATGCCGCATTCTTCTTTGGCGCTGCAGTCTTTTTAACGATGATTGCCTCAAGCCAGCTCGATTCACGAATGCTTTGGCGAATTCATTACGAACACAATAATCAAGCATCCTCTTGATAAATCATACATAATATAAAAATAGGGCGTACTAAGTACGCCCTATTTACGTTTTTGAGTGAACAAGCGGTCGAATTTAACGATCGTTTTGCAAAAAAAAGCGTGGAGAATTTTCTCCACGCAACATCAAAAATTACTGCTCAATTTCTACCACACGCTCATTTAGCGGTTGCGTTGGGCGGTTATTTTTGCCTTCAATTGCTTCTATAGCTGCAATCTGTTCAGCACTTGCTTGAATTGGAGATTGGAAGATCATCCAAGAGACGTTCTCACTACAAGGTGGGGTTGTGAGCGAGCCGTTTAATCTGAAACGAATCATCTCTTTTGGCAATAGCGCTTTCGCATCAAGCGGTTGGGCTAATTTTTCTTTCTGTCCAACAGCCAATTTTTTCTCAACCACTTGCGCTAACGCAGGGTTTGCTTGACCTTCTTGAACCATTACTGCCATCACCGCTAAAGCTTTATCTTCGCTTTGATGTACAAAATGAATCTCTAAAGGATAATGTTTACGTTTAAAGGTGTGTTCACTCGGGGTATGGAAGTGGAATTGTTTTAAATAAAACGGTTTATCATTTAGTGTAATGAAAGGCGCATTTTCTTGGGCAACATTCACTTGTAATGTATGGCCGTTATTTTCTGCTTGGAAAGCTGTAGGGAAATAATTCATATTAAGTGGTTTACTCACCACTTTCATGCCATTATCAGATTCCAGATCAACTGGCGATTGAATTTTACCCAATTTACAGGTTTGATAATCGGTCAGTAAGTCCCCCCAATGTTCAGGGCTCTCCTTTCCGTTATAAGACCAATGCGCCTGATGGGTTTGGGCAAAGGTAGTTGCGCTTAATGCGACAAATAGACCAGAGATTAAGAAACGATTTCTCATAAATTTTCCTCTTTTTTTGTGGTATTTGCCTCATTGATTCTACCTACTTTGCGTTAATTCATGTTGATTCTGGTCAAATTAAGCGCAGTTCCTGCACTCATCGTATCAGTTAGAAAATATAAGAAATAAATAAGCAGTCAAATTTGCAAAATATTTTACAAATTTAACCGCTTGTCCTATTTTTAAAGAATAAGAATCAGCTATTTTTAGTCAATTGGGCGACAAGTGAAATCTGTTGGGTCTTCCGCCCCCACTCGTTCTGCCCATACCATACTGCCAGTACACATCTCACCCGTTTTTTTGTTCACTGTGTAGCTTAATAGACGGGGCGCAGTTGCTTCATCACCGCCACATCGTTTATTATGAACTTCTCTTATGTCGATCTCATATGTTTCTTTATCTTCTTGAACATAAAATCCAGTACAATCAAGAGAGCTTAAAAGCCTATGTTTCATAACGGATTTCTCAACCGCTTTAATCGCGGTCTCTTCGCTAGTAATTGGATTCGCTTTAAGATCGGTACTTAACGCATTAGCTTTAACCCACCCTGAAACATCGTGGCCGGCTTTGGTTCGATAAATAATGAAATCATATCCATTGTAATGCGCATAGGTTTTCGCAAGATCGTTTTTAATAATAAAGACTTTCGGTGTTTTACATTCAGAGTGTGGTGCGGTGTGAAAATATAATCGCCCTTGTTGCACCACTTTTTTAGTCACACCTTGCTCAAAAAACTTTCCTTCTTGATCGGCACGTTCTTGTACTAGATCACAATCTACAGCCGCATTTGCAGCTCCAATGCCACTGAATGCCAGTAAAGCAGAAAAGATAATTTTTTTCATGGTTATTTTATCCTTTATATAGATGAGGTTTGATAGATAAATCAATTATCTACATTTTAATAATATTTTCTTCCAACCATCGACATCAGAAATTTTACAAGTACCATTAGAGCAACTTACTGAATAATCAACATGACGCCCAGACAGTAACGCTCTTACTTTGCCGTTAGATAATACTGAAACACGCACCTTTTCTTGATAGTCAGGGTCTTGGCTATTCCAAATAGGATCGGCATCAAAACAGCCTTCTTCTGCACGATCTGCTACATTTAGTGCTTTTTTAAATGAAGGATCGGCATATTTTTTCAGGATATCTGAAGATAAACGCTCTGGATTACGTGCTTCTTGATACACTTGTTTAATCAAGTTAATTTTGGCTGCACTGTCATCATTTGCATATGAGAGTGAAGGCACAAGTAATGCAAGACAGACGAAAGATAATGTTTTTTTCATAAAGGTTCTCCTAAAATTGAATGTGGATAAAAAATACTCACACCAATCATAATTAGAAGTAAATATTTTCTCCATCTCTTTTTGCATAAAAGTCAATAAAACTCCAAATTTTGCAAAATATTTTCAAAAAGCAACCGCTTGCGTGAGAAGAATTTTCTGTTATGCTAGCAACAATCTATGTGTTACATAGAGAAATATAACAAGTTTTGTTTATTGGAATCACATTATGAAAAAATTACTTCTCGCAAGCTTACTTGCATCTGCAGCTGTTTCAGCACAAACCCTTCCGAATACGAATACTGACGCTCATACTTACGAATTCGTACAATCTTATGATTTAGTCCCACCACAAGGTTCAAAAGGTGAAACCAACCTTTGGGTGCCATTGCCATTTAGCAATGATTACCAAACGGTACAAGCGGTCGAATTTGAAGGAAATTATGCAAAAGCCTATGTAACTGAAAACAATCAATATGGTGCTAAAACCCTTTATGCTAACAGGGATGCCAATGCAGATAAGCGCTTGCTCAAAGTGAAATTAACCATTGAAACCAAAGATCGCGAACCAATGGCGAAAGGGGCATTAAAAGATTACCAAGTGCCAGAAAAAATCGTTTATTCAGTGGATGTTCAAGAATATCTAAAACCAACTACTCACATTAAAACGGACGGCGTGGTGAAACAATTCGCCGATAAAATCGTAGGCAGTGAAACCAATCCGCTTAAAAAAGCACAGTTGATTCATCAATGGATTGTGGAAAACATGGAGCGTGATAATTCTGTGTTAGGTTGCGGCGAGGGTGATGTTGAAAAAATGCTCACTAGCGGCGTGTTAAAAGGCAAATGTACCGATATCAACTCTGTCTTTGTTGCGCTTGCCCGTGCAGCAGATATTCCTGCACGAGAAGTCTTTGGCATTCGTTTAGGTGCTGCGAAAAAACTTGAGCCATACTCAAAAACCGCATTTGGTAGCGCGAAAGATGGCGTGGCGAATGTTAATGGTGGACAACACTGCCGTGCAGAGTTTTACTTAGCCGGTTTTGGTTGGGTGCCTGTTGATTCAGCCGATGTCGCCAAAATGCGCTTAACCGAGAAAAAAGCGGTGAATGATAAAGAAACACAAGCTGTTGCAGATTATCTTTTCGGTAACTGGGAAGCAAACTGGATGGGTTATAACCATGCGCGCAATTTCGATCTTTATCCGCAACCAGCGTTAACCCCGATCAATAACTTTGGTTATCCGTATGCGGAAATTGGTGGCGATCCTCTTAACTCTTATGATGCAAAAGCATTCGGTTATGAATTCATCTCAACCCAAATCAAATAATCGACTCATTGCAATGTTGCTGACTGCGGTAAGTGCCGCAGTCGGCTCTACGCTTTGTTGCATTGCCCCGCTTATTTATTTGCTTTTTGGTGTTTCTTCGCCGTGGCTGATGAGTTTAAGTGAATACGATTATTTGCAACTGCCATTGCTGATTCTCTCAATCGGCGCTTTTGGCTATGGCTTTTGGCAACTGTTCTTTTCTAAGAAAATCATTTGCACGCGCTATTTTTCTCGTCGCACATTGATGATTTTCTATGGCGTAGCATTAGTTGTGATTCTATTTTTCTTAACTTACCCCTACATTCTACCTTGGATACTCTCATGAAAAAAATGCTCAGCGTGTTATTAGCAGCACTGCTATTTTCTCCATCACTTTATGCAAATCAAGCACAAACACCTGCTACGCAGCAAACAGAAAATCGAGAGGTGCTACTCTATATTAAAGAGATGCACTGCCAACTTTGCGTGTATTTAGTAAATAAAGAGCTACGAGCAATAGAAGGGGTTGAATCAACCAAAGCAGATATGAAAGCCCGCCAAGTGAAAGTTGTGGCAGCACCGAATGTTACAGATGCACAACTAATTGAAGCGGTAAAGAAAATTAACTACACCGCAGAAGTACGCTAATGATTTTTTACAAGCGGTCGAATTGGTAAAAGATTTTGCAAATTCGACCGCTTGTCGTTTTTCTTGTGGAAAAGCGCGCCTTTCTATGTTAAAAAGTGAGCCGAATTTTTACTTTTCATTTGATATGTTTAAGGAACACAACAATGTCTTTACAAGCAATTATTGAAGCGGCATTTGAGCGCCGTGCGGATATCACCCCTAAAACTGTAGATGCTGAAACACGTTCAGCAATTGAGCAAGTTATTGAAGGATTAGATAACGGAACTTACCGTGTTGCAGAAAAAATTGATGGCGAATGGGTAACTCACCAATGGTTGAAAAAAGCGGTATTACTTTCATTCCGTATTAATGATAACCAAATCATTGATGGTGCCGAAACTAAATATTATGACAAAGTGGCATTAAAATTTGCTGACTATACTGAAGAACGTTTTGCACAAGAAGGTTTCCGTGTGGTGCCTTCTGCAACTGTGCGTAAAGGGGCATATATTTCTAAAAACTGCGTGTTAATGCCATCTTATGTGAACATCGGTGCTTATGTTGGTGAAGGCACCATGGTGGATACTTGGGCAACCGTAGGTTCATGTGCACAAATTGGTAAAAACGTACACTTATCAGGTGGCGTGGGCATCGGTGGCGTATTAGAGCCATTACAAGCAAACCCAACTATCATCGGTGACAACTGCTTTATCGGTGCACGTTCAGAAGTGGTTGAAGGCGTGATTGTTGAGGATGGCTGCGTAATCTCAATGGGTGTATTTATCGGTCAATCTACTCGTATTTACGATCGCGAAACAGGCGAAATCCACTACGGCCGCGTACCAGCAGGTTCTGTGGTAGTTTCTGGTAGTCTTCCATCAAAATGTGGCAAATATAGTCTTTACTGTGCGGTTATCGTGAAAAAAGTTGATGCAAAAACTTTAGGTAAAGTGGGTATCAACGAATTACTTCGTACAATTGAAGAATAATTTTTAATCGGTGTCACATCCTTGTATGTAAGGGCGTGTTGAACACGCCCTCACTCTTCTAAAAATAAATACAGAAAAGGATACAGCACCTTGGAGGTTTCATGACGACCTATTCTCTACATCTTAAAGCCAAAAACGAACTTACCCCTCATCCGACCGCACAATATTGGCGAAAATGCCAAGTTGAAGAACTTTTCGATCTTCCTTTTATGGATTTAGTTTTCCGTGCAGCAAGTATTCATCGAGAAAATTTTGATCCGAATGCGATTCAACTTTCAACCTTGCTTTCCATTAAAACCGGTGGTTGCGCTGAAGATTGTGAATATTGCCCGCAATCTGCCCGTTACGATACAGGCGTTGAAAAGCAAACCATGTTAAATGTGGATTACATTGTTGAAAAAGCACAAATTGCTAAAGCACGTGGTGCAAGCCGTTTCTGTATGGGGGCTGCATGGCGTGGGCCAAAACCGAAAGATATTGAAACGGTTTCAAGCATCATTAAAGCCGTTAAATCACTTGGACTAGAAACATGTGGCACTTTCGGTATGTTAGAAGATGGCATGGCAGAAGATCTTAAAGAGGCCGGCTTAGATTATTACAATCACAACCTTGATACAGATCCAGAACGCTATAATAAAATTGTGCATACCCGTTCACATGACGATCGTATGGATACCTTAGGCAAAGTGCGTCACGCAGGCTTAAAAATTTGTTGTGGTGGGATTGTTGGCATGAATGAAACGCGTGCAGAACGCGCAGGCTTGATTGCAAGTTTGGCTAATCTTGATCCACAGCCAGAAAGCGTACCGATTAACCAGTTAGTGAAAGTGCCAGGCACGCCGCTTGAAAATGCCGAAGATCTCGATTGGACAGAATTTGTGCGTACTATTGCCGTTGCGCGTATTACCATGCCACACAGCTATGTTCGCTTATCTGCAGGTCGCAGCAATATGCCAGAATCTATGCAAGCGCTTTGTTTTATGGCTGGAGCGAATTCGATTTTCTATGGTGACAAATTGCTTACCACCGAAAACCCAGAAGAAGATGGCGACCGTATGCTAATGGAAAAACTGAATATGTATCCGTTAGCTTATGAAGTTGACGATAGCAATTCGCAAAACGTTGCGGAAAATTGACCGCTTGTTATATGATTTTCATCGTAGGGGCAAGTTTGCCTCTACGAATTATTTTATAACAGGGGAAGTTTTCTTATTAAGGGTAGTAAATCCATGAAAAAAATTCTTCTTTTAAATGGCCCGAACCTCAACATGTTGGGCAAACGTGAGCCACAAATTTATGGCGCTCAAACCCTTGCAGATATTGAAGCACACTTACAAACCGAAGCCGCTAAACAAGGTTACGCGTTAGACTATTTCCAAGCAAATGGCGAAGAGCCGCTCATTAACCGCATTCATCAAGCCTTTGAAAATGTAGATTTTATTATCATCAATCCCGGTGCTTTTACGCATACCAGCGTGGCCTTGCGCGATGCCCTGCTTGCCGTATCAATTCCATTTGTTGAAGTACATTTGTCTAACGTCCATGCACGTGAACCTTTCCGCCATCACTCTTATCTAAGTGATATTGCTAAAGGCGTAATTTGCGGCTTGGGCGCTAAAGGATATGATTACGCATTAGATTTTGCGATAACTCAACTCGAAAAATAATTGATTAAAAATAAGAAACCGCTATGTCAGTAAAATATGAAAAATTTATTGTGCTATGCAATGGCTTATCTCGTTTGCTTGGCAACATTGTGAAAATGCTAAGCTATCCATTTCATGCACTTTTTCCCAAAAAACGCTTTACCATTCCTGAGTTTAGCCCTGCAAAATTAGGCACACATCGTAAAGACAAAATTAACCGCACCATTTGGCAAACCAACTATTCCAATAAAGTGACCTTGCCAATGTATTGTAACTACTTATTCAACCGTTTGATGTCGCTCAGTTACGATTATCGTTATGTCAGTACTGAAGCACGCGAAGAATATATCAAAGCACACGCAGAACCTCATGTTTTTGCAGCTTATAGCCAATTAACCGATGGCGCAGCGCAGGCAGATTTTTGGCGCGTTTTTACCCTTTGGCGTGAAGGCGGCATTTATATCGACATTGATGGACATTTAGTTTTCCCACTCTCACAAATTATTCAAGAGCAAGATTCAGAAGTGCTCATTAAGCGTCGAGACAAATACACGAACTTCTTTCTCGCTTGCGAAGCTGGGCACCCAATTATGAAAGCAACGCTTGATTTGATTGTGAATAATATTGAAAACCGACGTATTGAGGGTGGCGTGTTTGTGATGACTGGGCCAGATACGCTGAACAATGCGATTGGCGATCAAGTTGTGAATACTCGCCGAGATAAAATTACTTGCACACAAGGCACGTTTACCAACGAGTATTTCCAATATATTGATAAGCCTCGTAGCAAGTGGAACTATAAGAAAAACGAAGAACTACTGAAATAACAAGCGGTAGGATTTTCTAAATATTTTGCAAATCGCAAGGGGAATCAAACCGCTTGCGATTTTTTTCTTGGCTTTCATGGAATCAATCAGCTTCCACGATGCCTTTTATGTCGAACCTTAAATACGGCTCAAATCAAATTTCTCTAACTCAATTTTATCTGGCGTGCCATAAAACTGGCTAAGCGCATGGCGTAAAGTTTCTGCGCGTTTCGGTAACCCTTTTTCTGCATAGGTTTTCACTTGTTCATACACTGCTTGTTTAAACGCAGTATTATCGCCAGGGTTGCCGGTTAAATTATCACTGCTGGCGAAATAACGGAAATTTGCCACGGTGGCGAGAATCCATTCAATCGCTTGTGGTTTAACTTCTACTTGCTCAAACTCACGTTGGCGTTCAGCCGATCTACCATCAGGCTCATACCAATAACCAAAATCTTCTAATTTTCGACGTTCACGCCCTGCAACTAACCAATGCGAAATTTCATGTAATGCGCTGCTGTAATAACCGTGCGCAAATAAAATCACATGATAAGGGCGCTCCGATTTTACGCCATCTTCATCTAAAAATTCAGGCAAGTAAATTGGGTAATCTCCGCCTTTTTCTAAGCGTGTGTTAAATTCTTCAGCAAAGCATTGATTGAAAATCGCAATAATATCTTCGATATGATGTTGTTCTTGATTCATAAGCTATTTTGGTAAAAAAAGAGAAAAATCTGACCGCTTGCTAGCTGTTATTTAAAGTTAAATAGGCTGTCTTGGCACTGAACCTTGATAGCCAAATTGGCGCCATGCTTCATAAACCACAACGGCTACCGTGTTAGATAAATTCATACTACGGCTGTCTTTACACATTGGTACGCGAATTTTTTGTGACATCGGCAAAGTATCTAAAATTGACATCGGAATACCACGACTTTCTGGCCCGAACATCAAGAAATCGCCTAACTCATACTGTACTTCACTATGGTTTGGCTCGCCTTTTGTGGTGAGTGCAAACAGACGTTTCGGTTTAGCGCGCGCAAGGAAATCTTCAAAATTCTTGTATTTCTGAATATCGACAAATTCATGATAATCCAAACCAGAACGCTTGAGTTTTTTATCATCCCAAGTGAATCCAAGAGGTTCAATAAAATGAAGGCGAAAGCCACAATTAGCACATAAACGGATAATATTCCCGCTATTTTGTGGAATTTCAGGTTCGTATAAAACAATATCTAACATAATTTTTAATAACGATGTAAATCAGTTAATCCAGAAGAAATTTTTTCTGGAATATCTGCTTCAATTTGTTGTACTGCGTAATTGATAGCGTGAAAAAAGGCATTTTCGCTCGCGCCACCATGGCTTTTTACCACTACTTTGGAGAGTCCAAGTAAGGTTGCACCATTATGGCGATCAGGGTTAATTTCTTGTAATTTGCGATAATAGCGATAAAACAGTACGCGTAAAAAACAACGTTTCACTATCTGCCACATCCACATACTTTCACTAGGTTTCTTCAGCAAAGCTAAAATATTTTTAGCCGCCCCTTCAAGCGCTTTTAACGCAATATTGCCACTAAATCCATCACAAACGATAACATCAGTTTGATGATTCATAAGCTTATCGCTTTCGATAAACCCTTGATAATTCAGGTCATAACGCCCTTTTAAATATTGGTGTGCTTTTTTTAAGACCTGATTACCCTTACTCTCTTCCGTACCGATGTTAAGCAAATTGAGTCTTGGATAAACCAACCCTAACATGGTTTGAGCAAAAATATTTCCCATTTCGGCAAATTGCTGTAGATGTTTCGGTGTTACTTCAACATTTGCCCCGAGATCTAACATTACCGTAGATTTCCCATCCATCGTTGGAATAAGTGAGGTCAATGCCAAACGTTCAATATTAGAAAGCGGCGCTATCAATAATTTTGCAAGCCCCATTAACGCACCGGTATTCCCACCACTCACACAACCTTGTGCTTGACCATTTACGACCGCTTCAATAGCAAGACGCATAGAGCTATCTTTGCTTTGACGAATGGCAAGCGGAAACGGCACATCATTTTCAATTTGTTTTTTAGTATGATGAAATAAGATTCGACTTTGTTGTGCTTCAGGGAGCTTTAAAAGAAAGGGATTGGCAATATGCTGATCGCCAAATAAAAGAAAATTAAGCCTTGGATTTTCAGCCAATGCTTTTGATACGGCTGGGATAGTAACACGGGGACCGAAGTCCCCGCCCATGACATCTAACGCAAGCGTTAGTTGTTTCAAGTGAACCCCCTAAAGGATTACTTGTTGATTACTTTACGACCACGGTAGTAACCGTCAGCAGTAACGTGGTGGCGGAAATGAGTTTCGCCAGAAGTTTTATCTACTGATACTGCAGCAGTGGTTAATGCATCGTGTGAACGGCGCATATCACGACGTGAACGAGATTTTTTATTTTGTTGAACAGCCATTGGCTATACTCCTAAGTTAGTTCTTTTTTAAATTAGCTAATACAGCGAACGGGTTCGGTTTTTTCGCCAGTTCTTCAGGCAATTCGCCAAAAACCTGTTCCTGCGTGGACACTTCACAGTGTGCAGCATCATGCATCGGGACTAATGGCAATTCAATGATAAATTCATCTTCTACCATATCTAGTAAATTTACTTCGCCAAATTCGTTAGTTTCGATAGGCTCATAAATTCCGGGCAAGTCGTCCGCCTGATCCATATTCGACACTGGACTGAAACAAAATGTGCAGTCGAGCGTTTGCGTAAATGGGTTACCGCAGCGTTGACAGTCAAGCGCCACATCAACTGTTGCCGAGCCTTTAATCACGACCAGTTTTTGTGGATCAACATATAACGAGAGAGTAACTTGTGCATCGCTTAGCACTTTGCTCACAGATTCACCCAAGCGGTTTAAAAGCGCCATTGGAATGATGCCTTCATAATCCATTCGACGCTGTGCGTCTTTGTATGGGTCAATAGTGAGGGGTAGTTTTACCTTTTGCATAGGGTCGATATATTACAGAGAGAATGTCAAATAGTCAAAAGGAAAATCAGCGTTTTTATGAAAATCATCTGGCTTTCTATGGATAATTCAAATTTGTTAAACGTTAAAATCCATCTATAATCTCAAGCATTTTATATCTTCTATAAACAAGGTAATTATGCAGCCAATCAAAAACAACTCCTCATTACTTAAAACAATATTAGGGCTATACATGTTCCTAATTATTGTGAGCACTGTAAATGACTTTATCACACTTCATATTTTGAACAATTTTGGAAATGGCATTATTCCTGATTATGTCGACCAATTTGATGACTATACCACTGTATTCAACATTCTATTTCTCGTTACACTTATTAGTATCTTTATTATTTCAGGAATTTGGCTCTACCGCTCGCATAAACGCTTACGATTTTGGGGCGTTGAAAATTTAAAATTTAGCGATGGCAGTTGTGTATGGTGGTATTTTGTGCCTTTTATGGCTTTATTTAAGCCATATCAAACCATGCGAGAAACGTGGTTTGCAAGCCAAAAGCCGTCTGACTGGTCTTTATCTTCATCGCCAATGTTGTTAAAGATCTGGTGGGGATTATGGATTTTTTCTAATATGGTCGATAGTGCTTATGCGCGACTATCATTTAAAGTAGATTCTGAAGATTTAAATGCGCTGGCTTTTTTGACCAATTTTTCTATTTTTAGCAACATTTTTGATTTCTTATCTGCCCTTATGTTCTTTCTTGTTGTCAAACAAGTCAATGAAATGCAAATGGCTTATCAAAATAGCATCCAAGCCACGCCATAAAACAGTAAGTGGTTGTATCTCTTTATGAATTTGCAAAATTACTAAGAAATACAACCGCTTGCATTTTTCCTTTCATTTTCAAACTTTGACCTAAGGTAAATTTTTTAACACTTTTTGGGGAAAATGCTCACTCAGCATAGCCAAACGCGCAGAAAACTGCTAACTTTAGCATCCTATTGAAAATAATTCTTAATTGACGGAAAAATCATGATTTTTGCTATTTTCGCGATAATCGCTTATGCCGGCGCACTATTATGGGTAGTCCCAACCTTGGTTAACCTAGAAAATCAAACCGGTAAGCAAACTCAGCCAAATATCAAAGCAGTGTTTAGCATTGGTTTGGTGGCGGTTGTTTGCCATTTTGCTAGCCTTACCACAAACTTTATTTTAGAAGGTGGCAGTCAAAATTATTCTTTAGCGAATGCCAATGCGTTGATGAGTTTTTTCCTGAGTGCATTTGCAACCTTAGCCCTTCCCCGCTTAAAAACCATCTGGTTTCCACTGATGGTGGTTTATACCTTTGCTATTTGTAGCATTGTGTTAACCTTGTTTACAACGGGTAATTTTATTCGGAATTTAGCACAGAATTCAGGTTTGGTTTTCCACTTAGGGATTGCGCTATTCTCTTATGCGCTCTTTTTTCTCGCACTTTTATATGCATTACAGATCAAATGGTTAGATAAAAAACTGAAAAGCAAAAAATTTATTTTCTGCCAAATGCTTCCACCATTGATGACGGTTGAGCGCCACTTTTTTACGCTAACGGTTGCGGCACAAGCATTATTAACCGTGACGCTCATTAGCGGTATTATTTACTTACATAATTTCTTTGCGCCAGAACAAGTGCATAAAGCCGTCTTCTCTTTTGTTGCTTGGATAATGTATAGTGTTTTAATATTAGGGCAGTGGAAATGGCGCTGGCGTGGAAATCGGGTGCTTATTTACTCGATTTCAGGTATGATATTACTCACAGTTGGCTATTTTGGTAGCCATTTAATCAAGTAATTGATTAGGTAAGCGGTCGAATTTTCTCTGTTTATTGCAAAAACAGAACTAAAATATCGACCGCTTGAAGATTTACTTATCATAGGATTTTTATTTTGGACAGTATCCCCCTGAGTAGTCTCTTTATTACTCTTACTATTCTTCTTTTGCTCTCTGCATTCTTTTCTGGCTCTGAAACTGGGCTAATGTCTCTAAACCGCTACAAAATGAAACACCTTGCTGAGCAAGGGCATAAAGGGGCGAGACTAGCAGAAAAACTCCTCGAAAAAACCGATGTTTTATTAAGCCTCATCTTAATTTGTAATAACTTAGTCAATATCGCAGCCTCTGCGATTGCAACCATGATTGGTATGCGATTAGCTGGCGATATGGGGGTGGCGATTGCCACTGGGGCATTAACTTTTGTGATGTTGGTTTTCTCCGAGATCTTACCAAAAACCATCGCAGCAATTTTCCCTGAACGCGTGGCATTTGTCGTGAGTTATGTCCTCACGCCACTGAAAAAAATCGCACTGCCACTAGTGTTCTTAATGAACCTAATCATTAACGGCTTAATGAAATTGTTGCATATTCGCAAAAATGAATCGCAAGGATTAAGCGCAGAAGAGCTAAAAGGTGTGGTGCTTGAAGCCGGTAAATTTATTCCAACCGAACACCAAGACATGTTGCTTTCTATTTTAGATATGGAAAAAGTGACGGTGGATGACATTATGGTGCCACGCAACGATATCGGTGGCATTGATATCGAAGACGACTGGAAAGCGATTATGCGCCAACTGACGGGCGCTGCACACGCACGCGTCGTAATTTATAAAGGCAATATGGACAAAAACGTACTCGGTATGCTCCGTGTGCGTGAAGCATTCCGCCTAATGCTTGAGCGTAACGAATTCACCAAAGAGATGTTAATTCGTGCTGTTGATGAAGCCTATTTCATTCCAGAAGGCACACCATTAACAACCCAGCTCATGAACTTTAAAACGAATAAAGAGCGTATTGGTTTAGTGGTCGATGAATATGGCGACATTAAAGGGTTAGTTACACTGGAAGACATTTTAGAAGAGATTGTCGGTGAATTTACTACTTCGACCGCACCAACCCTCGCTGAAGAGGTGAAACCACAATCAGATGGCACGGTGATTATTGAAGGTTCCGCCAACTTGCGTGATTTAAACAAATTGTTTGATTGGCAACTACCTGTGGATGAAGCCCGCACCTTTAACGGCTTAATCCTAGAACATTTAGAAAAAATCCCTGAAGAAGATACGCAATTCGAGCTATATAATCTGAAAGTGACCATTATGGAAGTGGCAGATAATATGGTAAAACAGGCTCGAGTTGAACCACTTCAAACTGAGAACGAGCCAGCTTCAGCCTAATATTACAAGCGGTCAGATTTTGCAAATATTTTGCAAACTGACCGTTTTTTCATCGTATAAAAAAATAATTCTTTCTGCTGTTTTTCTCTAATCCGACAAGTGCAAAAAACTAATTTTCCTTACAAAATATAGCAAATATCACTAAATTAACCTCTATTATTAGTTTAAATCACTATAAAAAAACTAAATTTACCACCCTTGCAACACTTTACACCCTTTACATCCCTAAATATTCATCATATTCTTGCCTCCACTTGCGAATTATTCGCAGAAATTTTGATTTAAAACAAACATTCTATTTTTTAGAGGAAACTTTCCGTGTCTAGTCAACCTACTCAACAAAAACGCGCGACTTTCTCTGGTCGTCAAGCGTTTATTATGGCCGCAATCGGTTCTGCCGTCGGCTTGGGAAACATTTGGCGTTTCCCGTATGCTACTTATGAAAACGGCGGTGGTGCATTCATCATTCCTTATATCGTGGCATTATTAACCGCTGGGATTCCATTACTCTTCTTAGACTTTGCTATCGGGCACCGCCATCGTGGGGGCGCACCACTCTCTTTCCGCCGCTTAAACAAACACTTTGAAACCTTCGGTTGGTGGCAAGTTATGGTGAACGTCATTATCGGGGTTTACTATGCTGTCGTGCTTGGCTGGGCCGCTATTTACACTTACTTCTCTTTCGCAAAAACTTGGGGCGATAAACCAGCAGATTTCTTCATTGGCGAATTCCTTAAAGCTGGCGATATCGCTAACGGTATTAGCTTTGAATTTGTTGGCATGGTCATTGGGCCATTAATTGCAGTTTGGCTAATCTCACTTGTGGTATTAGCACTAGGCGTAGAAAAAGGGATTGCGAAAAGCTCAAGCATCTTAATGCCAGTATTAGTGGTAATGTTCTTAGTTCTTGTTGTTTATTCCCTTACTTTACCAGGTGCAGCAAAAGGCTTAGATGCATTATTTACACCAAACTGGGAAAAATTAGCCGAGCCTAGCGTGTGGATTGCTGCTTACGGGCAGATCTTCTTCTCCCTCTCTATCTGTTTCGGGATTATGATTACTTACTCATCTTACTTGAAAAAAGATTCAGATCTCACTGGCACAGGCTTAGTGGTTGGTTTTGCGAACTCAAGCTTTGAAGTTCTTGCAGGTATCGGCGTATTTGCTGCACTTGGCTTTATGGCAACAGCGTCAGGCCAAGAAGTGAGTGAAGTGGCAAAAGGTGGTATCGGATTAGCTTTCATCGCATTCCCAACTATTATTAACGAAGCACCATTAGGCTCTGCCTTAGGGGTATTATTCTTCGGTTCATTAACCTTTGCTGCATTAACTTCTTTCATCTCAGTAATTGAAGTAATCATTGCTGCAATCCAAGACAAACTAAAATTAAGCCGTGTAGCAGCAACCTTTACCGTTGGCTTACCAATGATGTTAATTTCAACTGTGCTATTCGGTACCACGACTGGTTTACCAATGTTGGATGTCATGGATAAATTCGTCAACTACTTCGGTATTGTTGCTGTAGCCTTTGCTTCATTAGTGGCTATCGTGGCAAAAGGCAAACTCAGCACTTTAGGTCACCATATTAACAAAACATCCTCACTTAAAGTGGGAACTCTATGGCGTTTATGTGTAATTATTACGACAGGCGTATTAGCGTTCATGGTATTTAGTGAAGCCATTAAAATCTTCAATGAAGGCTATGAAGGCTATCCAAGCTGGTTCGTGAACATCTTCGGCTGGGGTATGGCAGGATTATTATTAGTTGTTGCATTTATCCTTTCGCTACTGCCTTGGAAAAATGAAGCTGAATTTAAAGTGGAGGAATAATCATGAGTAGTTCTGCAATTATTATGATGAGCATTGCGCTAGTGATTATTTGGGGCGGTTTAATCCTTTCGATTAAACGCTTACCAAAAGAATAATTAGCAAAATAACCATAAAAAATGCCCGCTTGTTGTTTCACTCAAGCGGGCGTTTTTTAGATTTTTTGTAAATTAACGGTTAACCACATATTGGCCAACACCAAGTTCATCTTCTTTACGCGTACGCGCAATCACACTTGCTGCGGACTCAACCACACGTAACCCCATTTCATCTTCAGTGCGAATGACCTCGCCACGTAATGAGTTGGTGTAAACATCTGTGATTTTCACATCCACAAATTTACCGATCATATCTGGCGTCCCCACGAAGTTCACTACGCGGTTGTTTTCCGTACGACCAGTTAATTCCATGATGTCTTTCTTCGACGGGCCTTCAACCAAGATACGTTGTTCTGTACCAAGCATCGCACGACTAAATTGCATGGCTTGGAAGTTAATACGTTGCTGTAAGCGTGCTAAACGTTCTTTTTTCTCTTCTTCCGACACATCATCTGGTAAATCAGAGGCTGGTGTACCTGGACGCGCAGAATAGATAAAGCTAAAGCTCATATCAAAGTTTACTTGTTCAATCACTTTCATTGTTTGCTCAAAGTCTTCGGCAGTTTCACCCGGGAAGCCAACAATAAAGTCTGAACTGATTTGAATATTCGGTCGTACTTCACGCAATTTACGAATAATCGCTTTATATTCTAATGCGGTGTGGTTACGTTTCATCATCGTTAATACACGATCTGAACCACTTTGAATTGGTAAGTGTAAAAAACTCACTAACTCTGGTGTATCACGGTATACTTCCACAATATCATCGGTAAACTCAATTGGGTGGCTTGTGGTATAACGCACACGGTCGATGCCATCAATAGCTGCCACTAAGCGTAATAATTCTGCAAAGCTGCAAATTTGGCCATCGAAAGTATCGCCACGATAAGCATTTACGTTTTGACCTAATAAGTTAACTTCACGCACGCCTTGTTCAGCCAATTGCGCAATTTCAAATAATACATCATCTACGGGACGAGAAACTTCCTCACCACGCGTATAAGGCACCACGCAGAATGAACAGTATTTGTTACAACCTTCCATGATAGACACGAATGCGGTTGGGCCTTCTGCTTTTGGCTCCGGTAAGCGGTCAAATTTTTCAATTTCTGGGAAAGAAATATCTACGATAGCACGATCGCCACCACGGATTTTGTTAATCATTTCAGGTAAGCGGTGCAACGTTTGTGGACCGAAAACAATATCAACGAAAGGCGCACGATCACGGATATGCTCACCCTCTTGCGATGCAACACAACCACCTACGCCGATAATCAATTCAGGCTTGTCTTTTTTCCAGTTTTTCCAGCGACCTAATTGAGAAAACACTTTCTCTTGCGCTTTTTCACGAATTGAGCAGGTATTTAATAATAAAACGTCTGCTTCTTCTGGATTTTCAGTTAATTCTAAACCGTGTGTTGCTAATAAAAGATCTGCCATTTTAGATGAGTCATACTCATTCATTTGGCAGCCCCAAGTCGTAATATGTAATTTCGCCATAATCAAAAAATAATAGATTTATCAATAAGTTAGAAAATAAAAGCGTAGAGGCTGGCTCTACGCTAAAAAATCGAGGGGTATTCTACCCGATTGTTCATTTTTTCGCTATAACTAATCCGGAGAAATCGTTAAGCGCGGCTTAAATAATCCCCTTCGCACACCCATTTATAAGTGGTCAGTGCTTCAAGTCCCATCGGGCCTCGCGCATGAAGTTTTTGCGTACTTACTGCAACTTCCGCGCCTAATCCAAATTCTCCGCCATCTGTAAATCGCGTACTGGCGTTAATATAAACTGCAGCGGCATCAACTTGTGCAACAAACTGACGTGCGAGCTTATAATCTGCCGTTAAAATCGCTTCTGAGTGTTGTGAACCATATTTACGAATATGTGCCACCGCCCCTTCTAAACCGTCTACCACAACGACACTTAAATCTAAAGAGAGCCACTCTTGACGTAATTTTTCTTGATCAAGCGGTGCAATTTTATCTGTTTTTTGCAATTCATCTGTATGCAGCGTTACGCCTAATCCTGCCATTTTTTCAGCTAATTTTGGCAAGAATTCTGCAGCAATAGCACGATCAACTAACAACGTTTCTAACGTATTACAAGTGCTTGGGCGTTGCGTTTTAGCATTCGCAATCACTTCCAGCGCCCGCGCTTGATCTGCGCTCTTCTCCACAAAAGTGTGACAAACACCAATACCGCCTACAATAACCGGAATGGTTGAATTTTCTTTGCAAAACTGATGCAATCCCGCGCCACCGCGTGGAATCAGCATATCAATATAGCGGTCAAGTTTGAGTAATTCTAGCAATAAAGCACGATCAGGATCGGTGACCGCCTGCACTGCAAATTTTGGCAATCCGCTTTGTTCTAATGCTTGTTGCACAACTTCAACTAGCACTGCATTTGTAAATTTCGTTTCTTTACCACCGCGCAAAATAGCAGCATTCCCCGTTTTTAAACAGAGCGAAGCAACATCAATCGTCACATTCGGGCGTGCTTCATAAATCGTTAGCACTACGCCTAATGGCACACGCTCGCGCTGAATTTTTAAGCCTGAATTTAATAATCCACCATCCATCACTTGCCCGACTGGATCGGCCAATTTCGCTACATTACGCACATCATTCGCGATGCCTTGCAAACGGCTTTCTGTTAGCAACAAACGGTCAATAATCGCAGGGGAAATCCCTTGCGACTCGGCAAATTCAATATCTTTTGCATTTGCCACCAAGATTTCTGCTTGGCGCGCTTCAAGCTGTTCAGCAATCGTCAACAATGCCTGATTTTTCTGCACGTTACCTAATTGTGCCAACACCACACTTGCGGCTTTAGCCTGTTTGGCAATGTCTAACATATTTTGCATAAAACTCCTTATCGCCTTGCAATTAGGCTGAAATTTGGTGGCGAATAATCCAACAGTTATGAATATGCGGATTGCGCTCGAAATCTAACGGTAGTGTTTTCTTCGAAATATTTTCCGCCGTTAAGCCAAGTTCTGCTAATGCATCGAAATCCATTTTAAAACCGCGCTTATTGTTGGAAAACACAATGGTGCCATCGTTTGTTAAAATGCGTTTAAGTTGAGTAAGCAGCTTAATGTGATCACGCTGTACATCCCAGCTCTCATCCATACGTTTTGAGTTAGAAAACGTTGGTGGGTCAACGAAAATCAATTCGAAACGCTCACGACATTCTGCAAGCCATTGTAAGCAATCTGCTTGGAACAAGCGGTGGTTTTTACCTAATAAATTGTTAAGCTCTAAATTCTGCTCTGCCCAATTCAAATAAGTGTTCGACATATCCACCGTCGTGGTCGCTTTTGCACCATGTAAAGCCGCATGGACGGTAGCCGATCCGGTATAAGCAAACAGATTTAAGAAGGTTTTACCTTTTGCCATCTCGCCGACCATTTTGCGAGTTAAGCGGTGATCAAGGAACAATCCAGTGTCGAGGTAATCAGTCAAATTCACCCATAATTTCGCGCCGTACTCATTTACATAGAAATAATCGCCTTTGTTCGCCAATTTTTCATATTGATTGGTGCCTTTTTGTTTTTGACGAACTTTCAACACTAATTTATTAGTTTCAACCCCCGTCACATATAGCGTTGCAGAAACAGCATCTAACAAGCGCTGACGGGCTTTTTGTTCATCAATACTTTTCGGCGCAGCATATTCTTGTACAACGATATGATCTGCATATCTATCGACTGCTAAGTTATATTCTGGCAAATCTGCATCATATAAACGATAAGCATCAATGCCCTGCTGTTTTGCCCATTTTTCAATTTTCTTAATGTTTTTCGCTAAGCGATTGGCAAAATCAGGCGCAACTTGTGCATTTTGTTCAAATGTCAGGTTTTCTGCTTGCTCCTCTGCTTTTCGTTCACTTAATTGATAGTTTTTCTGCAAACATTCAAGCGGGCCATTTTTCGCTTTAAATTGGCGATGCGCACGCAAGCGTAAACAGTTAAGCAATTCAGGCTCACCACTGAAAATCGACACATTCCAGCCAGCAAACTCACGTTTTAAGCGTTGACCAAACACAGAGTAAAGTGCAATAAGCGCAGGCGTTGTGCCTAAACGTTCCCCATAAGGCGGGTTACACACCACGGTACCAACTTCTGTTTCACATGGATTTTTCAAAGCGGCAATATCGCCTTGTTGCCAGTGAATTAAATGCCCCACCCCTGCGTTATTCGCATTTTGTTTTGCTTTTGCTAACACGCGATGATCAAGGTCGAAGCCATAAAATAGCGGTCGAATTTCTTCATTTTTTTGCAAATAGGCTTCATCTAACACCGTTTTCCAAATGGCTTGTTGATGGCCTTTCCAGGCATTAAAGCCCCAATATTTACGATGAAGCTGTGGGGCAATTTTTGCCTGCATTTGCGCGGCTTCAATCAATAATGTGCCTGAACCGCACATTGGGTCGACTAATGGGGTATCTGGCTGCCAACCAGAACGTAAAATAATGGCGGCTGCTAATGTTTCACGCAATGGCGCTTTACCTGTTTCTTCACGATAGCCGCGCATATGTAGCGCTTCGCCACTTAAATCCAATGAAACAATTAAATCATCGCGATTGAGGTAAACATGCAAGCGAATATCTGGCTGGATTTTATCTACCGTAGGACGCGCAAAACCTTTACGCTCAAAGTGATCCACAACCCCATCTTTCACACGCATGGCACCAAATTGTGTGTTACGAATTTCACGGTTCGTCCCGTTGAAATCGACATAAAAAGTATCGCGCGGGTCGAATACCGTTTCCCAAGCATAACCAACTATTGAGGCATATAAATCTAACTCGCTGAAAATTTTTGTCGTAATCAGTGGTAATAGAATTCGAGAGGCGAGACGGCTATGTAATAACGCTTTATACATGCCTTCTTGTGTGGTGGTGAAATGCACACCGCCTTGTGCAACTTGGCATTGCGCTTGGCAAATTTGTTCTAATTCGGTTTTAAGCATTTCCTCAAAACCGCGCGCCGCTGTGGCGAAATAAGTGGTTGTTGTCATGGTCAATTTTTCAGAAAAAAAGTTACCCTTATTATAGCGGATCAAGCGGTGATTTTCTTGGAAAGTTTTGCAAATGCGCTAGACAAGCAAGATAGGAAGATCAAAAATAGACAAATTACCTCAATTAGGTAACTTGATTTAGGCACAATAGCACGGAAAATAGCCGTTTTTGAGGAGTGTAGCAATGACATACAAAATTATTTTAATTGACGATCATCCATTGATGCGCCAAGGCATGCGCCAAATTTTATCTTTAGAAGATAATATTGAAGTGGTCGGCGAAGCAAGCAACGGCACCGAAGGTGTTGCATTAGCTTTAGCAACCGAGCCCGATTTAATTATTCTAGACTTAAATATGAAAGGCATTTCTGGCTTAGATACTTTGCGTGCTTTACGCGCAAAAGGCGTAGATGCTCGCATTGTAGTGTTAACGGTTTCTGATGCGCAATCTGATATTTTTGCATTGATGGATGCTGGAGTAGATGGTTATTTATTAAAAGACAGCGATACAGCTGAGTTAGTCGAAAACATTCAGCGTGCACTGAAAGGTGAAATGGTATTAAGCGACAACGTACGTCAACATATCCTAAATCGCCAACCAGAAAGCGATCCATTACATACACTTACCGATCGTGAGCGCGATGTATTACAGTGGATTGCCACCGGTATGTCGAACAAACAAATTGCCGCCCAACTCTTTATTTCGGAAGAAACGGTAAAAGTACATATCCGCAACTTACTTCGTAAGCTCAACGTACATTCACGTGTTGCGGCAACAGTGCTTTACTTAGAACAGCAAAAAGGCTAATATCGCCGACTTTTGCAACCAAGAGAATTCATCAGGTCATGGCGTTACTCATTACTTCCAAATGTACCAATTGTGACATGTGCTTACCCGAATGCCCAAATGAGGCGATTTCTGTCGGGGAAGAAATCTATGTTATCGATCCTGTTTTGTGTACGGAATGTGTAGGCCATTACGATAACCCGACTTGCCAGAAAGTTTGCCCAATTAGCAACTGTATTATTCCGGATCCGGCGCATCAAGAAACGACCGAAGAACTTTGGGAACGATTTGTGCTCATTCATCATGCTGATGATGTTTAACCGCAAGCTACGTCCTGAATTTTAACGCTGTTCATCTTGCTATTTCCTCTCCCATCAAAGGAGAGGAAATTTCATATTCCACCAAAGATTAAAGAAAACTATGCACCAAACCTACTACCGCGGACGTTTTTCCGTTGCGCCAATGCTTGATTGGACAACCCGCCACTGTCGCTATTTTCATCGTCAATTTACGCAACACACGCTGCTTTATACAGAGATGATTACAGCACCAGCAATCATTCACGCAAAATATGATTTACTTGCATTTGATCCCGCTGAAAATCCAGTTGCATTGCAATTAGGAGGAAGTGATCCAACACAATTAGCGCATTGTGCAAAGTTAGTTGAAGAACGGGGTTATGCGGAAATTAACCTTAATGTTGGCTGCCCCTCAGATCGCGTACAAAACGGCATGTTTGGTGCTTGCTTGATGGGTAAAGCTGATTTGGTTGCAGATTGTATGAAAGCGATGCGCGATGCGGTAGATATTCCCGTGACAGTGAAACATCGCATCGGCATTGATGATTTAGATAGCTATGAATTCCTGTGCGATTTCATCGAAAAAGTGCAGCCTTATTCACAAGATTTTATCGTACATGCGCGTAAAGCATGGCTTTCAGGTCTCAGCCCGAAAGAAAATCGCGAAATTCCACCGCTGGATTATGAGCGGGTTTATCAGCTTAAGCGTGATTTTCCGCATTTAAATATTTCGATTAACGGTGGCATTAAAACTATCGAAGAAATCAAAACCCACCTACAATTTGTTGATGGCGTGATGGTTGGGCGCGAAGCCTACCAAAATCCTTCGCTACTGGGTGCGATTGATTCGCAAATTTTTGGTGAAAATCAACCGCTTGTTACCGCCAAAGAAGCCGTGGAGAAGATGTTCCCTTACATTGAACAACAACTCTTACAAGGCGTTTATCTTAACCATATCGTGCGCCATATGCTAGGGGCTTTCCAACAATGCAAAGGCGCTCGCCAATGGCGTCGCCATTTAAGTGAAAATGCAACCAAACCAGGCGCAGGCGTGGAAGTGGTTGAGCAAGCATTAGCATTCGTGCAAGCAGATTAACGAATAATCGAAAAATTTTCAAAAATTGTAGTGGTTGGGTAATCTAACTCAACCACCCGCTCTACCTCTGCCGTTTTCGGCCCATGTTTAAGCCAAGCAGCCATCGCCTCTAATTGTACTTCACTGCCTTGTGCAATCACTTCTACACTGCCATCAATCCGATTTCTTACCGTACCATTTAGCCCAATTTTGCTCGCCTCTTGCAAAGTAAAAAAGCGAAATCCCACGCCTTGTACTTCTCCAAAAACAAAAAAATGTTTTGTTTGCATACTGCCTCTCCTCATTCTTAGTCTGAGTTTTAATCAATTATACTAAAAAATGCTAAAGGTTCATTCCGCTAAAAAGTCTAAAAAACCTCAAACAACCCGCCAAGAAAAAGATGATATTTAGAATATTATTCTAAGCAATCTTAAAACAGAGTCATTATTTGCTGATCGCATAGCATAAAAGTCGAAAAAAAGTGACAAATTTGCATTTTACTTTCGTTTTTTAAGCCGTTATAGTGAATGGCATTCACACAAGCGGTGATTTTTGCAAAATTTTTTGCATATTCCACCGCTTGTTCTGTTTAAAATTCAATTGATTTAAAAGTGGGATTATTATGGCAAAAACACTCTACGATAAACTTTTCGATGCACATGTCGTGTATGAAGCCGAAGGCGAAACACCTATTCTTTATATTAACCGCCACTTAATTCATGAAGTGACCAGCCCACAAGCATTCGACGGCTTACGTGTAGCCGGCCGCCAAGTTCGTCAAGTCAGCAAAACTTTCGGCACGATGGACCACAGCATTTCTACCCAAGTGCGCGATGTCAATCAACTAGAAGGCCAAGCCAAAATTCAAGTACTGGAATTAGCCAAAAACTGCGAAGCAACGGGGATTTCGTTATTTGATATGCAAACCAAACAGCAAGGGATCGTCCATGTTATGGGGCCAGAACAAGGCTTAACCCTACCTGGGATGACCATTGTCTGTGGGGACTCTCACACCGCCACACACGGAGCCTTCGGCGCGTTAGCCTTTGGTATCGGAACTTCTGAAGTAGAACACGTTCTTGCCACCCAAACTTTAAAACAAGCCCGCGCAAAAAATATGAAAGTGGAAGTACGCGGTAAAGTTGCGCCCGGCATCACTGCAAAAGATATTGTATTAGCCATTATCGGTAAAACCACAATGGCGGGTGGTACAGGCCATGTTGTGGAATTCTGTGGTGAAGCTATTCGTGATCTTTCGATGGAAGGCCGCATGACGGTATGTAATATGGCGATTGAATTCGGTGCAAAAGCAGGCTTAATTGCGCCAGATGAAACGACTTTTGCATACTTAAAAGGTCGTCCGCACGCGCCAACTGGTCAGGATTGGGACGATGCTGTCGCTTATTGGAAAACCTTAAAATCAGATGACGATGCTCACTTTGACAGCATTGTTGTGCTAGAAGCGAAAGACATTGCACCACAAGTGACTTGGGGGACAAACCCAGGGCAAGTTATTGGAATTGATGAACGCGTTCCAAACCCAGCAGAAATGGCTGATCCAGTAACAAAAGCTTCGGCAGAAAAAGCATTAGCTTATATCGGTTTAGAAGCAGATACCGATTTCAAAAATGTTCCCGTTGATCAAGTCTTTATCGGCTCTTGCACCAACTCCCGAATTGAAGACTTACGCGCAGCCGCAGCGGTCATGAAAGGCCGTAAGAAAGCGGATAATGTCAAACGTGTGTTAGTCGTTCCGGGCTCAGGTTTAGTTAAAGAACAGGCCGAAAAAGAAGGGTTAGATAAAATTTTTATTGAAGCCGGTGCAGAATGGCGTAACCCAGGCTGCTCAATGTGCTTAGGGATGAATGATGACCGTTTAGGTGAATGGGAGCGTTGTGCTTCAACCTCTAACCGTAACTTTGAAGGCCGCCAAGGTCGTAATGGTCGCACTCACTTAGTTAGCCCAGCAATGGCAGCCGCCGCGGCAGTATTTGGTAAATTTGTTGATATTCGTGATGTGAAACTCAACTAACCCTCAGATAAGAAAGGATAAGAAAAATGGCAGGTATTAAACAACATTCAGGCTTAGTGGTTCCACTTGATGCAGCAAACGTGGATACGGATGCAATCATTCCAAAGCAATTCTTACAAGCAATTACTCGCGTGGGTTTTGGTAAACATTTATTTCACGAATGGCGCTATTTAGATGCGGCAGAAACTCAACCAAACCCAGATTTTGTGCTCAATTTTCCACAATATCAGGGCGCAACTATTTTATTAGCGCGTAAAAATTTAGGCTGTGGTTCTTCACGCGAACACGCACCATGGGCATTAGCTGACTACGGTTTTAAAGTGATGATTGCCCCAAGTTTTGCAGATATTTTCTACAATAACAGCCTAAACAACCATATGTTGCCAATTCGTTTAAGCGAAGAGGAAGTGGAAGAGATTTTCCAATGGGTGTGGGCAAATGAAGGCAAGCAAATTCATGTCGATTTAGAAGCCATGACAGTGACCGTTGGCGAAAAAGTATATCATTTTGAATTAGATGAATTCCGCCGCCACTGCCTATTAAACGGCTTAGATAACATCGGCTTAACCCTTCAACATGAAGATGCGATTGCTGCTTACGAGAAAAACATTCCCGCATTTCTTCGCTAAGTTAAACATTGAGCATCAAAAAGCCCCAAATCAAATTGATTTGGGGCTTTCCCGTTTTATTAGCTTATCACGACAACTTTTCTAATGGCGCCATTTTTGCAATCAGCCATTTAATGCCATTGCCTTGGAAAGCAATCTGCAGGCGCGTTGCCTCACCACTCCCTTCAACGTTAACAATGGTGCCTTGCCCGAATTTCGGGTGCATCACTTTTTGCCCCATCTTCCAGCTGCTATCATTGAGAATAGAAGCGGTCGTTTTTGTAACCTGTTTTGCAAATGTGTTATTTTGTACAAAACTCGCAGCACGGTTAATGTTACCACGTAAGCGAATTTCACGAATATGCGCTTCTGGGAGCTCTTCAATAAAACGAGACGCGACATGGCGCTCTTCTTTGCCATATAAACGGCGTAATTCCGCATAGCTAATGGTTAATTTGCGTTTGGCACGCGTAATACCTACATAAGCAAGACGGCGTTCTTCTTGCAATCGCCCTTCATCAAAACTCATGCCACTTGGGAAAATACCTTCTTCAACGCCCACCATGAACACGCGCGGAAATTCCAAACCTTTTGCTGAATGTAGCGTCATCAGTTCCACATAGTCTTGGTTCGGAGAGGCTTGCGCTTCGCCGGCTTCCAACGAAGCATGCGTTAAAAAAGCGGTTAAATCAGAAAGATCTTCTGCTTCATCCGGTTTAGTAAATTGCTTTGTGGCCGTCACTAACTCTTCCAAGTTTTCAATGCGGACTTCGCCCTTTTCACCTTTTTCTTGCTGATACATCTCATACAAGCCCGATTTTTTGATTACAAAATCAGTCTGTTCAGATAAATTCATCTGTTCGGTTTCTTGATCGAGCGCGTTAATTAAATCTACAAAGCGCAACAACGCATTCGCTGCTCTGCCTGATAACAATTCCTCATTTACCGCCACTTGAATTGCTTGCCATAGTGTAATTTGACGATCACGCACTAGCTGACGAATAGTTTCTAACGTGCGCTCCCCAATACCTCGCGGCGGGGTGTTAATAACACGCTCGAAAGCGGCATCATCAAAACGATTACTAATCAAGCGCAAATAGGCTAATGCATCCTTAATTTCTTGGCGTTCAAAAAAGCGCATTCCCCCATAAATGCGGTACGGAATATTTGCTTGAATCAGCGCTTCTTCAATCACACGTGATTGACTGTTGCTCCGATAAAGTACCGCACATTCAGATAATTCACCCTCATCTTCTTTCCACTGTTTAATTTGTGCAGCCACAAAACGCGCTTCGTCCAATTCGTTAAATGCGCAATAAATTTCAACTGGGTCACCATCACCACTTTCTGTCCAAAGATTTTTCCCCAAGCGGTTATCATTATTGGCGATTAACTCATTAGCGGCGGAAAGAATATGCCCTGTGGAACGATAATTTTGCTCAAGACGAATAGTCTCTGCCTGTTGGTAATCATTTAAAAAGCGCTGAATATTTTCAACTTGCGCACCACGCCAACCATAGATAGATTGGTCATCATCGCCCACAATCATCACTTTACCGGTTTGTCCTGCTAACAAATGAATCAGGTCATACTGAATGTTGTTGGTATCTTGAAACTCATCAATCAAAATATGTTGGAAACGTTGCTGATAGCGTTGCAAAATCAATTTATTGTGTTTTAGCAATTCATAAGCGCGAATCAATAATTCGGCAAAATCCAACAAGCCTGCGCGATCACAAGCCTCTTGGTACAAACGATAAATTTCAACTAATTTTTTCTCATTCGGATCGTTGTGGTGATCAATATCTTTGGCACGCTTACCTTTATCCTTTTGCGCATTGATATACCACGCGACATGCTTCGGTGGAAAATTTTTCTCATCAATATTATGTAGCTTGAGTAAGCGTTTAATCAGGCGTTGCTGATCTTCCGTATCCATGATTTGGAAATCTTGTGGTAAGTTGGCATCCAAATAATGCGCGCGCAACAAACGGTTTGCAATGCTATGGAAAGTCCCTACCCACATTCCAAATAGACGTCCGCCACTCATGTGATCTTCTGCAGTTTGTGCTAACGTATATTCAATTCGATGACGCATTTCCGCTGCCGCTTTATTGGTAAAAGTCACAGCTAAAATGTTCGATTCTGGCACATTCTCCACGCCAATTAACCACGCAATGCGGTGAGTAAGTACGCGTGTTTTGCCAGAGCCTGCCCCTGCAAGTACTAAATAATTACCAATCGGGGCAGCAACTGCTTCACGTTGCTTATCGTTCAGCCCGTCTAAGAGTAAAGAAAAATCCATGATGAAACCTATCTATTGTATTTTTATCCATTATATCGCAAGCGGTCGTTTTTTTGAAATTTTTTGCAAATCCCACAAAGAAAAAAGCCATTCTTTCGAATGGCTTAAAATCAATGTCCGCTTAAGACTTGCGCAGGAGAAAGTTTTGCAGCACGCGAGGCTGGATAGAGGCTCGCACACAAACTTAACACGAGGGTGGCAAGTAATACATAAACAATATCTTGCCAATGTAATTCGCTTGGGAGGAAATCAATAAAGTAGATACCATCTGAAAGCAATTTAACCCCGAAGAATTGTTCTAAAGATTTGATAATAGCGGTTAAATTGAGTGCTAGCAATACACCTAAAATTAAGCCAATTACCGCACCTTTCATGCCTGAAATCAGGCCATACCAAAGGAAAATCTGCTTAATAAAACGATTATTCGCGCCAAGCGTACGCATAATCGCAATATCGCCTTGCTTGTCTTTTACCGCCATAATTAAAGTGGAAATAATATTAAAACAAGCCACGCCAATCACTAATACCATTGCAATATACATCACCGCACGAATCAGCTGAATGTCGTTATACATATAGCCAAATTTGTCTATCCAAGTATTGAGATAAAGTGGTTGCTCAAAAGTATTTAACTCAGGGAGCGCCAATTGATTAACCGCAAACGGCGCTTTTAAAGAGAGCTCAACCCCTGAAATTTCTTGAGGACTATATTCCAACAGCTCTTGTGCTTTGGTTAATGGCAATAACGCATAACTGTGATCTAACTGCCCTTCTAATTTCAAAATACCCGTTACTGGCAAACTAAAACGTAACGGCTGGGCTAATTTGCCATCTTCAGTCGGTTGCGGAAGTAATAAAGTAACTTCATCGCCTGCTTCAACCGATAAATCTTTAGCAATGCCCGCACCTAAAATAAGCCCACCCTCTTGGTGAAACGCTTGCCATTGTTCCGCTGGGATATAATGACTTAATTGGCTCACTTGGTCTTGCTTTTTCGGGTCAACTCCACGCACTTGTGCAATTTTAAGTTGGTTACCGTTTTCAATCAGCCCAGTAAAACTCACGAATGGCGAAACAGCGCTCACATTCGGATTTTCGCTAACTAATTTCTCTAAACGCTCCCCCGCCTGAATTGGCACATTTTCATTTCCATTGTAAGAATAGAGTTCTGCGTGTGGCACAACAGAAAGTACGCGCTGATTAAGCTCACGCTCAAAACCATTCATCGCACTTAAACCAATAATCAACACCGCAACTCCAAGTGCAATCCCTACGCTTGAAAAAAGGGAGATTAGTGAAACAAGGCGGTTTTTATGCTTGCCTCGCTGATACCGCCAGCTAATAAAAAATGGGGTATTCATTAGGCTTCCTCAGTTAAAATACCATCACGCATGACAAAACGACGAGAGAGTTTTTGCGCGAGATTCAAATCGTGTGTCACTAATAAGAAGGCAATGTTTTGCTCATGATTTAGCTGTTTGATTAAATCAAAAATACTTTCAGTAGTTTTCTGATCCAAATTCCCTGTAGGTTCATCTGCCAATACAAGTGATGGGTTATTGACTAAAGCACGCGCAATTGCAACCCGTTGGCGCTCACCACCTGAAAGAGCCGATGGACGATGCGTAATTCGATGTGATAATCCGACCGCTTGTAGCATTTTCTCAGCACGATCTGCCGCTTCGCTTTTATTCTGACGCCCGATTAACATCGGCATCATGACATTTTCCAGCGCAGTAAAATCTGCCATCAAATGATGGAATTGATAAACGAATCCTAAATAGCGATTACGCAAATCGGCTAACTGATTGGCACTCAATTTTTGTAACGATTGATCCGCAATCCAAACTTCGCCAGCACTCGGTTGGTCTAAGCCGCCCAAACTATGTAGTAAGGTACTTTTACCTGAACCAGAACTCCCAACGATTGCCACTAGCTCACCTTTTTCCATCGAAAAAGAAACATTTTTTAATACTTGAACTTGCTGTTCGCCTTCTTCATAAAACTTGCTGATATTTTCACAGCGCAATAATGTTGTCATGGTTTAGCCTTTTTATTATTCATATCTCAACGCCTGCGCAGGTTCAATTTTTGCTGCGCGGTAGGCTGGGTAAAGGGTGCAAAGCAGCGATAATCCAATCGAGCTTGTAATAATCACTGCAATTTGTGTACTAGAAATTTCCGTCGGTAGAAGCAGCATTGGGTTAAAGAGTGCAACAATTTGGTCTAAGTAGTGGCTAATTAACACGCCTAGCCCACCACCAATAAATGCGCCAATGACACCCACAATGGCTCCTTGGAAAACAAAAATGGCCATAACCGATCTTTTCTTAAGCCCTTGAGTTTGTAAAATGGCGATCTCACCTTGTTTATCCACCACCATCAGACTTAATGAAGTCACAATATTAGAAATTGCAACAATAATAATTAGGCTAATCAATAACCCCATCATATTTTTTTCCATCCGGACAGCTTGGAAAAACTCACCTTTTTGTTCACGCCAGTCGCTAATTTGGTAATGTGCTTCATCAAAAGTTTGTGCAAGTTCTGTTACTTGGAATGGGTCTTGCAAGAATAAGCGCACGCCTTGTACTTCTTCAGGCGCAATACGAAGAAGACGCCCTACATCCGTCAAATTCGCAAATAGCGTATATTCGCTGGCACTGCTTTGACTTGGATAGATACCCGAAATTTCAAATAAACGCTGAACTGGAATTCTTCCCATTGGCGTATATTGGCTATTCTCGGTAATCATCAAACGAATTTTCTCGCCTATACTTAAATTTAGTTTATGCGCTAATTGGCTACCGATAAGTACCTTAAATTCACCTGCGGGCAAACGCTCAGCAACTGCTTGTTCATCTAGCAATGGATCGTCTTCTGCTTTCGTCACACCAATTAGCTGCCCTGCTTGAATACCACTTTGGCTTTGAATAATGACATTCGCACGGTTAATCGCCGTGCTTTTTTGCACAAAATCTGGCAGGGTTAATTTTTCATTCTGCGTAAAATGCCCTTCTTGCGGGGCAATAATGGCATGCGGTAAATGGGAAAGGAGATTGCGCTTTTGCATATTTTCTAAACCGTTCATCACAGAAAGCACAATCACAAGCGCCATCACACCTAGCGTAATGCCAAGGCTGGCGAGATTAGTTACCAAACGCCCGAAACGGTCGGCGCTTTTCGTGCGCCAATAACGAAAGGCAATAAATAAAGGGGTTAAATTCATATTTCTGGTCATAAAATAAAACAAGCGGTCAAATTATACTGAATTTTTGCAAAACTCTGCATAAAAATAACCGCTTGTTTTGAGGGAGATAAATTAAGCCGGATGACGCTCAGCGACTTCTTTTAATAAGCTTTGTAATTCGCCTTTTTGTGCCATTTCTAAAACAATGTCACAACCACCCACTAATTCGCCTTCTACCCATAATTGTGGGAAAGTTGGCCAGTTTGCAAATTTTGGTAATTCTGCACGAATATCTGGGTTAGTTAAAATATCTACATAACCAAATGGTACTTGGCAGCTAATCACTGCTTCTACTGCACGCGCAGAGAAACCACATGAAGGGAATTTTGGAGAACCTTTCATGTAAAGTAAAATTGGGTTCTCGCTAATTTGTTTTTTGATTTTTTCAATCGTTTCCATTGTTACCTCTAAGGATTATCTAAAAAATAGCCGAGTGATTGTATCAGATTTTATTAAGAACTAAAGTGCAATCTCTCGTCTACCCGTAAATGCATGAGAAAGGGTTGTTCCATCTACCATTTCTAATGAACCACCAACCGGCACACCGTGCGCAATACGACTGGTTTTTACATTATATTGATGACACATTTCTGCAATGTAATTGGCGGTTGCATCACCTTCAATGGTTGGATTCGTCGCTAAAATCACTTCATGGAAAGATTCATGCTCTAAGCGCTGTTGTAATAAATCTAACCCGATTTCGCGTGGCCCAATACCATCAATCGGCGACAAATGTCCCATCAATACAAAATAACGTCCTGAAAATTGACCGGTTTGCTCAATCGCTTGAATATCTTCCGGCATTTCCACAACACAAAGCTGTCCGCTCATTTGACGACGCGGATTCTTGCAGATGTTACATTCCTCTTCTTCGGTGAAGGTACGGCAACTTTGACAATGCCCAATATGAGTCATAGCTTCATGCAACGCTTTAGCAAGGTTCACGCCCCCTGCACGATTGCGTTGCAGCAGATGAAATGCCATTCGCTGAGCCGATTTTGGCCCCACTCCCGGCAATGCCCGCAAGGCTTCCATCAAATTTTCAAGTAAAGGACTGGTTTGCATAAAATTTTACCGACAAAACAAAACGGCACATTCTAGTGCTTTTCACCCAATTTTGCTACTTTTTCCAAGATAGGTTGAAGCAAACAAGCGGTCGATTTTTCAGAAAATTTTGCAGAAACCGGCACATACCACCAATTAGATTGCGCAAAGGCTTGGCACTTCACGGCATCTTTTTCTGTCATCAATAACGGTGTGTCAACTTCAGCTAATGCCTGTAATTGTTTAAGTTCAAAAGGTTGATGATCAGCAAAACCTACTTCATCACGCAATCGAATGCCTAAGCCTTTTAACATTTCAAAAAAGCGTGGGGGGTGACCAATCCCTGCAATCGCAACGCAAGGCGTTTTAGTAAATTCGGTTAATAAACGGCGTTCGTGGGTCACAAGATTGACTGCCCATTCAGGTTCTAATGTCATGAAATGTTCGCCAGTTTGCGGCTGCCCACCGTTGCAAATGACTGCTTGCACCTGTTTGAGTCTACTCGGTAGCTCACGCAGCCCACCTGCTGGCAGTAAAAAACCGTTACCAAAACGGCGCACGCCATCAACAACAACCCATTCAATATCGCGTGCGAGCGCATAATGTTGCAAACCATCATCTGCAATAATCAAATCCAGCGGAAACTGACTGAGCAATAGCTCAATACTTTGGCGGCGATTTGGTGATATTGCTAATGCCACGCCTGTTCGCTGTACAATGAGCACAGGCTCATCACCCACCATTTCGGCAGAGCTTGAATTTGTGACTAACTGCGGAAACTGTTTTGTTTTACCGCCATAGCCACGAGAAATAACGCCTACCCTTATGCCTTTTGCCTGCAGCTGTTCTACTAGCCAAACAACGACTGGCGTTTTACCATTTCCCCCGACGGAAATATTCCCCACAACCAATACAGGTACAGGAGCACGGTAAGATTTCAAAATATTTTTCTGATATAACCATCGGCGTGTTTGGCTAATCAGCCAAAAAAGCATGGAAAGGGGCGAAAGCAGCCAAGTCAGTACAGATTTTGTTTGCCAAAGTTTCATTATTTTTTTAATGTCTCGATCATTTCACGCAGTAACAATAATTCGCGTTTTTGATTTTCAATAATTTCGTTTTTATGTGCGAGCAATTCCTCTTTATGCAAAAGAATCAGCCTAAGTGTTTCAGTTTCTTGATCCGCGTTGCGTGCATAAAGGTTTCCTTCTTCACCATAAGATAATAATTGGCAAATATGCATGCCAAAAATTTCGGCAATTTGCTCAAGTCGAGGCAAATTAGACAGCGTTTCGCCTCGCTCTATTTTGGCATAGCCTTTTGTTGTCATATTCAGCTTCTGCGCCATTTCTTCTTGGGTCCATTGGCGCACTTCACGAAGCTGTTTAATTTTTTCATTGATTTTCATATCAAACACCCACAAACTGTAGAGCAAAGGATAACATTTGTTCCCTAAAGGAGCAAATTTGTGGATTGTATCCTTTTCATACAATCCTTAGAATACTGCCTTCTTTAACTCTACTATTATCACGAGGTTTTATTATGAATTGGTATTTAGCCGTTCTTAAGAAATATACAACTTTCTCTGGTCGCGCAAGAAGAAAAGAATATTGGATGTTCACACTTTTCAATATCATCGCCGCTTGCATTGCCATGGTAATTGATGGCGTATTAGGTGGTACAGGTATTGTGACTATCATTTACGCTTTAGCAACTCTTTTACCAAGCTTAGCGGTAACCGTGCGTCGCTTACATGACACAGGTCGTAGCGCGTGGTGGTTATTACTTGGTCTTGTTCCATTTGTTAGCATCGTTTTAATTATCTTTATGTGCCTTGAAGGTCAGCTACAAAGCAACCAATATGGTGACAATCCTAAATTAGTAGATCCAGCATAATCCTAATTTGATTATCTTGCTAAAACAAAAAAACCGCCAATAGGCGGTTTTTTTATGTTTTATTACATCGTTACAATCAAACATTCAGCTACGCTACGAGCGTTAGATTGCGCATTGGCTGCAGCTGCACGGTCGCCAACTGGGCCGACAAAGACTCGATTCCATTCTCCGCTGCTCACAATACGTGCATTAAAACCTGACATTGCTAAACGAGCCTGCATATTCTCTGCTTGTGCTTTATTTTTAAATGCCCCGCATTGTAATCCAAAACGCCCTGCAGTAGCAGCTGGTTTTTCTGCTGGTTTAGCTGTGGTTTCTTTTGGCGTTTCAGCTTTTTTGGCTGTTTCCACTTTTGCTTGTTCCGCCGCTTTAGCTGCTTCAGCCTGTTTAACTTGTTCTGCTTTTTTCGCTAATTCTTGCTGTTTTTTGAGCTCTGCCTGCTTACGCTTTTCTTCTGCAGCTTTTTGCTCTTGAGCTTTCTGAGCAGCAATTTGTTCAGCGCTTGGCGCTGGCGTTGCAGAGGTAGTTGGCTGCGCGGTAGCCGTATTATTTGCTGTACTTTGAGCAGTTTGCGTTTCAGTATTTGTTGCGGTAGTTTCTACTTGCTGCGTTTTTTCTGCATTTAAGCGGGCTGCTTCTTCTTGCTTACGCTTTTCTTCAAACTGTTGAATCTGTTCTTTAGTCAGTTGAGCTAATTTTTCTTGTGATTTTTTGCTACTATCGGTTATCACTTCTCGAGATTCTAAATCACGAATATAGCTGTACACTTCTTCTGGTCGGCTAGGCAAATTGCTTGATTTTTGTGTTGGCACCTGAACTTGCACATTGTTCGGAATCACAGGAGCTGGCGCATTTTCTTTTAAGAGCCATAAACCTAGTCCTGCTGCTAACAATAAAACAATGATGAGCGAAAATAATGTTGATTTGTTCATGCCGCCCTTTTTCTTTTTAGAGCGAGCCATATAGTCACGTTGAGGCACAATGGTTACCTTATCAATTTTATATAGAATGAAATTCGTAAATTTTACTGAAAAAACAACCGCTTGCCTATCGTTTAAAAAACAGTTGTATCAAAATTATTGTAAACTTTTGTGAATAAAAGTTTAATTTAATTTCCCGATTGATGAGAAAGATAAATATCGAAACGATGATTTTTGGTAGTATGCGAAAAATCTGGCTTCATATCTGCCATAAACTGCGCATAATCCGGACGTTTCACAACCACTCGTTTTCGTGCTAAAGCTTTTGCGGGTAAAAATAAACTATCTGCGTCTAAATCCGCTCCAACCAAATGTTGAAAAACACGCATCTCTTTTTTCACTAATGCACTTTTTTGTTTATGCGGATACATCGGATCTAAATAAACCACGTCAGCTTGTTCTTTCTCACAATCCAGTTGTGCAATATGAGAAACAGCCACTAATTGCATCCTTTCTTGCATAAACTTGCCGATTTCTGCATCAGCATACGCACGAGCTAAACCATCTTCTAATAATGCCGCGACGACTGGATGGCGCTCAACCAAACGCACTTTACACCCAATTGCAGCTAATACAAAAGCATCACGCCCAAGACCTGCTGTTGCGTCAATGACCGTTGGGCAATCATTCCCTTTAATTCCAACTGCTTTGGCAACCGCCTCTCCTCGTCCACCACCAAACTTACGGCGATGAGCCATCACCCCTTCGACAAAATCCACGGCAATTGCCCCTAATTTAGGCTCATCTAGCTTACGGAGCTCTAAACGCTTGTCTGTTAAGACTAAAGCAAGCGGACTTTCTGATTGATGTGTAAGTTGCCACTTATCACAAATTGCGTGAAATTTCTCTTTTTGCGCAGACTCGTTAATTAGTTGAATCATACAAACCACTCATCCAAATGTGCTAGTAAACAATCTTTGCCTGCAAGCGGTTCATTTTGCCAAGCGATTTGCAACATTTCTGCATTAAATTGTTTTTCATATCGTGCTGAAATTGATTGATAACTGATATGCCAAGGCTCAAAGCCAACCTGTGTATTGTGAATGCCATCAAATGGAAAATAGAAGCCAAACTCAGCGGCATGTTGATGTAACCATTCAGCTAACGGTGCAAAATATCCGCCTTCTTCATATTCCCAAGGCTCAAGCTGCAAAGTTTTGCCTTCAGGGAGAAGATCTGGGTCAAAAATATCAATTTCAGTTCCCCAATGGTGGCGACTCATTCCCGGCACCGCAGACCAACGTAAAATCGCTTGAATTTTCTGCCATTCATCCAATTTGCTTACGTCTATTGGATTACCAGCATCATCATGCACCTTGCGTTGTCCTTCAAACTTCGCATTCCAAATTGACAGTTGACGCTCAAAGTCTCGATACGTAGAAGCGGGTTGCAAATTAAACCCTGCTTGTTTTGCCGCTGCTTGTAAAGCCAGAAATACTTCCACCACTTCAGCTTGTAAGTAATGTTTATCTGATAATGGATTTGGTAAAGCAACCAAATGTGCTCGACTTTTGCCTGTTAATAAAGCCGTTAAATTATCCATATACTTTCCTATGCTTCGAGTAAATTGGTTAAAATTTGATAATAAACTTCACCACATTTTGCCAAATCTTCAACACTGACACATTCATTGACTTTATGAATAGTGCGATTTAATGGTCCGAATTCGACGACTTCTGCGCCCATCAGAGCAATAAAACGACCATCAGACGTCCCACCACTAGTATCTAATTTCGGTGTAATTTGCGTTACATTTTCGACCGCTTGCTTAGCAGCTTGAACTAACTTTCCGTGACCTGCAAGAAATGGCTTACCCGATAAATTCCAACTGATTCGATATTTCAAACCATGCTTTTCTAGCATTTTGGCAACCGTGGTTTTAATGATTTCATCAGTAACTTCTGTGCAATAGCGTAAGTTAAATTGAACATAAAGTTCACCTGGAATCACATTATTACTGCCAGTTCCTGCTTGAATATTCGCAATTTGCAAGCTTGTTGCTGGGAAAAATTCATTTCCCTGATCCCATTGATACGTAGTTAATTCGGTTAAGAAACCTAAGGCTGTATGCACTGGATTTTCCGCTAAATGCGGGTAAGCAACATGGCCTTGAATCCCTTCTATATAAAGGTTACCCGTGATTGAACCACGGCGTCCGTTTTTAATCACATCACCCAATACTTGGCTACTTGAAGGCTCGCCTACCACAGCATAGTTCACGATTTCTTGGCGTGCCATTAAGGCTTCAACCACTTTAACCGTTCCATCTTTTGCCGCTGCTTCTTCATCAGAGGTAATCAGCAGCGCAATTTTGCCACGATGATTAGGATGATGCTTCACAAAATTCTCAGCCGCAATCACCAAAGCTGCCAGTGAACCTTTCATATCTGCAGCACCACGCCCATAGAGCATGCCATCCACAATTTCCGCAGAGAATGGTGGATATTGCCAAGCTTGTAAATCACCAACTGGCACAACATCAGTATGCCCAGCAAAAACCACACAAGGTTCAGCATCGCAACCGTGAGTAGCCCATAAATTTAATGTTTCACCAAACGGCATCCATTCAATTTGAAATCCTTGTGCTGCTAGCCTATTCGCAATCACTTGTTGACAACCCGCATCTTCAGGGCTAATTGATTCTCTGCGAATTAACGCTTGAGCAAGCTCAATAATTTGTGATTTCATCTTCTGTTGATTCCTTATTTAAAGCATTAGGGAAAAGCTACACCATACGCTTTCTCGTCAAATCCAATCAGGGCAAGCTCATCTTGTAAAATAATTGGGCGCTTAATTAGCGTTGGTTGTTCAGCTAATACTTTTAATGCGCTGGCGCGATCTAGATTATCCTTAACTGCTTGATCAAGGTTTCTCCAAGTCGTTGAGCGCTTATTGACTAATGCTTCCCAGCCAAAAGCCTTTTCCGCTTGATTTAACCAATTTACATCTAACCCATCTACACGATAGTCATGCAAACGATGCTCAACATGATGCGCTGAAAGCCAATTAAGTGCTTTTTTTACCGTGTCACAATTTTTAATACCATAAACAATAATCGTCATATTATGCCCTTTTAATTAAAATTATATTTACCCATCACTTCTAGTCGGATTTCTTGCTATAATTGATTCGATCTACAAAATGAGGAAATATTATGAATAAAATTCTGCTTACTTGCGGAATGATATGCTTACTCAGTGCCTGTTCTAGTGAAACATACACGAGGGCTAATCATACCGCAAATCAACCCAAACCAGCCACAAAATATAAAATATCTGATGAATTAGCCAAAAAATGGGTTATCGAGAAAAATAAGGCGCAACAATGCTTGTTCCCTAAAGAGAGCAATCGCATTGCTGCTGCGCAACCGTTTCTATATCAAATGGCTATTTATAATCACCCATTATTACAAGTCATTGGTGAGCAAAATTATCAAATCTTAAGCCAAAGCCCATCTTCACAACAATATGCAGCGGCAAAACTACGTAAATTTAACCACACCAAAAAAGCAAAATTTGGCAAAAGTTGGTGTAATGAATTACGTAAAGAATACGGCACTTTAGTGAAATTGGCACAAGCGCAACCACAAGCAACTAAAACGCTTGAGAATAAAGTTACCAAAAAGAAAAATGTACAACTAAACCGCCAAGCAATTAAGATTAAATTGCCACCAATACCAAACGTGTATAGCGAAAGTGACATTTTAGATGAAGAAATTACCACACAGGATACTGCGCCAATGTTGCCAATGCCACCGGCTCAATCAACGACGCCAACAGCACCAGCAACACCAGTAACACCAGTAACACCGCCAAAACCGGAAACGACACCAACGCCACCAGCTGTGGGGCCGGCCCCTTCAAGCTATGATGGTGATGAGCAAATTCGTATCAATAACGAACCGTTTAAAAGCGAAGTAATTCATTTCTAGTTTTAAGATACAAGCGGTTAAATTTACTGGCTGATTAACTAAAACTCACAAGCGGAAAAGAAACTATTCTTTTCCGCTTTTTATTATACATTTGGTAAATTTTAGGTAAGAAAAAACCGCTTGTAAAAACAAGCGGCTTAAATAATGGCGGAGGAAGTGAGATTCGAACTCACGGAGGGCGTAAACCCTCGCCGGTTTTCAAGACCGGTGCCTTCAACCACTCGACCATTCCTCCGTTGAAAACAGGCGCAATCATACCGAGAGAAAGTTGCGCTGTCAAATAGAATTCATAAAAATACTTTTGATTGTATTTATATTAAACAAAAAAGCTATTTTCTGATTAACCAAACGCCACTTTCAATATGATGGGTATAAGGGAACTGATCAAATAATGCTGCTCTCTCAACTCTATGTGTTTGGCAAAGCTGGTTTAAGTTTTCCGCTAATGTTTCAGGATTGCAAGAAATATATAAAATACGCTCATAACCTTGCACCATATCTAAAGTTGCTTGATCTAACCCAGCTCTTGGTGGGTCAACAAAAATGGTGTTACATTCATACGCTTTTAAATCAATGCCTTTTAAACGATTAAACTCACGCACACCATTCATTGCTTGAGTGAATTCTTCAGCCGACATTCGAATAATCTGTAAATTTTCTACACCATTTTGCACAATGTTATATTGTGCAGAATTCACAGAAGATTTAGAAATTTCAGTCGCCAATACTTTTCGAAAATTTTCAGCTAATGCAATGGAGAAATTCCCGTTACCACAGTAAAGCTCTAACAAATCGCCTTCACTATTTCGGGTACACTCTCTTGCCCATTCAAGCATTTTAATGTTCATCTGTGCATTAGGTTGGGTGAAACTATTTTCAACCTGACGATAAATCAACGATTTACCATCCACCTTAAGCACTTCTTCTACATAATCACAATCTAAAGCAATTTTTTGCTTGGTTGCGCGCCCAATAATTTGAACATTAAATCCTTGCTTCGTCAGTCGCGTTTTAAGCGCTTTTGCCTCACTTTCCCATTGTTCATCAAGCTTTTTATGATAAAGCAAAGAAACTGCAATTTCGCCACTTAATGTGCTGAGGTAATCCACCTGAAATAGCTTACGGGTGAGCACTTCATTACCTTGAATTTCAGCTAATAACGCCTTCATCATTTGATTGATGAGGACACTCGCAATCGGAAACTCATCCACACGATAGCGCTGCTTGGTCGCTTGATCAAACATAATGTGATACAACTCATCCTCGCCAGCCGCATTTTTATCATGCCAAAGGCGAAACTCTGCGCGCATACGAAAATGATTTGGCGCAGATTCAAATACATCTAAAGCTGGTGGATTAAATGGCGCTAATAAAGCGGTCAGATTTTCTACTTTTTTTGCAAGTAGTTCGGGGTATTGCTCAATAGGTAATGTCATAACAGGAAATGAAAAAAATGCCCCTCTGATAGCAGAGGGGTAGAGATTAGGACTATTCTGTCGCGCTGAAATCATCGCCGGCATCGCTGCCTGCATTGCCTGAAAGGGTATAAATACGTTTGGTTTTAGTCGTTAAAGAACGATATTTTAACCAAGATTTCTCAATAATGCTTTGGGCAATTTCATCACCTTTCATCACAGCAACAAAGCGTTCTTCTTCTTGAGTTACCGGCTTACGCTCGCCTAATTCTAATGCTAAACACGCTTGACCGAATTGCTCTAAAGTTTGTGCTTCACGGATAGTAAAATCGCCGTGGCGAGAGAAACCGCGTGGATAGTTTTTATCATCAAAATAACGACGGGTAACACTAAAACTTTCTGCCATAATATGCCTCTTATTTTTACTTGAAATTGCCAAAAGAAAATTAACGCTCTATTAAAGCAAACCGCTAACGAATATGCAAGATTTAATGCAACAAGCGGTCGATTCTCATCAATTTTTTACAAAAAAACCTTCAAATTTGACCGCTTGTCATTCGAAATTTATGAGGAATACTCACAATAAATAGCGCCATAACAAAGCAATCCACAGCACGTACAATCCAAATTCCATGTTGTTTTAATGGAATAAAATCCATCATATTCCAACCAACAAAAGTAACACTAGATAACACGAAAGTTAGCAACCAAAATTGGCTTTTTTGGCGAGTTGTTTGCGTGCTAGTATGAGGATAACGTTTCGCCGTCGTCCGCAAATACCACGCAATACAAACCAATCCTAAAACAGTTCCGCCATACTGACACCACTTATACATTGGAATATAAAATTCTTGTTGTAAAAATGGCAACGCACGAACGAAAGTGCCTGATCCATGCGTGAAGTTATCTAAGAAAATGTGCGACAACATACCTACCCAAGCGGAAAAGAGAAAAATCAGTAGCCATAACCACAGGGGACGACGAGGTGAATCAGGCAAACGGTGCGACCAACGTTGAGGCAAATTAGCCCAAAGTGGCACTTTTAATACCGCAACATAGATCGCATAAAAGCATAAGCAAAGCGGTAAATTCAGCCACTCGCTATGAAAAATCGTATGCCCGCCATCTGCCGGCTTTCCTGATAAATAGTAAATAAAATCAGGCGACATTGAGCCCAAAACTAATGCTGGAAAATGAAAATATCGATGAGAAAGAGGCAAAATAATTGCAGGATGTGCAAGTGTAAATGGCATAGCAATTCAGATTGTTACGAGAATAAATTAACCGCTTGTATAAATTCTCTCATACAAGCGGTTATTTTTAGAGGCTAATTTACCAATTAGTCAATCGGGGGTACATAGGTGCCGTTTGCAATCGCATCTTTAATGCGGTTTGCTTCAGCTAAGACTTGAGCCAACAATGCTTTTACGTTTTCAAGCGTAGCAATCGGGCTTAATGTCGTCATTTTCAGGGATTGCTTATCGCCAACTTTAGTAACACCAATATTCGCTTCGCCACGGGCAAAAAGTTCATCCGCCACATTTTGGTTTAAGGCATCTAAAAATTCTGCTGGATAGCCTTTTGGCACTACACGGAATAGCACTGATGCGAACTGCGTTGGCACGAGCATTTCTAACTCTTCGGCTTCATTGATATAACCTTCTACTTCTTTGGTCAATTTGACACCATGGTCAATCATTGAAGCGTAGAGTTCTTCGCCTAATGCTTCCACGGTAAACCATAATTTTAAGGCATCAAAACGACGCGTTGTTTGTAGAGATTTTGCCACTAAGTTTGGTACGCCGTGCTCTTCATCATATTCTGAATTAAGATAATCTGCTTTGTAATCAATAAAACGATAGTTCGCTTGATCTTTAAGCAAGAATGCTCCACAAGAAATGGTTTGGAAGAAGTGCTTGTGGAAATCAAGTGTAATTGAATCTGTTAGCTCAATGCCATCTAAGAAATGACGGAATTCTTTAGAAAGCAATAACGCACCGCCCCAAGCGGCATCAACGTGTAACCATGCTTGGTATTCATCAGCCAGTTTTCGAATCGCTTTTAGATCATCAATCGCACCCGCATCGGTGGTGCCTGCCGTCGCCACAATACAAGCAACTATTTTACCTTCTGCTTTTAATTGCGCCAAAGTTTGTTCAAGCGCATTGACATCCATTTGTGCATTGGCATTCGATGGCAAAGTAACCACAGATTGGAAGCCCATTCCCATCATTGCCATATTTTTTTGCACAGAAAAATGCGCATTCTCTGAACAAATGACTTTAACTTTCTTCATGGCATCAACGGGAATACCATCACGTTGCACCGACCATTCTGAACCATCTTCATTTTTCCAGTGATTCGCAATCGCCCAATCGCGAGCTAATAATATGCCCATTAAGTTAGACTGTGTACCGCCCGAGGTAAACACCCCAGAAGTACCTTGTCCATAGCCTACTTTTTGGCGTAACCAATCAATCAAATGCTCTTCCATAATTGAACCTGCTGGGCTTTGATCCCAAGAGTCCATAGATTGGTTCGTGGCATTGATTAACACTTCCGCAATTTGGCTAGTAACCATCGTTGGGCAATGTAAATGCGCTAATGAATGGGGATGATGTACTTTTAAACTTGGATTTAAGAAAATTTCAACGAGGTGATCCAGCGCATTTTCTACGCCTACGCCAGCTTGGCTTGGTTTGAATCCATCAATCAAAGCACGCATTTGTTTGATTGAGCCACCCGTGTACATTTTGTCGTTTTTTAACCAATTTGAGACCGCTTGCACGGCTTTATTCATCGCATTTTCATAGTCTTTAATCGACTGCTCATCGCGACAAAAAAGGGATTGTTTATGTTGTTTAAGGTCTGACATAGCCATTCTTTCCTAAAAAATTCCCCTCTTTGACAAAGAGGGGGAATACAAGCGGTCAAATTTCGCAAAACATTTGCAAAATCTGGACCGCTCTTGATTAACCACGTACGGCTTTTAATGCATCTACAACAGATTGTTTAAAGCGTTTAATAAACTCTTCACATTCTGCTTGATTGATGTTTACCGCACAAAGTACACGCACAACGTTACCGCCACGTCCGCCGCGCTCTAACAATAATTTATTATTAAAGCAGGCTTTTTGGATAGCGACCGCAAGTTCGCCATCTTGTGGGTATGCGCCTGTTGCATCTTTGGCTTGACGTTCATCAACAATATCAATCCCCATCATTAAGCCTTTACCACGCACGTTACCGATACATGGGTATTCTTTGCTTAATTCGCGTAATGCGTTGGTTAAGTACTCGCCACGTTCTTTAGCATTTTGCGCTAAGTTTTCATTACGCATGATTTTTAGTGAAGCATAACCTGTTGCCATCGCTAATTGGTTACCACGGAAAGTACCAGTATGACCTGCTGGTTGCCAAGCATCAAATTCTTTTTTGATTGCAAGCACGGCTAATGGCAAGCTACCGCCTACCGCTTTTGACATCACAACGATATCAGGTTGAATGCCCGCATGTTCAAACGCAAACATTTTTCCTGAACGGCAGAAGCCCGCTTGCACTTCATCTACAATCATTAAAATGCCATGTTTTTGGGTTACTTCACGGACTTTTTGTAAGAAGCTAATTGGCGCTGGCACAACACCACCTTCGCCTTGAATCGCTTCTAAAATTACCGCAGCTGGTTTTACTACACCGCTTTCAACATCTTCAATAAAGTGTTCAAAATAATGTTCAACGGCTTTTGCACCAGCTTCACCACCAATGCCAAATGGACAACGGTATTCGTGCGGATAAGGTAAGAATTGCACGCCTGGCATTAAGTTTTGCACGGCATTTTTCGCACCTAAGTTACCCGTTAGTGATAATGCGCCATGAGTCATACCATGGAAACCGCCAGAGAACGCAATTACGTTACCGCGGCCAGTATAAGTTTTCGCTAATTTAATTGCCGCTTCATTTGCATCTGCGCCTGATGGGCCGGTGAATTGTAAAATGTATTCATCTTTCGGGAAGAACGACAATAATTCTTCAGTGAATGCATCTTTTAATGGGGTCGTTAAATCCAGTGTGTGTAAAGGCAAACCGCTATCTAACACATCACGAATCGCCTGCATTAACACAGGGTGGTTATGCCCTAATGCTAAGGTGCCAGCACCGGCTAAGAAATCAAGGTATTTGTTGCCTTCAACGTCAGTAACCCAGCAGCCTTCTGCTTTTTCATAAGCAAAAGGTAATTTACGCGGATAGCTACGAACGTTTGATTCCATTGCATCTTGGCGATCTAAAAAGTGTTTATTGGAAGCAAGAATTGCTTTTACAGGAGTGGTAATTGTCATTGATTAAAACCTTCTAAAAGAGGTGAAAAAAATAAGTCGGGTGCCTTGCGGGAAGCCTAAACTTTCTGTTTCTAAAAAACAGACGCCATGGGGCATTTGACTCGCTACTTATTAAAAAAAGCGTTTCAGCTTTTTTGTTTTTACCCTAATTGCCCAAAGAGGTTGGCTAGGTTGGAAACAGTTTGATGTAGGGCTACATCAGAACGGGCTTATTGTACATTTTTACTGCAAAATAGAAAGAAAATTCTACCGCTTGTCGCACAAGTGGGCGAATTCTAGGCAAACGTTTGCTGTCAATTTAAAAAATAACCCGCAGAAATCTGCGGGCTATTCTTGATAACTTAGGCTTTCACATTTTCTTTTAAAAACGCTAATAAAGCTTCTTTTGCAATCATCTGTTTTTCACCTGTACGGCGGTTTTTATATTCAATCTCGCCGTTATCAAGGTTTTTCTCACCAATTACTACCATATGTGGCACGCCAATAAGTTCCATATCAGCAAACATCACACCCGGACGCTCTTTACGATCATCGAAAATTACATCCACACCTTGTGCTTTTAAGGTTTTATACAGATCTTCTGCAAAAGCTTGGACTTTTTCAGATTTGTGCATATTCATCGGCACAATCGCCACTGTAAATGGTGCAATTTCATCTGATGGCCAAATAATACCGCGCTCATCGTGATGTTGCTCAATTGCAGAAGCCACAACACGGGTAACACCAATACCATAACAACCCATCGTCATAACAAGCGGTTTACCATCTTCACCTTGTACAGTCGCTTTCATTGCTTCAGAATATTTTTTTCCTAATTGGAAAATATGACCAACTTCAATACCGCGTTTGATTTGTAATACACCTTTGCCATCTGGGCTTGGGTCGCCTTCAACTACATTACGTAAGTCGAAAGTTTCTGGCATTGCCACATCACGTTCCCAGTTTACGTTGAAGTAATGTTTGCCATCCACGTTTGCACCACAGCTGAAATCTGACATCAATGCCACGCTACGATCAATAATCGCAGGAATGGGAAGATTAACCACCCCTAATGAACCAACACTGGCGCCAATTTTTGCTTTGATTTCAGCTTCGTCTGCAAACTCAAATGGATCAGCAACTAATGGGTGTTTTTGTGCTTTAATTTCGTTTAATTCATGGTCGCCACGAATCACTAAAGCAACAAGCGGTTGATTTTCATCAGCGCCTTTCACAATAAGGGTTTTAACCGTTTTTTCAATTGGTAAATTGAATTGTTCGACTAATTCTGCAATCGTTTTTGCGTTTGGCGTATCGACTAACTCCATTGCAGCTGTTGGCGCTTGACGCTCACCTACTGCCACAGCTTCAGCTAACTCAATGTTTGCTGCAAAATCAGATTCTGTTGAGAACACCACATCATCTTCACCGCTTGAAGCTAACACTTGGAACTCGTGTGAAGCTGAACCCCCGATTGAACCCGTATCCGCTTGTACTGCACGGAAATCTAATCCTAAACGGTTGAAAATATTGCTATAAACTTGATACATCACATCATAAGTTTCTTGCAAACTTTCTTGGGTAGTGTGGAAAGAATACGCATCTTTCATAATAAATTCGCGAGAACGCATTACCCCAAAACGTGGGCGAACTTCATCACGGAATTTAGTTTGGATTTGGTATAAATTCAGTGGTAATTGTTTATATGAAGACACTTCTCTGCGCACTAAATCAGTAATCACTTCTTCGTGAGTTGGGCCTAATACGAAATCACGGTTGCCACGATCAACAAAACGTAATAATTCTGGGCCATATTGCTCCCAGCGACCAGATTCTTGCCAAAGCTCAGCAGGTTGTACAACTGGCATTAACACTTCAATCGCACCACCTTTGTTCATCTCTTCACGGATAATATTTTCCACTTTTTTCAACACTTTAATCCCTGTTGGCAACCAGTTATATAAGCCTGATGCCATTGGGCGGATCATCCCTGCACGCAACATTAGCTGGTGGCTTACCACTTGTGCATCATTCGGGGTCTCTTTAAGCGTTGAAAATAAATACTGACTTGTACGCATTGTTTTTCCTATTTCGTAAATTTCGATTCAAAATGGCGCTATTTTAAAACAAAAAGCGGCCAGATTCTTAAAGAATTTTGCAAATTCTTCCTAAAATCTAACCGCTTGTTAAACATCTAGTCGGAGATTTTTAGTGTGATCGTTCCTATTGGAAGGTTAACAATATCATCCCAAGAGGCTGAATCATATATTCTAAATAATGGAACAACCTTTTTTACACATTCATAATCTATATATACAGGCCCTAGTGGCTTAGCTGCACCTGTAAAATGAATAATAGCAGGATTTACTTTTTGTTCTTTATTGTATAATTTCATATTGGCTAATTGGAAATTATACTCTTGGGATAATGAAACCCAATTATCTTTAAAATAAAAGTTTAATAAATCCTGATCTCCAAATAAAATCTTATCTTTCAATTCATTAGCCAAACTAAGTAAATCAGAAGTAAATGAAGCATAATTGCCTGATTGTAATTTATTTTTATTTAAATAAAGTACACCAGCATTAAAATAATCTTGATTGACATAAGAATGACCTAGTGAATTAACATAAGGATCAGAAACTGCACCAAGAGCATAATTTTCAAAATTATACAGATAAAATGGACGCGTGACATCTCCATTAATGACAATATCACAATCTAAATAAATCCAATAAGGGCTTTCACTATATTGAAACAGCGATGGAATATAAAAACGCAAATAAGTCGTTGTGGAAATATAAGTACTAGGATTGAACGACGCCAAATGATTTTCATCAAAATAAACTAATTTTAATGTGCTATTTCTTTTTTCAAAATAAGGCTTTAATCTATCCCCCCATTCAGGGCTAACATCACCAGTATACATAATAAAAACAGATAAATTCTGATTATGTGCTAGCAGTGATTTTAGCGTAACTTCAACATACCGAAGATAATTTGCATCTGTAGCTAAAACTACATTGATTTTTGACATTGAATTTCCTTAGTTTTAAGTTCTCAAAATATATGTGTATTTATTTGAAATAATAATTTATTCCGCTTCTTCTAGCACTAACCAACCTTGATCTAACCAATCACAAAGGGTATCTAGAAGTAATTCCAGCTCTTCTTGATCTTTTGCTTTAGAGGCCAATTTATTCCACGAAACCGAATCGCCGTTCGCAATGCGAATCAGCAAGTTCATTTCAGCTTCGTTCAGCTCATCAATCCACTCGCCATTCACGTAAACACGTTTCGGGTTCTCGGTATAAAGCATTTTCACATTGGCATCTTGTTGCACCCAACCGCCAGATTCTAATACTTCTTGCACTTCATCTGGATAATACTCTTCTTCCTCTTGCAGCTGTTCGTAACGACGGCTACTTACCGCTTTGGCAACGGCTTGTTCAAAGAGTGAATCAAATTGGTCAGATTCTTGCAACAAGTTAATCAATTGACGTTTTAAGGTCGCGACCATTTTCGGATCAAGCTGGGCATTCGGCTGTACATTTGGTGAAAGACGGAATGGAATATGGAATTCAGACACCCCAGCACTTTCTTGTTGTTGGGCTAAATTCTCGGTTAATTTCTCTAATAAATCTGCCGCATTCGGGAAACGTAAGCCGAATGAGAAAGTTAAAGAATCGCTTTCTGATACACCATAATGCGCCATACGAGAAGGAATATAGAGTACATCGCCTGGCTGCATGATTTCATCCACCACTAAATCGCCCATATCATCGAAAATACGGATAGGTTGATTTGGTTGGAATTCAGTAGAAGGATCACACCATTTACCCACTTGCCAGCGGCGTTCACCATAACCTTGCACTAAAAATACATCGTATTCATCGTAGTGCTTACCAACCGTGCCACCTTTTGGCGAGCAAGACACCATAATGTCATCACGCTGCCATTGTGGGATAAAGCCAAATGCTTGCCAAAGTTCACCTAATTCTGTTGACCATTGTTCAAGGTTTTGCACCATGACTGACCATTGCGCAGGTAAGTTTTGCAAATCTTCCGCCTCGAGCGGGCTGCGTTTAACCGACCATTGTCCGTCTTCGCATTGAATTAAACGAGCAGTTACATCCTCTTCTTGCGCCAAATCTAAAATATCTTCTGGCTCAAACAAACCGATAATTTGCGGCAAGCCTTGGCGAATAAGAAGCGGTCGTTTTTGCCAATAATTTTGCAAAAAGTCATGCGGCGAAATGTGTTCAGGTAAACAGAATGGAATGATCATAAAGCGTTCCTTCTTGGTCTTGTGTTGCAATTAGCCCTATTCTAGCGAGGTTTTAGCAATAATTCACGGAAAGATTGATAAAAGTGTGGAGTAGTTCTCAAAAATGATATTAAACCGCCAGTCTTGCTTGACAAAACCGAGCGTTACCGCTGTAATTGAAGTGAAATTTCCACCTAAAATAAATGAGGTCTTTATGAAAAAACTCGCAGTAGCCGCAAGTGCAGCAGTATTACTTGCCGGATTAGCTGGCTGTTCCACACAAACTTATATTGTGTCTAATCAAACAGCTTCGCAAACCGCAAGCTATGACAAAATGCAACATTTCTTTGTTGGGGGAATTGGTCAGCAATCTGAAAAAGATACCAAGGAAGTATGTCCTAACGGTAGTGTCGCAAAAGTACAAACTCAGCAAACCTTCTTAAATGGTTTCTTGGGTCTTATCTCTTATGGCATCTATTCACCACGTGATATGAGAATTTATTGCAAATAAGGAGTAATACGATGAAAAAATTTTTAGCAACACTATTAGCGGGTACAACATTATTACTTTCTGCTTGTTCAACACAAACCGCTTATGTAAAAAGCCCAGCAGGTAAATTAACCTATGAAGACAGCCAAACATTCTTCTTATTTGGTATCGGTCAAGAAAAAACAGTTAATGCCGTTGAAGTTTGTGGTGGTGAAGCAAAAATTGCAAAAGTTGAAAGTGAATTAACTGCACCAAACGTTTTATTAGGACTCGTGACATTAGGTATTTATACACCTCGTACTGCTCGCGTTTACTGCCAATAATTTAAAAACTTAAAAAAGGCTAACGATATAAATTTTATACGTTGGCCTTTTTTATTGAATGTTTGACACGTTTTATGCTGATACCTATCATGCTTCCCAAAATTGATTGATTTTTGAAATAGATTAAACAAAGGAATCACTATGCTCTCTTCTCAATTTTTACAAGAATATCCTGAGTATCAACAATTAAAAGATCAGGAATTCCAACTCCCTAGTGTTTATTCAGCAGCAGTAAAGCAATATGTCGAATATCCCACTTGTGAATTAATCGAAAACCGTTTACAAAAAGTCTTGCTACGAGATGATGTTGAGCAAATCCTACAAGTCACACAAAATGAAGATCAATCATTTAAGGTTGCGTTAGCAGGCGATGAAATAAGTTATTTATTTCGTATTGAATTTAAACATAACCTTCACCCTGACGCGTGGTCTTATGAAGCAGCAGAATACCGTCAACGTTATTTATTAGAAGATGAGCGAATGGAAATGCAACAAAGCCCACAAATTGTTGAATGCCTAGCTTATTTAGATTTAAATGCACCACAACAAGACACCATGATTCAACTTGCTGTATTAGATGCCGTAGCTGGCGAATGTTATGCAGTTGTTGATGAGATTTCGTCTGTCTTTTTTGGGGGAACTTGGTTGGCTGAAATGGCGATCTCTTATACGCCGCCAAATCCTGAAGTGAACTATATTATTCATGCCGTTAGCCCTGAAAACCCTGAAGAAGGCTACTGGTTACACACGCATGGTTTACTGAAATACGGTTTACCTGAGTTAGAAATTCTACAAGTTAAACAAAATAATATTTACATTTGCCAGTATCTCATTCAAACGTTAGCGTTACAGTTAATTGATAACCCTGAACTCTGGCTAGAAGAAAAATGCTGTTTAGCACGTTCTGAACAAGAAGAAATTTGGGTAAGTTTCATGCCTTGGCAACAAGCCATTACTTCCGATTTATTAGTGAAGAAAAAAGGGTTATTCCGTAAAAAAGTGTTGCCTTTTAATGGCGATATCCGTGATCGTGATGATGAAATGCACGATGCACCTTCTATCGTACTGTTTGCCAATATCAACGATCAAGTTTGTGCATTGAATGATTATGGCGATACATTAGATGATGAGACACATATTGTTCGCGCATTGCCAAATAGTGAAACTATCAGAATGTCTGCATTAGCCCAAGAAAAATTTGCACTTTATCAGCAATGTTTTCAAGCTAATCCGCCTGAAGTCGATAAATGGCACTATATTATTAAATTTGCTTGTACTTCTGAACAAACCGGGGCAACAGAACATATGTGGTTTGAAGTGCTAAGCATTGAAGATAAAGGCATTCAAGCAAAACTCGCAAATACACCATTTGAAATCCCTGAAATGCAAATGGATGAAATCTATTTCATGCCATCTGAGCAAATCACAGATTGGATTATTTACAGCACACCACTAAAAACTGCAATTACACCAGATTCAGTTTTTGAATTAAGAAGATATTTGAATCGCCACTAGCATGGAAAAACAAGCATTCATCGACTGAGCAAGACGATGTGTTTATTATCCATAATTTAAAAACTCTTGAAATAAGGCTAACGATATAGATTTTATGCGTTAGCCTTTTTTATGGAATAATTGACACTCTCTGTGCTTATACCTATCATTCTCCCCAATATTGATTGATTTTCTAAAAGAGCAAACTATGTCACATAATCAAACCGAATTACTGAAAAAATCCCTCGCTGAACGCATCCTTATTTTAGATGGTGCGATGGGAACGATGATCCAAAAATACAAACTCACCGAGGCTGATTTTAGAGGCGAGCGTTTTAAAGAAAGTGCGGTTGATTTACGTGGCAATAATGACTTGCTCACCTTAACCCAACCGCTGTTAATTTCTGCCATTCATGAGAAATATTTACAAGCGGGCGCCGATATTATTGAAACCAATACTTTCAGTTCTACCACCATTGCACAAGCGGATTATGACTTACAAGCGGTCGCTTTTGAGTTAAATTTTGCAGGTGCAAGATTAGCGCGTTTAGCCGCTGATAAATACAGCACACCAGAAAAACCTCGCTTTGTGGCAGGTGTGTTAGGGCCAACTAACCGCACCGCCTCTATTTCTCCTGACGTAAACGACCCAGGTTTCCGTAATGTGACGTTTATGGAATTGGTCGATGCCTATGCCCAAGCAACAAAAGGCTTGATCGAAGGTGGTGCGGATTTAATCATGATCGAAACCATTTTCGATACGTTAAACGCAAAAGCCGCCATTTTCGCCATTGAAAGCGTATTTGAAGAATTAGCTGTAGAATTGCCGATTATGATTTCAGGCACCATTACCGATGCTTCAGGCCGTACCCTTTCAGGGCAAACCACCGAAGCGTTCTACAACTCACTTCGCCACGCTAAACCACTGACTTTTGGTTTGAACTGTGCGCTCGGCCCGAAAGAACTCCGCCAGTATGTTGAACAACTCTCTAAAATCAGCGAAACCTATGTGTCTGTCCACCCAAATGCGGGCTTGCCCAATGCCTTTGGTGGCTACGATTTGGGTGCAGAAGAGATGGCGGCACACCTTAAAGAATGGGCTGAAAGTGGCTTTGTGAACATTGTCGGGGGTTGTTGTGGTACGACGCCAGAACATATCAAAGCCTTTGCCGATGCAATGCAAGGTATTGCGCCGCGTAAATTGCCTGAAATTAAAACTGCGATGCGTTTATCGGGCTTAGAACCTCTCAATATTGATGATGAAAGCCTATTCGTGAACGTGGGCGAACGTAATAACGTGACAGGTTCGGCAAAATTTAAGCGCTTAATTAAAGAAGACAAATTTGCCGAAGCCATTGAAATTGCTATCGACCAAGTGGAAAACGGCGCGCAAGTGATCGATGTGAACATGGACGAAGCCTTATTAGACGGCAAAAAATGTATGACCCGTTTCCTCAATATTATGGCGACCGAGCCTGATGCGGCAAGAGTGCCAGTGATGATCGACTCGTCTAAATGGGAAGTGATTGAGGCAGGTTTACAGTCGGTTCAAGGTAAACCGATTGTGAACTCGATCTCGTTGAAAGAAGGCGAAGAAATTTTTATTGAACACGCTAAATTGGTGCGTAAATATGGTGCCGCTGTAGTTGTGATGGCATTTGACGAAGTGGGTCAAGCCGATACCGAAGATCGCAAAGTTGAAATTTGTAGCCGTGCTTATGACATTTTGGTGAACCAAGTCGGCTTCCCACCAGAAGATATTATTTTCGACCCGAATATTTTTGCCATCGGTACAGGGATTGAAGAGCACAATAACTACGGTGTGGATTTCATCAACGCTACAGGCCGTATTAAACGCGCGTTACCACATGCGAAAATCTCGGGCGGGGTGTCTAATGTTTCTTTCTCATTCCGTGGTAACAACGTGATGCGTGAAGCCATTCACGCCGTCTTCCTCTATCACGCCATCAAACAAGGCATGGATATGGGGATTGTGAATGCGGGACAACTCGCAATTTATGACGATCTCGATCCTGAACTACGTGAAATTGTGGAAGATGCGGTATTAAACCGCAGCCCAGATGCCACCGAAAAATTACTCGATATTGCGGAAAAATATCGTAACCAAGGCAACGATGAAAGTGCGGTCGATTCTGTCGCAGAATGGCGTACTTGGCCAGTGGAAGAACGTTTAAAACACGCGCTGGTGAAAGGGATTACCACTTACATTGTGGAAGATACGGAAGAAGCTCGCCAAACATTGCCAAGCCCGTTAGATGTAATTGAAGGTCCGTTGATGGCGGGCATGGACGTAGTCGGCGATTTATTCGGTGACGGTAAAATGTTCCTCCCACAAGTAGTGAAATCTGCGCGCGTGATGAAACAATCCGTGGCGTATTTAGAGCCGTTTATCAACGCCACCAAACAAAAAGGCTCAAGCAACGGTAAAGTGGTGATTGCGACCGTAAAAGGCGACGTACACGATATTGGTAAAAACATCGTAAGCGTAGTAATGCAATGTAATAACTTTGAAGTGATTGACTTAGGTGTGATGGTGCCGGCAGACAAAATCATTCAAACCGCTATTGATGAAAAAGCGGACATTATTGCATTAAGTGGTTTAATTACCCCTTCTCTAGACGAGATGGAATACTTCTTAGGAGAAATGACTCGCTTAGGTTTGAATTTGCCAGTGATGATTGGCGGTGCGACCACCTCTAAAGAACATACGGCAATTAAACTTTATCCCAAATATAAAGAACACGGCGTATTTTATACCTCTAACGCTTCCCGCGCAGTGACGGTATGTGCGACATTGATGAACCCTGAAAGCCGTGCAGAATTATGGGAACAGTTTAAAAAGGATTATGAGAAAATTCAGCAATCTTTCTCTAACCGTAAACCACTTCGTAAGCAACTGAGCATTGAAGAAGCACGTGCAAACCGCTTTGATGGCTTTAGTGGTGAATGGGCAGATTACGTGCCGCCTAAACCAAACCAAATCGGTATTGTGGAATTTAAAAACGTACCGATTGCCGAGCTGCGTAAATTTATCGACTGGTCGCCATTCTTCCGCATTTGGGGCTTAATGGGAGGTTACCCTGACGCCTTTGATTATCCAGAAGGTGGCGAAGAAGCACGCAAAGTGTGGAACGATGCACAAGTGGTATTGGATGAATTAGAACAAAACCACAAACTCAACCCAAGCGGTATTTTAGGCATCTTCCCTGCGGAACGTGTAGGCGATGATGTGGTGCTTTTCGCTAATGAGGAACGCACAAAACCTATTGGCACCGCTTACGGCTTACGCCAACAAACCGAACGTGGCAAAAATAGCAAAAGCCCGTTTAACTTTGCCTTAAGCGACTTTATTGCCGATCGCGAAAGTGGCAAAAAAGACTGGATGGGTATGTTTGCCGTCTGTGCCGGTATTGAAGAAATGGAGTTAGTAGAAGGCTATAAAGCAGCAGGCGATGACTACAACGCTATCTTGCTACAAGCTGTGGGCGACCGCTTAGCCGAAGCCATGGCTGAATACCTGCACTTTGAGCTACGCACCCGCATTTGGGGCTACACGCAAGAAGAATTCGATAACCAAGGCTTAATCAATGAAAACTATGTTGGCATCCGACCTGCACCAGGTTATCCAAGCTGCCCTGAACATACCGAAAAAGCCTTGATTTGGGATTTATTAGAAGTCGAACAACGCATCGGTATGAAACTCACCGAAAGCTACGCCATGTGGCCGGCAGCTTCCGTCTGCGGTTGGTACTTCACCCACCCTGCAAGTAACTATTTCACACTTGGTCGCATTGATGAAGACCAAGCTCAAGATTATGCCAAACGTAAAGGTTGGGATGAAAGAGAAATGATGAAGTGGTTGGGGGTGGCGATGAAGTGAAATTTATTCTAGAAAAAATAATTATGTAATTTTACTAAAATTAAGGTTAATACAATGAAATATATACACAATATATCTGGAAAAATTGAGCATCTCGACTATGAAATAAACATTGATTTAAATGGTAAAAACTTAATTCTTGTTGGAGCTAATGGAGTCGGAAAAACATCAATATTAAATTCAATTTATAAAGCTATTACTATAGAGCTAGAAAAAAACAACTCTCAAATAGAGAATTTGAAATCCTCCTTAGCTTATTATAAATGCAATATAAAAAATTATCCTGAAGGATCAAATGAATATATAGACGTATTAAGTTCAATACAACGTTGTGAAAGAAGACTAAAAGAGTTTAATTTACCATTAACGCTTTCAATTCCTAATATAAGCGATTTTATTAGAGATTTTAATACAAAAAAAGCAATCAATTCTAATTTTTCCGCATACAGAACAAGTAGAATTCAAGCGACATCTTCATCAACATCTTTAGAGGAGGAGAAGAAAACTTCTCTTAATCTAGAATATGTGGGTTCTACATTAGAACAACATCTTTTGAATATAAGAGTCACTAAATCATTACTTATGACAGAGGCTAAAGATCATGTAAAAGCTAATAAATTCTCACAATGGTTTGATAATTTTGAGTGCCAGTTAAAATATCTTTTTGAAGATAATGACACAAAATTAGAGTTTGATGTTTCATCAATGAAATTCTATATTATTCAAAGAAATAAGAAATTTACATTTCAAAATCTCTCATCTGGCTATCAAGCCATTTTTGACATTTATGCGGATCTGTTAATGAGAACCGAACTGTTTGATATAACTCCAGATGAATTAACTGGTGTTGTACTAATTGATGAAATAGATGCCCATTTACATATATCTTTACAGAAGATAATTTTACCTTTTTTCATTAACTCCTTTCCAAAGGTTCAATTTATTGTAAGCACACATTCTCCATTTGTAATTAGCTCTAGTTCTAATACAGTAATTTATGATTTAACAACACAAGAACTTATTACAAACAATATAACATATTATTCAAATGATGCTATTGTGAAAGGATTGTTTCATGTAAATACAACTCATAGCATAGAACTCCAGAATATAATCGATGAACTGAAAGAAGTTATAGATTCAGATATTAATGACTCGAATAAATTAAGAGAACATATAAAAAAGCTAGAACCATTTAAAGAAAGCTTAACTAATTCAGCGAAAGTAATCCTATTATTAGCAGAAAACAAGGTTCTAGATATAGAGGAGAATAGATAAATGTTTTTTGTTAAAAGGGATCCACAAGTACCTAATAGTTTATCAAACACTAGAAAAGATTATCGTACTGACGAGGTTGTTAAAAAGTTAAATAAAATGTTTTTTGGTAAATGTTATTTATGTGAAAAAGATAACATCTCAGATATTGAAGTTGAACATCTCATACCACATCAGAACAATGAAAATTTAAAATATGATTGGAATAATCTATTTTATTCTTGTTCTAGATGTAACAGTATAAAAGGCATAAAAGAGAAAATTTTGGATTGTACAAATATTGATGCAGGTAAAGCAATAGAATTACGTTGCCCTTCATCTGATTCGGATCCAGTAATCGTTAGTTTAGGTTTGCTTAATGAAAACGAAGAAATATTAGCGACAAAAAAATTATTAGAAGAATGTTACAACAGTCGCTCTACTGGAATTAGAGGTATAAGCAGACAAGCTCTCATTGATGAAATAATTAAACATTATGCATGTTGGTTAGACCTTAAACTCAAATTACGGAACAATCTTCTCTCAACTAGAGAAGAAAAAGAAATTCTAGAAAAACTAGAGAAAATGTGCCAATCAAATTATCCTTTTTCGGCTTTTTGGAAGTGGCATATTTATCGCGATAATGTTTTAAAGGATAAAATTTCCATTTTTAATGAAGAATAAAATAATTTACCACTATGGCACACATTTCCCTATGTGTGCCTAATTTCACTAAAAAACACTCCAAAAACTCACCACACTTTTTATTCTCCAACGCTAACATTGAAAAAAACCTATCCTAAAAACAAATAGCAAAACAATTCTGGATTAAGTAAACTAACTCAAAAATCCTACCGCTTGTAAGGAACCCTATGAAAAAAATCATCTCTTTGCTTTGCTTAGTATTAGCAGCTTGTTCTAGTAACAAGACTTCATCTTCTCCTGAAGAAATCACATACATTTCAGAATCTTCAGGACTGCAACATATCAGTGATGATATCGTGTATATTCGAGATATTATCAAAACCCCAGATAACAAAATTTATTTACTTGGTGATACCGAAGATTACGAGTTTTCAGGGGCTGAAATAGAATATCTTCGACCTTTGTTACAACCCGAATACATCACACCAATGTTAAAAAAAGAAGACAAAAATTACGACCTTAGTATCATTATTTATGCTGATCGCAGCCATAATAATGTCCAGTTAAAATATCGTTTAAATATGCCGGTTAAGCATATAAAAACATTACGCCAAAGTCTTCAGGGGCTAAAACCACGCTGGACTAACTATTACAACGATGGAAGATGCAATACGAATGATTTCTTCTATCCAGCACCTGCTGACTGCAAAGGAAAAGAACGCCCAACTCAACTCGTATTCGAAATAGATGCCCAAGAAGATAGACTCAATGGGAAAATCGTAAAACTGAGTAACCGAGATGATATTATGAAAAATCCATCTCTTCCTATTGCAATAAGATCGTATGTATATAATTATCGTTTAAAAACAGATAAAGAAAAACGTTCAGAAAAATGGGAGAATACAAAAGAAGCTGCTAAAGACGGGGTTAAAGATACGCTAATGATTATTACCGCACCAATATGGTTGCCTCTCTATATCTATGGTTTCAGTGGCAGAATCGGTTAATTAAAATAACTTTATTTCAATAGCACCAACCCATTTGTTGGTGCTGTCTTTTTTTCTTATCTTCATAAAATTTTCTGGTATTAACTCGCCTATACAGAGAAAATAGCCAAAGAATACCTAATTCAGTAAACTTATTTAAAAATTTAACCGCTTGTAGGAATCTTTATGAAAAAAATAGCGCTTTGGCCTTGCTTATTTTTGCTAGTATTTTTTAACACGAATGGACCAGATTCTTACGAAAGTAAACCAACTGACTTTTTCACACAGCGTTTTGAGATGGATTATTTGGATTCTGAAGAAATCTCTATTCGTGAAATTATTCAAACTCCAGACAATAAAATTTATTTCCTTAGCGATAAGGAAGATTATGAATTTTCAGATGTTGAAGCGCATTATTTACAGCCATTACTTCAACCTGAATATATGAAATCTATTTTAGAAAATGATGAAAAATCTCATCTCTCCATGCATTTTATTGCTGACAGGAAAAATGATAAGGTTCAGATAGAATATAGTTTGACTATTCCTGTTGAATCTCTCAACACACTCCGCCAAAGCGTGGATGGGTTAGAAGAACGTTGGCATGTTACTTATGGCGAAGGCTGCTTTGCAGACCTTTTTGATAAAGAGCCTGCCGATTGTAAAAAAGAGAAAGGTGGGAATGAAATCAACTTTTATATGACAACCAAAGCTGTCAATGGAAAGATTACGAAACTGAATAACCGTGACGAAATACTTAAAAATCCCTCTTTTTCAGTGCCGATTAAAACGACTATCAAAAACTATTATCAAAAGTCAGATATTACTGTTTTTTTCGAGAAAAGTTATCTGAAACTAGAACCACTAATATACGCAATTGTTATAACTGGTATGTTTATTACGGCACCAATATGGCTACCTGTATCATTTATTTTATTTCTTATTACGTCAGTTAAATAATTCATCCCCATCTTTCTATTAAATGGCATTAACAAACCTGTTAGTGCCATTTCCTTTTTACATCTTCAAATAAAACGCTTGTGTCAGTTGAATAAATTCATCTGTATAGCGATTATTTTCATCATAAACCGTTAAGTCACGTTCAAATCTCGTTTGTGAATGCTTCGTGAATGTGATTATCCAGCGTTTTGGTGCTTGCCCTCTTTTAGTAATAATTTTGCAAATCTCTTGGCAAAAAAGACCGCTTGTTTGGCTTTGTTCGAGTAATTTTTCAGCGGCATCATTTGGCAAAATAAATATTATTTTTCCCTCTTCATTCAGCCATTTTTGCGCTTGCATTAACCAAGCAAAATGCGTTTGAACTGCACTTCTGGCAAGATCTCGCGCATTATCTGGACTACGTAAGGAATCCATAAAATAGGGCGGATTTGCAACAATGAGATCAAATTTTTGAGTGTAATCTGCTTCTAGCACATCATATTGACGTAACGCAATACGATCAGCCCATGGGGATCTTTGAATATTTTCTTTTGCTTGTTGATAAGCATTCGGTTCGATCTCTAACGCATGAATTTGGCAATTTGAATCTGTTCGTTGCGCTAACATTAACGCCACTAAGCCGGTTCCTGTGCCAAGATCTAAGGCTACATTAACGCCTTCTACATCGGCTATTGCGCCTAATAAAATGCCATCTGTATTTACTTTCATGGCACATTTATCGTGTGCGATGAAAAATTGTTTAAATTGAAAGCCGCTTGGTTTACTCATTTTCGTGATACTTATACAAATTTCGATGAAGATAAGCTATAATCGCATTGTTTTTTTACCTCTACAACAGAAGGAAACTAAAATGGGCTTAGAAAACGTACCAGCTGGTAAAGAATTACCAGACGATATTTATGTTGTGATCGAAATTCCAGCAAATTCAGATCCAATCAAATACGAAGTTGATAAAGAAAGCGGTGCATTATTTGTTGACCGTTTTATGGCAACTGCAATGTTCTATCCAGCAAACTACGGTTATGTGAACAACACACTTTCTTCAGATGGCGACCCAGTGGACGTATTAGTTCCAACTCCATACCCATTACAACCGGGTTCAGTTATTCGTTGCCGTCCAGTTGGCGTATTAAAAATGACCGACGAAGCAGGTGGCGATGCGAAAGTTGTTGCAGTTCCGCACACTAAATTAAGCAAAGAATACGATCACATCCAAGATGTAGGCGACTTACCTGCTTTATTAAAAGCACAAATCCAACACTTCTTCGAAAGCTACAAAGCTTTAGAAGCTGGCAAATGGGTGAAAGTTGAAGGTTGGGGCGATGTCAACGAAGCTCGTAAAGAAATCTTAGACTCATTTGAGCGTGCAAAAAAATAATCTTTTAATGCAAAATGCCAGAGGTCACTTTGGCATTTTTTCTATATAGCCATTTTTAACCTTACGGAAAATATTATGACTTTAATTAAAAAATTATGTTTATCTGCTTTTTTAGCAGCAGCCCTCGCTGCTTGTGTTAGTACTCAAGAAATGAACGCTAAAGCTTATGCTGGCTATGCACAAATGAAACAACAAAATGCGCGTGCAATTGATACTTCATCTTCAACAGCGAGACGTGTTCACACGGTATTCAATCGCATGAAACCTTATGCAGAAAAAGCCAATACTACTGGCGTACCATTCCAGTGGGAAATTACGGTTTTCCGCACCAACGAGCTAAATGCTTGGGCAATGGCAGGCGGAAAAATGGGCTTCTACACAGGCTTAGTTGATCGTTTAAAAATGACAGATGACGAAATTGCCACCGTAATGGGCCATGAAATGGCGCACGCATTAAAAGAACACAGCAAATCAGCGCATAACTTTGAAATGACAACGGGTATCTTTGGTGCAATCGCAGATGCGGCAGCTTCTGCTGCATTAGGCGCAGACACAGGTGGTTTATTAAGCACAGGGACAGATCTGATCGCAAACAAACCATTCTCCCGATCACAAGAAACCGAAGCAGATGAAGTCGGCTTAATGTTAATGGCTGAATCTGGCTATAACCCTTCAGCAGCACCAAACGTGTGGGTGAAAATGAGTAAAGAATCTGGCGGCAGCGGCGGCATTTTCTCTACTCACCCTTCAAACGAAGATCGTCAGGAAAATCTAGAACGTCTGATTCCTGAAGCAATGAAACTTTATAAAGCGAGCAAACGCTAATCGGTTCAAACTTGAGCTCCGATGAGCCAAAAGTAGCAAAACTGATACACTATCACTATTTTCAAGCGGTTGAATTTCGCAAATTTTTTGCAAAATCCTACCGCTTCCATTTTTACAAGAGGAACAACAATGTCTAATTTCGCAATGGTATTCCCAGGTCAAGGCTCTCAAGCAGTTGGGATGTTAGCTGACCTTGCCCCTCAATATCCGATCGTAGAAGCCACCTTCAAACAAGCAAGCGATGTGCTTGGTTATGATTTATGGGATTTAGTGCAAAACGGTAGCGCAGAAGACTTAGGACAAACTCAACGCACACAACCTGCGTTATTAACCGCTTCTGTGGCGATTTTCCGTGTATGGCAAGAAAAATTCCCCGAACTGAAACCATCAGTCATGGCAGGCCACAGTTTAGGCGAATACTCTGCCTTAGTATGCGCTGGCGTGTTAGATTTCCAAGATGCCGTAAAATTAGTGGAATTACGTGGTAATGCAATGCAACAAGCGGTGCCTGCTGGCACTGGCGCAATGTTTGCGATTATCGGTTTAGAAAACAATGCAATTATCAATGCTTGTGAACAAACCGCAAAAGAAACGGGCGAAATTGTTTCTGCCGTGAATTTTAACTCACCAGGTCAAGTTGTTATTGCAGGAACTAAAACCGCAGCAACTCGCGCAGGCGAGCTTTGTAAAGAAGCTGGGGCAAAACGTGCGTTACCATTAGCCGTTAGCGTGCCTTCTCACTGTGCATTGATGAAACCTGCTGCGGAAAAATTAGCTGAAGCATTGCAAAATATTCAATTAAATGCACCGCTTGTACCGGTTATCAACAATGTAGATGTTAGTGTAGAAACAGACTCAGATAAAATCCGTGATGCCTTAGTTCGTCAGCTTTATAGCCCTGTACGTTGGACAGAAACGGTTGAAAAAATGGCACAAGATGGCGCAACCACATTATATGAAATCGGCCCAGGCAAAGTATTAACCGGTTTAACCAGCCGTATCGTCAAAGAGCTTTCAGCAAAAGCAGTCAATGATGTTGCATCATTGGAAGCGGTGTTAGCGTAATTTTTTAATTCAATAGTGTGTAATAAACTTCGCAAAAACGGGATTTATTACGCACTAAAAAAACAAAAGGAACAAAAAATGCAAGGTAAAATCGCATTAGTGACTGGCGCAACCCGTGGTATCGGTAAAGCCATCGCAGAAGAATTAGTTGCAAAAGGTGCAACCGTTATCGGTACAGCAACCTCTGAAAAAGGTGCTGAAGCTATTTCAGCTTATTTAGGCGATAAAGGTAAAGGATTTGTGTTAAACGTGACCGAACCTGAATCTATTGAAGCGCTTCTAGCTCAAGTGAAAGCTGAATTTGGTGATATTGATATTTTAGTGAACAATGCTGGCATTACACGCGATGGCTTGTTAATGCGTATGAAAGATCAAGATTGGTTCGATATTATTCAAACTAACCTCACTTCAGTTTACCGTTTATCAAAAGCAGTATTACGCCCGATGATGAAAAAAGGCGGACGTATTATCACCATCGGTTCTGTGGTAGGTTCTATGGGTAACCCTGGTCAAACAAACTACTGCGCAGCGAAAGCGGGCTTAATTGGTTTCTCAAAATCATTAGCAAAAGAAGTCGCTTCACGCGGGATTACAGTTAACGTAGTCGCACCAGGCTTTATCGCAACAGATATGACCGATGAGTTAACCGAAGATCAAAAACAAGCGATTCTTAGCCAAATTCCAGCAGGGGAATTAGGTTCAGCGCAAGACATCGCAAAAGCCGTTGCATTCTTAGCTTCAGATGATGCACGTTATATCAATGGTGAGACCTTACACGTTAATGGTGGGTTATATATGAACTAATCGCCTACAAGCGGTTTAATTTCTGCCGAATTTTGCTATTATGCCAGCTCAGGTAAAAGCAAGATTCGGCATTTTACTTTTATTATTTTTCTTTTTTTAATCTTTGTGTGTGTTTTATGACTAAAAATAATTTTGTTGTTGGCTTTATGCTATTTGCCATCTTTTTTGGCGCAGGTAACCTAATTTTCCCGCCTAAACTTGGGCTAGAAAGTGGAGGACATTTCTTACCGGCTATCCTCGGTTTTATTACAACCGGTGTTGGCTTGCCGCTATTAGGCATTATTGTGAGTGCCTGCTATGAAGGTGGTTATAAATCGGCATTAAACCGAATTCACCCTTGGTTCTCACTGATTTTCTTAGCGGCAATTTACCTTTCAATCGGGCCATTTTTTGCTGGCCCTCGTACAGGGGCAACGGCTTATGAAATGGCGGTTTTACCGTTTCTTAAAGAACCAAGCAGCATCTCACTATTCATTTTCACACTTATCTATTTTTCCTTAACCCTCTGGTTGAGTCTCAACCCTTCCAAAATGGTTGACCGTATCGGCGCAATTTTAACGCCTGTGTTAATTATTAGTATTATTGGTCTAGTTATCCGTGCTTTTTTCTTACTGAATACAGAAACCATTCACCCTGCAGTAAGCGAAAACTCTTGGTTATTTAAAGGTGTTATCGACGGATATTTCACCATGGATGCACTAGCATCACTTGCCTTCTCTGTTATCGTATTAAATGCGATTAAAGCGAAAGGTGTCAGCCCTTCTGCATTGATTAAACAAACCGTAGTGGCAGGCGTTATTGCCGCGAGTGCTTTAGGCGTGATTTATTTCTCATTAGGTTGGATTGGTAACCATATTGAAATTAGCCAAGAAACCCTTGCGACGTTAGAAGCCAATAAACAAGATCTTGGTACTTATATTCTAAACACTATTACCATTCAGGCATTCGGTGAATATGGTCGAATGCTACTAGGCATTATTGTATCGCTAGCTTGTTTAACCACCGCCGTTGGTTTATGCGCATCAGTCAGTGAATACTTTAATGAAGTGTTCCCAAAAATCAGCTATCGTACCTATGTGATTATTTTCTGCTTATTAAGTATGTTAATTGCCAACTTAGGGTTAAAAGAAGTCATTACGCGCTCAATTCCTGTGTTACTGATTCTTTATCCAATTGCAATGACAGTAATCTTAATGCTAGGAATCAACGCATTACACCACATTCCGCTATTAGGACAACGCCTTGCAGTGGGGCTAGTGACCATCATCTCAATTTTATCGGTAATTGGTACTGGCTTTACTGATCAACTACCATTTAAATCTTATTCCATGGAATGGATGCCGTTTGCAATAATTGGTTTAGTAACAGGTTATATCATTCATCATTTAATCAAAAAACGTTAATCCAACAAGCGGTCAACTTTGCAAAAAACTTTGTAAATTTGACTGCTTTTTTATTTTATAAGGAATCTTCATGCCTGAATTACCCGAAGTAGAAACTAGCCTACGCGGTGTCGAACCTTACTTAGTTGGGCAAACTATTAAAGCTATTGTTTTGCGCGTGCCTAAACTCCGCTGGGCCATTCCTCATGTCTTAACAGAAATGTCTGGCGCTATTATTCAACGCCTTTCTAGACGTGCGAAATATCTGATTCTTCATACGAATCAGGGAGATATATTGATACATTTAGGGATGTCGGGTTCATTAAGCATTCTTCACTTAGAAGATGAAATCGCCCCTAATAAACATGACCACGTTGATTTAATTACCGAATCAGGTGTGGTATTGCGTTATAACGACCCACGCAAATTTGGCTGTTGGCTTTGGGCTGAAGATGCATCAGAACATGAACTCATTCAGAAACTCGGGCCTGAGCCGCTTTCTGAGGCATTTAATACCGATTATCTCTTTAAGAAGAGTCGAGGGAAAAGTGTCGCTGTCAAAAACTTTATTATGAATAATGATATCGTGGTTGGTGTAGGTAATATCTATGCATGTGAATCGCTATTTATGGCAGGAATTCATCCAGAGCTGATTACACAAAACCTGACACGAAAACAATGCGAACGGTTAGTCACCGTAATTAAATCGGTGTTAGAGAAAGCTATTCAACAAGGTGGAACGACTCTAAAAGATTTTATTCAACCTAACGGCAAACCTGGTTACTTTGCACAAGTTCTCCAAGTTTATGGGCGAAAAGGAGAATCTTGCCATGTTTGTGGAGAGTTAATTCAAGCAAAAGTTATTGGGCAAAGAAATAGCTATTTCTGTCCAAATTGTCAAAAACTCCCGCTTTCCTCAATAAAATAAAAATTCCTTTCAAACAAAAAAGGCGAACTATTTAAATTAGTTCGCCTTTTATTCTCATCTCATGTTTATTGGGTATTAAGCACTACGTTTAGCATCTAAAGATAATTTACCTGGGCCAATCACCATGAAAATTAAAAATGCCATGCAATACATAATGGCTAATTCGCCTTTGTTTGCTAACGGATTAAAAATCGTTTCTGCGCTCATATGCATAAAGAAATAAGCATAAGCCATTTGACCTGCTAATAAGAATGAAATTGGACGAGTAAATAAGCCTAATGCTAATAATAATCCACCTGCAATTTCTAAAATACCACCAACAATCATCATTGGATCAGTAACTGCACCATTTCCACCGGTCATTGACATTGGATATTCAAAGAATTTTGCAGTACCGTGAAGTAAAAACATATAACCAATAACGATACGAGCAAGTAAAAGTACAACAGGGGTAAGTTTTTCAAAAGTTGAATTCATAAGTTCCTCTAAAATAAAAATAGAATATTTGTTTCTCAAATACGAGGCTTATTTTACCCTATATTATTTTTCAATAAAGTAGATAATTGGAAACATATTATTTCCTATAAATGAATAATCCTAATGCTAGGGTAATGAAAAAGTAGACTATTAAAAAACGAATAACAAAAGTAATGTGAAGAAGTGGAGGGAGAGTTTATATCATCATGGTAAATACGATTTAAAATCTTTCAAAAAGCAAAAACCCCGTCACACTCAGTAACGGGGTCCTTTCTCTATTCAATCCGGCGATGCCCTACTCTCACATGGGGAAGCCCCACACTACCATCGGCATTACAGCATTTTACTTCTGAGTTCGGTATGGAGTCAGGTAGAACTACTGCACTATGGTCGCCGGAATATCCGGTCATGATTCATCTCATTATCTTATCTATTCTTCTTCTCAAAACCAAAAACAAGCCTCAAAACCTTTCATTCCCACCCAAAAACACTTGAGCGTTGTATAGTTAAGCCTCTCGGGCAATTAGTATCTGTTAGCTCAACGGCTCACACCGCTTACACACCAGACCTATCTACGTCGTAGTCTCCAACAACCCTTACAGTCTTATAGACTGGGAGAACTCATCTCAAGGCAAGTTTCGTGCTTAGATGCTTTCAGCACTTATCTCTTCCGCATGTAGCTACCCAGCAATGCTTCTGGCGAAACAACTGGAACACCAGGGATGCGTCCACTCCGGTCCTCTCGTACTAGGAGCAGCCCCTTTCAATTCTCCAACGCCCACGGCAGATAGGGACCGAACTGTCTCACGACGTTCTAAACCCAGCTCGCGTACCACTTTAAATGGCGAACAGCCATACCCTTGGGACCTACTTCAGCCCCAGGATGTGATGAGCCGACATCGAGGTGCCAAACACCGCCGTCGATATGAACTCTTGGGCGGTATCAGCCTGTTATCCCCGGAGTACCTTTTATCCGTTGAGCGATGGCCCTTCCATTCAGAACCACCGGATCACTATGACCTACTTTCGTACCTGCTCGACTTGTCTGTCTCGCAGTTAAGCTTGCTTATACCATTGCACTAACCTCACGATGTCCGACCGTGATTAGCAAACCTTCGTGCTCCTCCGTTACTCTTTGGGAGGAGACCGCCCCAGTCAAACTACCCACCAGACACTGTCCGAGAGCGTGTTTCCACTCTTCGTTAGAACATCAAACGTTAAAGGGTGGTATTTCAAGGACGCCTCCACAATCACTGGCGTGACTGCTTCAAAGGCTCCCACCTATCCTACACATCAAAATTCAATGTTCAGTGTCAAGCTATAGTAAAGGTTCACGGGGTCTTTCCGTCTAGCCGCGGGTACACCGCATCTTCACGGCGATTTCAATTTCACTGAGTCTCGGGTGGAGACAGCCTGGCCATCATTATGCCATTCGTGCAGGTCGGAACTTACCCGACAAGGAATTTCGCTACCTTAGGACCGTTATAGTTACGGCCGCCGTTTACTGGGGCTTCGATCAGGAGCTTCTCTTTCGATAACACCATCAATTAACCTTCCAGCACCGGGCAGGCATCACACCCTATACGTCCACTTTCGTGTTTGCAGAGTGCTGTGTTTTTAATAAACAGTTGCAGCCAGCTGGTATCTTCGACCGGTTCAACCTTCAGGGGTAAACCCTTACAATCTACGCCGGCGCACCTTCTCCCGAAGTTACGGTGCTATTTTGCCTAGTTCCTTCACCCGAGTTCTCTCAAGCGCCTGAGTATTCTCTACCTGACCACCTGTGTCGGTTTATAGTACGGTTTAGTATAATCTGAAGCTTAGTGGCTTTTCCTGGAAGCGTGGTATCAGTTACTTCAGTGCCGTAGCACCTCGTCATCACTTCTCGGTGTTATGAGCATCCGGATTTGCCTAAATGCTCCACCTACCGGCTTAAACAACCATCCAACAGGTTGATAACCTAACCTTCTCCGTCCCCACATCGCAATTATACCAAGTACGGGAATATTAACCCGTTTCCCATCGACTACGCTTTTCAGCCTCGCCTTAGGGGCCGACTCACCCTGCCCCGATTAACGTTGGACAGGAACCCTTGGTCTTCCGGCGAACGAGTTTTTCACTCGTTTTATCGTTACTTATGTCAGCATTCGCACTTCTGATACGTCCAGCAAACCTCTCGATTCACCTTCATCCGCTTACAGAACGCTCCCCTACCCAACAGTATTGCTACTGATGCCGCAGCTTCGGTGACTAGTTTTAGCCCCGTTACATCTTCCGCGCAGGCCGACTCGACTAGTGAGCTATTACGCTTTCTTTAAATGATGGCTGCTTCTAAGCCAACATCCTAGCTGTCTAAGCCTTCCCACTTCGTTTCCCACTTAACTAGTACTTTGGGACCTTAGCTGGCGGTCTGGGTTGTTTCCCTCTTCACGATGGACGTTAGCACCCACCGTGTGTCTCCTGAGTATCACTCTTCGGTATTCGCAGTTTGCATCGGGTTGGTAATCCGGGATGGACCCCTAGCCGAAACAGTGCTCTACCCCCGAAGGTGTCCGCTCAAGGCTCTACCTAAATAGATTTCGGGGAGAACCAGCTATCTCCCGGTTTGATTGGCCTTTCACCCCCAGCCACAAGTCATCCGCTAATTTTTCAACATTAGTCGGTTCGGTCCTCCAATTAGTGTTACCCAATCTTCAACCTGCCCATGGCTAGATCACCGGGTTTCGGGTCTATACCTTGCAACTAGACGCCCAGTTAAGACTCGGTTTCCCTACGGCTCCCTTATTCAGTTAACCTTGCTACAAAATATAAGTCGCTGACCCATTATACAAAAGGTACGCAGTCACCC
>NZ_ALJP01000024.1:0-25244 GCF_000287615.1 Haemophilus sputorum HK 2154
TGCGGGTTTTTCTTATTTAGCTAAGTCCGTTAAGAACTAACTATTACATAGTTACTTCTTTAGTACCTTGTACTTGAACTTCAACACGACGGTCTGGTGCTAAACATGCGATTAACGCTTTACGACCTTTAACTGCATCACAAGTGTTGCCAGTTACTGGGTTCGCTTCACCGTAACCTACTGCAGTTACGTTTGCAGCTGGTGCGCCTTTAGAAACGATGTAGTTCGCTACTGTTTCTGCACGACGTTGTGAAAGTTTTAAGTTTGCTGCTTCTTTACCAATACGGTCAGTGTAACCATTCACTTGAATTGCTGCATTATTTAAACCTGCTGCATTGATTTCAGATTGCATTGCATCTAATGCTTGTGCTGCAGCCGGTTTTAAGTTTGCTTTACCAAATGCAAATAATACATCTGAGCTAAATGCGAAGTTTTTAGTTTCAACTTGTGGTGCAGCAACTGGCGCTGGTGCAGCACCTTGACCAAAGCGGTATGTTAAACCAGCAGATACTGAGCTGATATCAGGACGGTAGTCTGTTGCACCCATGCGGTTTAAAGTAGCTTGGCTTGCTTTGCCTGCATTATTTAACCATTGATATTCAACACGTGCTGACAATTCAGGAAGAATTGCATATTCAACACCCGCACCTAAAATTAAAGAACTTTGGAAACGGTGAGTTTTTGTTGGCGCTTTAGTTACCACATTCACTGTTTTGTAACGGTTATTTACTAATGCGATACCTACTTTACCGTAAACATCTAAGTTAGGTAATACTTCATAGCTTGGTTTTAAAGAAATAGTTGTGCCATGTGCTGAATGTTTGAAAGTTTGTTTCTCACCACCAGCTTTAGTATTTTGGTGACCACGAACACGACCAAAATAGTCATAACCTACTTCTGTAGCTAAACCAAAGTTGTTTTGGTTTAAGATTTGGTAACCACCAAATACACCGTAAGTTACAGAGTTTTTATTGATGCCGTATTTACCGCCATCTTTTGCATCTAATTGTTTGATGCCATCATGAAATGATGCCCAACCAGCTTTAGCACCCGCGTAGAAAGTATTTTCTTGCGGTGCTGCGGTTGCTGCTGCTGAAGCTAATACTGCTAATGCAACTAATGTTTTTTTCATTTGGATGATCCTCTATATTTCATAGATTGATAATATTGAAAGCTCCCATCTCACTAGAGAATAAAGAGACCTATATGACAGATTCTGCCACTAAAAATAAATGGCAGTCATACCATCTATCACATTCTTGTACTCTCCATATAATGAAAGTATGAGCAAGAATATTCCTATTATGGGTACTCAGTCACATAAAATCAATGTTATTTACTAAACAAATCTGAAATAAATGTCTTTTTTAACTAAATTTAAGCTCAAAATGACAACTTTGACAAAAGTCAGCCTTTTATTTACTTTCGTTTTCAATCTGTGCTTTTCTTGTTAATATTTAGCAAAATTTATTATTTGGAATAAATATAATGATACCTAGACTCTCGCAAACACCATCTTTAGATCCCATAGTTAAGGCTTATTTAGAAAGCTTGCGCACACAAAATTTTAGTGGCGATATTGCCTCTAGTTATTCAGATAGACTCTCTTTAGCAACAGATAACAGTGTTTATCAGCAATTACCGCAAGCCTTACTTTTCCCAAAATCAATCGCTGATGTTGTGATTTTAACAAAATTAGCACAAAAACCAGAGTTTAGTGGGTTAACGTTCACGCCAAGAGGGGGAGGAACGGGCACAAACGGGCAATCATTGAACCAAAATATCATTGTGGATCTTTCACGCCATATGAATCAAATTTTAGAGCTTAATGTTGAAGAACGTTGGGTTCGTGTTCAAGCTGGTGTCGTAAAAGATCAATTAAATCAATATCTCAAACCATACGGTCTTTTCTTCTCTCCTGAACTATCCACTAGCAATCGTGCTACATTAGGCGGAATGATTAACACTGATGCTTCAGGACAAGGCTCATTACAATATGGCAAAACCTCCGACCACGTTTTAGGACTCAAATCTGTGTTAATTAACGGAGAGGTATTAGAAACGCAAGCGGTCAATTCTGAGCAATTTTCTGCAAATTTAACCCAATTAAATCTTTCCGATTACGGGCGAAAATTACATGAAACCATATTTTCTCGCTGTAAAACATTACGCCCATTAGTGCTCTCTTCTTTGCCACAATTAAATCGTTTTTTAACGGGCTATGATTTAAAAAATGTATTTAATGAAGATGAGAGTCAATTTAATTTAACCCGTATTTTGACAGGCTCTGAAGGATCGCTTGCATTTATTTGTGAAGCCAAATTAAATTTATTACCTATTCCAAAATATCGCACGTTAATCAATATTAAATATAACTCTTTTGATGCTGCATTACGCGCGGCACCTTTTATGCTAGAAGCAAAAGCGTTATCTGTAGAAACCGTCGATTCCAAAGTACTTAATCTGGCTAAACAAGATATTATTTGGCACTCCGTTTCAGACTTATTAAAAGAAGACGAGGCAAACCCGATTCTAGGCATCAATATCGTCGAATATGCAGGACACGATGCTGCTCAAATTGAAGCACAAGTTGCCGAATTATGTCGTTCGCTTGATGACAGAATTGCTCGAAATGAAGCAGGCATTATTGGTTACCAATGCTGTGATGATTTAGCTTCGATTGAGAAAATTTACGCGATGCGTAAAAAAGCGGTAGGATTATTAGGCAATGCAAAAGGTTGGGCGAAACCTATTCCTTTTGTTGAAGACACTTGTGTGCCACCCGAACATTTAGCCGATTACATTAGCGAATTCCGTGCATTATTAGACAGTCATCAATTAGCCTACGGGATGTTTGGGCACGTTGATGCTGGGGTTTTACACGTTCGCCCTGCGCTGGATTTATGCGATAAAGCACAAGTGAAAACCTTCAAAATGATTTCAGATCAGGTCGTCGAACTGACTGCCAAATATGGTGGTTTAATTTGGGGGGAACACGGCAAAGGAATGCGTTCTTACTATGGTGAGCGCTTCTTTGGCGAGCAGCTTTGGCGAGAACTACGCCAAATCAAAACCCTCTTTGACCCAAACAATCGCTTAAATCCGGGCAAAATCTGTACGCCGCTAGATTCAGCCGAAACCCTGTATCCAATTGATTCAACCATGCGCGCAGATTACGACCGCACGATTCCAATTGAGGTGCGCGATGAGTTTAAAGGCGCAATGAGTTGTAACGGAAACGGCTTATGTTTTAACTTTGATGTGCATAACACAATGTGCCCTTCTATGAAAGTTTCAGGAAATCGACTTTTTTCTCCTAAAGGGCGTGCAGCAATGATTCGTGAATGGTTGCGCTTATTAGCCGAGCAAGGCGTTGATCCACAAACGTTAATTTTTGACTCCAGCAAAAATTCGCTAAAACTAACCGATTTTGTTGCCAAAATCCGCCATTCGTTGAAGAAAAAGCAAGAATACGATTTTTCACATGAAGTAAAAGCTGCAATGGATACTTGCTTGGCATGTAAAGCATGCGCAAGCCAATGCCCGATTAAAATTGATGTGCCAACATTCCGCAGCCAATTTAATCAGCTTTACCATCAGCGCTATTTCCGCCCGATAAAAGACTATGTGGTATCGAATTTAGAATTTATTGCACCTATTATGGCGAAAGCCCCGCGCTTTTTTAACTTCTTTAGCACGACACAGCTTGCAGAAGTCGCTGCGAATAAACTGATTGGCATGACTTACCTACCAGCATTATCTGTACCGAATTTACGCCAGCAATTAGTGGCGATTGGCTATCAAGGTGAAACGTTAGAAACGTTGGAACAACGTGCTGCAAGCGGTCAATTTTCTGCAGAAAATTGCAAAACCGTACTGATTGTACAAGATCCCTTCACGACTTTTTATGATGCTAAAGTGGTGGCAGATTTTGTGAAGTTTGTAGAGAAAATCGGTTTCCGCCCAATCGTCTTGCCATTTAATCCTAGTGGCAAAGCGCAACACATTAAAGGCTTTTTAAGTCAATTTGCCAAAACAGCCAAAAACCAAGCGGAATTCTTAAATCGAGTAGCAAAACTAGGTCTGCCAATGGTGGCGGTTGACCCCGCATTAACCTTGCTCTATCGCGATGAATATCGTGATATTCTCAAAGCAGAGCGGGGAAATTTCCATGTGCAATTAGCCCATGAATGGCTAAAATCCGTCATTCAAAATGAAACGCTCAGCGTCAGTAAAAAAGCCGTAGAATCTGACCGCTTGCCATGGCATTTATTTGCACATTGTACTGAATCGACTGAATTACCAAGTGCCACACAAGATTGGCAGCAAATTTTTGCCTATTTTGGGGAAACGCTTATCAATCAAAATGTTGGCTGTTGTGGCATGGCAGGTACATTTGGGCATGAAACTGCGCATATTGAAATGTCGAAGGCAATTTATGCGCAATCTTGGCAAGTCAAAATGGCAGATAAACCAATGAATCGCTGCCTAGCGACTGGTTATTCTTGCCGCTCACAAGTCAAACGTATGGTGCATCAGGGCATTAAACACCCAGTCCAAGCATTGCTAGAAATTATCAGCTAACGATTTCAACACCCCGCAATCTTGCGGGGCGTTTTATGATTATTCAATTTTAAAGAGGAAAAAATGACGCCTATTTGGAAACAAACCGCTACCCCAGAACAATTAACATCTCTATGTGAAGGCACAGCCGTCGCACATTTAGGGATTATTTTTACAGAAATCGGCGCCTCAGACATTACCGCTGAATTAACCGTTGACAGACGCACCAAACAACCATTTGGGGTATTACATGGTGGTGTTTCTGCAGCCTTAGCAGAAACCGTCGCCAATGCAGGTGCCTTATTGCTTTGCGAACCAAATCAAATTGCGGTGGGAATGGAATTAAACATTAGCCATTTAAAATCCATCAAAGAGGGCGAAAAAGCGATTGCTCGCGCCTTTCCATTAAAAGTTGGACGAGAAGTGCAAGTTTGGCAAATTGAAACCAAAGATGAACAAGGCAACCTTTGTGCCATTTCCCGCTTATCGGTAAAAGTGTTAGACAAGCGGTAAGATTTTGTGAATTTTTTGCAAAATTCTTTGAAAATCTGACCGCTGTTTAAAAAGGCGGTTGGAGATATGAACAACCTATTATAGAATGCTATTCTTTTATCCATTCCTTTACTTAAGAGAAATTCCACATGAATTCAAATCGTAGTTTATTGGTCATGGGACTGTTCTTGGTGTCGTTTCTATTATTTACGACCTGGCAGCAGGAATTCAACCCTGAAATCCAAGCCCAGAAGCAAGCACAAGTCCAAGCGCAACAATCATCAGGCGATGTGCCGGCGTCTAGTTCTTCTGACTCCACCACCTCAGATATGGTGAGCAAAGGAAAAACTATTACCATCGAAAGCGATGTTTTACGTTTAACCGTTGACACGCTAGGCGGTGATGTCGTTGATTCTGACTTATTAAAACTTAACGCTGAATTACAATCAAACACCCCATTTGAGTTGTTACAAGATAACAGCAACCTTACTTATATCGCACAAAGTGGTTTAGTGGGTAAAAACGGGATCGATACCAATGCAGGTCGTGCGCAATATCAAGCAAGCGCAGATAGCTTTAAATTGGCCGATGGTCAAAATGAAATTCGTGTGCCATTAACCGTTGAGAAAGATGGTGTGGTTTATACCAAAACCTTCACTTTAAAACGTGGCAGCTATAACGTAGGCGTTGATTTCAACGTGAAAAACAACAGTGCGGAAACGATTGAAGTTCAGCCTTACGGACAGTTAAAACATACTATCGTAGAAAACTCTGGCAACTTAGCTATGCCAACCTATACTGGCGGCGCTTACTCATCTTCGGAAACCAACTACAAAAAATATAGTTTCCAAGATATGGAAAAATCAGGTTTATCTATTGAAAGTAAAACCGGTTGGGTTGCATTATTACAACACTATTTCTCTTCTGCGTGGGTACCACCACAAAACCAAGATATGACCTTGTTTACACGTATCTCTGAAGATAAACGCTTTGCGAATATAGGTTACCGTGGCGCAATTACCACAATCGCTCCAAACAACGAAGCAACCATCCAAACTGCTTTATGGACTGGCCCGAAAAACCAACACGAAATGGCTGAAGTTGCAGAACATCTTGATTTAACCGTCGATTACGGTTGGGCATGGTTCATTGCGAAACCATTATTCTGGTTATTAACAACGATTCAAAAAGTTGTGTCTAACTGGGGTATCGCGATTATTTTAGTGACCATCGTGGTAAAAAGTTTACTTTATCCACTTACTAAAGCGCAATACACCTCAATGGCAAAAATGCGTATGTTGCAGCCGAAAATCCAAGAAATGCGTGAGCGTTTTGGTGATGACCGTCAACGTATGAGCCAAGAGATGATGAAATTGTATAAAGAAGAGAAAGTAAACCCAATGGGTGGTTGCTTACCGATTCTGATTCAAATGCCAATTTTCATCGCGTTATATTGGACATTCATGGAAGCTGTAGAATTACGTCATGCACCATTCTTCGGTTGGATTCATGACTTATCAGCCCAAGATCCATACTTCATTTTCCCATTGTTGATGGGTGGCTCAATGTTCTTATTACAAAAAATGTCACCAACCCCTGTTGCTGATCCAATGCAACAAAAAGTGATGATGTTTATGCCGGTTATCTTTACTGCATTCTTCCTGTTCTTCCCTGCAGGCTTAGTGCTTTACTGGTTAACCTCTAACTGTATTACCTTAGTACAACAATGGTGGATTTACCGCCAATTAGAGAAAAAAGGCTTACATACCCGTAAAAAATAAAACACGGTGTAATTAAACTGAGGCTGAATCTATATAATACAGATTCAGCCTTTAATTTTAGTGTGAAATCGAATAGAAAGATCGTGCTAAATCGGTCATGAAATGATAGAATCATACGCTTTTAAAAATTAGATATTTTCTCTTACATCATTTTAGGTTTTATATGGCGACAGAAATTAAAAAGAAAGCCCCTGAACAAGTTCAAGATAAAGGGGAAAAAAGCAAAGGCACAAATACCTTGCTTTGGATTATCGCAGTAGCGTTAATTATCGTTGCAGCAGTAGGCAATACTTACTTTGCCGCACAACTTTCATTAGTTGTACGTGTATTAGCGTTAGTAGCATTAGGTGCAGGCGCTGTAGCAGCCGCTGCGCTTACCAATCAAGGTCAAAAAACCATTCACTTTATTAAAGAGTCTCGTACCGAATTACGTAAAATTATTTGGCCAACCCGTCCAGAAGCGACCCAAACAACCTTAATCGTAATTGCGATGTGTGTAGTGGTTTCTTTAGTGTTATGGGGTATCGACTCTATCATCGTTCGATTGGTCGCATTTTTAACCAACTTATAATAAGGCATTAAAATGAGCGAATTAGAAACAACAACTTCTAGCGAACCGGCAAAAAAACGTTGGTATGTATTACAAGCCTTTTCTGGTTTTGAAAACCGTGTGGCAGTTACTTTACGTGAATATATCAAACTTCACAAAATGGAAGATTCTTTCGGTGAAGTATTAGTGCCAACCGAAGAAATCGTTGAAAACGTAGGTGGTAAACGCCGTAAAACTGAACGTAAATTCTTCCCGGGTTATGTATTAGTTGAAATGGAAATGAACGACTACACTTGGCAACTTGTGCGCAGTGTACCTCGTGTAATGGGCTTTATCGGTGGAACTGCAGATAAACCCGCACCAATTTCTAAAAAAGAAGCTGACTTAATCCTTAACCGTGTTCAAGAAACAGCTGAAAAACCACGTCACCGTAATGAATATCATCCTGGTGAAAATGTACGTGTTACTGAAGGTCCATTCGCTGACTTTACCGGTACGGTGGAAGAAGTGGATTACGAAAAAGGCCGCGTTAAAGTGTCTGTATCTATCTTCGGTCGTGCAACGCCAGTTGAACTTGAATTCAACCAAGTTGAGAAACAATAATCTTCAAGATAACTTAAAAACGGGAACTTATGGTTCCCGTTTTTTTATTTATTCAGCACATCAGCTTCATTACAATAAAAAGGCGTGATATTTGATCACGCCTTTCTATTCTACTCTGATTAGTCTTGCGGTAATAATCGCTCTAAGCGCCACAAATCCGCAAAATCCGCTCTTGCCTTAATTAAGTGCGCTTTTGCACCATCTACTAAAATTTCGACCGCTTGTGGGCGAGAATTATAGGTTGATGACATCGCAGCCCCATAAGCCCCAGCGGAGCGCATTGCTACGTAATCGCCTTCTGAGACAGATAAGGTTCTCGCTTTCCCTAAGAAGTCAGAGGTTTCACAGATCGGTCCAACAACATCATAAACGGAAGCTTCGCGATTAAGTGATTGATCAACCTCTGTAATTTCCATATACGCTTCATATAAGGCTGGACGAATCATATCGTTCATTCCAGTATCTACAATCGCAAAATTACGATCTTCGTTTGATTTCAGATATTCCACTTTTGTGACCAAAATCCCTGCATTCGCACTAATCGCACGCCCTGGTTCGAGAATGATTTCTAAATTTGGATAAGCTTTAAGTTTTTCCAACAATGCCTTCGCATATTCGGTAGGATGCGGAGGCTGCTCGCCATGATATGGCACACCTAAACCACCGCCTAAATCCAAGTGGTGCAATTCAATCCCGTCTTCTTTGAGTTGCTCCATTAAAACAATTAAGCGATCGGTCGCATCTAAAAACGGTTGAAGCTCGGTTAATTGTGAACCGATATGACAATCCATACCGGTAATTTTCACATTCGGTAAGCTTTTTGCTAAACGATACACTTCTCGTGCTTGTTGCACACTAACACCGAATTTATTTTCTTTTAAGCCAGTAGAAATATATGGGTGCGTTTTTGCATCCACGTCTGGATTCACACGTAGAGAAATTGGCGCAACTTTACCCATTTTTCCCGCCACTTCATTGATACGATGTAGTTCAGGAATTGATTCCACATTAAAACAACGCACACCGACTTCTAAAGCACGTGCAATTTCGCTGTGTGATTTTGCCACACCCGAGAACACCACTTTGGAAGCATCGCCACCCGCTGCTAACACGCGCTCTAATTCACCTTGTGAGACAATATCAAAGCCTGAACCAAGCTTTGCCATGACATTGAGTAATGCAATATTAGAATTAGATTTTACGGCAAAGCAAATTAAATGCGGGTGCTCGCCAAATGCGTTATCAAAGGCATGCCAATGGCGTTCTAGCGTAGCACGGGAATAAATATAAGCAGGAGTACCATGCGCTTTAATAATGTCTGCAATGGCCACCTCTTCGGCAAAAAGTTGTTGGTTTTTATATTCAAAATGATTCATTGGATTTCCGTTGTGTTTGTGAGAGCGGTCAAATTTTGCAAAACTTTTGCGAAATTCGACCGCTTGTGATGATCAATTTATGCTGTTTGTGTAGGCTGTTCTGCTGTTTTTTCAGGAAAATAAAGCGGGCCTTTTACGCCGCAAGCGGTTAAACCAAACCCTGCAAGCAATGCCACAATAATCAATTTTTTCATGGTGTTTCCTTTTCTGTATCAAGAAATCAAATTCTAAATCAAATTGATTCAATCAAAAAGCAAAAAAGCCCTGCAAACAAAAATTTGCAAGGCTTTATGTTTTTTAGACCGCTTGTAAGATTACAAACTTAACGTTAAACAAATAATTGCTAAGGTAAAAATAGCAGATAATCCGTAGAATACTAAGTTACCCGCTGGGAAGTGCACTTTTAAGTCATGTAATCCGTGGTGGATACGGTGCATACCTGCCCACATTGGGAAAATAGTGAACATTAAAATCGCTAATTTACCAATACCGGTATGTGCAAAAGCAATGATATTGTCTGGTGTAACTAAACCAAGCGGAAGTAAAACGCCTAATACTAAAATCAAGATTGGGAAAAATAGTGCGCTAACCATGCCGCCAGCACTGAATAATAACCAAACAGGTGGCTCGTTAGAACGTTTGGTATCAAATACTTTATTACTCATATCTCCCCCTTAAATATAAGCTAATACTAAGACAACAAGGCTAATTACCCCAGTAATGCCCCAGAACACTTTTTTCACGAAGTTAATTGGTAAAAATTGTCCTTTAACCATAATTGGCATTGCTTGTGGTGTCATTTCAAACAAGGTTGCAGCATGATAAAGAATGGCTGCTAATGAAATGAGATTGAAGACAATCACAATTGGATTTTGTACGAAGCTAACAAAATCTGTTGCAAAAGTGCCTCTACCTAAAGTAATCACACCATAAAATAAGACTAGGCTAAACCAAACCGTTGGGATTGAGGTTGCTTCACGCACCATATACATTTTGTAAAATGGTAGTTTTTGCCACCAATTTGCTTTCATTTCACGCACATAGACTTTGCGTTTTGTTGTTGCTGTCATATTTCCCCCTAGCCTTTTGGTTTGATCATTGAAATTACATAATCTTTTGCACTTTCCAATTTACCTTGGTTAATTGCAGATGCCGGCCCTACATGTTTCGGACACACTTCTGAACAATAACCCACGAAAGTACAACTCCAAACACCGTTTTTACTGCTTAACAGTTTCATACGCTCTGCACGGCCATTATCACGGTTATCTAAGTTATAACGATGAGCAAGCGTTAATACTGCAGGACCTAAGAATTCAGGATTTAAACCAAACTGCGGACAAGCGGCGTAACATAAACCACAGTTGATACACATTGAGAATTGACGATATTTCTCAAGCTGTGCAGGTGTTTGTTTGGTACGACTTTTCTTCAATTCCGCATCCGGTGCCGGATTTCCTGAAAGCGCTGGTGCTTTATTATCAATGATGTAAGGTTTAATCGCTTCAAGGCTATCTAAGAAGTGGCTTAAATCCACAACTAAATCGCGCTCAATTGGGAAGTTTTGTAGTGGCTCAATACGCATATGTCCGCTGTAATCACGTAAGAACGTTTTACAAGCTAATTTTGGTTTGCCATTTACCATCATCCCACATGAACCACAAATTGCCATACGGCAAGACCAGCGATAAGAAAGCTCAGGTTGTAACTCATCTTTAATATAACCGAGTGCATCTAATAATGAAGTTTGGCTATCATAAGGGACTTGGTATTTGTCTAAATGCGGTTCGCTATCCACTTCAGGGTTGTAGCGTAACACTTCGACGGTCATTGTATTTACATTTGCCATTTTGTTACCCTCCATTATTTTGCAGCCTGAGCCGCTTTTTTCGCTTTTTCTTGTGCTTCAGCTTCTGCACCGTAAACACGTTTTGCCGGTTGTGATTTCGTGATTTTTACATCGCTGTATTTAATTGTTGGTTTACCTTCTGCATTATAGAAAGCTAATGAGTGTTTTAAATAATTCACATCATCACGCTCTGTCGCATCTAAACGTTGGTGCGCACCACGAGATTCTTTACGTTCAACAGCAGAACATGCAATAGATTGCGCTACATCTAAGATGAAACCTAATTCAATTTTATAGAGTAAATCCGTGTTAAATACGCTTGATTTATCTTTCACGCTCACACGTTTATAACGTTCTTTAAGCTCTTCAATTTTGTTGACGGTTGCTTCCATACTTTCTTGTGTACGATAAATACCGCAACCTTCTTCCATTGAATCACCCATTTCATTACGAATTTGTGACCAAGATTCGTTACCTTCTTGATTAGCTAACGCATGTAAACGCGCTACGATATCTTGTGCTTGTGCATCAAGGTGTGCTTGGTTTGCAGGTTTAGCTTCTGAAGCACGACGAGCAGCATTTTCACCTGCCACCTTACCGAACACGACAAGCTCTGCTAATGAGTTAGAACCTAAACGGTTTGCACCGTGTAAACCAGAAGATGCGCACTCACCTACTGCGAATAAACCTTTAATTGAGGTTTCTGCATTAATGTCCACATCGATACCGCCCATGGTGTAGTGAACAACTGGACGAACCGGAATCGGTTGATGAACTGGGTCAACCCCTTCATATGCACGTGCTAACTCACAAATAAACGGTAAACGTTCGGTTAAGTGTTTTTCCCCTAAATGACGTAAATCTAAGTGCACTACATCCACGCCTTTAGCGGTTTTTAATGTGTTGCCTTTACGCCACTCTTGCCAGAATGCTTGAGAAACTTTATCACGTGGGCCTAATTCCATGTATTTATTTTCTGGTTTGCCCACTGGAGTTTCAGGGCCTAGACCATAATCTTGTAAGTAGCGATAGCCATCTTTATTGACTAAGATACCACCTTCACCACGACAACCTTCGGTCATCAAAATGCCAGTGTTTGGTAAGCCTGTTGGGTGATATTGAACGAACTCCATATCACGTAATGCAACACCATGACGATATGCCATAGATAAACCATCACCTGTTACGATGCCGCCATTAGTATTGAAACGATAAGTACGGCAACCACCACCTGTTGCAATAACAACTGCATTTGCATTGATTTGAACTAATGTACCTTCCATCATATTCATTGCAACACAACCGCGCGCTTCGCCGTTGTCAGTTAGAATATCAAGTACGAAATGCTCGTCAAAACGGACGATATTAGGATATTTAATTGAAGTTTGGAAAAGTGTATGTAAGATGTGGAAGCCTGTTTTATCTGCCGCGAACCAAGTACGCTCAATTTTCATCCCACCGAAACGGCGAACGTTAACATCACCATCGTCTTTACGGCTCCAAGGACACCCCCAACGCTCCAATTGGGTCATTTCCACTGGGGAATGCTCAACGAAATATTCTACGACATCTTGTTCACATAACCAGTCGCCACCGCCCACGGTATCGTTAAAGTGGTTATCAAAAGAGTCGGTGTCTTTAATGACCGCTGCTGAACCCCCTTCTGCCGCCACTGTATGGCTACGCATTGGGTAAACTTTTGAAATTAACGCAATTTTAAGGTTCGGATTTGCTTCCGCTGCTGCAATCGCAGCACGTAAACCGCCACCACCGGCGCCGATAATTGCTACATCAAAATTAACACTTTGCATATTCACTCCAAAAAATTGAACTTCACGTTTAAGAATTAGTTCTATTCTGCCACTAAAATGAGCTTTCGCGCCCCATTTATTACATAAAAAGAGGTGTTTTCTGATCTACCTCAAAATTGACTTTGTGTATTAAGAATCGCTCTCAATAAATTACGCATGACTACTTCATATGCACCTTACGATAACGTTTTCTTAACATTCTTGTTACTATATCTTTATTTTAAAAAATAAAATGTGATCCGTTTCACACTTATTAAATTTGTTCAATTTTTCGAATTAAATCTAATACTTCAGGCAGTGTTGTCACGCCTTCTCTATCTAAAAAATGGCCGCCTGTAGGCAAGCACAAATAACTTGCTTGTAAGTTTTCTGCTAAACGCTGGCTAAATTCCGCAGGCACAATGCTATCATTTCTCGCTGCAATAACGTGGCACTGACTTGGCACGCAAGCGGTCAGATTTTGGAAAAAATTTGCAAACGCATCTAATTCCGGCAAATGTGGTAATTTTTCACCAAAACCCGAAACTAAAATCAATGCCTTAATCGGTTTCTGCGCTGTTGCGAGAAAATTTAAGCTCGCAATACAGCCTAAACTATGCCCGATAAGAATTGTTTCAGGCGTAAGAACAATTTCTTGCTGATGATGTGCTAACCACGCTTCAGGCGTCGGATGTTCGCTATCTGGCATATTTAACCGCTTACAAGGAATGCCTAACTTAGCCAGTTCTTCCTCTAACCAAGGGAACCAATGCTTATTCCCGTTTGCGGTATAACCATGCGTAATAAAAACTTGGGTCATAATTACCTCCATATTTAAAATATTCGATGTATTAAAAAACTGCGCTTCTCTTTCAGCCAACTATGATGCCTTGCACAGCCTTAAATCAGTAAAATTCTCGCAAAATTCGACCGCTTTCCCATATGAGATATTGGTTATTAGGTCGCCTTCAGCTAAACTAGCGAAACCGAACTTTCGGTTTTTCTAATTCTAATAAGGAACTTTGAATGAAAAAATTATTAGCAACATTATTTACCCTTTGAGCAGTCTCTGTGGCAGTTGCCAAAGAGGTGAATTTTAAATTTTTAGGGACATCAGATGTTCACGGTCGTATCGTACCATGGTCTTATGGTGCAGACGTGGAAGACAAATCTGGCTCTTATGCGCAAATTGCAACTTACGTGAAAGAAGCTCGTAAAGCTCATCCAGATCTTATCTTGGTTGATATCGGTGATGCGATTCAAGATAACCAAGTTGAAGTATTCGCTAAAACTGAAAAATACTACAAAGATAACCCTGTGCCGAAAGTATTAAATGCTATGGGCTATGACATTTTCATTTTAGGTAACCACGAATTCAACTTCGGCATGACCGCATTAGATGAAATTTTAAAAGATATTAAAGCAAAAATCTTAACCGCGAACTTCTACTACAAAGACAGTGGTAAACGCTATGTTGAGCCAACTACTATTATTGAAAAAGATGGTGTGAAATTAGGAATTATCGGTTTAAGTACACCAATGTCGGCAAAATTTGAAGAAGATACCGGCAACTTAAAAGACATGAAATTCAGCTCACCAACTGAAGAAACCAAAGAGCAAATCAAAGCATTAAAAGAAAAAGGTGTAGATGCGATCGTCGTATTAGCTCACATGGGTATCGAAAACGAAAATAACATTCCAGATACTGGTGTAGCAGACTTAATCAACAATGTCGATGGTATTGATGTGATTATTGCAGGCCATATGCACAAAAACGTGTCTTCTGAAACCATTAAAGAAACGGTAATCACTGAACCACACCGCTACGGTACTGTAGTTTCTGAAGTAGATTTAAGCTTTGATGTGGATAAAGACGGCAAAGTGAAATTAGTTTCTAAACAAGCGAAAACCGTGCCTGTAAAAGATTACGAAGCGGATGCACAAATCGTTGAAATCTACAAACCATACCATGAAGAATTACGCCGTCTAAACAACGTGAAAATCGGTGAAACAGCAATTGATATGGTGCCACAAGAGAGAAAACACGGTGTTTCAATTGCGTTCTCACAAGATACGGGTTTATCTTCATTCATTACCGATGTTGAGCGCCACTACAGCAATGCCGATGTTGTTTCTTTCTCATTCGACCACGAAAAAGCGCGTATGGATAAAGGCGATATCAAGAAAAAAGACATCATCTTTAACTACCGCTATGCAGGTGGCGATGTGACCGTATATGAAGTGACTGGTAAACAACTTAAAGAGTACATGAACTGGTCAGCAGATTACTTCGATACCATTCAACCAGGTGATACTGAATATCGCTATAACGCAGAACGTAAAAAATCTAAATATGTTACCTTCGATATTTTCGGTGGCGTGCAATATCAAATTGATTTACGTAAACCAAGTGGCGAAAAAATTGTTGATCTGAAATTAGCAGATGGTACCCCTGTGACTGACGAGATGAAAATCAAACTAGGTATGAACTCTTACCGCTTCGGTCAATTAACCAAAAAAGGTGGTATTTGGGCAGACCAAAAAATCCCAACACTTTGGGAATCTAAAGTCGCAATGGGTCGAGAAGCAGGCACTATCCAAAACATGATGATCGACTACATCACTAACGTGAAAAAAGGCAAAATTGAAGGCGTGTCTCACAACCGCTGGAAATTAGTTGGCTTAGAGTAAAACAAGGCAAAATATGACGGATTACGCGATTGGCAAATTGCTCGATAACGACAAAAAAGGTTACCTTGCCGTAGATAAGCTCCTCGAAGCCGAGGGGCTAAAACGCGATCCGAATCTAGACTACACCTGTGCAGTTTATGATGAAGAAGGCGAGATTGTGGCAACCGGTAGCTGTTTTGCCAATAGCTTGCGCTGTTTAGCCGTTTCCCAACAACATCAAGGTGAAGGGCTAATGAACATTGTCGTCACACATCTAATTGACGAACAGTTCGCACGTGGCAATCCGCATATTTTTCTTTATACCAAATGCGATACGGCAAAATTTTTTGAAGGCCTAAGTTTTCATGAAATCACCCGTATTCCAAATCAAATTGTCTTTATGGAAAACAAGCGGTCAGGTTTTGCAGATTATTTGCAAAATCTCACCGCTTGCAGCCCCAAAATGCAACCTAACCAACGCATTGCAGCCATTGTAATGAACGCAAACCCATTCACACTTGGTCATCAATTTTTAGTTGAACAAGCAGCGCTAGAAAATGATTGGGTACATCTCTTTATTGTTAGTGAAGATCAAAGCCTTGTCCCATTTTCAGTCCGAAAAATGCTCGTACAACAAGGTGTCTCACATTTAGCGAACGTAATTTGCCATGACAGCGGCGATTACATTATTAGCAGCGCAACTTTTCCAAGTTATTTCCAAGAAAATGAGAATGCTGTGATTGAAAGCAATGCCTTGCTTGATCTAGAAATTTTCAGCCAAATCGCAAAAACACTCGGTATTCAACGCCGTTATGTAGGCGAAGAACCTTTTAGCCGAGTGACTCATCTCTATAACCAAATCATGCAGCAAAAACTGCCTGAACATGGCATTGAATGCGTAGTCATTCCCCGCCAAAGTAGCAGTAACCAAATCATTAGCGCCTCTAAAGTGCGTCAATGCATTAAAACAGGCGATTTTGCTCAAGTGCAAAAAATGGTGCCAGCTATCACTTATGATTATTTCATGAGTGATGCTGCTCAACCTGTCATTTCCCGTATTCAGCAAACTGAACAAGTAGAACATTATTAGCATCTACAAAATCAAATAAAAAAGGGGATGATTGACTCATCCCCTTAACTTTTGCAATTTTAATTCTTAAGCATTTGGATAACGTGTTGCTTCTTCAGGATCAGGTTCTCCAGTAATGCGGTTACGTAAATCGCGACGAATAACCTCAATTGTCCAGAACCAGAAAATATGACCGACTAATTCAGAAATGTGTTCATATAATGGCCACTCTGCGACTGGTGGAGTTAAACCAAGCGCAGGGAAAGTAATGTAGTGTACGCAGATGTTTGCGATGATACCCGCACCGATACCTTGCCAGAATTTAATTTTCGGGAATATTTCAGCCACGATGCAATAACCGATTGCGAAAACTAATGAGAAAATCATGTGCGTTACACCAATCCAGTTAAATGCATGATCAGCAAAAGTGAATGCGGCTTCAGTTGGATCGATACCTAGATAATCACGTAAGAAAACATGTGGCGGGTTTAAGAATGCGCGCGAACAAACTTCTAATGCTTGTGATGGGTCTTTACATGCTGCGGTGAATAAATCGAGTGGGCTACGCGGTGGGAATGGGTGTTCTGCGCCCCATTTTACGAATGCAGAGATAATCCCTGCCACAATACCAACAAATACCGCTATACCATAGCGACGTTTAGATGCTTCTGTGAATAATGCCATAATTACATCCTCTTTTATCAATTGAAGTATTTTGAAACAGCGTTACAAACTGTTTTCAATTTCAATTCTACGGAGGTTTTATGCCTTTATCAAACTTGAATTTGCATAAAAAGACAATCTTTACATTAGTTGACAACAACTCATTAACCTTTATCACAAGCCAGCAACATTTACAGCGTGATTAAGCAAGAATTTCTCAATGCAAACGTTTGCGTTATCCATTATAATAGTTAAGACTATCATCTCAAACACAACTTAAAGGTACCCGTATGTTTCAAACTTTTCGTGGCTCACCCGCCCTTTCTGAATTCCGTATTCAAGGTTTAATGCAAAAATTCCAACAAAATCAATTACCGGTGAAATCGGTTTATGCGGAATATTTGCATTTTGTGGAATTAAATCGACCGCTTGTTAGCGAGCAGGAAGCAAAACTAAAAGCATTGTTACATTACGGCCCAACCTTGGCAGAGCATGAAGCCAAAGGCGAAACCTTTATCGTGATTCCACGCGTCGGCACGATTTCTTCTTGGTCTTCTAAAGCAACCGATATTGCGCATAACTGTGGTTTAAGTGAAGTGGAACGCATTGAGCGAGGTTTGGCGTATTATTTTGAGTTAAGCCAACCGCTTGATGAAAAAACAACTGAAAAATTGACCGCACTTTTACACGACCGAATGATGGAAACCGTGGTGCGTCGTCCTGAAGATGCAGAGATCTTATTCCGACATCAAGATCCGAAACCGTTTAAAACCGTAGATATTTTAAAAGGTGGACGTGAAGCCTTGGCCACAGCCAACGTAGAATTAGGCTTAGCACTGGCAGAAGATGAAATTGATTATTTGGTGGAAAACTTCACCCAATTAGGGCGCAATCCGCACGATATTGAACTTTATATGTTCGCGCAAGCCAACTCTGAGCACTGTCGCCATAAAATCTTTAATGCAGATTGGATTATTGACGGTAAAAAACAGGATAAATCCCTGTTTAAAATGATTAAAAATACCTTTGAGAAAACCCCTGATTTTGTGCTTTCCGCATATAAAGACAATGCGGCGGTGATGGAAGGTTCCAAAGCGGGACGTTTCTTCCCGGATCAAGACGGCATTTACCGTTATCACAATGAAGACACTCACATTTTGATGAAAGTGGAAACCCACAACCACCCAACCGCGATTTCGCCATTCCCAGGAGCGGCAACAGGTTCGGGCGGTGAGATTCGTGATGAGGGTGCAACGGGTCGTGGTGCAAAACCAAAAGCAGGTTTAACTGGTTTCTCTGTATCAAACCTTATCATTCCAAACTTTGAACAACCTTGGGAAAATCCGCTTTCTAAACCAAACCGTATTGCCTCTGCGCTTGATATTATGATTGAAGGTCCATTAGGTGGCGCAGCATTTAACAACGAATTTGGTCGCCCTGCCTTATTGGGTTATTTCCGTACCTATGAAGAGAAAGTCAACAGCTTCAATGGTGAAGAAATGCGAGGTTATCACAAACCGATCATGTTAGCGGGCGGTATCGGTAATATTCGTGGCGAACACGTTCAAAAAGGTGAAATCCCCGTTGGTGCGAAATTGATCGTATTAGGCGGCCCAGCCATGAACATCGGTTTAGGCGGTGGTGCAGCGTCTTCTATGGACAGCGGGAAATCCAAAGAAAATTTAGATTTTGCCTCTGTTCAACGTGAAAACCCAGAAATGGAACGCCGCTGCCAAGAAGTGATTGACCGCTGTTGGCAATTAGGCGATGAAAACCCAATTCTCTTTATTCATGACGTGGGTGCGGGTGGTTTATCTAATGCGATGCCTGAATTGGTACACGATGGCGAACGTGGCGGTAAATTTGATTTACGCTCAATTCTTTGCGATGAAAAAGGCATGTCACCATTAGAAATTTGGTGTAACGAATCACAAGAACGTTATGTCTTAGCCGTTGCGCCAGAAAAACTCGAATTATTTACCGCACTTTGTGAGCGTGAGCGTGCGCCGTTTGCGGTCATTGGTGAGGCAACGGAAGAGAAACATTTAACCTTACACGATAGTCATTTCGACAATAACCCAATTGATTTGCCAATGAATGTGTTATTAGGCAAAACGCCGAAAATGACACGAGAGGTTTCGTCAAAAACTGTCGAAAATCGACCGCTTGCAACAGAAAATATTCAATTAAAAGAAGCTTTCCATCGCGTATTACGCTTACCGGTGGTGGCTGAAAAAACCTTCTTAATTACCATTGGCGACCGTTCAGTAACCGGTATGGTGGCGCGCGATCAAATGGTCGGCCCATGGCAAATTCCGGTATCAGATGTGGCTGTTACAACTGCATCATTAGACAGCTATCACGGCGAAGCCATGGCGATGGGCGAACGTGCGCCAGTAGCGTTATTAGACTTTGGTGCTTCTGCACGTTTAGCGGTGGCTGAATCTATCACTAATATTGCGGGCACCAACATTGGCGATATTAAACGCATCAAACTGTCTGCAAACTGGATGTCTGCAGCAGGACACGGTGGTGAAGATGCCGGCTTATATGAAGCGGTGAAAGCGGTGGGCGAAGAACTTTGCCCGGCATTAGGCATTACTATTCCAGTGGGTAAAGACTCCATGTCTATGAAAACCACTTGGGAAGAAAACGGTGAGAAAAAATCCGTTACTGCACCGCTTTCTTTAGTGATTTCATCTTTTGCGCGCGTGGAAGATGTCCGCAAAACAGTGACACCTCAATTACGCACAGACAAAGGCGCAAGCCGTTTATTGTTGATTGATTTAGGCGAAAGAAAAAATCGCTTAGGCGCGACCGCACTTGCACAAGTGTATAAACAATTAGGTGATAAACCTGCCGATGTGGTAAATGTCGCTACATTGAAAAACTTCTTCGATGCAATACAAGCATTAGTGGCAGAGCGCAAATTATTGGCTTACCACGACCGTTCAGATGGTGGTTTAATTACCACACTTGCAGAAATGGCGTTTGCGGGTAACTGTGGCGTGGATGTGGATATTTCTGCATTAGGCGACAATGATTTAGCCGTGTTATTCAATGAAGAATTGGGCGCAGTGATTCAAGTCTCTGAAAACGAATTAAGCGCAGTGCGTGAGGTATTAAAAACCCATGACTTGCTTGGCTTAACTTATGAATTAGGTTCTGTCACCACAGAAGATCGTTTTGAAATCACGCGTGGTAGCAAAAAACTATTAAGCGAAAAACGCTCTGAATTACGCGGTATTTGGGCAGAACTCACTCACCAAATGCAACGCTTACGCGATAACCCAGAATGTGCTGACCAAGAATTTGAAGCGAAAAAAGCAACAGATAACAAAGGTTTATCTGCTCACTTAACCTATGATGTGAATGAAGATATTGCTGCGCCTTACATCAGCAAAGGCGTGAAACCAAAAGTAGCAGTATTGCGTGAACAAGGCGTAAACAGCCACGTTGAAATGGCAGCGGCTTTTGACCGTGCAGGCTTTGCCGCGATTGATGTTCACATGAGCGATTTAATGACAGGTCGTTACAACTTAAACGACTTCAATGCGATGGTGGCCTGTGGTGGCTTCTCTTACGGTGACGTATTAGGTGCAAGTGGTGGCTGGGCGAAATCCATTTTGTTTAATCCACAATTACGCGATCAATTCAGCCAATTCTTCGCCAATGAAAACACCCTTTCATTAGGTGTATGTAACGGCTGTCAACTTATCTCCACCCTTGCAGAAATTATCCCAGGTGTAGAAAACTGGCCACGTTTCGTACGTAATAAATCAGAACGTTTTGAAGCCCGTGCTGCGATGGTGAAAATCAACGACACCAACTCATTGTGGTTTAAAGGCATGGCAGGTTCACATATGCCGATTGCGGTTTCTCACGGTGAAGGGCGCGTAGAATTCAAAACACCTGAGAATTTGACCGCACTTCAAGCGCAAAACTTGATTGTCGCACAATATATCGACAGCCATTTAAACGTGACTGAAACTTATCCTGCCAACCCGAATGGTTCGGTATTAGGGATTACTGCAATTTCTAACGTCGATGGTCGTATTGCTGCGATGATGCCACACCCAGAGCGTGTATTCCGTGCCGTGAGCAACTCATGGTATCCAGAAGATTGGTCTGAAGATGGTGCTTGGATGCGAATTTTTAGAAATGCGAGAGTGAATTTTAAATAATGTGAGATTGCTCACAGAAAATTAATCAAAAATAAGAGATACTACTAAATTGGTATCTCTTTTTTATTACATAACCTGAGTAATAAAAAAATGCCAACAATATTAGAGAGTAATATTGTTAATGTTTATATAAAAATTCTTGGGCATTATGCCTGTAATATCAATTGAACTATATGAGGAGTTCTACATGAGTGCATTAGTTACATTGCTAGCTAATATTGTTGCGCCATTGCAACGTCAATTTATTAACTTTATCCGCATTGCGATTTGTGTGGTGATGGTTTGGATTGGAGGTTTAAAAGTTTGCCAATATGAGGCAGATGGTATTGCACACTTTGTGTCAAATAGTCCTTTCTTAAGCTTCCTTTACAAAAACGGTGCAAATGAAGTGACAAATGATAAGGGTGTTTTAGTAAAAGAATATACCTTATATAAAAACCCTGAAGGCAAAATGGTCGCAAAAAATATTGAATGGCATAAAACCAATGGCACCTATACCGCTTCTTATATTATTGGCGCAATCATTGTGACAATTGGTATTTTAGTATTAGCAGGCATTTGGTCTCCAACATTAGGTTTATTCGGGGGCTTACTCACGTTTGGTATGTCGATAGTCACGCTGTCGTTCCTGATATTTACGCCAGAAACCTGGGTGCCGAATTTAGGTGGAGACTTCCCAACGCCTAATTATGGCTTCCCATATCTCTCAGGTGCTGGCCGACTCGTGATTAAAGATATTATTATGATGGCAGGCGGTTTAGTTGCTGCAGCAGAATGTGCGAAACGCTATTTAAATAATAAAAAACAATTTGCTTAATTGCGTTATTTTAAAAGGCTTACTGGGATAAATGGCAGGCCTTTTTATTCTAAATAATTTATGATGAATTGGATTAATGTGAAGTAACTCTAACATAATGATTTTTAAAAAAGCGGTTGATTTAGGTGTGTCGATATGACTTAATTGGTTTCATATATTTTATATGGGACTAGGAGATAAATATGTTGAATTATAATCAAGAAGATATGTTACGTCTTATAGATGATACAAGTATAGATGTTGAAGATGAAGCTCAAGATGAGCAATTAAGTACAGATGACTTTAATAGTCGAAAACTTTATATAGATAAATCAGATAAGTCAATGTCAGATTTGTTTAGAATGATTAAAGAAAGGGAAGTAAATTTACAACCGGACTTCCAAAGAGGGTTCATTTGGGATAAAGGGACGATGTCAAGATTTATTGAATCGTTACTTTTGTCTATCCCAATTCCAACAGTATTTTTGTCTGAAAATAATGATGATACATTTGATGTAATTGATGGTCAGCAAAGATTAACAACAATATTTGCTTTTATGAGCTCTAGTTTAGATGAACGGACTAATTTACCGGAACACCTTAAAGAATTACAACCTTTAAGGTTGTCTGGATTAGATACCTTAAAGAATCTAAATAAAACAACTTATGATGATTTGGGGGATAAAAAAAGAAAGTTTAATAATGTTTCTATCCCTGTAGTTATTATAAAAAAAGATTCATCAGAAGATATTAAATATGATATTTTCTCAAGGATTAATCGAGGCTCAATTAAATTGAATAATCAAGAGTTATTAAATGTGATGTATAGAGGGAGATTAATTAATAAAGTCAACGAGGTTGCGAATCATGATTTAATTGATAAGGTTTTTGAGAGAAGACCTGTATTGAAAAAAAGATTTGGGTATCATGAAATTATATTAAGAGTTATGGCAATGGAATGTTTTATTGATAAAAACTTATGGACTTTAAAGAAAGTAGATATAAAAAATAAGGATTTAATGGATGGAAAGGAGCAAAAAAACTATAACGGCAGATTAAACTCTAGTGTCTTAGATTATTTGAAAGAGTATAGAAATGATATTTTTGAGTCAGATAGATTAGAACATTTTATACTTGATGCAATGGAAAAAGTAGATATTGTATTTGGAAGTAATGCTTTTAAAAGAATAAACAAGGTAGGCTCTACCAGTATAAATAAAACTATCGCAGAGGTTCAATTAATTACTCTTTCAAGATTTAATAAGGCTCTTGTAGAGGAGAGAAAGCAAGAAATATTTGATTCATTTAATAGGTTTTTAAATGATAATAGTGATGATTTATTTACAAAAGCAACAAATAATACAAAAAATGTAGAAAAAAGATACGAGTGGGGTAAAGAAATATCTAGAATTATCTTAGGGTGATTTTATGCTTAATGAAATAAAAGAAAAATATAATAGTTATATAGGGATATATGATAATGTTTTACCTAAGATTGAAGATGGTGTAGCAAGAAGATTGCTTGAAAACTCTTTATATCTTTCTATTTTTACTTCATTTGAGTCTTTTTTGAAGAAAGTAATTGAACATTATGTTGAAGAGAAAATAAGAGGGGAAATAAAATATATAGAGCTTAATGAAGGGTTCGCAAGAGCATATATACTAGATAAAGAAAGAGAGATTGATCATATTTTTAACCCTAATGAGATAAAGAGTAAGAATGCTTTTTCTAGATATTTTAATGGGTTGAAAGAACCATTATCTAAAGCTGAGCTTACTAGATATGTGCATTTTGAATTTTTACATGAAAGTAAGTTAACTAATTACTATGGTATGTTATTTGATCAAATACTTGGGAATAAAGATTTTCTGAAGGAAATAAAAATCCCTTTTTCATCTCCCTCTTTTGATGCAGGAGTAGAGCAGGTGACAACATTGGATGCTCATACTTTTTTGTTGATGTATTGTAGTAAAATTAGAAACAATATTGCTCATGATAACAGCAATTTTAACGTTTCTGAAATATTGTTCCCTGATATGATTGATTGTTTTATAAAAATTATGGAATGAATGAAAGAGTCCTATGAGAGTTATACTGGATTTAATTTATCTACAGATATAGAACAAAATCTATTAGACCTTGCGTAGGAGCTCAAATTAGGCAAGATATCATTAATATAACTATGATACTGAGTTACTTTTTGAGTTGTCTATTTATAAAATACAATTTATTAAAAACTATTAATACATATTGCAAAAAAGCGGTCAAAAATCACAACGAATTTTGACCGCTCTTTTATTACTTTTACTTACGTATTATTTTTGTTTTTTCAAAAACTGAACGCCAGTATCTGGGAAGTCGGTGAATACACTGGTTGCACCTGATTTATTCAATAACGCATCGTACATTTGATTTACGTCAGTGAAGAATTCAGGTAACGCATCTTTACGCACAGTGTATGGATGTAATTCCACTTTGTATTGTGCAAATTCTTTCACTACTCAATAACAAGCGGTAAGATTTTTAAAACATTTTGCAAAAGATTGCTTTTCACCTTCTAGTAGAATGCAATAATTAGCCTCTCTCTACAGTAGAATTAAATAACCCTAAAACGCCCCTAAAAAGCAAAAACCCCGTCACACTCAGTAACGGGGTCCTCTCTATTCAATCCGGCGATGCCCTACTCTCACATGGGGAAGCCCCACACTACCATCGGCATTACAGCATTTTACTTCTGAGTTCGGTATGGAGTCAGGTAGAACTACTGCACTATGGTCGCCGGAATATCCGGTCATGATTCATCTCATTATCTTATCTATTCTTCTTCTCAAAATCAAAAACAAGCCTCAAAACCTTT
>NZ_ALJP01000025.1:0-36950 GCF_000287615.1 Haemophilus sputorum HK 2154
GGGTGACTGCGTACCTTTTGTATAATGGGTCAGCGACTTATATTTTGTAGCAAGGTTAACTGAATAAGGGAGCCGTAGGGAAACCGAGTCTTAACTGGGCGTCTAGTTGCAAGGTATAGACCCGAAACCCGGTGATCTAGCCATGGGCAGGTTGAAGATTGGGTAACACTAATTGGAGGACCGAACCGACTAATGTTGAAAAATTAGCGGATGACTTGTGGCTGGGGGTGAAAGGCCAATCAAACCGGGAGATAGCTGGTTCTCCCCGAAATCTATTTAGGTAGAGCCTTGAGCGGACACCTTCGGGGGTAGAGCACTGTTTCGGCTAGGGGTCCATCCCGGATTACCAACCCGATGCAAACTGCGAATACCGAAGAGTGATACTCAGGAGACACACGGTGGGTGCTAACGTCCATCGTGAAGAGGGAAACAACCCAGACCGCCAGCTAAGGTCCCAAAGTACTAGTTAAGTGGGAAACGAAGTGGGAAGGCTTAGACAGCTAGGATGTTGGCTTAGAAGCAGCCATCATTTAAAGAAAGCGTAATAGCTCACTAGTCGAGTCGGCCTGCGCGGAAGATGTAACGGGGCTAAAACTAGTCACCGAAGCTGCGGCATCAGTAGCAATACTGTTGGGTAGGGGAGCGTTCTGTAAGCGGATGAAGGTGAATCGAGAGGTTTGCTGGACGTATCAGAAGTGCGAATGCTGACATAAGTAACGATAAAACGAGTGAAAAACTCGTTCGCCGGAAGACCAAGGGTTCCTGTCCAACGTTAATCGGGGCAGGGTGAGTCGGCCCCTAAGGCGAGGCTGAAAAGCGTAGTCGATGGGAAACGGGTTAATATTCCCGTACTTGGTATAATTGCGATGTGGGGACGGAGAAGGTTAGGTTATCAACCTGTTGGATGGTTGTTTAAGCCGGTAGGTGGAGCATTTAGGCAAATCCGGATGCTCATAACACCGAGAAGTGATGACGAGGTGCTACGGCACTGAAGTAACTGATACCACGCTTCCAGGAAAAGCCACTAAGCTTCAGATTATACTAAACCGTACTATAAACCGACACAGGTGGTCAGGTAGAGAATACTCAGGCGCTTGAGAGAACTCGGGTGAAGGAACTAGGCAAAATAGCACCGTAACTTCGGGAGAAGGTGCGCCGGCGTAGATTGTAAGGGTTTACCCCTGAAGGTTGAACCGGTCGAAGATACCAGCTGGCTGCAACTGTTTATTAAAAACACAGCACTCTGCAAACACGAAAGTGGACGTATAGGGTGTGATGCCTGCCCGGTGCTGGAAGGTTAATTGATGGTGTTATCGAAAGAGAAGCTCCTGATCGAAGCCCCAGTAAACGGCGGCCGTAACTATAACGGTCCTAAGGTAGCGAAATTCCTTGTCGGGTAAGTTCCGACCTGCACGAATGGCATAATGATGGCCAGGCTGTCTCCACCCGAGACTCAGTGAAATTGAAATCGCCGTGAAGATGCGGTGTACCCGCGGCTAGACGGAAAGACCCCGTGAACCTTTACTATAGCTTGACACTGAACATTGAATTTTGATGTGTAGGATAGGTGGGAGCCTTTGAAGCAGTCACGCCAGTGATTGTGGAGGCGTCCTTGAAATACCACCCTTTAACGTTTGATGTTCTAACGAAGAGTGGAAACACGCTCTCGGACAGTGTCTGGTGGGTAGTTTGACTGGGGCGGTCTCCTCCCAAAGAGTAACGGAGGAGCACGAAGGTTTGCTAATCACGGTCGGACATCGTGAGGTTAGTGCAATGGTATAAGCAAGCTTAACTGCGAGACAGACAAGTCGAGCAGGTACGAAAGTAGGTCATAGTGATCCGGTGGTTCTGAATGGAAGGGCCATCGCTCAACGGATAAAAGGTACTCCGGGGATAACAGGCTGATACCGCCCAAGAGTTCATATCGACGGCGGTGTTTGGCACCTCGATGTCGGCTCATCACATCCTGGGGCTGAAGTAGGTCCCAAGGGTATGGCTGTTCGCCATTTAAAGTGGTACGCGAGCTGGGTTTAGAACGTCGTGAGACAGTTCGGTCCCTATCTGCCGTGGGCGTTGGAGAATTGAAAGGGGCTGCTCCTAGTACGAGAGGACCGGAGTGGACGCATCCCTGGTGTTCCAGTTGTTTCGCCAGAAGCATTGCTGGGTAGCTACATGCGGAAGAGATAAGTGCTGAAAGCATCTAAGCACGAAACTTGCCTTGAGATGAGTTCTCCCAGTCTATAAGACTGTAAGGGTTGTTGGAGACTACGACGTAGATAGGTCTGGTGTGTAAGCGGTGTGAGCCGTTGAGCTAACAGATACTAATTGCCCGAGAGGCTTAACTATACAACGCTCAAGTGTTTTTGGGTGGGAATGAAAGGTTTTGAGGCTTGTTTTTGGTTTTGAGAAGAAGAATAGATAAGATAATGAGATGAATCATGACCGGATATTCCGGCGACCATAGTGCAGTAGTTCTACCTGACTCCATACCGAACTCAGAAGTAAAATGCTGTAATGCCGATGGTAGTGTGGGGCTTCCCCATGTGAGAGTAGGGCATCGCCGGATTGAATAGAGAAAGGACCCCGTTACTGAGTGTGGCGGGGTTTTTGCTTTTTTAGAAGATATGGTCTTAGGTAGAACGGAAGGCTCTCTAATCTCTAGCCTTTAAGTTAGTAATGAGCTCTGAATGGAAAGTAATCTTTTGCAAGATATTTAAAAAATCATACCGCTTGTGAAGTGAGATTTTTCTCAATTGTTAATTTTTATTAGCGAAATGCAGCGTTTTACTGTAAACTGTGTTCCCGTCCTGATGGTTATTACCATTCATTTTATCCATTTCTTTTATTATTTCTAAGGCAAATAAAATGGCAACGAATTATATTTTTGTAACAGGCGGCGTTGTTTCTTCTTTAGGTAAGGGAATTGCAGCTGCGTCTCTTGCATCTATTCTTGAGTCACGTGGTTTAAACGTGACTATCATGAAATTAGACCCTTATATCAATGTTGATCCAGGTACAATGAGTCCAACCCAACATGGCGAAGTATTTGTCACACAAGACGGGGCGGAAACCGATTTAGATTTAGGGCACTATGAGCGTTTTATTCGCTCAAAAATGAGTAAATCCAATAACTTTACTAGCGGTAAAATCTATTCTGAGGTATTACGTAAAGAACGTCGCGGAGATTATCTTGGCGCAACAGTTCAAGTGATTCCACATATTACCAATGAAATCAAAGAACGTGTGATTGAAGGTGGTCAAGGTCGTGATGTTGTGATTGTAGAAGTCGGTGGCACTGTTGGTGACATTGAATCTCTTCCATTTTTAGAAGCATTACGTCAATTAGCTGTAGATGTTGGTCGTGAAAAAACGTTATTTATGCACTTAACGTTGGTGCCTTATATTCCAACAGCAGGTGAAGTAAAAACTAAGCCAACTCAACATTCGGTTAAAGAATTATTGTCTATTGGTATTCAACCAGATGTTTTAATTTGCCGTTCAGATCGTGCAATTCCTGAAAATGAGAAGAAAAAAATCGCATTATTCTGTAATGTGCCAGAACGTGCGGTAATTTCATTAAAAGATGTTGATTCAATTTATCGTATTCCTGAATTATTAAAATCTCAAGGTTTAGATAGCTTTGTCTGCGAGCGCTTCCGTTTAGATTACCCAGAAGCAGACTTATCTGAGTGGGAACAAGTGCTCTATCGCCAAGCTAACCCAACCGGCGAAGTGACTATTGGTATGGTGGGTAAATATGTTGAGTTACCAGATGCGTATAAATCGGTAAATGAAGCATTAAAACACGCTGGCTTAACGAATCGTTTAACGGTAAACATTAAATATATTGATTCACAAGATATTGAGACCAAAGGCGTTGAATTATTAGCAGGATTAGATGCTATTTTAGTTCCGGGTGGTTTTGGTTATCGTGGGGTAGAAGGTAAGATTCGTACCGCACAATATGCGCGTGAGAACAAAATTCCATATTTAGGTATTTGTTTAGGAATGCAAATTGCGTTAATTGAATATGCACGTAATGTGGCAGGTTTAACGCAAGCTAACTCTTCAGAATTTGATAAAGATTGCCCACAACCGGTCGTTGGTTTAATTACTGAGTGGCAAAATGCTGAAGGTGAAATGGAAACTCGTTCAGATGCTTCTGATTTAGGTGGAACAATGCGTTTAGGTGCACAACAATGTCATCTCGTTGAAGGTTCAAAAGCGCGTGAATTATACGGTAAAGAAACGATTGAAGAACGTCACCGCCATCGTTATGAAGTTAATAACGTGTTATTGCCACAAATTGAAGCTGCAGGCTTAAAAGTGACAGGTTTATCGGCAGACCGTAAATTGGTGGAAATTATTGAAGTGCCAAATCATCCATGGTTTGTTGCAGCACAATTCCACCCAGAATTTACTTCAACACCGCGTGATGGTCATCCGTTATTTGCAGGTTTTGTGAAAGCAGCAAAAGCTTACCAAGACAGTCGTAAGGCATAATTGGATAGCATTATCTTTTGACAAGCGGTTGGATTTTGTAAAATTTTTGCAAAATTCGACCGCTTTCTTTTCAACTGTATTCAGGATTTGGAGGCGTTATGGCAGATCCGCATATTCAATCCCCCATGGATTTTTGGGATTATTTAACGGTCAGTATTTATCGTTCGGGCTTTGTATTGGCAACAGTCATGATGTTACTTTTGCCTTACGCAGCGGAAATCGCACAGCAAGGTTTGTTAATAGCTGGCGTGATGCTCGCCTCTTCTGTGCATCTTTATCTTAAACCGTATCGCTATGTTTTCCAATTTGCGGTGTGGATTGGGCTGTTATGTCAGATTTTTGGTTTGCCGTTACTTGCCTTTGGCGCGATGCTGTTTGTCATTGGTGGGTTAAGTTATAAAGAATATTTTTGCTTCCGTGTCTTTGGTTTGAATTTTCAACCTATTCTCATGGCTGGATTATGGATTACATCTGTTTTTGATGTCACGATTGTCGTTCAAATTATTTCTATCATTAGTGGGCTATTATTAGCGGTGCTAAGCATTCAAAAATGGCGTATGCCGTTACATTTTGACATTGGTGATAAAACAAAATATCAAATTTAATTAGGAAAAATATGAGTCAGAAAACAAAAAAAATTATTTGGCAGCTTATTACGTTAATTGGTTTGGTCGTCCTTTATTATTTTGTTGAGAAGAATGAAAAGCATTACCCAAGAGAAGCCGATAAAACGGATGAGCAAGCGATTGTTAGTGTGCAAACACAGGCAAATCTGCCACCAGAAACATTGTTAAAATCAGCCGTGTCAGTGGATTATGACACCAATATGGCAAATGATAAATTTGGTCAGCACAATGCACCAGTTGATTATTATATGTTGGCGCTTTCATGGTCTCCGGCATTTTGTGAATCCACGCGTGAAGCAAACCAAGGCAATGTGCCACAACGCTTACAGTATCAATGTGTTGGGGATAATTTTGGTTGGGTCATTCACGGTTTGTGGCCACAAAATAAAAATGCAAAACGCATTGAAGATCATCCGCGCTTTTGCCAAGGGGATTTACCACCAGTGCCAAGTCAGATTATTCAACAGTATTTGCCTGAAGCCCCAGGTGCAGCCTTATTACAAGGAGAATGGGAAAAGCATGGTGCTTGTGCTTTTAATGATGCAGAAAGCTATTTTAAAAAGCAGCGCGAGTTATTTTATAGTTTGAAACTGCCGAATAAAAATATGCCGAAAAATGAGCTATTTCGTTGGATGCGTAAAAATAATCCACAATTAGACCGCTTGTATTTAGGCGCAAGTAAGACAGAGCTTTATATTTGTTACGATAAAAAATGGCAGCCAATGGATTGTCCCAAATAATGAATTTTCCTGAGCTGAAAATGCAAGTGTTACGTCAGTTAAAACGTGATCTGGCTAAAGCAGAAAATTATTTTAATCGCTCGTTTGATTTGCCAGAAATTAGTTATGCGCTAAAAGGTAAAAAAGCGGGCGTAGCTTATTTACAGACCAATCAAATTCGTTTTAACCCTGTGTTATTGCAAGAAAATGGCGAGCAATTTATTCGCCAGGTTGTGCCGCATGAATTAGCGCATTTGCTGGTTTTTCAGCTTTTTGGACGTGTTCAACCACATGGTAAAGAGTGGAAGATGATGATGGAAACGGTGTTAGGTGTGGCAGCAGAAACCTATCACTGTTTTGATGTTGCGAGTGTGGAAAAGCAATTTGCTTACCAATGCGACTGTCAAATACATCAGCTATCTATTCGTCGGCATAATGCCATATTAAAAGGTCAGCGAACTTACCTTTGTAAGCAATGCCGCCAGCCATTAAGATTTGTTTCTTAAAGTTTGTCGGAAAGTTAAAAAAAAGTTAAAACCTACTAGACATTCTTTGTGAAGCCCTTAAAATTTAAGGCAGTTTTGAGATTTTATTATTTATTTTTCGGAGATTTTTTATGGAAACAATCGTGATTGTAGGCGGTGGCGCTGGCGGTCTGGAGCTTGCGACTTATTTAGGAAACAAACTAGGCAAAAGAAAGCGTGCGAAAGTGCTATTGATTGATCGCAACCCAACGCATTTATGGAAACCTTTATTGCATGAAGTGGCAACCGGTTCATTAGATGATGGTACTGATGCAGTAAGTTATCGTGCGCATGCAGCAAATCATGGCTTCCAATTCCAGCAAGGCACCTTAACTGGCGTTAATCGCGAACAGCGTGAAGTGATTTTAGCCCCGATTGTGGATGAGCAAGGTGAAGAGTTGGTTAAAGAACGCCACATTAGTTATGATAAATTGGTCATTGCAATCGGCAGTAAATCGAATGACTTCGGCACCAAAGGGGTTGCAGAACATTGTATTTTCTTAGATGGTTCTGAACAAGCGAAACAATTCCAACAACGTATGTTGGAGTTATTCTTAAAATTCTCACATAGCCAAGATAAAGATGTAAAAATTGCTATCGTAGGTGGTGGTGCAACAGGTATTGAACTTTCTGCAGAGTTATATAATGCGGTAGCACATTTAAATGAATATGGCTTTGGTAAATTAGATCGCGCTAGTTTGAAAGTAACTTTAGTTGAAGCAGGTCCTCGTTTAATTCCCACATTAACAGAAAAAGTGTCTAATTCAGCACTTTCTGAATTGCGTAAAGCCGGGGTTGATGTACGTTTAAATACGATGATCACTGAAGCTGTTGAGGGCGCTTTGATAACTAAAGATGGTGAGAAGATTGAAGCCGATTTAATGGTTTGGGCAGCAGGAATCAAAGCACCAGATTTTACTAAAGAATTCGGTTTTGAAACCAATCGCTTAAATCAAATTGAAGTTAAAGACACATTACAAACCACAATCGATCCAAATGTTTTCGTGATTGGTGACTGTGCAGCATTGATTCAAGATGGCAAAGCGATTCCACCACGTGCGCAAGCTGCGCATCAAATGGCAACACAATGTGGTAAAAACATTGTCGCTTTATCAGAAGGGAAGGAAATGAAGCCATTCAGATTCCGTGATAAAGGTTCTCTGTTGTCATTCTCTCATTTTGGGACCGTAGGTAACCTAATGGGGAACTTGATGAAGGGGGATATGTTTATTGAAGGGAAAATTGCGCGACTAGCTTACCTTTCACTTTATCGTATGCATCAAGTGGCATTACATGGTTGGTTTAAAACGGGGTTGATTTTATTAGTCGGTCAAATCAACCGTTTCTTACGTCCATCTATGAAGCTTCACTAAAATTTAATCCGCCGTTATGGCGGATTTTTAACACCTTCTTTACAAAATAAGTGATTTTTTGACCGCTTCCCCTCTTTTTTTTCTGTATAAAATCGGATATTGTCGCTTTATCTCGTTAAGAGATGAATATGCAAACCAACCATAACAAATAAAAAAGAGGCAATTATGTCCAAAACTACTAAAAATCCACTCAGAGGGGTGATTATTCTTGCCCTCGATCTCATACTGTTTTTTACTTTGCTCAATACCTTGCCATTTTCAACGCAAGAAAATAGAGGATTGGCATTGTTGATTTTCGTCGGGATACTCTGGCTCACCGAAGCTTTTAATATCACCGTAACCTCCCTGATGGTGCCAATCTTCGCCATTATGCTCAATGTTCTCTCCACCAAGGCCGCTTTTGCGCCATTCTCTGAACCGATTATATTTATGTTCTTTGGCGGATTTGTTATTGCTGCTGTGTTAAATATGCAAAAAATTGACCTGTGGATTGCCAACCACATTATCCGTTTGGCAAAAGGTCGGCTGAAATTAACCATTATTTATCTCTTCATTGTTACCGCTGGGCTTTCTCTTTTCATCAATAATACTGCTGTTGCAGCCCTCATGTTGCCATTAACACTTGGCATTCTTCATCAATTAGATTTTAACCAACATCGTCGAGTTTATGTTTTTGTTCTGTTAGGCATTGCGTTTAGTTCCAGTATTGGCGGAATGGGGACATTAGTTGGTTCCGCACCTAATGCCTTATTAGCTGCTCAAATTAAAGTGAGTTTTTCTGAATGGTTAGCTTATGGGATTCCTGTTGCGGCATTATTGATGGTAGCCATGGTATTCTCTTTATTAGTCGTCTTACGCCCTAATTTTAATGTACCATTTGAAGCCAAAATTGAACATATTCCGCTTAATGCTAAACGTATCGCAACATTACTCATCTTTATTTTGACTGCATTATGTTTAACTTTCAGTAGTTTAATTGAGCCAGTGTTGCGTCAAGCATTAGCCTTAAAAGAACCAATAAAAAGCTTTGATGCGGTCATTGCCATGATTGCTGTGATTGGGCTATGTATCACCAACACAGCAACTTGGAAAGAGGTACAAGAGCGTACTGAATGGGGCGTGTTAATGCTGTTCGGTGGTGGTTTAACCTTAAGTATTGTGTTAAAAGACACTGGTGCAAGCAAAATTTTGGCAGATGGTATTGTGGCATTTGTTGGCAATAAACATTGGCTGATTATGACCAGTATCATGGCTACTTTTATTGTATTCTTAACCGAATTTACCTCGAATACAGCCAGTGCTGCGTTGATGTTGCCGATTTTTATTTCTGTAGCAAACTCTTTGGGTTTACCCCCAATTTCGCTAGCAGCAATTATTGCTTGCGGTGCATCAGCTGCCTTTATGTTGCCGATTGCAACACCACCCAATGCGATTGTATTTGCGACAGGTTATATTAAACAAAGTGAAATGGTGAGAGTAGGGCTATTATTGAACTTACTCTGCATTATCATTTTAGGTTCACTATCTTACTTCTTCTGGATTCATTGGTAGGCTTCATTTGAAGTAAATGTGTGTAAAGCAAGCGGTCGATTATGGTAATTTTTTTACAAAAACTCACAAAATTTGATCTAGGTTAGTCTAATCTACACAAAAAATGGTATAATCAGAACGTATTAGATTTTTAAATTTGATTAAAAAAGAGGAACTCACTATGTCAGTTATCAAAATGGCAGACCTTGATTTAGCAGGTAAACGTGTATTTATTCGTGCAGACCTAAATGTCCCTGTTAAAGATGGCAAAGTTACTTCAGATGCACGTATCCGTGCAACCATTCCAACCTTAAAATTAGCACTCCAAAAAGGTGCGAAAGTAATGGTAACGTCTCACCTAGGTCGTCCGACTGAAGGCGTATTTGAAGAAGTTGATTCATTACAACCAGTAGTGGATTACTTAAACGCCTCTGATTTAGGGGTTCCAGTACGTTTAGTGCGTGACTATTTAGATGGCGTAGAAGTAAAAGAAGGCGAAATCGTTGTTCTTGAAAACGTGCGTGTAAACAAAGGTGAAAAGAAAAACGAAGAAGAATTATCTAGAAAATACGCAGCACTTTGTGACGTATTTGTAATGGATGCATTCGGTACAGCACACCGTGCACAAGCTTCAACTCACGGTGTGGCACAATTTGCACCAGTTGCATGTGCGGGCCCATTATTAGCAGCAGAATTAGACGCATTAGGCAAAGCATTAAAAGCACCACAACGTCCAATGTTAGCGATTGTTGGTGGTTCAAAAGTTTCTACCAAATTAACTGTTTTAGACAGCCTTTCAAAAGTAGCTGACCAACTTATCGTTGGTGGCGGTATCGCAAATACTTTCATTGCGGCTGAAGGTCACAATGTGGGTAAATCTTTATATGAAGCAGATTTAATCCCTGAAGCACAACGCTTATCAAAAGCAACCAATATTCCAGTACCAGTAGATGTGCGCGTGGGTACAGAATTCTCTGAAACTGCACCAGCAGTTGAAAAAGCGGTAAGCGAAGTGGCTGAAAATGAGTCAATCTTCGACATCGGTGATAAATCAGCAGAAGAATTAGCAGCAATTATCCGCAGTGCGAAAACTATTCTTTGGAATGGCCCTGTTGGCGTGTTTGAATTCCCTAACTTCCGCAAAGGTACAGAAATCGTAGCGCAAGCGATTGTTGATGCAACTGCAAATGGTGCATTCTCTATTGCAGGTGGCGGTGATACTTTAGCGGCTATCGATTTATTCGGTATTGCAGATAAAATCTCTTACATCTCAACCGGTGGCGGTGCATTCTTAGAATTCGTTGAAGGTAAAGTATTACCAGCAGTTGAAATTTTAGAACAACGCGCGAAAGGTTAATTTTTAACTCTTACTACTCCCCTCTTTTGTAAAGAGGGGACGGGGGAGATTTAGCACAGAAGTAAAAACGAAGCTCATACGAAAAGTTTAGCATCGTTATCAAATCTCCCCTAGCCCCTCTTTTCTAAAGAGGGGGATCAAAAATCAAATTTTTAATATTTAGAGGAAACAACAAAATGGGTTTATTAGATATCGTAAAACCAGGTGTGGTAACAGGTGATGATGTTCAAAAAATCTTTGCATATGCAAAAGAACATAACTTCGCCATCCCAGCGGTAAACTGTGTGGGTTCTGACTCTGTCAATGCAGTATTAGAAACAGCTGCGCGTGTGAAAGCACCAGTTATCGTTCAATTCTCAAATGGCGGTGCAGCATTCTATGCAGGTAAAGGCATTAAACCAGCTTCAGGTGCGCGTCCAGATGTTCTAGGTGCGATCGCAGGTGCAAAACACGTTCACGCATTAGCCGCTGAATATGGTGTGCCAGTTATTCTTCACACTGACCACGCAGCAAAAAAATTACTTCCATGGATTGATGGTTTATTAGATGCAGGCGAAAAACACTTTGCAGAAACAGGTCGTCCATTATTCTCATCTCACATGATCGACTTATCTGAAGAGCCAATGGAAGAAAACATGGCAATCTGCCGTGAATACCTTGCTCGTATGGATAAAATGGGTATGACCCTTGAAATTGAGATCGGTATCACTGGTGGTGAAGAAGATGGTGTAGATAACTCAGATGTAGATGAATCTCGCTTATATACTCAACCACAAGACGTATTATACGTTTATGACCAATTAAACCCAGTAAGCCCACGTTTTACGGTTGCAGCAGCATTTGGTAACGTACACGGTGTTTACAAACCTGGTAACGTGAAATTAAAACCATCTATCTTAGGTGCATCACAAGAGTTCGTTTCTAAAGAGCGTAACTTACCGGCAAAATCAATTAACTTCGTATTCCACGGTGGTTCAGGTTCATCTCGTGAAGAAATCCGTGAAGCAATCAGCTACGGTGCAATCAAAATGAACATCGATACTGATACCCAATGGGCATCATGGAACGGTATCTTAGAGTTCTATAAGGCGAATGAAGCATATCTTCAAGGTCAATTAGGTAACCCAGAAGGCCCTGATTCACCAAACAAAAAATACTACGATCCACGTGTTTGGTTACGTAAAATGGAAGAGTCAATGTCTAAACGTTTAGAGCAATCTTTCGAAGACTTAAACTGCGTAAACGTATTATAATTTGCTAACTTTTTGCAAATTTTCTTAAAATAAAGACCGCTTGCAAAGGCGGTCTTTTTGATTCTTGAATTTTTTAACTTTTCTCATTATGGCACTATTAGAAGTTGAGCAGTTAAGTAAGCGGTTTATTGAGCATATTGGGCTTTTCCGTAAACAGGATTTCTATGCGGTAAAGGCGGTTTCTTTTACCCTCAACAAACGCGAAACGTTAGCGGTTATTGGCGATAATGGCGCGGGTAAATCTACGCTAGCAAAAATGCTAATTGGTTTAACAGAACCGACTTCAGGTCGTATTGTATTTCGAGGGCAAGAGCTACATTATGGCGATTATCACTTTCGAGCTACAAGAATTCGTATGGTATTCCAGGATCTGAATGAGGCTTTTGACCCTAACCATAACATTGGGCAGATTTTAGATGCTCCGCTTAAATTGGCTACCCATTTACTTGAAGAAGATCGTAATATGAAAATTTTTCAGACATTACGACTGGTTGGCTTATATAAAGAACATGCGCTGATTCCGATTTCAGAAGCTTCTAGCAGTCAAAAACAACGAGTGGCTTTAGCGCGTGCGCTTATTTTAGATCCAGAAATGTTGATTTTTGATGATACGTCGAACTCATTAGATTTCTCTGTAAAAACGCAGTTAGTTAACTTAATGTTGCAGCTGCAACAGCAACTTGGTCTAGCCTTTATTTATGTTGGGCAAAATCTTGGGCTAATTAAACACACGGCCGATAAACTGCTAGTGATGCATGAAGGTGAGGTAGTGGAGTATGGCGAAACAAAACAGATTTTACTTTCTCCCCAACATTCGATTACAGAGCGTTTAATTGAAAGTTATTTCGGGAAGAAATTGACTGAAGAAGCTTGGGCACCTTAATATAAAAGAAAAATGACAATAAAACAGGAACTAAAATGCAACACAACTTTAAACGCGGCATAAAGGAATCTTTGCCGATTATGCTTGGATTTATCCCCTTTGCGATGGTTTTAGGCGCACAAGGGGCACAAAAAGGGATGCACTATTATGAATTAGGGGCATTAACAGGCTTGAATTTTGCGGGCGGTTCAGAATTTACCGCCATTAGTCTATGGACAAATCCAACCAACATTGCATTGATTGTGGCAATGTCGGTGTTAGTCAATTGTCGCCATATTATTATGGGCGCGACGCTCTCTCTTTATATGAAAAACATTCCCCGCTTAAAAGCGCTGGGCATGCTTTTTTTTATGTGTGATGAAGTTTGGGCAATGTCTTTGGCGGATGCGCAAAAAGCGAAACAAAAACAGATCAATGTCGCCTACTATATGGGTGTTTCTATCAGCCTATATTTAATGTGGCTTATTTTTACCACATTAGGTGCTTATTTAGGCCCGATTTTAGGCGATATTGAACAATATGGCTTTGATATGGCGTTTACTGCCATTTTTATGGTGATGTTAAAAGGCATGTGGAAAGGCTTTTCCCCGGCACGACCTTGGTTTGTCAGCTTAATTGTCGCTGGAGCAACCTATCATTTGGTTGAAGGGGCATGGTATGTGCCTGCAGGAGCGTTATCTGGTATTCTTGCTGCTTACTGGTTTAGTAGAAAAGAGGGGCGTAGCTAATGGATGCGCATATTTTCTTAACCATTTTTCTCATGGCCTTTTCAACTTATCTTACGCGCATCGTTGGTTTTTTAGTATTACGTAATCGTAAACTTAGCCCAACGACTGAACGCATTATGGAAGCCATTCCGGGCTGTGTGTTAATTTCTATTATTGCCCCGGTTATTCTTTCTGGTAACGCAGCAAATACGATTGCGGTTATTATCACTTTTTTGGCGATGATGCGATTTTCTCTTCTCCCTACGGTAATTATTTCTATTGCCGCAACAGGTATTTTAAGAGCACTGTTGTAAGCGGTCGAAAAATAAATAAAAAATGCAAAAACGGCATAGTAAGAGGATTCCTGCTATGCCGTTTTTTTATTTCTGATATCTCACTTTCAACCGAGAATATGCAAGCGCTGCTAAGAAAAAGACCGCTTGTATTAAGATGATTGAAGCGCCAGTTGAAGCATTAAAGTGATAGCTGAGAATCACACCGAGTAAACTTGCTGTGCAAGCACTTAGCGTTGCAATAAGCAGCATTTTATCAAAGGATTGGGTGAGTGTTAGCCCAATAATGCCAGGGGCGATAAGCATTGCGACTACCAGAATGACACCAACGACTTGCATACTACTAACAATAGTGAGAGCCAGTAAGATAAGTAAACCATAATGCAACCATTTTGGCGAGAGTCCGGCAACACGGGCGTGGCTGGCATCAAAGCAATAAAGCAATAAATCTTTGCGTTTGATCATGAGAATGCTAAACACAATGGCAGCAATGATAGCGGTTTGTTGTAGCTGTTCATTACTTACACCCAAAATGCTCCCGAGTAGAATATGAGTGAGGTGCTGCTCAGTTTCTATTTTGGTAAACATCACTAAACCAATAGCAAACATACCTGAAAAAACGATGCCCATTGCGGTGTCTTCTTTGATGCGGCTATTCTCTTTTAAATACCCCACACCTAAAGCGCAGAAAATGCCTGAGAAAAATGCGCCGATGGCTAATGGAATGCCAAGTAGAAATGCTAATACCACACCTGGCAAAACGGCATGTGAAATGGCATCGCCCATTAAAGACCAACCTTTTAGCACAATATAACAAGAGAGCATTGCGCAGATTATTGCCACAATAAGCGAGGTCATCAGCGCATTTTGCATAAATGGATATTGCAACGGCTCGGTAATTAGATTCATTAAATCATTCATGTTTGCCTGCCTTTTTCATTCTGCGATTAACCAGCCCATATTTCGGGGCAAAAAGAAATGCTATTAAGAAGAGTAAGGTTTGCAAGCAAACAATAACACCTCCCGTTGCACCATCTAAATAATAGCTTAAATAAACGCCTACGGCAGAAGTACCAGCGCCAAGTAAGACAGCGATGATTAACAAGCGGTTAAATTTATCCGTTAATAGGTAAGCGGTTGCGCCAGGGGTAATGACCATTGCAATGACTAAAATCGCTCCAACGGTTTGTAATGCGGCTACAACACAAGCACTAAGTAAGGTAAAAAACAATACTTTGTAGAAAATGGGTGAAAGTCCAACTGTAATCGCTTGAGTTTCATCAAAGAAAATCAGGATTAAATCTTTCCAAAACAAGAGTAATAGCACTAAACAAACGCCAATAATAATCGCAATTTGAGTGATATCTTCATCTGCAATGCCGAGAATATTCCCCAAAATGATATTTTGTACATCGACGGAAGTCGGGTTGAGCGAAATAATCAATAAGCCTAATGCAAAAAAGGTACTAAAAATAAAGCCGATAACGGCATCTTCTTTGATTTTAGAGATAGATTTAATCCAAAGAATGGAAATGGCAGCTAAAATCCCAGAGAAGAAAGCACCTACCGCATAAGGCAAGGAAAAGGCGTAAGCAATCGCTACACCAGGAACGACGGCATGCGATAAAGCATCGCCAATAAGCGACCAGCCTTTAAGCATTAAGTAAGCGGAAAGAAAGGCACAAATCGCGCCGATAGCGGTGCTAAGAATAATTGCCTTATTCATATATTCATAGCCAAATGGCTCAAGTAAGATCTCCCACATAGTTGCTCCTACTTATCTTCTTTTGCCATATCGGCTTTAGGAAAATGGCATTTTTGCGTGGTTGGCGCAGGGGGATCTTCTTTAGTATTGCCGTAGAACACCGCAGGGCGCTCGTCATCGGTTAACACGGTCACCGCGCGGCTATCTTCATCATCATGTAAATCTTGCCCGAGTAATTTAATATGGCGAAGTACACCACCAAATACTTTTTCAAGATTATGTTGATTAAAGGTTGTTTCGGTTTTACCAGCTGCAATGACCGTACGATTTATCATCACCACTTGATCACAGAAATCGGGCACAGAACCTAAATTATGCGTTGAAACTAAAATGAGATGACCTTCTGCACGTAAGGCTTGTAATAAATCTACAATAGCGTTTTCAGTTTGTACATCAACGCCAGTAAAGGGCTCATCTAATAAAATGATACGACTTTGTTGCGCAAGGGCACGGGCGAGGAAAACACGCTTTTTTTGCCCGCCAGAAAGCTCACCAATTTGGCGATCTGCTAGGTGAGTAATATTCACACGCGCCATTGCTTCTTGAACTTTCTGTTTATCAACGGCTTTAGGAATACGCAGAAAATTCATATAGCCATAGCGCCCCATCATCACCACATCGTAAACAGAAACGGGAAATTGCCAGTCTACTTCTTCTGATTGCGGAACATAAGCGACTAAGTTATTTTTAAGCGCCTGCTGGATTGGTAAATCACATAATCGAACTTCACCTTCTTGTGGTTTTACTAAACCCATCAGGCTCTTAAAAAGGGTTGATTTACCACTCCCGTTTACGCCAACTAAGCCGCAGATTGTGCCGCCCTCTAGTTGGAAAGACATATCATAGATTGCCGTATGGCCATTATTATAGCGCACGGTAATATTATCGACTCGAATCGAGGCAAGCGGGGTGGTAGTCATTATTCAAATCCTTTTACAATAGTAGAAACAGTCGTGTTCAGTAAGTCAATATAGGTTGGTACTGGACCATCTTTAGTTGATAATGAGTCAACATAAAGCACGCCACCATATTTAGCATCACTCTCTTTAGCGACTTGTTGTGCTGGTTTTGGTGAGATGGTACTTTCACTAAAGACTACCGGAATGTGATTTTTTTTAACTAAATCAATGACTTTACGAACTTGTTGTGGCGTACCTTGTTGTTCAGCGTTAATTGGCCATAAATAACCTTCTTTTAAACCATAGTCTTTAGCAAGATAGCTAAATGCGCCTTCACTAGTTACCAACCAACGTTGCGCTTCTGGAATAGAAGATAATTTTTCTCTCAATGGTTTATCTAGCTGTTTAATTTTTTCTGCATAGGCAGCTGCATTTTTCTCATAAACAGCCGCATTTTGAGGGTCGTATTTAATAAATGCATTTTTAATGTTTTCAACATAAATTAACGCATTAGATGGCGACATCCACGCATGCGGGTTTGGTGCGCCTTTGTATGGGCCTTCATAAATCGAAAGCGGTTCAATGCCTGTTGTCACTACAACGGCAGGTTTGTTGCTAATATTTTGGAAAAAACGCTCAAACCAACGCTCTAAATTTAGTCCGTTCCATAAAATCAAATCTGCAGATTGGGCTTTTACAATATCTTTCGGGGTTGGTTCATATTCATGAATCTCAGCCCCTGGTTTTGTAATTGACTCGACTTCTGCTGCGTCACCGCCGACATTTTGAGCAATATCTTGAATAACAGTAAAAGTGGTCACAACCTTGAATTTTGCTTCTGCCCATTGCGTTAGACTTAAGCCTAATAATGCCGCAAGTAAGTAACGATATGATTTCATTTTGTCTCCTTTTATATATTTATTGAAACCATAATAATATTAATATTTCTATTTTATAAAGTCAACAGTTGAGAAGCATTCTCATTTAGATGGGTGTAAATGAGAATGCAAGCGGTAAAATTTCTTCAATTTTTTGCAAAAAATCAGTAAAATCCGCCCGCTTATTTTTAGACGTTTTTTGGGGAAACATGCAATCAGAAAAAAAACTACGAGAGAACATTCTCGGGAATATTATTTTTGCCAGTCGTTGGCTACAGTTGCCGATTTATCTTGGGCTTATTGTTGTACAAGGCATTTATGCTTATAAATTCACAAAATCGCTTTATCACTTGTTGGTGAACTTAAATGAAATGGATTCAGACACCATTATGTTGGCGGTGCTGAATTTAATTGATGTTGTGATGATTGCTAATCTTTTGGTGATGGTGATTGTCGGGGGGTATGAAACCTTTGTCTCTAAACTGAATGTAGACGATCATCCTGATCAGCCTGAATGGCTTGATCACGTCAATGCGACGATTTTAAAAGTAAAACTTTCGATGGCAATTATCAGCATTTCTTCGATTCATTTATTGCAAACGTTTATCAATGCATATAAATTATCGGAAAAAACAATGATGTGGGAAGTGATTATTCATCTTTCCTTTATTATTTCAGCGATTGCGATGGCGCATATTGATCGTTTGCTTAATAGTGCGCACCATTCAAAAGAATCCAAGCATTAAGCTATTACAATAATTTAAAACTTTTTGAGAAAAACGGGGTAAAATACCTCGTTTTTGTTTTTTAAAGAAAGGATAAAATGATGACTAAACATTACGACTATATTGCAATTGGTGGCGGTTCTGGCGGGATTGCCTCAATTAACCGTGCGGCAAGCTATGGTAAAAAATGCGCAATTATCGAAGCAAAACATCTCGGTGGCACTTGTGTGAACGTAGGTTGTGTACCGAAAAAAGTGATGTTCTATGGTGCACAAATTGCAGAAGCTATTAATAGCTATGCACCAGCTTATGGTTTTGATGTAGAAGTGAAAAAGTTTGATTACGCGAAATTAGTTGAGAGTCGTCAAGCTTACATTGGTCGTATTCATACCTCTTACAATAATGTGTTAGCAAAAAATAATGTGGATGTTCTAAATGGTTTTGCCCGTTTTAAAGATGCGAAAACGATTGAAGTGAGCTATGCAGATGGCACAACAGAATTAGTGACAGCCGATCATATCTTAATTGCGACAGGTGGCCGCCCAAGTATTCCTGCAGTAAAAGGTGCAGAATACGGAATTGATTCAAATGGTGTATTTGCTTTAAATGAATTACCAAAACGTGTTGCAGTTGTGGGTGCTGGTTATATTGCGGTTGAATTAGCGGGTGTTTTAAATAGCTTAGGCAGCGAAACCCATTTATTTGTTCGCCAACATGCCCCATTGCGTAATCAAGATCCATTGATTGTAGAAACTTTAGTTGAAGTGTTAGCACAAGATGGCATTCAATTACATACCAAAGCGTTGCCTGAAGAAGTGGTGAAGAATGTGGATGGTTCGCTCACCTTGAAATTACAAGATGGTCGTGAAACTACAGTAGATACCTTAATTTGGGCAATTGGTCGTGAACCGGCAACGGATGTGATCAATCTTGGCGTAACGGGTGTAAAAACTAATTCACGCGGACAAATTATTGTTGATAAATACCAAAATACGAACGTACCAGGTATTTATGCAGTGGGTGATATTATTGAAGGCGGTATTGAATTAACACCAGTTGCTGTGGCGGCAGGTCGTCGTTTGTCTGAGCGTTTATTCAATAATAAACTGAATGAACATTTAGATTATAATCTTGTACCAACCGTTGTGTTTAGCCATCCGCCAATTGGTACAGTCGGTTTAACTGAACCACAAGCGATTGAGCAATATGGCGAAGAAAATGTGAAAGTGTATAAATCCTCTTTCACGGCAATGTACACCGCTGTCACTGAACATCGTCAACCTTGCCGAATGAAATTAGTTTGTGTAGGTAAAGAAGAGAAAATCGTTGGCTTACACGGCATTGGTTTTGGTGTCGATGAAATGATTCAAGGCTTTGCAGTAGCAATCAAAATGGGGGCAACTAAAGCAGATTTTGATAATACTGTTGCAATTCACCCAACAGGATCGGAAGAGTTTGTGACAATGCGTTAATTGTCAATACAACTTTATTGTAATACAATGTAAAGCGAGGTAAGTTTATTTTACCTCGCTTTTATTATAGGTTTACTTTAAGGGTAGGTTATGAAGAGTCTCTTCACCGTGATTGGATTTTGTGCATTATTAGCAGGATGTGATGATGCCATCTCTAATCAAGCCGATAACACTAATCAAAATATCACAAAAGACGTTAAACAAAACGCAGAAAAAACCGCAAACACAGAAATTAAATCAGTACCAAACGAATCAAAACCTGCAACAGTGTCAGAACAATCAGTTAAAGTGATACAAGAAAAAGAAACCGATAAACAAGCGGTCAAAAAAGCAGAAGATTTTGCAAAGGTGGCAGATAAAAAAGAGGATGTGAAGAAGGAGCCTGAAACATCAGCAACAGAAAAAGCGGTCGTTGAAAAATCTGTAGAAACGAATGTTACGGAACCAAAAGTTAAGGCACCAAAAGCATTGGAAGCCAAAGCAGTGGAACCAAAAACTACTGAATTAAAAACGGTAGAAACAAAAGTAACAGATGAGAAGCCGGTAGAGAAGAAGGTGGTTGAAGCGAAATCACAAGCGCCTTTGGACAAACCGAAAGCGACAGCTGAGAAAATGGTTTCTGGAAAAACAGAGTCTGCTAAGCTCGCTTCAACCAAAGTAGAAACTGAAAAAACTGCACTAGTAAAAGAGGAATCCCGCTTGGCAGATAAAGCAAAACCTGCTAAGAATGCTAAAGCGAGTGCGAAAAATGAGAGTAGCAAAACAGCCAAATCATCTTCTAAAGACTCCGATAAAAGTGAAGATGAATTAGATGAAAATGCGATGGTGAGTAGTTTCTCAATGGAAGAGTTGCGTTTAGGGGCACAGCGTTCGCCAACAAAAGATGAAATTCAGCATCTTAAGCGACAATGCCGTTATGCTTATATGACCGAGCAAGATGTGATTGAAAACAATTGTTCTGCGAAAAAAGTGAATATGGCAAGATAAGGTTAAATAGTGCAGCAAGTCTGCACTATTTTTTTGTCTTAAATTTATCCCAAATTTTTTCTTCTTGTCCTCGCCATAATCGCTGAATGTTTTCATGGTGACGATATAAAATAAAACAGCAAATCAGCGCAATCGGAAAGGTAAATTCAGGTTGAAACCACCAAACAAATGCTGGCAGAATGAGTGCTACTATTACGGCACTTAATGAAGAATAGCCAGAAATTAAAAATACGGCTAACCAAGTCGCCACCGTTAAGCCTGAGATGGCATATCCAAATGGCAATAAGGCGCCAAATGCAGTCGCAACGCCTTTTCCACCTTTAAATCTAAAGAAAATAGGGAAAATATGTCCAAGGCAGGCAGCTAATGCAACAAAACCTACGGTTGATGGCGGTAGGGCTAAATGTAGTGCAAGTGCTACAGGTAACATTCCTTTTAAAATATCGCACATCAGCACCCCTAATGCGGCAGTTTTTCCACCAATGCGTAAAACGTTGGTTGCACCTGGATTATTTGAGCCATGTTCTCTAGGATCAGGTAAGCCAGCTAATTTGCAAAAAGTAATAGCGCTGGAGAATGAACCGAGCAGGTAGGCAAATAAAATCATCGCATAACCTGTGAATGTCATATATTTTCCTTCTATGAGAGATGACAAAACTGCGTTATTCTACCCAAACTTTTTAAAAAAATCTCAAAAGGAGATCCGATGACAGATAAAGTTTTTATTCACGAACTCACCGCATTTGCCTCAATTGGGGTTTATGACTGGGAACATACCATTAAACAGCGATTGGTATTTAATTTAGAAATGGAATGGGATTTTACCGAAGCAGTTAAAAATGATGATGTAGCACATTGCCTAAATTATGCAGAGGTTTCACAAACAGTAATTGATTTTGTCGAAAGTCAGCCATTTAAATTGGTGGAAACGCTCGCTCATCGAGTTGCTGATCTCTTACAGCAAAAATTCGGTATTAAAGCCTTACGTTTAGAATTACATAAACCGAAAGCAGTTGCACAAGCGAGTTCTGTTGGGGTTATTGTAGAAAGACGTGCTGCCTGATGAGAAAAAGTATCTTCAAAAAATGTAGCGAAAATTATGTGAACTGGGTTATTCGGCTCGGGAAGGTTCGCTCGGCGATTTTAGGCATTTTTGTGTTAGGGATATTTGCCATCCTGATTCAATCGATTTTGAATTATGTTTTCTTTGGCACGGTTGTTGCTGGCGATATTTTCCGTTCGATTCTTTTCGGTTTGCTTTCTGCACCTTTTGTGCTTTATTTTTTCAATGTGATTGTGGAACAACTTGAACGTTCACGATTAAAGTTAGAACGCAGCGTGTACGAATTAAATGTCATGCGCGCACAAGATGCCTATCTTTCTGCCAAGTTAAAACAAAATAGCGTAGATAAAACCCAGCTGATGGCAACCATTAGCCACGAATTACGCACGCCCTTAAATGGCATTATTGGATTAAGTCGAATGTTGTTAGAAGAGGATCTTAGCCAAAAGCAACGCGAATACTTGCAAACTATTAACGTTAGTGCTGTGTCATTAGGCTATATTTTTAGCGATATTATCGATTTAGAAAAAATTGATAGCCAACGTATTGAGCTATTTCGTCAACCTGTTGAATTTACGCAAATCATTCACGATATTAGCCATTTTGCGCAATTATTGGCGGCTAAGAAATCGATTCAGTTCTCGCTAGATTATCCAGATAATCTCCCTGAATTTATTGAGGTGGATAACGCACGGTTAAGCCAAGTATTGTGGAATTTGATTAGCAACGCAGTCAAATTTACGCCACCAAGCGGTCAGATTTCATTAAAAATTTATCAAACTGATGCACAACATTTCAAATTTGTTGTGAAAGACTCAGGAATTGGTATTCCTCTTGCAGAGCAAGATAAAATCTTCCAGATGTTCTATCAAGCTGAAAATTCCAAAGCGAAAAAAGCGCAAGGTAGCGGCATAGGATTAGCAATTTCTAAGCAGATTGCATTATTGATGAATGGTGATTTACAGGTTGAAAGTGAGCCAAATCAAGGTGCGACTTTTACATTTAGCTTTGAGGCAAAACAGGGCAAAGCAAAACAAGCGTTACAAATTAAACATTACGGCTTGAAAGTGCTGTTGGTTGAAGATGTGGAACTGAATGTAGTTGTCGCACGTTCAATGCTCGAAAAATTTGGATGTGAAATTGAAGTTGCAATGACTGGCGAGCAGGCTCAGCAGAAATTTGAGCAACATAGTTTTGATCTGATTTTATTGGATATTCAATTACCCGATACCACAGGCACACAGCTGGCACAACAATGGCGTGCGCAATATGATGAAGGCGAGATTGATTATTTACCGCTTCTGGTTGCGCTTACTGCAAATATGATGCAAACCAAAAGTGAATATCAACAGCAAGGCATGGATGATGTGTTGCGTAAACCGCTCTCTTTAGAATGCTTAGCGCAATGTTTAGCCTTACATTTTGGCGAGGATTCATCCACTTCAGATTTGCAAAATGAGGTGGAAATTAGACCGCTAGCAGAAAAAGATGTGATTGTCGATGGGCGGCTAAATGGGGCTTTGATTCAAGAACTCTGTTCAGTGTTAGGTGAAGAAGGACTGCAAAAGAGCATTGTGCTATTTGAATCACTTGCACCAAGTTATATTCTTTCGCTCAAACAAGCATATCAAGATTGGCAAGGCACGCCAGATGCGATTCATCGAAAATTATTGACTGAACAGGCGCATAAATTAAAAGGCTCTTTTGCTTCTATTGGTTTATTGAGGTTGCAACAATTAGCGGAATTGGCACAAACCGATAATGGTGGCGATTGGGAAGCAGGAATTGCAGATTGGCTGGCAGAAATTGACCACCATTGGCAATCAGATTTAGCGTTATTAAAATCGAAATTTGATGGTTAGCAAAAAGGCTTTACTTCGTTGGAAGTAAAGCCTTTGTTATTTAAGAGGTTCGAATATTATCAGGAATTGGATCCGCAATAGGTTGAATATCTTTTTCAGGTTCTTTTGGATCTACGGGTTCCTGTTTTGGGGCGCTTTCTGGTTCTGCAGATTGTGCAGGCGTATCTTGCGATTTTGCCTCACTTTTAGCTTCTTCCGGTGCTTTTTCAGTGTTATTTAATGTTTTCGGTTGGATCGGTTTTTCTACTTTGGGTTTTTCCTGTGTTACCTTAATTGGTGCAGGCGGTGTGATTTTGTCTGTTTTCTCCAAATTTTGCTCAAAATCGACCGCTTGTTCAGTACTTGCCCCTTCATCCTTTAACTCTTCTTTGCTTGGGTCTAATGACGGTAATTGAATTAAACCAAAGTGGCTCTCTTTTTCTGGTCGATTATATTCCGCAATATGGACATCTTGCACATTTGGGCGTTTTTTCGTTGTTAAAGCTTGGCTAATATCTACTTTCGGGTCGAGCCAAATCGCTACAATGGCATCATTAACCTCACCGTAAAACTCTTCTGGGATCACTTGATCGTTTAAGACAAAATAACCTTTATCCGGTAGTGCAATATAGCTCAGAGAATCTTCTTCTTTCAGATCAGGTAATGTTTTACGCAAGCGCTCAATCGCATTGTCTTTATCTTTTAAAGAGATTCCAAGATTTGACCAAGCGCGGGCAATTGAGATAGCAAAATCACGACCATCTACGGGTTTATCATATTTTAAAGTGAGCATCAGCGGGCGGCTTTCTGGCGTATATTCGCCGTTTTCAGTAAATAAGCTGATATTGTAAATTTTAAATGGCCCCCAGGTGTAATCAAGGTCATTGATTTTTTTCCATTGGGCGAAAAGTGGGTTGCTCAGCAATGCCAATGATAGGCCTAAGAGAACTTTATAACGCATTATTTTTGCCTCTGTGAGTATTTGGTGCGCATTATAACCGCTAAATTGATAAATAACGGATTCAACTATGCTTTTTTGTAAAAAATTTTGTGATCTAGTTCAAATTTTAGAAAGAAAATACAGGTAATTTACCTTAAAAAGCGTAGTATAAATAGTGAAAAAGAACCTATTCATTAAACTATAAGGAGTCCTTTATGTTTCCGGAATTTCGTGACTTAATCTCAAAATTAAAAACTGAAGATGCGCATTTTGCTCGTCTATTTGATAAACATAATGAACTAGATCAAAAAATTAAAAATTTTGAATCTGGCATTGAAATTGCAACAGGCTCAGAAATTGAAGTGCTCAAAAAAGAGAAACTCGCGATTAAAGATGAGCTTTATACAATTTTGAAGAAAAAATCAGCTTAATAAGAAAATAGCTTAATTATTTTTTAAAAGTAAGCGGTCATATTTGTAAGAGGTTTTGCAAATATGACCGCTTGTTATTTCTAGCCTAATGCTCTAGCGCCTTGGTTGTCAACCTGACAAATATGAATGAATCCTTCATTATTTTGTAGGTATTCTTTTTCCAAATAAGCTACTAATTTTTGCGCATGCTCTAAATCTGGGGCAATAGCAAACATGGTTGGGCCTGAGCCTGAAATTCCAACAGCGAGAGCACCCAAATCTTTACAGCCTTGGCGAACCGTTGGGAAGTTTGGCAGTAAATTTTCTCGATAAGGTTCCGCAATTAAATCTTTCATCATCACGGAGGCTAAGACATCTTGATGCGTATGGCAGGCATGCACAAAGGAGCCTAAATAACGCGCTTGTTGAATCATATCTTGGCGCGTGTAGTTTTTCGGTAAAATTGCACGTGCTTCAGCCGTTGAAACTTCAATGCCAGGATAAGCGAGCACCCAATACCATTCGTCAAAAAACGGCAGTGGTTGGCAAATATTGCCTAGCGATTGCGTCATTAACTGTAAGCCGCCTAAATAGCATGGTGCAACGTTATCGTAGTGAATAGAACCTGAAATTCTGCCTTCTAATTCGCCCATCATTTCTAACAATTCCATCTTAGAAAAAGGTTGATCATGGAATTGGTTAAGTGCCACTAGCGCTGCTACGATTGAACAAGCGCTTGAACCTAAACCAGAACCAATCGGCATATTTTTCTCAAGCGTAAGGCGCAGGTTTTTCACCTGGCCACCACGTAATTTTAAGCGCTCGCTAAATAAAACATATGCTTGGTAAACAATGTTTTTTTGCGGTTCTTTTGGCAGTTTGCGTACGAAATAGCCAACACTTTCAAGTTCAAACGGGCTATCACACTCTTCAATTTGTACAACATCGCCCAATAATGAGCCATCAATAGGCGAAATTGCCGCACCTAAAGAGTCAAATCCAACGCTGATATTCGCGCTAGAAGCCGGCGCATAAATCCGTAAAGCCATTAGTTTGCTCCCCCTTGTAAGGTGCGAAGAATATCCGCAAAAATCCCAGCTGCAGTTACGCTATTACCAGCCCCGTAACCACGTAATAACAATGGAATTGGGTTGTAATAACGCGTTAAGAAGGTTAAGGCGTTTTCACCATCTTTTACTTTGTAAAGTGGGTGGTTTTCATCAACAGCCTCAATCGCTACACGGCATTTGTTACCATTGATAGAGCCAACATAACGTAATACTTTACCTTCAGCTTTTGCAGCTTGTACGCGTTTAGCAAATTCGGCATCAATTTCTGGTAATACATTGAGGAATTCTTCTTTACTCATGCCTTCAGAGAAACCTTTTGGTAATACGCCTTCCACTTCAATATTTTCGAGTTCTAAGGCTAAACCTGTTTCACGCGCAAGGATGAGCAATTTGCGCGCAACATCTGCGCCTGATAAATCATCTCGCGGGTCTGGTTCAGTAAAGCCTTTCTCCTTTGCTAATAAGGTGGCTTGTGAAAGCGTTAAGCCTTCGTCTAATTTACCAAAAATGAAAGAGAGTGAACCAGATAAAATCCCTTCAAATTTTTCAACGCCATCGCCTGCAGCTAATAGGTTTTGGAGGTTTTCAATAACAGGTAATCCTGCGCCCACGTTGGTTTCATATAAGAATTTATGCTGACCTTGACGAGCTGCTTCGCGTAATTCTTGATAATAAGCATAGCTGCCAGTATTTGCTTTCTTATTTGGTGTAACCACATGGAAACCTTCTTTTAAGGCACGTGCATAGAGATTTGCTACAGATTGTGCTGAAGTACAATCGACAAATACTGGGTTGATTACGTGGTGTAATTTAATAAATGAAAGTAGCACATCAAAGTCAGAGGGTTGCGTTGCATTGGCTAAATCTTGTTGCCAATTTTCTAAATTTAAGCCATTTTCATCAAGCAGCATCTTGTCTGAATTTGCTAATGCACAAACGCGGATCTCAATGTCCTTCTTTGCGAGGAACTCCTTTTGTTGTTTTACTTGCTCAATAAGTGCTCCACCTACGCCACCTACACCGACAAGAAACATATCAACGACTTTTTTATTGCTAAATAATGCTCGGTGAGTTGCTTTAACTGCTTCAATGGCTTTGTTTAAAGGCACTACAGCAGAAATTGAACGTTCAGAAGAACCTTGTGCAATCGCAACAATGCTGATGTTGGCTTGAGCAAGTGCAGAGAAGAAACGTGCAGCAATACCTTTTGCGGTACGCATTCCATCGCCCACTACTGAAACAACAGATAAATCTTTAATAATGTCGATTGGGTCAAGTTGATGTTCCGCTAATTCTTGTGCAAATTCACTGTTTAATGCATTGAGTGCTTTGTCTGCAGATTTTGCTGGCACACAGAAACTTATACTGTATTCAGAAGAAGATTGGGTAATTAAGATAACGGAAATCCCTGCTTTTGACATAGTAGAGAATACGCGAGATGCCATGCCTACCATACCTTGCATGCCAGAACCTGAAACGTTAAACATGGCAACATTGTCAAGGTTGGTGATACCTTTTACTTTTAAACCATCTGTTGCAGCATTTCCGTCAATTAAGGTGCCTTTGCCTTCTGGATTTCCTGTATTTTTGATTAAGCAAGGAATATTTAATGGAACAAGTGGCCCAATGGTGCGAGGATGAATCACTTTTGCGCCGAAATAAGAAAGCTCCATTGCTTCTTGATAGCTCATTGATTCTAAGCAGATAGCATCTGGTACTAAACGTGGATCGCAAGTATAAACGCCATCTACGTCTGTCCAAATTTCACAGCAATCCGCTTTTAGACAAGCAGCTAAGCAAGCGGCAGAGTAGTCAGAACCGTTACGGCCTAATAATACTAATTCGCCATCCTCATTACCTGCAGTAAAGCCAGCCATTAACACCACATTTTTCTTTGGAATAGAGGCAGCATCAACGCGTTTGGTTGATTCATTGATATCTACAGAAGATTCTAAATAGTTTCCGTGTGCTAATAATTTTTCAACTGGATTGATGTTGGTTACATCATAGCCTTTAGCTTCAAACCATGCTTGCATCATTGCAATAGAGAGTTTTTCGCCACGGCAGTGAATAGTAGCAGCTACAGCATCTGGTAATGTTTTACTTTTTGCAGCTTCTGCTGCTACACCTTGAATTTGGGTTAATTCAGCTTCTACTAATGCGAGTAACTCATCGCGTTTTAGGTTGTTATTTACTTCGTATAAGCCGTTGATAATATTATGGAAAATCTCTGTCGCTTCTTTTAAGTTTGCTTCAAAGGATTCACCTGCAATAGCTTTATCGACAATCGCAATTAAGTGGTTGGTAATTTTGGCGGGTGCAGACAGCACACCTGCTGCCTGATCTTTTAAATGAGCCTTTTCGATAATGTCAGCTGCTTGCATAAAGCGAGCCGGATTGGCAAGTGAAGTGCCTCCAAATTTAAGTACGCGCATAGTTTCTCCCGTGGAATAAATTTAATATACAAAATTAAGATACAAAAAAACCCGCATATCGCGGGTCTTGTGAATTCATTTCTATTAGCAACACTCACCCGCATAACGCATTTGCGTAATGGTAATCATGGTGCGGGTAATGATGGTCATTAAGTGCTGCATAGGCTATTTACTGTTTTGAACAATGTTTCGAAGAATGGAGTAAAACGGTTGCTTTGTCAATGCTTTTTCAGCGATTTTTGAAAGGAAATGCAAATTAGTAAAATAATGGTAACTTTTCTTAATTTAGATCAAAAAACAATGCTTTTTTTAGTCAATTTTGTTATATTTAAACCAAATTTAATAACTACAAAGGAATTTTTATATGGCTTATACATTACCAGAATTAGGTTATGCTTATGATGCATTAGAACCATTCTTCGATAAAGAAACAATGGAAATCCACCATACTAAACACCACCAAGCATACATCAACAATGCAAACGCAGCATTAGAAGCGCATACTGAATTATTAGCGTTATGCCCAGCTAGATTGATTCAAGATTTAAACCAAGTGCCAGCTGAAAAACGTGTGGCTGTACGTAATAACGTAGGTGGGCATGTTAACCACACTTTATTCTGGAAAGGTTTAAAAGTGGGTACAACTTTACAAGGTGCATTAAAAGCGGCTATCGAACGTGATTTCGGTTCAGTTGAAGCCTTCCAAGCAGAATTTGAAAAAGCAGCAGCAACACGTTTTGGTTCAGGTTGGGCATGGTTAGTATTAGGCCAAGATGGTAAATTATCTGTGGTTTCAACCGCAAACCAAGATTCTCCATTAATGGGTAAAGATGTTGCAGGTGCTGAAGGTTTCCCAATTATCGGTTTAGATGTGTGGGAACACGCTTACTATCTTCACTACCAAAACCGTCGTCCAGATTACATTAAAGCATTCTGGAACGTGGTAAACTGGGATGAAGCAGCACGTCGTTTTGAAGAAAAAAACGCACACTAATTAGCAACTAAATTAAAAAATCCGCTTAAGAGCCATCGCTCAAAGCGGATTTTTTTATTTTTATGAACAATAGCAAGCGGTCTGATTTTGCAAAATTTTTACCAAATCAGAGCGCTTGTTGAATTATTCCACCATAAAGCAGGCAATTTTTCGTGTGTCTGCATAAGGTGTTAGCGCAGGTTGTTCAACCTTACAACGTTCAGTTGCTTTCCAACAACGTGCGTGGAAAGCACAACCTTTTGGTGGCTTAAGTGGGCTTGGTAGCTCACCAGTAAGCTTAATGCGCTCGCCTTTTTCAGTTTGATCCAGTTTCGGTGTTGCTGAAAGCAAAGCTTGTGTGTAAGGGTGTTTTGGATTTTCAAAAATCTGATTAACATCGCCTTGTTCTACACAGCGACCTAAATACATCACCATCACTTCATCAGCAATATGTTTGACTACCGAAAGGTCATGCGAAATAAACACATAAGAAAGCCCTAACTCTTCTTGTAAATCCATCATCAAGTTCAATACTTGCGCACGAACAGAGACGTCTAGCGCAGAAACGGGTTCATCAGCCACCACGATATCTGGATTAAGCATTAACCCACGCGCAATCGCAATTCGCTGGCGTTGACCGCCAGAAAACATGTGTGGATAGCGGTCGTAGAATTCTGGCTTCAGCCCCACTTTTGCCATCATCGCTAACACTTTTTCTTTGCGTGCTTTGCTAGAAAGAGAAGTGTTGATAATCAGCGGTTCTTCTAGAATTTCGCCCACTTTTTTACGTGGATTGAGTGAGCTATATGGATTTTGGAAAACAATCTGAATTTTTTGACGACGCAAAGTACTTGTTGCCTTGTCATTAACCAAGAAATTCTGTCCATTGTAAAAAAGCTCACCTTCGGTTGGATGTTCAATCATGGTTAGCATGCGCCCAAGCGTGGATTTACCACAACCTGATTCGCCAACCACGGCAAGCGTTTTGCCACGTTCAAGGGTAAATGAAACGCCATCAACCGCTTTGACCATTTTAGGTGCTTTGAACATGCCTTGTTTTACTGGGTAATATTTTTTGAGATTGATCGCATCGAGAAGCGGTGCGTTTTGTTCATTTTTTTGCAAATTACTCATCACTGTCCTCGCTTAAGCATAACTAGGTTTGCCTTGTTCATTTAATGGGAAATGGCATTTCACTTGACGGCCTTCCCATTGCTGTAATGATGGCTCACTTTCTCGACATTTATCCGTTGCATACGGGCAACGCGGATTAAGCAAGCAGCCTTGTGGTCGGTCATATTTGCCCGGCACCACACCTGGTAATGATTGCAGGCGAGATTTTTCTTCTGCAAACTCCGGCAAGGCTTTTAATAAGGCTTGAGTGTATGGATGAAGCGGAGTGCGGAAAATTTCTGCTGCGCGACCTTCTTCTACCACTTGCCCTGCATACATCACAATAATGCGATGCGCAGCTTCAGCGACTAAGGCTAAATCGTGAGTAATGAGAATAAGCGCCATATTTTCTTTGCGCTGTAATTCAAGTAACAAGTCGATAATTTGTGCTTGAATGGTTACATCCAATGCCGTTGTCGGTTCATCCGCAATCAATAGTTTTGGATTACACGCAATTGCCATGGCAATCATGACACGTTGGCTCATCCCACCTGAAAGTTGATGTGGGTAAACCTCTAAACGAGATTCTGGATCGGGAATGCCCACCATGGTCAGTAATTCAATTGCACGAGCACGACGGCTAGCCTTACTGCCACCTTGATGCACTTTCAGCGCTTCGGTAATTTGAAAACCAACGGTATAACTTGGATTGAGGCTAGTCATCGCATCTTGGAAGATCATAGACACATCCGCCCCAATAATTTTTTGCTTCTCTTTTGGCTTTAATGCAAGCAGATCATGTTGATTGAATTCTAACGATTGCGCACTTACGCGGCCGGGGAAATCAATTAACCCCATAATCGCTAATGAGCTGACGGATTTACCTGAACCTGATTCACCAACAATGCCTAAGACTTCGCCTTCGTTGACGGTGTAGCTGATTCTATCCACCGCTTTAAATGGTGCTTTCTCATCACCAAAATGGACAGAAAGCTGATTTACAGTTAAAAGTGCCATCTTTCTCTCCTATTGTTTTAGTTTTGGATCAAGCGCATCGCGTAAGCCATCACCCATTAAGTTGAAGGCAAGTACGAGAGATAAAATCGCTAAGCCTGGAATGGTAACTAACCAGTTTGCTGACTGCATGAAACCACGAGATTCTGCCAACATCGTGCCAAGTTCTGGTGTCGGTGGTTGTGCCCCAATACCTAAGAAACCTAAAGCCGCAAGTTCTAAAATAGCGTTAGAAATCCCCATCGTCATTTGGACGATAAGTGGTGCTAAACAGTTAGGTAAGATAACAATAAACATTAAGCGTAACACGCCTGCACCCGCAACACGGCTGGCGACAACATAATCACGATTTTTCTCACTCATTACGGAAGCGCGTGTTAAGCGGACATAGCTTGGAATAGAAACAATTGCAATCGCGATTGCAGCATTCATTAGTGATGGGCCAAGAATAGTCACCACTCCAATGGTTAATAATAGGCTTGGAATAGCAAGCATAATATCGACAAAGCGCATAATTAAAATATCAATTATGCCACCATAATAGCCTGCTAATACCCCTAAGATGACCCCTAAAACACAAGAGAGTAGAACAATAACAAGTCCGATAAAGACAGATAAACGTGCGCCATAAATAATACGAGAGAGCATATCTCGCCCAATATCGTCAGTACCAAGTAAGTAAGAGGCATTGCCACCTTCTAACCAAGCTGGTGGTAAAAGGAGTGCAGCACGGTTTTGTTCAATAGGATCATAAGGCGCGACCCAGCCAGCAAAGATAGCGGCAAAAAGGACAATCGCAATAAAAGTCAGCCCAATTACCGCCCCTCGGTTTTGGCAGAAATAGTGCCAAAATTCTTGCAAAGGCGTTTTCGGCACAGGGGCTGAAAGCGTAGTTGAAGACATAAGTTAATCACTCCGAATTAAGTATGACGAATTCTTGGATTCACCACACCATAAATTAAATCTACGGTTAAGTTCACTAGAATAATAATAGAGGCAATAATGAGCACAGAGCCTTGTAACACAGGATAATCACGTGCGTTAATCGCATCAATAATCCATTTACCAATACCAGGCCATGAGAAAATATTTTCAGTTAATACTGCGCCAGATAACAGTTGCCCTACAATTAAACCCACCACTGTTACTACAGGAATTAAAGCATTGCGTAACGCATGTACAATAACAATGCGGGTAGTGCTTAACCCTTTTGCACGAGCTGTGCGGATATAATCTTCGCCTAATACTTCAAGCATGGATGAACGTGTCATTCGAGTCACAACAGCAAGCGGAATTGTTCCTAATACGATAGACGGTAAAATCAATGATTTAATTGCCGCTAAAAATGCACCAGGCTCATCAGATTGCCAAGTGTCGATCAACATAAATCCCGTATTTGCTTCAATCCAATATTCGGAAGGCAAGCGACCAGATGCCGGTAGTCCTAATGGTGTTGAAAAATAAAGGATTAAAATTAAGCCCCACCAGAAAATGGGCATCGAATAGCCTGTGAGAGAAAGGCTGGTAACGATGTGTGAAATCCATGAATCTTTTTTTACCGCGGCGATAACACCTAAAATAATGCCGAAGACTAATGACCAAAGCAGCGCAAAGAATGCTAATTCAACCGTTGCAGGAAAGAGAGTAAAGAACTCTTTTAGGACAGGCTCATTATTACGAAATGAGTTACCTAAATCGCCAGATAATACTCCTTTAATATAATTGAAGTATTGGGTTGGTAATGGTTGATCTAGCCCTAATTGCGCCATCATTTGCGCATGCATAGCAGGATCAAGCCCACGCTCACCCATTCGGATTTCAATTGGATCCCCAGGAATTAAATGCACTAAAGCAAAAGTAATTAAGGTTATCGCAATGAAAGTTGGGATAACCATTAAAATACGTTTAAAAATAAATGAAAACATAATTAAATTAGTAAAATTTTTGGTTTTTTTGACCGCTTGTGAAAGCTTCTTTGAGGAAACACTCTCTCCCATGGCGGGAGAGAGCAACAAGAAAATGTTTATTTTTCCTCTAAATCTACAGGGTAGAAGTCATGTAAGCTAAATGGACTTACGATATAGCCTTTCACTTCTTTACGCACAGGGAAGTAAGTTGTTGAGTGTGCAATAGTTACCCATGGAGCTTGTTCTTTAAAGAACACTTGCGCTTGTTTATACAACTCAGTACGTTTTGCATGATCATTGCTTTGTACTGCCTCATCAAGCAATTTATCAAAATCTGCATTACAGAAGCGTGCATAGTTCGCCCCCGCTTTAACTGATGCGCAGCTTAATAAGGTATTTAAGAAGTTATCTGGGTCACCATTATCGCCGTTCCAGCCCATCATACCAGTGGTGTGCTCACCATTACGTAAGCGTTTGAGGTATTCACCCCATTCATAGCTGACGATTTTTGCATTCACGCCGACTTTTTTCCAGTCTTCTTGAATAAGTTCAGCCATACGACGTGCATTTGGGTTATATGGACGGCTAACCGGCATTGCCCAAATTTCAGTTTCAAAACCATTTTCAAAGCCTGCTTCTTTTAATAACGCTTTTGCTTTTTCAGGATCGTAATCGTAATCCTTCACATCATCGTTATAGCTCCACATTGTTGGTGGAATTGGGTTTTTCGCTTTTTCGCCTGAACCTTGATAAACCGATTCAATGATGGCATCTTTGTTGATCGCATAGCTTAATGCTTGGCGAACTTTTTGATTATTAAACGGTGCTTTTTCTGTATTGAAATGTAAGTAACCTACGTTTAAGCCCGGTTTAGTCATTAAGTTGATGTTCGGATCTTTTTTCAGTGTTTCAATATCTGCTGGATTTGGATAAGGCGCTGCGTGGCATTCACCTTTTTGTAGTTTTGCTAAACGTACAGATGCATCTGGCGTGATGCTAAACACTAAACGATCGATTTTAGCTTTGCCTCTCCAGTATTCTGGGAATGCTTTATAGCGAATGCTAGAATCTTTTTGGTAATCCACAAATTGGAATGGACCAGTACCAATTGGGTCATTATCCACTTTTTCAGGCGTGCCTGCTTTCATCATTTGATCGGCATATTCTGCAGAAAAAATAGACGTGAAATCCATACCAAGGTTAGCTAAGAATGGTGCATTTGGCACTTTTAAGCTTATTTTAACGGTATAGTCATCTAGTTTTTCTATTTTATCAATGATGTTTGGCATATCCATACCGATAAAATATTCATAGTTAGCACCAGATACTTTGTGGTAAGGGTGGTTTGGATCTAATTGACGATTAAATGAAAACAAAACGTCATCAGCATTGAAATCACGGGTTGGTTTAAAATTCTTATTACTGTGGAATTTTACCCCTTTGCGTAAGTGGAAAACGTAAGTTTTACCATCTTCTGATACGTCCCATTTTTCCGCTAATGCTGGAATAACGTTTGTTGTATCGCCTTCAAAACCAATTAGTCTATCGTAAATCGCTTGCCCTGTGGCATCTAAGGTTATGCCATCGGTCGCAAATTGCGGGTTAAGGAAAGTTGGTGAAGTTTCTGCACAATAAACGAAAGTTTTGGGTGCAGCGAATGCATTTGCAGAGCAAAGTGCAAGGCTTAATAACGAAAGTTTTGTTATGTGTTTCATCAGGTTCACTCCTAATTTATGATGGTTTTTTATATGATATTAAGGAATATACGGCGCTTTTACACAGACGGCAATCATTTTCTATAACAAGCGGTCGAATTTTGTAAAAAAATTGCGAAAAGCAACCGCTTGCTTAGCAAAAAATGGCGAAGAACTGGCAATTACGCACCAATTCTTATACCATACGGCGACATAACAAAAAAAGCAAACAGGACTTCCCGTATGAAATTGCAACAGTTACGTTATATTGTTGAAATTGTTAATCAAAACTTAAATATTACTGAAGCGGCTGAGGCACTTTATACCTCGCAACCCGGTATTAGTAAGCAAGTAAGATTGCTTGAAAGTGAGTTAGGCATCAATATTTTTGAACGAAACGGTAAGCACATTAAAGGGCTTACCCCAGCGGGTGAGAAAATTACGCAAATTGCGCGTGAATTATTGGTAAAAGTGCAAAGTATTCGTGCGGTTGCTGAAGAACAGACTCGACCGAATCGTGGCGTATTACGCATTGCTACACCGAATACGCAAGCTCGCTATGTTTTACCTGCGGTTATTGAAAAATTTAAAGCAAAATATCCAAATGTCAGTTTACATTTGCATCAAGGTTCGCCAACTCAGATTTATGAAGCGCTGATGAATGGCACGGTTGATTTGGCGATTACCACAGAAGCGCAATATTTATTTGAAGAGACAATCTTGTTGCCTTGTTATACTTGGAATCGCTCAGTGATTGTTAAGCCGGAACATCCTTTAGCACAATTTGCGAACCATTCAACAGATTTAACTGTCGAAGAGCTCAGTAAATACGACTTGATTACTTATACCTTTGGTTTTACCGGACAATCGGATTTAGACAAAGCATTTAATCAAGTAGGCATTTTGCCGAATATTGTCTTTACTGCAACTGATGCGGATGTAATTAAAACCTATGTTCGTTTAGGCTTAGGGGTAGGGATTATGGCATCGATGGCGCATACAGAAGCAGATAGTGATCTAATTGCGATTGATGCAAGCCATTTATTTTCGCCAAGTATGACGCAAATTGCTTTTAAACGTAGCACTTTCTTACGTAATTATATGTACGATTTTATTCAATATTTTTCACCTCATTTAACGAAAATGGAAGTGGAAAAAGCTGAACAGTTAAAAGATCCTCATGCGATTTTAAGACTGTTTGAAAACATGCCTTTAGAGGAAAAATAAATGAAACATTTTCAAAAATTAGTTGTTGCTGGTATTGCTACTTTGGGTGCAGTTTCAAGCGCTTTAGCTGATGATTATAATATTAAATATAGCTCGAACTATTTAATGCCAGCTTATGTGCATTTTACAAATAATGGGCAGCAATATTCGATTGTTTCGAAAATCAATGTGCCACTTTATAACATTGTATTTAAAGCAAATGGTTTAGAAAAAAATCAACAATTTCATATGTTGAGCTATCGTGATATTCGTAATGGTAAAACTTATGCATTGGCTGAAATTGATTCAAAACAGATTCAATATGGTAAAGCAAAAGAAACGCTGAAAAAAGAGCCGATCAGTATGCCAACTTTCGATTTGTTTACGACTGCATTTCAGCTAAGTTATTACGATAAATTACCGAGTAGTTTTCAAACAACTAATGGGAAAAAGTTATACCCAACCCCAAATGTAGATTTAAAGAAAACTGAGCGTTCTGTAAAAGATAGTGATGGGAAAACGTACCAAGAAATTACTTATAAATTTAAAACCAGTGATAATAAAGATATTACAGTGAAGAAATATCAGGGCGAGAAATTCCCGCGCTATATTTCGTATAGCAGAGATGGCGATAATTATGAGTTAACTTACGATAGTTTTGTGAAATAAAAAGAAAAAAGGGAGTCATTTATAAAAAAATTGATCTGCCCCAAAAAGTTAGACTGTTATTTAAAGGACTGCTTTCGATATTGTATCGGACTCAGTCCTTTTAATTTTAATTGGATTCGTT